>NZ_JAGYPE020000063.1:0-3111 GCF_018343545.2 Neobacillus citreus | reverse complement strand
ATAATAAACGAAGCGACTTGAAGGTAGTATGGATTTAAAAAGTCTCCAAGCATATCATCACGGCCTTCCCTCAGATGTCTTTTGGCCGAATAGTCCCTGCGGCCGGATTAAAAGAATCACGATGATTGCGAGGAATGCAATAGCATCCCGATATCCTGAATCTCCATAAGCAACAATGAGCGTTTCGGCTAATCCAAGAATCAATCCGCCAGCCATAGCGCCTTTTACATTGCCCATTCCACCAAGGATAATGATGGCAAGCCCTTTAAGCCCCATCGATAAGCCCATTTGCGGGTTAACGGAGTTAAACGCCATCCCAACAAGAATACCGGCAATTCCGCCCATCGCGGATGCCATCACGACTGTTAAAGTGATGATCTGTCTCGTATTGACACCAAGGATACTAGCTGTATCCAAATTTTCTGCTGTCGCACGGAGGGCTTTCCCTGCTCTTGTTTTGGACAGCCAATACGAAAGAGCCATCATTAACACAACTGAAATCACAAAAATGACAATTTGCACCACATAGATGGTGATAGAACCAATTGTAAAATGTATTTCAGCAAACGCATTTTTAAATGGATGGTTACCGGCTCCAAATAAGTGATGCGATAGATTTTCCAGTAAAATCGATACCCCGATTGTGCTGATTAATGGGGCAAGGTGCGAGACGCCTTTTTTTCCGCGAAGCGGTCTTAAGGCAAATCGCTCAAGCATATAGCCTAAAATTGCGGTGACAATAATTGCAGCTAGAAATGCCATCCAAATCGGCCAACCCAATGTACTTGTGACCATGACGCCTACAAAAGCGCCAAACATAAAGATTTCGCCATGCGCCATATTAATGATGCCAAGAACTCCAAAAACCAGCGTAAATCCAAGGGCAACGATGGCATAGATGCTTCCTAGTGTGATTCCATTTATTAGCTGTTCTAATAGCAAAACATCTCACCCTCTAACTCCATTTTTTCAAAAACCAGTAGTAGTAATTAAAGCCCCCCGCCTTTAGGCTTTGGCAGCCTGTAGCGGGGAGCAGCTGATAGTAGTGATTCATTGTTCTGTTTGATATCCTTCAAACTATCGAACGTTCAAGCTTATTCGAAAATTTGGAACTTCCCGTCCTTGATAATAAGAACGGTTGGATCCATTACAACGTCTCCATCCTTGTCAAAGGAGAATTTACCAAGGATCCCAGGGAAATCTTTAATTTCAGCAAGAGAATCCCGCAGTGCATCGCGGTCCGCTTCGCCTGCATTTTTTAGTGCTTCAGCCATGATATAAAGGGCATCATATGCCTGTGCTGCGAATTGGTCTGGCTTCTTGCCATATTCGGATTCATACTTTTTCACGAACTCTTGAACCTTTGGATCTTGCTTATCGCCAAACCAAGGAGTTGCCACAATCAGTCCATCAGCAGCCTGTCCGGCAATTTGAATAACCTGTGGAGAGTTAAAGCCGTTACCGCCGACAAATGGTACATCAATGCCCAGTTTGCGGGCCTGGTCCATAATAACAGCACCTTCATTATATAGAGCGGAACATAGAATTAAGTCCGGCTGAAGGCCCTTAATTTTTGTTAATTGTGCATTATAGTCAGCCTGACCCTTTTGGAAGGTTTCAGTTGTTACTACATCAAGCTTCATTTTTTCAGCTGTCTTTTTCATCGTGTCATAACCGGATTTTGTAAACACATCATCATTTCCGTAAAGAATAGCCACTTTTTTGACTTTATATTTATCAACCGCTTTTTTCACTGCTGCAGGAATCGCTAGTGCCTCTGGCAGTGAGTTTCTAAATACATAGTCCCCGATTTGTGGGATTCCTTCAGCAGTAGTAGATGTACCCATGATTGGAATACCATTCAAGTCTGCCTCAGGCCCGACTACATTCATTTCTGTACTTAATGTAGGTCCCAATAAGGCTACAATACTATCGTCACTCATTAACTTTTGAGCTGCAGATAGAGCTTGTTCCTGCTTACCTGCTGAGTCTTCAACAACAAGGTCGATTTTGACATCGCCTTTTGCATTAATCTCTTTTTTCGCTAAATTAAAACCGTTAGTAATAGCTTCACCGTAAGCTGCACCAGGTCCAGTTAAATAGGAAACAACACCGATTTTTGCTTCCACGGCCTTGCCGCTTTCTTTTGTATCGCCCTTTTTGCCAGAAGTTTCTGAATTATTACTGCATGCTGTTAAGACAACAAGTAAAAGAACAGTAAACAGCAGAAACGACTTATTAAGGATTTTTCTCATGTCCGTCTTTCCCCCTATTTTTCGACAAAATTAGTTATATATATCTATTAAATACTAATATTATTTCAATGTAAAGATTTCGAACTGAATTTTTAGAATCTTATTTCTATTCACAAAAATGGTTAAACGCTTTCATTCTTGTAATCTAGCGGTTTTTATTAAAAACATTAATAGAAAAAATTTTTACTATAAAATGATGGAAAGGTATTTATAACAAATTGACCGTTGTCTAGCACTTTCCTTTAAAAATAATTACGAATATTATTAATACTGTTACAATAGGAGAAAGGTGGATATTCTTAGAGAGCACTAAAAAAGGAGGATTTCCATGTTTGAATTATTAGTTACGATGGTAGAGCGGCTTGGAATCCTTGTGATGATAGCGTTTGTGTTGACAAGATTCCCTTTCTTTCGCGACATGATTTATCGGGAGGAATTGAATCGAAAACAACAAGTGCTTGCGATTGCCTTCTTTGGCTTCTTTGGGATTATCGGCACGTATTCGGGACTGACACTTAATACAAATAGTTTCCAATTTAATCGCTGGATCTCTGAGCTTAATTCGGATGAGGCGATCGCCAATTCCCGGGTCATTGGTGTCGTTTTAGGAGGGCTTCTGGGTGGCTATCGTGTCGGCATTGGCGCCGGATTAATTGCCGGGCTGCACCGCTTTACATTAGGTGGGTTTACAGCCATATCATGCGGGCTTGCCACGATTCTCACCGGAATTCTGGCAGGATTCTTCCATAAGAAAGACAAGCATGTAAAACTAAAGTCTTCTTTTCTGCTTGGTGCCCTTGCAGAATCTATACAAATGCTGGTCATTCTATTAATCTCCCGGCCGTTTGAAAAAGCG
>NZ_JAGYPE020000062.1:23169-33113 GCF_018343545.2 Neobacillus citreus | reverse complement strand
AAAGGTCAATTTCTCTATCGCTCAGAAGCGACTTTATAAATATACCACCGGTCCAAGTTAAAGTCAACAAGTTTTAATCATTTTTTTACTATATAAATATAATAAATTCAAAAGTACTGTTAAATATAGCAAACGGAGCACCTATTACAGTGCTCCGTTTATGTTATTCTTCATCAGAATTGATATTCACATCTGAGTTTTCACCTGATGCGTCTTCTTCTGTTTCCTCTGTATTATCATTTTCCTGGACTTCTTCTTTTTCTACTTTAGCTACAGTTGCCACATATTCATTCTTTTCATCGCCAAGGCTGATTAGTTTTACACCCTGTGTATTCCGGCCCATTTTGGAAATGCCGGCTACATCAATACGAATCAAGACCCCGCCTGTTGTAATCAGCATCAAGTCCTCTTCGCCGGTTACCGCTCTCATCGAGACAAGCTCACCGTTCTTATCTGTAATATGGCACGTCTTAATACCTTTCCCGCCGCGGCCTTGAATGCGGTACTCAGAAGCAGCAGTCCGCTTCCCGTAGCCATTTTTCGTTACGATCAGCACTTCATTATCTTCCTCAAGCACTTCCATGCCGACAACCTCATCATCACTGTCCAAGGTAATGCCTTTTACCCCTGTAGCGGTGCGGCCCATCGAACGGACATCTGTTTCTGGGAAGCGGATCAGCATACCTTTTTTTGTACCGATAATAATATGCTTGCTGCCATCAGTCATACGGGCAGAGATAAGCTCATCGCCCTCACGCAGACTTATGGCGATAAGTCCATTATTCCGGATATGGGCAAACGATGACAGCGGTGACCGCTTGGAGACACCTTCTTTTGTGGTAAAGAACAGGAACCAATCGTCCACAAATTCTTCAACAGGGATAATTGCGTTTACCCATTCACCTTTTTCAATACCCAGCAGATTGATAATCGGAATGCCTTTCGCCGTGCGGCCGTACTCCGGAATTTCGTAACCTTTGGAACGATAGACCTTCCCCTTATTCGTAAAGAAAAGAATCGTATCATGGGTTGAAGTCGTGATCAAATGCTCGACAAAATCATCCTCATTGGTGCCCATACCTTGGATTCCGCGGCCGCCGCGTTTTTGTGCGCGGTACGTGGAGACAGGGAGACGCTTAATATAACCGTTATGGGTTAATGAGATGACGATGTTTTCGCGTGGAATCAAATCCTCATCCTCAATGTTTTCAATTCCGCCTGCTGCGATCTCAGTGCGGCGTTTATCATTGAAACGTTCTTTTATTTCAAGAAGTTCTTCGCGGATAATTTCAAGGACCTTTTCCTCGTCCGCTAAAATGGCTTTTAACTCTGCAATGAGTTTTACAAGCTCCTGATATTCATCTTCAATCTTTTCTCTTTCCAAGCCTGTTAAACGCTGCAAGCGCATATCAAGGATGGCCTGGGCTTGTTTTTCTGAAAGATTAAATTGGGTCATTAACCCTTCACGGGCGATATCTGTCGTTTGCGAGTTGCGGATTAACGTAATGATAGCGTCAATATGGTCAAGTGCGATCCGCAGACCTTCTAAAATATGTGCCCTTGCTTCGGCCTTACGCAATTCAAATGCAGTACGGCGGCGAATGACTACCTTTTGATGCTCTAAATAATAGACTAAACATTGCTTTAGGCTTAGCACCTTTGGCTGTCCATTCACAAGTGCTAGGGTGTTAATTCCAAAGCTGGTTTGCAGGGCCGTCTGCTTGTATAAATTATTCAGCAGAACATTGGCGTTGGCATCCTTACGAACTTCAATGACAATCCGCATTCCGCGGCGGTCTGATTCATCGCGCAAGTCAGTGATGCCATCAATCTTTTTATCACGGACCAACTCTGCTATTTTTTCAATCAGTTTTGCCTTATTTACCTGGTAGGGAAGCTCATTAACAATAATGACCTCTTTACCATTAGACTTCTGCTCAATTTCCACTTTAGCCCTTATTGTAATGGAGCCCCGTCCGGTTTCATAAGCCTTGCGGATGCCGCTGCGGCCTAAGATGATCCCTCCAGTAGGGAAATCAGGCCCCGGGATGATCTCCATCAGCTCCTGAGTGGTAATGTCAGGGTCATGGCTGACAGCCAAGACCGCATCGATCGTCTCACCAAGCTGATGAGGCGGGATGTTGGTTGCCATCCCAACGGCAATTCCGGTTGTACCGTTCACTAATAGGTTAGGGAACCGCGCTGGCAAGACAACCGGTTCTCTTTCCTCACCATCATAGTTATCTTGATAATCAATCGTGTCTTTGTTAATATCTCTTAATAATTCCATTGAGATTTTCGACATTCTTGATTCAGTGTAACGCATCGCCGCAGCTGCATCACCGTCAACTGACCCGAAGTTCCCGTGGCCATCGACAAGCATGTAGCGATAGTTGAAATCCTGCGCCATCCGGACCATTGTTTCATAAACGGCGGAGTCACCATGCGGGTGATACTTACCAATAACATCCCCGACAATACGGGCTGACTTTTTATATGGTTTGTCCGCATGAATTCCTAGATCGTGCATAGCATAAAGAATACGGCGGTGAACCGGCTTCAGGCCATCACGAACATCCGGAAGGGCACGTGAAACGATAACACTCATTGCATAGTCAAGAAACGAAGATTTCATTTCTTGGCTAATATTAATTTCTTTTACCTGAGAATTTGGTGTTTCAGCCATAATTGGTACCTCCTATTAGGGTGTCACCTAAAATAAAAAAGGAGGATAGTGGACACCTCTACCCTTTTTCCCTTTTTTTAGCTAATAGGAAATTATAAATTTCCACAAATTATAATTTCCTAACGCATAAATACAACTACATCTCTATCTTCGTCCTATCGGACTCGCCAATCGGCGAGTTTTCATTTATGTTATATATCTAAGTTTTTCACGTATTGAGCGTTTTCTTCGATAAAGTTCCGGCGTGGTTCAACCTTTTCCCCCATCAGCATATCGAAGGTGTCATCCGCTTCGATCGCATCTTCAAGACTTACCTGAAGCATCGTTCTCGAACCTGGATCCATGGTTGTTTCCCATAACTGTTCAGGATTCATTTCTCCCAAACCTTTATAGCGCTGAATATTAGGCTTAGGCTGGCTTGGCAGCTCGGCAAAAACCTTGTCAAGTTCCTTGTCATTATAGGCATATTCTATCCGTTTCCCCTGCTGCACTTTGTAAAGAGGCGGCTGGGCGATATATACATAACCCGCTTCAATAATTTTCCTCATATAGCGGTAAAAGAAGGTCAGCAGCAGCGTACGAATATGGGCGCCATCGACGTCCGCATCTGTCATGATGATGACTTTATGATAGCGGGCTTTTCCAATATCAAAATCCTCACCAATCCCAGTGCCAATGGCTGTAATCATTGCCCGGACTTCATTATTGGAAAGAATCCGATCAAGACGAGCCTTTTCAACGTTCAGAATCTTACCGCGAAGCGGCAGGATTGCTTGGAAATGACGGTCGCGTCCTTGTTTCGCCGATCCACCCGCTGAGTCACCCTCAACGATATACAATTCGCTTTCCGATGGGTCTTTAGAAGAGCAGTCCGCCAATTTCCCGGGTAAACTAGATACTTCTAGTGCACTCTTGCGGCGGGTCAATTCCCTTGCCTTTTTGGCAGCGAGCCTTGCTCTTGCCGCCATTAGACCTTTATCGACAATCTTTTTAGCAACCATCGGATTTTCTAACAAGAACTTTTCAAAATGCTGAGCAAAAACGGTATCTGTTATCGCCCTGACTTCAGAATTTCCGAGTTTCGTTTTCGTTTGCCCCTCAAATTGCGGGTCCGGATGCTTAATCGAAACAATCGCTGTCAGGCCTTCGCGAACATCCTCACCGGAAAGGTTTGCATCGCTTTCTTTAATCAGATTGTTTTTCCTAGCATAATCGTTAATAACCCTCGTTAATGCCGTTTTAAAACCAGATTCGTGGGTTCCGCCTTCGTACGTATGAATATTATTGGCGAATGAGTAGATGTTATCTGTATAGCCTTCATTGTATTGCAGGGCAACCTCAACGCTGATTCCATCCTTTTCACCCTCCATGTAGATAGGCTCTTCAAGAATGACCTCTTTTGTCCGGTTTAAATGCTCCACATAGGATTTAATTCCGCCCTCATAATGATACTCATTGCGTTTATTTTCGACACGCTTATCTTCTATGGTGATTTTGATTCCTCGGTTAAGGAATGCAAGTTCACGAAGGCGTGTTGCCAGAATGTCAAATTCATACTCAAGTGTTTCTGTAAAAATTTCTCCGTCCGGCCTAAAATGGGTGATGGTTCCGGTTTTGTCGGTTGTTCCGACCACCTTTAGTTCAGAAGCGACATTGCCGCGTTCAAATTTTATTTCGTGAATTTTGCCGTCGCGATGTACATAGACTTCAAGCTCAGTAGATAGGGCATTAACAACCGATGCACCAACACCGTGCAGTCCGCCTGAAACCTTATAACCTCCGCCGCCAAACTTTCCTCCGGCATGGAGAACTGTCATAATGACCTCAACGGCAGGTCTGCCCATTTTTTCTTGGATGTCGACTGGAATACCGCGCCCGTTATCCGTTACCGTAATGCTGTTATCTTCTTCAATCGTGACATTGATTTCGTCACAGTAACCTGCAAGTGCCTCGTCAATACTATTATCAACGATTTCCCAAACAAGATGGTGAAGCCCTTTGCCGCTTGTTGAACCGATGTACATACCCGGTCTTTTCCTTACAGCCTCTAGGCCCTCCAACACTTGTATCTGATTGGCATCATATGCCTGCTCCTGAACTGCTTTTTGATCCATTGTCACTTGATTCACCTGCACTTTCTGCCAAATAAATCCTTATTTTTTTGAAAAATTATTATACTATTAAAATTCTTGTAAATGCATTTGGCTGGAACGTCTTTTTAACGTTCCGGAGGCTATCGGGGACAAATACACTTTGTCAAATGTAATCACAACTGATTTAAAAGGATTTTTTGAGAGGTTGATGACCTTATCCTGATGCCGCTGCAGGAATTCCCCAGCCAATTCAGAATTTTTCACACTATCTTTGTCCAATATGGAGATAATATCCTTTGCCCTAATATTGAGATCTTCCCCGATATGAATATACATGTTCCACCTCAATCTACTTTCTGAATAATACCGGACGAAACCTGGAAGGTTGAGGCTTCCTTTAATGTCTGGTGGTCTATGCCATCAACACTGGTTGTGGTAACAAAGGTTTGAACTTTACCCTGAATGGTATTTAATAAATGCGATTGCCGATAATCATCTAATTCCGACAACACATCATCCAACAGTAAAATAGGATACTCACCAATTTCCGCCTGAATTAATTCAATTTCAGCGAGCTTTACCGACAGTGCAGTCGTCCGCTGCTGTCCTTGTGATCCGAACGTTTGCACATCTCTTCCGTTTACGAAAAACAATAAATCGTCCCGATGTGGGCCAAATAAGGTAGTACCGCGTTCGATTTCTTTTGTCTTCACCTTTCCGAACTTTTCTTCAAAGCATGTTACCATTTTCGACAACTCTTGTTCTTCTAATACCTCTACGGAAGGTTTATAGTTGATTTCAAGTGTTTCCAGGCCCCTTGATATCCCTTTATGAATCGGACCAGCCCATTTTGCAAGCAAGTGAAGGAATTCAAACCTCTTCGCAATAATCTTTACAGCAACTTGAATAAACTGCTCTGTTAAGATCTCGAGCATTGTTTGGTCCGTTTGTTTTTTTATCTGAAGCATTTTCAGATAATGATTGCGCTGTTGAAGTATTTTTTGATATTGGCTCATATCATGTAAGTAAATAGGGGATATCTGGCCAATTTCCATATCAATAAATCGCCTGCGCACCTGCGGACTTCCTTTTACCAAATTAAGATCCTCAGGAGCAAACATGACAACATTCATATTCCCGACATACTGGCTTAATTTCTGCTGCTCAATATGATTAAGTCGTGCTTTTTTTCCCTTTTTTGAAATAACTAATTGTAAAGGCAATGAGCTGTACTGTTTTTGAACCCTACCCTCTATTTTAGCATACTCCTCGTCCCAGCGAATAAGTTCTTTATCATTAGAGGTCCGGTGGGACTTAGCCATGGCCAAAACATAAATGGATTCCATCACATTGGTTTTGCCTTGAGCATTTTCACCTAATATGACATTTACTTTATTTTCAAATTCAATAAATAACTCTTCATAATTGCGATAGTTTTTTAACGATAATGCTTCAATATACATAAGACTTCTCGTCCTTTAGCTATTCGGTAATCACAAATTCTCCAATACCGGGAATTTGGACTTTGTCACCGGCGCGAAGTTTCCTTCCTCTTCTTTGATCCTGTTCGCCATTTATAAACACTTCATGCTCACTTAAGAACCACTTGGCCATTCCGCCAGTAGAAATAACATCGGCAATCTGCAAGAACTGTCCCAATGTTATAAATTCCGCTTCGAGCTTTATTTTTTCAGGCATCCGCATCACCTTATTCTTAAAAAGTCTCAATACTTTATTTTACTAAAAAAACGGAACAGTTACAAAGGAAACCAAAAATAAACTTATGTTTGTCAAAAAGAAGACCGCCAGTGGAAGAAAGGCGGCCTATGAATAATAGCTTATATATGTTTAGTACGTTCTTACCGGCAAGATAAGCTGTAAAATCGTTTCATCATGAAGCGGGCGGATCAGGAATGGACGCATCGCCCCAGTAAAGCTCACTCTAATGTCCGTTCCTTCAAGAGCCTTCAACGCATCCATCATGTATTTAGCACTGAAAGAAATTTTTAAATCTTCTCCCTCAATCGATTCACTTTGGATTTCTTCGACAACCTTCCCAATTTCTGGAGTATTTGAGGAGATTTCAATGATTCCTCCCTCAATGGTAGAAAGCTTAACCACATTATTTCTGCCTTCGCGTGCTAAAAGGGAAGCACGATCAATAGCATGTAAAAATTCCTTTGTGTTGACAGTGACATCCGTTTTGCTTTCATTCGGAATCAATCTTGATGTATCAGGATAGTTTCCTTCCAACAATCTTGAAAAAAATAAAAGGTGCTTTGCTTTAAACAAAATTTGATTCTCGGTAATGACAATATCAATTTGCTCATTCGAGTCATCAATAATTTTGCTAAGTTCATTCAGGCTTTTTCCTGGAATGACAACGTTGTAGCTATCACTCGTCTCCATTTCTACTTTAGCTTTGCGGAGTGCAAGGCGATGGCTATCTGTTGCAATACAGGTTAATTCGCCATTCTCAATTCGCCAGTTTACACCTGTCAAGATTGGCCGTGTTTCAGATGTGGACACCGCAAAATGAGTTTGTCTGATCATTGCTTTCAGTAGGTCAGTGGCAATATGGAATTTATTATTTTCTTCAATCTGTGGCAGGTGTGGATATTCCTCTGCATCCAAACCAATCAAGTTAAATTCTGATTTACCGGAACGAATAACGGTTTGCAGGTGGTTTAATACCTCAATTTCGACAGAATCTGTTGGCAGCTTTTTCACGATTTCGCTAAAGAACTTCGCCTGCAAAACAATGGAGCCTGTTTGTTTAATTTCGACAATCTCATCGCCGGCGTCTTCTTTAGGAATAAAGGATTCAATGGAAATATCAGAATCACTTCCAGTTAAGGTTACTCCCTCGTCCGTTGTGGTGATTTTAATCCCCGTTAAGATTGGAATGGTTGTTCTCGATGTGACAGCCTTCATTACATCCTGGACACTTTGAACTAAGCGGTCGCGTTGGATTATAAATTTCATGTTTAAATCCTCCGTTTTAGGAATATTTTTTAATGCAATTACATATAATATTTTTTTAAAAAAATTAGTAGAAGTACTAGTAGGGCTTGTTAACATGTGGATAACTAACTTTTTCAAAGGAAAGACAGCCTATCCACATGTGGACAGACTGTGTATACATTCTCGTAAGTTATTCACAATAGGTCTAAATTTTCAACAGGTCATTTAGTTCTTTAATTTGCCGTTGCAGTTGAGAATCAGTTAGCAGCAGCTTTGAAATTTTTTCATGAGCATGAATAACAGTGGTGTGGTCACGGCCGCCGAATTCTTCTCCTATTTTCGGCAAAGAATAATCGGTTAATTCACGAGATAAGTACATGGCAATCTGCCTAGGAAAGGCAATTGACTTTGTCCGCTTTTTCGCCTTAAAGTCTTCAAGCTTAATGCTAAAATGTTCGCCAACAATCTTTTGAATATCATGAATGGTAATTACCTTTGGCTTAGAGGAAGGAATAATATCCTTCAATGCCTCCGCTGCCAGATCAGCATTGATATCCTTATTGATTAACGAAGAATAAGCGACAACTCGGATCAGTGCCCCTTCAAGCTCACGAATGTTGGAATCAATTTGATTCGCAATATACAGCATCACTTCATTAGGAATATCGAGGCCCTCTGCCTTCGCTTTCTTTCGCAAAATGGCAATTCTCGTTTCCAAATCTGGAGGGGTGATATCTGTGATTAAGCCCCACTCAAAGCGTGAACGCAAGCGGTCCTCCAAGGTTGGAATTTCTCTTGGCGGCCGGTCACTGGAAATGACGATTTGTTTACTTTCTTCATGAAGGCTGTTAAAGGTATGGAAAAATTCCTCCTGGGTTGATTCTTTTCCAGCCAAAAACTGAATATCATCTATAAGGAGGACATCCACGTTTCGATATTTATTGCGGAAATTCTCAGCCTTGTTGTCACGAATCGAGTTAATAAATTCATTTGTAAATTTTTCTGATGATAAATAAACTACTTTAGCTGAAGGATTATGGTCTAAAACATAATGGCCGATCGCATGCATTAAGTGCGTTTTTCCTAATCCGACGCCTCCGTAAATAAATAAGGGATTGTATGCTTTGGCCGGGGCTTCCGCAACGGCAAGCGAAGCAGCATGGGCAAAGCGGTTTCCGGATCCAATTACAAAAGTATCAAATGTATATTTTGAATTTAAAATATTGGAAGGAAAATCGTTATGCTCATCATCCTTTTTCGCCTTTTTTGGCGGTGTCGGGATTTCAAGCTCCTCTTCCTTCTGATTTTGCGGAATGATAAACTTTACAGCTAATTCTTCCCCTGTAATATCGTAAAGAATTCCAGAAATCAACTGAGAATAGCGTTCCTCCAGCCAATCGCGGGCAAACTCATTTGGCGCTGTGATGACAAGCAAATCGCCCTGAAGGGAATGAGCCTTTGTTGATTTTAGCCAAGTATCAAAGCTTGGTTTGCTGATTTTTTTCTCTATATTGGCAAGGGCCGCATGCCAAAGATCCGCAATATTTTCCACTAGTTTCCCTCCTTTTTATTTAAATACTCCGATGACGTTAAACTCCTAAGAAACGTTATCTATTTGAATTATTCATCTCTCATTCGGTGCAATATTTGGTATGAAAATTTTTTTCATCCGTGAGTACAACCTATTAATTTATTAAAATATGAACAGTGCTTGTGGAAAACATATAATAAGGAAATAATGTGGAGTTTCGACAATATCCACCTCTTGTGGACAAGTTTTTACAGAACCGTTGAATAAACTATCCACATGTTATCCACAGTTTGTGGATAAAGATTAAGGGTGACAAAGTTATTCAGAGTGAAAACACAAATATAATAACAAATAATATCAAGGTTTGCAATGGTTTTTCGATATTTATCCACAACCCTGGCAGACTGTGCATGAAAATTGTCCACAGGTTGATAATTTGTGAAAATCCTGTCAATATCTTGTGTGGATAGTCCGAAATTTGTCGATTTTTTATCCACAGAGGATTGAGAGAAGCCTTCAGGCTATTTTTTATCTAAACGGGCAAAATAATTCTTACCGAACCGAATCAAAGGGATCTGGGAAAAGGTAACAATATTAGGACAGTAGTTGACAATTTAAAGTTAACATCTTTATAATAAGTAAGACTGTCGTTTTAAATTTATAGGCTTAT
>NZ_JAGYPE020000062.1:0-23069 GCF_018343545.2 Neobacillus citreus | reverse complement strand
AAAAGAACGTATCAACCAAATAAGCGTAAGCACAGCAAAGTTCACGGTTTCCGCAGCCGCATGAGTTCAGCAAACGGACGTAAAGTTCTTGCTCGCCGTCGCCGTAAAGGAAGAAAAGTATTATCAGCTTAGACCACTGAAACGTCTCAGTGGTCTTTTTTTAAATCACTTTATAAATGGAAACTCGCCGATTGGCAAGTCCGATAGGACGGTTCATGAGGCGTAGTTGAATTTATACTTTCTTATTAGCTAAAAAAACGCTTTTTGATTCAGAACAACGTTGATTGGAGCGGAAGGCGCGAAGACTCCTGCGGGAGTTATGGGATAGGGGAGACCCCAAGGTGCAAACCGACAAGGAGGGCTCCCTGACAACCCTACCCTCGAACTGCTTGCGCCTGGAGCGGAAATCAACAGACCTGTTTAACAGGGCCTTTAGAATAAGGAGGACTGTTCGATTTTATGAAAAAGGAGCTCCGAATTAAAAAGAATCAGGACTTTCAAGTGGTTTTTCAAAAGGGTCGTTCTTTTGCCAACCGGCAATTTGTTGTCTATTCATTAGAAAAAGAAGGACAGAGCCATTTTCGAATTGGATTGTCTGTCAGCAAAAAGCTAGGCAATGCCGTAACAAGAAATCAAATTAAAAGATATGTCAGGCAAGCAATTTTCGAGCTGAAAGAACAATTAACGCCAGGAAATGATTATGTGATTATCGCCAGGAAGCCTGCCAGCGAAATGGACTTTTTTGAGATCAAAAGCAGTCTAACCCATGTATTAAAAGTTGGTAAGGTTTTAAGAAAAAATGATTAGGTGATAATTGTTAAGGAACTAGCCAAATTCAGCACAAATTGAACACACATAACCTGTAAAAAAATGATAAAATATCCTTTGAAACATAGCATCGGGGGAAATACATAAAAAAGAGGACAAGCAATTATCTATTATAAAGGAACAAGGAGGAAAAACTGGTTGAACAAACGAATATTATTGTTATTCGGACTGCTTTCTGTATTCCTGCTGCTGACTGGCTGCAGTGAATTCAATAAACCGATTACAGAAGAGAGCACAGGTTTTTGGAATGAATACATTGTTTATCCATTATCATGGCTGATTAAAGAAATGGCTTATTTACTTGGTGGAAACTTTGGATTATCGATTATCGTTGTTACTATTTTAATCCGCCTGGTGATCCTGCCGCTGATGATTAAACAGACAAAAAGCTCAAAAGCAATGCAGGCTTTGCAGCCGGAAATGAAAAAGCTTCGTGAGAAATACAGTTCAAAAGATGCAAAAACACAGCAAAAGCTCCAGCAGGAGACGATGGCTCTTTTCCAAAAACATGGGGTTAACCCAATGGCGGGATGTTTTCCGTTAATCGTTCAAATGCCTATTTTAATTGGGTTTTATCATGCGATTTCGAGAACAAGAGAAATTGCCCAGGATAGCTTCCTTTGGTTTGACCTTGGTGAAAAGGATCCATATTATATCCTGCCAATCGTTGCGGGGATCACTACATTTATTCAGCAAAAAATCATGATGGCGGGTCAGGAGCAGAATCCGCAAATGGCGATGATGCTTTGGATGATGCCAATTATGATTGTAATTTTTGCTTTCAACTTCCCAGCAGCTCTTTCCTTGTATTGGGTTGTCGGAAATATTTTCATGATTGTGCAAACCTATTTTATTAAAGGACCGGATTTAAAGGCGCAGACATCCGGTAATGCGGGAGGAGCAAAAAAGTGAAACAGGTAACTGCTACAGGACAAACCGTCGAAGAAGCAGTAGAATCAGCTTTAGCTCAATTAAAGACTTCAAAGGACCGCACTGAAATAAACATCATTGATGAAGGTAAGAAAGGGATTTTTGGCATTTTCGGATCACGGCCGGCGGTAGTAAAGGTGACCGTAATCCATGACCCGATTGAAGAAGCTAAGAAATTACTGATGCAAGTCGGCGAACAAATGGGTGCACCTGTAAGTATTGATGTGAAGCGCGATGGTAAGCAGGTGCTGTTTGTTATGACAGGCGAGAAAATTGCGCTGCTTATTGGGAAGCGGGGACAAACACTCAACTCTCTTCAATATTTGACGCAATTAGTGATAAACCGCCATTCGGAGCAATACTTTACCGTGATTCTGGATGCTGAGGATTATCGAAACAGACGAAATGAAACACTCATCCAGCTGGCCAACCGCCTGGCGCAAAAAGCCGTTCAAACAGGAAAAGACGTCGCTCTTGAACCAATGCCATCCTACGAGCGTAAAGTTATTCATACTGCCTTATCCGAAAATAAACGGGTCAAAACCTCTTCCGATGGAACAGAACCCCATCGCCATGTTGTAATTTCACCAGTGAGAACAAGATAACATCCTGCCAAAAGGCAGGGTGTTTTTTTATTATGAAAAGAAAAATATAAAATACCTGTTGATTGGAGCAGAAATCAACAGCCTTTTTGGCAGCTTTTTTAAAAAAATCGCTGTGAATAACTTTTTCTTTGCGAAAATGTGTTTTATTGTTATTCACATGTGGATAAGTTAAAATAATACAAGGTATTATCAAGTGTGGATAATTCCAGCCAGTTAACTGCAAAGGCTGGCTTTTTTGTGGTATTCTATTATTTTGTATCGAAATCGAAACTTTATATAAATATTGTAATGCTTGCGAGGTGAAAAAAATGGAGTTTGATACAATTGCGGCCATATCGACACCGATGGGGGAGGGAGCCATTGCGATTGTACGATTGAGCGGAAATGAAGCCATTCCAATTGCAGATAAGCTATTTAGAAGTGTCAGCGGAAAGAAATTGGCGGAAATGTCCTCCCATACAATTCATTATGGTCATATCATTGATCCGAAAAGCGGCCAAGTGGCTGAAGAGGTTATGATCTCCTTGATGAAGGGCCCGAAGACTTTTACAAAAGAGGATGTAGTGGAAATTAACTGTCACGGTGGACTCGTCTCCGTCAATCGGGTGCTGCAGCTTGTCTTAAATAGCGGCGCAAGACTTGCCGAGCCAGGGGAATTCACGAAACGTGCTTTTCTAAATGGACGGATTGATTTATCCCAGGCGGAAGCAGTCATTGATTTAATCCGGGCAAAAACTGACCGGGCGATGAATGTCGCCTTAGGACAAATGGAAGGTCGTCTTTCCAAGCTGATTCGCCGGTTAAGACAGGAGATTCTTGAAATTTTAGCCCACATTGAAGTGAATATTGACTACCCGGAATATGATGACGTAGAAGAAATGACACATACAATGCTTTTGCCGAAGGCTCATTATGTAAGGGAAGAATTAAATAAACTGTTGCAAACCTCCCAGCAGGGAAAGATTTTACGTGAAGGGTTGTCGACAGTAATTGTCGGCCGGCCTAATGTTGGAAAATCCTCTTTATTGAATAGTCTTGTTCAGGAGAATAAAGCGATTGTCACAGATATTCCAGGGACAACACGGGACGTTATCGAAGAGTATGTGAATGTCCGCGGTGTACCGCTAAGGTTATTGGATACAGCTGGTATCAGGGAAACGGAAGATATCGTTGAACGGATCGGCGTCGAGCGTTCCCGCCAGGTTTTAAAAGAGGCGGACCTTATATTGCTGGTGTTAAACTATTCCGATCAATTGACAAAAGAGGATGAAAATCTTTTTGAAGCAGTAAACGGAATGGATGTAATTGTGATTGTCAACAAAACTGACCTGCCACAACAAATTGATATGAACCGGGTTAAGGAATTGGCAAAAGACCATAGGGTTGTCACGACATCTCTATTGGAAGACCGCGGCGTTGATGAACTGGAGGAAGCAATCGCTGCTTTATTCTTTGCCGGTTCAATTGAAGCGAAGGATGCCACTTACGTTTCTAACACTCGCCATATTGCGCTGTTGAATCAAAGTTCACGGGCCATAGAGGAAGCAATTGAAGGTGTGAAAATCGGAACACCTATTGATATAGTTCAAATTGATTTAACAAGAACTTGGGAGCTGCTCGGGGAAATTATCGGCGACAGCGTCCATGAAAGTTTAATTGACCAGTTATTTTCGCAGTTCTGCTTAGGAAAGTAAGACCGCAGTGCGGCGATGCGGCCTGCCAGGGGTAAGATGAGGCTTCAGCTATCATTGTTTATAGCGGTTTGGCGGATAAAATAGTGAACTCGGCGGATATCCATTGAAGTTTGGCGGATTAAAACTAAAATTCGGCGGATATACGATGGAATTCCGCGGATATTTAACAGTATTTGGCGGATATAAAAACGTCGATTAATATGGATATACAATATAGAGTAATTTTTCCGTTTGAAAAACGGAAAAGGAGGAAAACCATGCAATACGAAGCAGGAAATTACGACGTCATTGTCGTTGGGGCCGGTCACGCCGGTTGTGAGGCGGGCCTCGCGGCGGCAAGACTGGGTGCGAAAACCTTAATGATTACCATCAATCTGGATATGGTGGCATTCATGCCATGTAACCCTTCAGTCGGAGGGCCGGCAAAAGGTATCGTGGTCCGGGAAATTGATGCACTTGGCGGGGAAATGGCCAAAAATATCGATAAAACCCTTATTCAAATCAGAATGCTGAACACAGGTAAAGGTCCAGCCGTCCGTGCACTTAGGGCCCAGGCCGATAAATTTGCCTACCAGCATGAAATGAAAAAGACCTTGGAAGAGGAAACCAACTTAACGTTAATTCAAGGTATGGTTGAGCAATTGATTGTCGAAGACGGAATTTGCACAGGTGTAGTTACCAAAACGGGTGCAGTATACCGTTCGAAAACCGTTGTTATTACAACAGGGACATTCCTTCGCGGTGAGATTATCATTGGCGAATTAAAATATTCCAGCGGCCCGAACAACCAGCAGCCATCCATCAAGCTGTCAGAGCATTTAGAACAGCTTGGCTTTGAGCTGGTCCGCTTTAAAACAGGAACACCACCAAGGGTAAACAGTAACACCATTGATTACAGCAAAACGGAGATTCAGCCTGGCGATGAAGAGCCGAGGGCATTCTCTTATGAAACAACAAAATACATTACCGATCAGCTTCCATGCTGGTTAACCTATACAAATGATCAAACACATTCCATCATTGACCAAAACCTTCATCGTTCACCGATGTTCTCAGGGATGATCAAAGGAACAGGTCCGCGTTATTGCCCATCCATCGAGGATAAAGTGGTTCGCTTTAACGACAAGCCGCGCCATCAAATTTTCCTGGAGCCGGAAGGAAGAAATACAAAGGAAGTGTATGTCCAGGGATTATCGACAAGTCTTCCTGAAGATGTACAGCAGCAAATCATTAAAACCGTCCCAGGACTTGAAAACGCCCAAATGATGCGGGCTGGTTACGCAATTGAGTACGATGCCATCGTTCCAACACAGCTGTGGCCGACTTTAGAGACAAAAGTGGTTAAAAATCTTTATACTGCCGGGCAAATTAATGGAACATCAGGCTATGAGGAAGCAGCAGGACAAGGTTTAATGGCGGGAATTAATGCCGGCTTAAATGCACTTGGCCGCGAAGAGCTTGTACTAAGCAGATCCGAAGCATATATTGGTGTACTGATTGATGATTTAATTACAAAGGGTACGAATGAACCATACCGCCTGTTAACTTCACGGGCAGAATATCGCCTCTTACTTCGTCATGATAATGCCGATTTGAGATTAACCGAAATAGGGCACAAAATTGGCATGATTCGCGATGAACGGTATCAAGCATTTTTAGCTAAAAAGGCAGCTGTTGAAGCGGAAAAGGAAAGATTGCGTTCTGTTATTTTAAAACCTTCTGCGGAAGTCCAAGAATTAATCAGAAACACAGGCGGCAGCGAATTAAAAGATGGAATCAGAGCCTCCGATTTATTGAAAAGACCGGAAATGACGTATGAACTGCTTGAGACATTGACGAAGTCAGAAGTTCCTATAGATGATGAAGTCAAGGAACAGGTGGAAATCCAAATTAAGTACGAAGGCTATATTGAAAAATCATTGCAGCAGGTTGAGCGGTTAAAGAAAATGGAAGATAAGAAGATACCAGAAAATATCGACTACGATGCCATTAGTGGGTTAGCAACAGAAGCAAAGCAAAAGCTGAAGAAAATCAGGCCGTTAACACTCGCTCAGGCTTCCAGAATTTCAGGGGTAAATCCGGCGGATATTTCTATTTTGCTTGTTTATTTGGAACAAGGACGGATTGCCAGAATCGCCAATGAATAATGGAGTGAGGAAGGAACTTTTATGAATATCGAACAATTCGAAACAAGTTTAAAGGAAAAAGGAATTGCCCTAAACAGCACCCAGCTTGGCCAGTTTGAAAAGTATTATGAAACGCTGGTTGAGTGGAATGAAAAAATGAACTTAACGGCAATAACGGAAAAAAGCGAAGTCTATTTAAAGCATTTTTATGATTCCATTTCAGCAGCGTTTTATTTCGACTTTACCAAACCATTTCGCCTTTGTGATGTTGGGGCAGGCGCTGGATTTCCGAGCATTCCGTTAAAAATTGCCTTTCCTCATATTGATGTAACGATTGTTGACTCGCTAAATAAGCGGATCACATTTTTAAATCACCTAGCAGCTACATTAAATTTAGAAAAGGTTCAATTCGTCCATGACCGTGCGGAAACGTTTGGTGTCAATCCAAACTATCGGGAAAGCTTTGATGTGGTGACAGCGAGAGCGGTTGCCAGAATGTCTGTGTTAAGTGAGCTTTGCCTTCCGCTTGTCAAAGTCGGCGGTCACTTCCTGGCATTAAAAGCAGTTAATGCGGAGGAAGAATTAAAAACGGGCCAAAAGGCAATTGCAGCACTTGGCGGCAAACTCATCAACTCTCATACCTTTAACCTGCCGATTGAGGAATTCGACAGAACGATCATCATCATTAAAAAAGAAAAACAAACGCCCAAAAAATACCCGCGTAAGCCGGGTGTTCCTGGAAAAACCCCAATTGAATAGGTGAATTTGAAAGTTCGGATGGGATTGGATATTTCTTAGGGCTGACAATTTTGCGATAAAAATGATATCCTAGGCAGGAAGAATATATCGACATAGAGAATAAGTAAAAGGGAGTTTTTCGTAAAGGTGGTGTCGGGGATGAAAAATTCATTTACACGCTTTTTTGGCTTTGCTGATAAGGGAGAACAAACTGTTGAGCTTGAAGAAGAGCTGAATATAGAGAAAAACGAAGAAATTAAGAAAATACCGATAGACCAAATTGTTCCTAACCGATTTCAGCCGCGAACAGTTTTTGATGAAGAGAAAATTGAGGAATTATCCAGAACCATTCATACACATGGTATTATACAGCCGATTGTTGTAAGAGAGTTTGCTTCAGGCCAATATGAAATTATCGCTGGGGAACGCCGCTGGCGGGCGATGAAGAAATTAGGTTGGGATGAAGCTCCGGCTATTGTAAAAAATTTAAACGATTCGCAAACCGCTTCCGTTGCTCTTATTGAAAACCTTCAGCGGGAAGAGCTATCACCGATTGAAGAGGCGATTGCTTATAGCAAGCTGCTTGAGCTTCACAACCTCACACAGGAGGCTTTGGCTCAACGCCTTGGCAAGGGGCAGTCAACCGTTGCCAACAAGCTGCGTCTTCTTAAATTATCTCAGCCTATTCAGGATGCTTTATTAAATAAGACGATTACCGAGCGCCATGCCCGCGCCCTTATTCCGCTTAAGGATCCAGAAAAGCAAGTGGCTTTGCTTACAGAAATAATCGAGAGAAACTTGAACGTTAAACAGACGGAAGACCGGGTATTCAAACTGCTAGAGGAAAAAAATGAAAAGCCGAAAGCAAAGCGGAAGGCTTTCAGCAAAGATATGCGAATTGCTGTCAATACCATCCGCCAATCGTTATCAATGGTTTCTGACAGCGGAATTAACCTGAATTCTGAAGAAGAGGAATTTGAGGATTTCTATCAATTTACAATTCGCATTCCCAAGAAAAAATAATATAAACTAAAATGGTAAGAACCAGACAATTTTTTGTTTGGTTCTTTTTGTTTTTACAATAATCCCCAATAACCCCAGTAATATCTGGTTAAGGGAAAAATATGTATTCGCCCTGGCTGTATTATTTTTTGAAAAAAAACAAAATCTGCCGAATTTCATGATAAAATAAAGGAATGGACTTTCCATATCATTTGGTGGATAATGTCAAAATAAGGGCATTTTAATAGAATATGAGATTTAAATTTTGGGAGAATTAAAGGTAGGTGACATCGTGGGTAAAATCCTTGCAATCGCGAATCAGAAAGGCGGAGTCGGTAAAACGACTACTTCTGTCAACCTGGGCGCCTGCTTAGCACATATAGGAAAACGGGTCTTATTAGTAGATATTGACCCTCAAGGAAATGCAACTAGCGGAATTGGTATTGAAAAAGCAGAAGTCGACCAGTGTATATACGATGTTTTAGTAGATGATGTGGAAGCGAAGGAAGTCATTAAGCCGACAGCCGTGGAAAATTTATACGCTATCCCGGCCACGATCCAGCTGGCAGGGGCTGAAATTGAGTTGGTGCCGACCATTTCCAGAGAGGTTCGTTTAAAACGAGCTTTGGAAGAGGTGAAAGATCAATTTGATTATGTAATCATCGATTGTCCGCCATCATTAGGTTTATTGACGATTAATGCTTTAACAGCATCTGATGCCGTGCTAATCCCTGTACAGTGTGAATATTATGCCTTGGAGGGATTAAGTCAATTATTGAACACGGTAAGGCTGGTGCAAAAGCACTTGAATCAAGATCTAAAAATCGAAGGCGTATTATTAACAATGCTAGATGCAAGAACTAATCTTGGGATCCAGGTCATTGAGGAAGTGAAGAAGTACTTCCAGGATAAAGTGTATAAAACCATTATTCCAAGAAACGTTCGTCTAAGTGAGGCTCCAAGCCATGGGGAACCAATCATTAATTATGATGCCAGGTCCCGGGGCGCTGAAGTATATTTAGATTTAGCAAAGGAAGTGGTCTCGCATGGCTAAGGGCTTAGGAAAAGGCCTGAATGCATTTTTTACAATGGAAGCTGGCAAAGAGGAGACAATCCAAGAAATTAAACTAAAGGATTTACGTCCAAACCCCTACCAGCCTCGCAAGCATTTCCAACCAGAAGCCATTGAAGAATTGAAAGCTTCCATTTTAGAACATGGAATCCTGCAGCCGATTATTGTAAGAAAAAGTATAAAGGGCTTTGAAATTGTCGTAGGGGAACGCAGGTTTAGGGCTGCAAAAGAAGCAAAGCTTGAAACCGTCCCAGCTGTAGTGCGAGAGCTTTCTGAGCAGCAAATGATGGAATTAGCCGTCCTTGAAAACCTTCAGCGGGAGGATTTAAATCCAATTGAAGAAGGACAAGCCTACAACAACCTGATGGATAAGCTGAAATTGACCCAGGAAGAAGTAGCCAAACGTCTTGGAAAAAGCCGGCCGCATGTAGCTAACCATATCCGTCTATTGTCCCTGCCAGCAAACATTCAAGCGTTGATTTCTGAAGGGAAAATAACGATGGGACATGGCCGTGCCATGCTTGGTCTTCGCCAAAAGGCAAAGCTTTCAGCAGTAGTCGATAAGGTGGTTAAGGAATCATTAAACGTAAGGCAGCTTGAAAAACTGATTCAGCAGCTAAATGAAAATGTTCCACGTGAAACAAAAAATCCGGATAAGAAAAAGGATGTCTTTATCAAAGAACGGGAGCATTCATTAAGGGAACGGTTTGGAACATCAGTGCACATTAAACAAAACAAGAATAAAGGGAAAATTGAAATTGAATTTTTCTCCCAGGACGATTTGGAACGAATTCTATCGCTTTTGGGACCGGATGATACAGATTAAGCCATCTTCGGGATGGTTTATTTTTTTAGAGATCCCTTTTCATAATAGAGAAAAAAGGTGAGGACAGCATGTTTTTGTTAGGCACACTAGTAAATGGATTGTTAATTGTTGTTGGTACCCTTCTGGGTAAGTTGTTAAACCGCATTCCGGAAAGCATGAAAACAACCGTCATGTATGCAATTGGCTTATCGGTCATGGTTTTGGGCTTACAGATGGGGTTGAAAAGTGAAAATTTCCTAATTGTGATTATCAGTCTTGTTGTAGGGGCGGTGTTTGGCGAGCTTCTAAAGCTTGAAGAAAAATTAAATGACCTTGGCGGCTGGCTGGAAAATAAGGTTGGTTCAAACGGAAAGGGCAGTATTGCTGAAGGCTTTGTCACAGCTACGTTAATTTTTGTAATTGGCGCCATGGCCATTATCGGGGCACTTGACAGCGGGATCCGCGGCGACCATGATGTTCTTTATACAAAGGCCTTAATCGACGGTTTTACCGCCTTAATCTTAACTACGACATTGGGAATAGGCGTTATTTTTTCTGCAATTCCAGTCGTGCTGTATCAAGGAATGATTGCGCTATTCGCCACTCAAATCGACAGGTTTGTCCCGAAGGCCTTGATGGACCAGTTTATTGTTGAAATGACTGCAGTCGGCGGTATCATGATTTTTGCTATCGGATTAAATCTTACAGGCATAACCAAAATCAAAGTCGCCAACCTCCTCCCTGCGATACTGGTGACCGGAGCGATTGTGACGATTTTATATAACTACCATCAATATTTATAAGGAAAACTCGCCGATTGGCTAGCCCCTAAGGGTGGTTCATGAGGCGTAGTTGCATTTATGCGTTAAGAAAGTTTATACTTTCTTATTAGCTAAAATAAAAAGAGCAATGGAAAATGATCCGTTGCTCTTAATTTGTTTTCTCTTCCTCTATCCATTCCAGGTTCGTCCAGCTTTGTTTATTGTATAGCAGGCCAGCCTGGTAAATTCCATTTGCAATGGTTTTGGCCATTTTCATAACTAAATTTAGACGGGTATTTT
Organism: Neobacillus citreus; assembly: GCF_018343545.2. Taxonomy (GTDB): domain Bacteria; phylum Bacillota; class Bacilli; order Bacillales; family Cytobacillaceae; genus Neobacillus; species Neobacillus citreus. The sequence continues at coordinate 12,208 of NZ_JAGYPE020000062.1, read as the reverse complement.
GCAATACATAAAACTCCATAAACCCGCTGACATTCACAATTCCGGTTATATGAAGCTCGCCAACCGGCGGCAGTTCCTTATTCACCCCTGCCCCTGGTTTAACAGGACCTTGACCCACCTGAATGGCACCAACATTTTTATTGCGGCCAAGGCAGGCATCTATACCGATAATATAGGGGTCTGAATGTAAGGTTTTTATTTCCTCCAGTCTATCTGCTAAATTAACAGCGTGAACTGGCTCATCTAAAGTTCCATACACATAAAAGGATTCGAGCTTCTTCTCCTCCAATAACGTCCCAACAAGTGGCCCTAATGAATCTCCTGTTGAGCGGTCAGTACCAATGCAAACAAAAACAATGGGACGGCTTGTTACTGACGGAATATGTTGAAGCAGTTCATCAGCTAAACTTTCATCGGCATGCAGGTCATCATGCATGAACTGCGTCTTAGCCTTCCTATCAAACATGAAAGCTTTCAGATTCATTAAGTCCACTCCCTAAATCTTTTCGCTCATCTGCCTTAACAGTATACGGAAAATTTAGAGAAACTATACATATCCAAACAGAAAAAGAAAAATTCAGATGGCTATTAACTCACTTGAAAAATTGTTAAAATAGTAATGGCAGTTGTTAGCTTAAAGGAAGGTGTCTTAATGAGTATTACAGAAAAAGGATTAAAAAAAATCATTGCCAAATTGCAAAATGAAGATACATGGCTGACCTTTGGCGAAGGCATTCTTAAAATCATTGCTATTATTATTGTGGCACAATTATTAATTCGGTTTGGGAAAGTAATGATTCATAATATCTTTAAAATTAGAAACATCTCCCCGCTAAGAACAAATGTCCGGCGCGAAGAAACATTGTCCAAGCTTCTGGATAATATTCTATCTTATGTGGTTTATTTTATTGCTTTCCTAACGATTCTTTCGGTTATGAACATTGATGTCAAGGCTCTGCTTGCAGGTGCAGGAATTGTTGGTTTAGCGGTAGGGTTTGGTGCGCAAAGTTTAGTAAAAGATGTTATTACCGGCTTCTTTATTATTTTTGAAGATCAGTTTTCGGTAGGAGATCATGTGAGGATTGGCCAGTTTGAAGGAAATGTCGAAACAATTGGATTAAGGACAACAAAAATTAAAAGTTGGACAGGCGAAGTTCATATTATCCCTAATGGAAGCATTTTAGAAGTAACGAACTTCTCGATAAATAATAGTGTCGCTGTTGTAGATATTACCATTCCTTATAAAGAGGATATAGAAAAGGCACAGCGGGTCATTGAAGGTCTCTTGGAAACAATGCCGGAAAGGTATGGTGAATTAGTGAAGCGCCCCGAACTTCTTGGCGTACAAAATCTTGGCCCAACAGAAGTCACCTTACGGATTGTTGCTGAAACACAACCGATGCAACACGCGGCACTTGCCAGGAACATGCGGAAAGATATTAAGCTGGAATTAGACCAGAATGGAATTGATATTTCCTATCCGCGTGTTGTGATGCTATCAAAGGATCCAGTAACTGGAGTTTAAAGGATGGTGATAGAAATGGAAGAAAAAGAATATGGGATTAATGATATTGTTGAGATGAAGAAGCAGCACCCATGCGGAACCAATCGCTGGAAAATCATTCGGATGGGAATGGATATCCGGATTAAGTGCGAAGGTTGCGGGCATAGTGTTCTCATCCCAAGAAGGGAATTTTCCCGGAAAATGAAGAAGATTCTTGTGAAGCATGAAGGATAATATTTCATGCTTCTTTTTTTTATTAACGTGTATTATCCTTAATATTAAAGTTGAAATAGTAGATTCACAGTTTGGGGGTGAAGAAATTGGCTCAAACAGTTGTCAAGGCTGCGTGTCCATTGAACTGCTGGGATAGCTGCGGTTTAAAGGTTACTTTGGAAAATGACCGAGTGGTAAAGGTGGAAGGAGATCCTGACCATCCGATCACAAAGGGGAAGATTTGTGGCCGTGGCCGGATGCTTGAAACAAGAACGAATTCACCAGAAAGGCTCTTGCACCCTTTAAAAAAGATAAATGGCAAATTTGAGCAGATTTCCTGGGGGCAGGCTCTGGATGAAATAGCAGTCAAATTGCAAGATATAAAGGAACGTTTTGGAACAACGGCTGTGCTTCACAGTCATGACTACGCTAATAACGGCATTTTGAAAAATCTCGACCAGCGCTTTTTTAATTGTTATGGCGGGGTTACCGAACTTTATGGTTCCCTGTGCTGGGGCTCTGGAATCGAAGCGCAGAAATGGGACTTCGGCAATGCCTGGAGCCATGAACCAAATGATATTATTAACAGTAAAAATATCATTATTTGGGGGAGAAATGCTGCACGGACTAATATGCATTTTTACGAAAAGCTTTTGGAAGTGAAAAAGCAGGGCGCCAAGCTATATGTGATTGACCCGCTCTTTAACGCAACAGCAAAAATTGCTGATAAACATATAACGATAAAACCAGGGATGGATGGTATATTGGCCGCTGGAATTATTAAGGAAATGCTTCGTTTAGGGCTGGAAGACAGAAGTTTTATCGAGGACTTTACGTTTGGTTTTGCAGATTTAGTGAAACTTCTTGATGGAGTCTCTATAGAAACCATCAGTGAAATGACGGAAGTTTCCCGAGAAAACATAACAGAGCTAGCATATCTTTATGCTGATAAACCAACAGCTACTTTTATGGGTCTTGGCCTGCAGCGGTACCAAAATGGCGGCAATACGATTCGCTTGATTGACGCCCTTGCTGCAGTAAGCGGGAATATCGGAATTCAAGGCGGCGGTGCCAACTATGCCAATCTTCAAGTTGGACAAAGCTTTGATTTTGCAGAATTAACCATGCCAAGCCGCAGGCAAAAGCACCGCTTATTTTCAATCATGAAACAGGCAGAAGGAATCTTGTCGGCTGTGAACCCAGAGATTAAAATGATTTTCGTTACATGCGGGAATCCGTTGACCCAAGTTCCTGATTCAAACATAGTGACAAAGGCATTTTCATCTGTTGAAACGCTTATTGTGTTGGAGCAATATATGACCGACACGGCGAAGCTGGCTGACTATATCCTTCCTGTAACAACCGTCTTTGAAGAAGAAGATTTCTACTATTCATCGATGTACCATCATTATGTCAATTACGGACCAAAGCTAGTTGAGGCCCCAGGGGAGGCCAAATCCGATTTATGGATCTGGGCACGGTTAGCTGAACGGCTCGGGTTTGGTGAGGATTTTGATTTATCAAGGGATGAATGGCTGAAGCTGACTTTAAAAACATTAGCAGGCAAAGGCTTTACGCTGGAAAGGTTAAAAGAACAGCATGCGTTAGAGTTACCCGTACAGAAAATTCCTTGGCAGGACCGGAAGTTTCAAACACCGTCGGGAAAATTCGAATTTACTTCTCTGACAGGGAAACAAAAAGGGGCTGGCGGATTGCTGACGCTGGCCGTACCGGATGAGTCTAAATGGTCTGATCCAAGCTTGGCAGGAAAATTCCCTTACAGTCTGCTAACGATTCACCCATTGCGATCAAACCACTCACAGAACTATCATTTATTGGGTGGAAAAATTAAATTGAAAGTGGAAGTAGCGAAAAATATCGCTGACGCTCATGGCTTGCAACCCGATGATTATGTAAGGGTTTGGAATGACCGTGGTGAAGTAAAGGGTTATGTGTCCATTTTGGTAACGGCCCATCCGAATACGATTAATATCGATGAAGGAATTTGGAAAGAATTTGGCGGGTCTGTCAATAACCTAACCTCCAGCAGAGAGTCTGACAATGGGCTCGGAAGTACTTTATACGATTGTCTAGTTGCGATTGAAAAAATATAATCATCAAAGAGGGGCTTCCATAAAAAGATGGCAGCCCCTTTTTGCAATAGTTATTTATACTCAGGAATCTCCAGAATAAGTTTATATGAGTCTAGTAAACTATATAAGTTATGAATCTGGAAAACTTGCTTTGCCGCCCAGCCAATATCAGAAGCATACTGATGTGTTGCGGAACCCTTTGCCGCAGCAGAACCTGGATTCCACCTCATTTTATAAAGAGTATCCTGACCTGCATTAATATAGCCGTTGGCAATAAATTGGGCACCCCCAATAATGGCAGCCTCAGGTGTAAACCATCCTGCATTAAAGGCAAATTGGGCGCCGCTTTCTAAAGCGGTATTATCGTAAGCACCAATTCCATACATATTGTAAACTGTTTTCCCATTAACCTCTACGCCGGCAGCTAACTTAGATGTGCCGTTACTTGTTTCTAAGAGGGCGTGGGAAATTAAATAAATTTCATTGATTCCGTATGTTTGGCCAGCTGTTATAAAGGATGATGCCGTTCCTTGCAAAATCCCTTTTCCGGAAAGGATTCTTTGGTTTACCTCATCCGCATTAAGATTGGCTGTTGCCGAAAGTTTTAAAAATTGCAGGGAATCAACCGTCGTACTTAGGAAATTCTTTGGATTCACATAATAGGTGACGTCTTCTGGACTCGCATTTACCCATGTTTTATTGTAGGCGATTTGGTACCAGTCATATCCGTCTGTCCCTTTTACGGTACCAAGTATTTGAAGCTGCTCCTGTGCCTTCACCTGACCGATTGTCCAATAGTCTGTGCCGGCGCCGCCCCGTACATTCCAAACGGCACCATTTACGGTTCCACTTGCAGGTCCGTTTAACGTTATGGCATCAGAACGGAGGAAGGCTGAATATTTCTTATCTGTCTGCGGACTCACGCCCATTTCTAGCTTTACCATGTCAGTCAGACTGATATTATAGTTTTCGTAAACCTTATCAATGTTGCTGTTGGTTACATTTGGATTAAATGGTTCTGATGCAGATAAGTACTGTGCACTTACATAACCGGTTTGTCCATTTGCTGTAACCTTTGCCCAGCCGTTTTCTTCAGAGTTGACGGTTACAATCGTGCCTCTAGCAAGCTTTGTCAAGACAGCACCTGTTGTTGAAGCCTCGGCACGCATATTTAAGCTAGAGCCATAGACGACACTTACATATTTCTCCACTACTGCATTATCTTCTTCTGCTGGATTGTTTTCTGGAGCGGGCTCCGTACCACCGGCAGCCGGTTTTGTTTCCGATAAAAACTGCGGATCGACATAGCCTGTTTGTCCATATGCTTCAATCTTTGCCCAGCCATTTTCTTCTGATAAAACTGTCACCGTTGTTCCGCGGGCCAGCTTAACCAATACCGAAGCATCTGCCGCGGCACCTTTTCGCATATTTAAGGAGGAGTCATAGCCGACGTTTACATACTTGGTTACAGATACGGGTTCTTCCTTTTTGACTTCAGTATTTGTGTTTGCTTTTGCGGAAGCCAGATATTCAGCGCTGACATAACCCTCCTGGCCATTTACGTTAATCTTTGCCCAGCCATTTGCTTCAGAATAGACAGTTACTTCTGTTTCATTTGTCAGTTTTGTAATAACAGCAGAACCAGTGGAAGGGCTTTTTCGCACATTCAATTTGGAACGGGAATCGATATTCACATATTTCGTTACTGCCGGTTGTAGAGCCGGTGCTGTAACGCTGCTGCTTGCTGAAGGCTTGTCTGCCAAATAGGCTGAACTGACAAAGCCAGTTTTTCCATTTACCTCAATTTTAGCCCAGCCGTTTGTTACGGAAATAAATTTCACCTCTGTGCCCTTAGCGAGTTTTGCCATAATGGGGGCACTTGTTGATGCACTATTTCTCATATTAAGTGAGCCGCTGACTACATTCACATATTTTAATGTTGTTGCTGTTGTTGGCGGTACAGCAGAGGCAGCTGGATTTTGATTTGATAAAAATTTTGAGCTGACATATCCGCTTTTTCCGCTTGCTGCGACTCTTGCCCAGCCGTTCACTTCGGAATAAACTGTTACAGCCGTTCCTTTTGGTAAAGCGGCAAGTACAGCTGAACTTGTCGAAGCACTTTTTCGCAAATTAAGTAAGCCGCTATCAACATTTACATACTTTGTAATGGCTGATTGGACATTGCTTGTTTGTGTCGAATTGGATTCAGCAAAGACGGCTTCTTCGAAGGCAGCCGCTGACAGAACCGCAAAACAAAACGTCGGCAATATGGCCTTTTTTACAACACTAGGTTGGGGACAGGAATTTTTGTACTTTTCTACTCTGCTTGGTAATAACTCTTGTTTTTCCATTTCTCCTCCCTATAACTCATAAATATGTATTTTTTTCCTAACGTTAAGGAAAAAGTAATAGATTTATATTAAATTTTACCATATTTGCTAATTTAGTAGAGAAATTTAAGGGAAATTGTTGCAATAAAACGGTGTTTTTTTCTAATCTTCTTAGATTATGAGGTTTTATGTCGTGTAATTTAGTCAGGAAAGGTCCATTCTTGTCTTTTTATAAACAAATGCCTATAATGGTGAAAGGCTTGTAATTTTTAGGACGAATAAAATTGAAATAGATATTTTATCTTGAGGAGTGAACGTAAATGGCTTTAACAGCGGGTATTGTGGGGCTTCCAAACGTGGGCAAGTCCACATTATTTAATGCAATTACCCAGGCGGGAGCGGAATCGGCAAACTATCCCTTCTGCACAATTGACCCTAACGTTGGGATTGTAGAGGTACCGGATTATCGTTTGCAAAAATTAACGGAGCTTGTTCAGCCGAAAAAGACAGTTCCGACAGCGTTTGAATTTACCGATATTGCCGGGATTGTTAAAGGCGCCAGCAAGGGGGAAGGGTTAGGGAACAAATTCCTTTCTCACATTCGTGAAGTGGATGCAATCTGCCAAGTGGTACGTTGCTTTGCCGACGAAAATATTACCCATGTATCCGGTAAGGTTGACCCGATTTCTGATATCGAGACCATCAACTTGGAATTAATTCTTGCTGATATGGAATCGGTGGAAAAACGTATCGGCCGTGCAGAAAAATTGGCCAAGCAAAAGGATAAAGATTCTGCAGCAGAGTTTGAAGTGCTAGCAATGCTCCGCGACGCTTTTGAATCAGAAAAACCTGCAAGGTCCGTTGAATTTACAGAAGAGCAATTAAAAGTAGTAAAACACCTCCATCTTCTGACTATTAAACCAGTCCTTTACGTGGCAAACGTCAGTGAAGATGATGTTGCTGACCCGTCCGGAAATGAATATGTTCAAAAGGTCCGGGAATATGCGGCTAAAGAAAATGCTGAAGTAATTGTTGTCTGTGCTAAAATTGAAGAGGAAATCGCCGAACTTGAAGGCGAAGAAAAGCAAATGTTCCTCGAGGAACTTGGAATTGAAGAATCCGGGCTTGATCAATTAATCCGAGCTGCTTACAATTTGCTTGGTTTAGCTACGTATTTTACTGCCGGTGTGCAGGAGGTCCGCGCCTGGACCTTTAGAAAAGGAATGAAGGCTCCTCAGTGTGCGGGGGTCATCCACTCTGATTTTGAGCGTGGCTTTATCCGTGCAGAAACAGTTTCATTTGATGACCTAGTGACTGCTGGTAGTTATAATGCCGCTAAAGAAGCAGGCAAAGTCCGTTTGGAAGGTAAAGAATACGAAGTAAAAGACGGAGACGTCATGCACTTCCGATTTAACGTATAATTTATTGAGGCTGACAGGTGTCAGCCTTTCATCATTTTTAATGAAGATTATGGCATTCGAGTGAAGGGAATTGCAATTCGTGTCGCTCTGTGCTATAATTTCAACTTGTGAGTAATGAATAATTGCTCCTTGCCCATATTCGGGCCGTTTTAGACCAAAAGGAGGTGACTGTGATGAACAAGTACGAAATCATGTACATCATCCGTCCAAACATTGAAGATGAAGCAAAAAAAGCTCTTGTAGAGCGTTTCAACAACATTCTTCTTGAAAATGGCGCGGAAGCTGCTGAATCGAAGGATTGGGGTAAACGCCGTCTTGCTTACGAAATCAATGATTTCCGTGACGGATACTACCAAATCGTTAAGACAACATCTTCGTCTGCTGCAGTTCAAGAATTTGCACGTCTTGCAAAGATCAACGAAGATATCATTCGTCATATCGTAATTAAAGAAGAAGAATAAGATATATATAAATTTCTGGTAAAAAATGTTTCACGTGGAACATTTCCGGGAGAAAAGGAGTTGATTCTGATGATGAATCGTGTCGTTCTTGTTGGCCGTTTAACTAAAGATCCTGACCTTCGCTATACACCAAGCGGCGTTGCAGTTGCTACCTTTACTTTAGCTGTAAATCGGGCATTTTCGAATCAGCAGGGGGAACGCGAAGCAGATTTTATTAACTGTGTCGTATGGCGAAAGCCGGCAGAAAATGTGGCGAACTTCTTAAAAAAGGGAAGTTTAGCAGGTGTTGACGGCCGGATTCAAACCCGCAACTATGAAGGACAAGATGGCAAACGCGTATATGTTACAGAGATTGTAGCAGAAAGTGTTCAGTTCTTAGAACCGAAAGGCGCATCAGGCGGCGGTGGCGGCGGAAGAGGCAACGATTTCTACGGTGCACCTCCAATGGAACCGCAAGGAAATCCATTTGGCGGCGGCAATCAGAATCAACGACAAAATTCTAACCAAGGTTTTACAAAAGTAAATGATGATCCATTTGCAGGAAGCGGTCAAATCGACATTTCTGACGATGATTTACCATTCTAATGTAGCCTTAATAGATCGGATTAATTTTTAAAAAGTGAAGGAGGGAATTTCCATGGCAGGAGGACGCAAAGGCGGACGCGCAAAACGCCGTAAAGTTTGTTACTTTACAGCAAACGGTATCACTAACATCGATTACAAAGATGTAGATTTACTAAAAAAATTCATCTCTGAACGCGGTAAGATTTTACCACGTCGTGTGACTGGTACTAGCGCTAAATACCAACGCAAATTGACTGTTGCGATCAAACGTGCACGTCAAATGGCTTTATTACCATTCGTTGCAGGTGAATAATAAAGCTGCATAAAAGACAGCCAAGGCGAGAGCCCTGGCTGTCTTTTTATTAGCTAATAGGAAGTATAAATTCAATTACCCCTCATGAACCGTCCTATCGGACTCGCCAATCGGCGAGTTTTCATTTACAAAAAATTTGAATAGCCTGCTATATCTAGCTAAAATTAAGAAGTAGAAGGTTTAGTTTCGAGGTGAAGAAGTGAAAAATGTTCGTAAGTTAACAGAAGGCGCCATGCTTTTAGCGGCCTTTACAGTTTTATTTCTAATATCGATGTATTTACCATTTGTCGGAATGGTTTCAAGTTTATTTTTAGCCGTTCCCTTTATTTTGTTTGCGGCTAAAAATGAAGGAAAATGGACTATTGTATTTGTTGTTGCCTCTATACTTCTTTCCATTATTGTCGGGTCGTTTCTCTCCCTTCCATTAGCCTTGTCATTTGGAACAACAGGAGCAGTAATGGGGTACTTAATTCAAAAGAAAAAAGAGCGAATGACAATTTTCATTGCCAGTTCATTTGTATTTTTGATTAATATCATTGGGATGTATGCCGTTAGTATTGTCTTTTTTAACATGGACATCATCAATGAAATGATTACTACCATGAAGGATTCCATTAAAATGTCAACCGACATGTTGAAGAATTTAGGTCAGGAAAAACAAACAGAAAATACAGTAAAACAATTTACTAGAGGATTAGAAATGGTTAGAACCTTGATTCCAACACTGTTTGTATTAACCTCGTTTATTCTGACATTGATGATTCAACTGGTATCCTATCCAATCGTAAAAAGGTTTGGAGTTGAGGTTAAAAAGTGGAAGCCGTTTAAAGACCTCATCCTGCCGAGAAGTTTGCTGTGGTATCTTCTGATTACCCTGTTTGCAAATATGGTGCTAAACCCTCAGGAAGGGACATATCTATTTGCTGTATTATTAAATCTTACATATGTACTGCAATTCTTGATGATTTTTCAAGGCTATACCTTTATGTTTTATTATCTTGATGCGAAAGGAATCTCTAAATCAGTAGCAGTTATCCTGGCTGTTTTCTCCTTCATTATTCCGATTTTTCTTTATATTATAGGGATATTAGGTATAATTGATTTAGGCTTTGATTTACGGAAAAAGTTTAAAAAAGAGTCATGACTACTGTGATTGGGAGCTGAAAACTTTGCCTGCATTTTTAGAAAAACGATCGATACGTTATCCTTTTTATGGGTTAATCGGCGTTACAGTGGTACTGCTCATTGTCCTGCTATTATACAATTGGATATTAAGCTTGGCTGGGTTCTTCGCCATGTTTATCCCTCTTTACTATATGTTTGTGGTTGATCGGCGCCAGCGAAAGGAAATGGAAGAGTATATTGCAACCCTCTCTTACCGAGTTAAAAAGGTTGGCGAGGAAGCGCTGCTCGAGCTGCCAATCGGGATTATGCTGATCAATGAAGAATATACGATCGAGTGGGCAAACCCTTATTTATCCTCATGTTTCGATGAGGATACCTTGCTAGGCAAGTCGCTTTACGATGTCGCTGACAGCCTGATTCCATTGATAAAACAGGAGGCCAAAACAGAAGTTATCACCCTTCATGATAAGAAATTCCGTGTCATTCATAAACCTGAAGAACGGCTCTTGTACTTTTTTGATGTAACTGAACAAGCTGAGATTGAAAAGTTATATCAGAATGAACGAACGGCTATTGCCATCATCTTCTTAGATAATTATGACGACCTGACACAAGGTATGGACGATCAAATGCGTGGGAGTCTTAATAATTTGGTTACCTCTATTTTAAATAAATGGGCAAACGATAATGGGATTTTTCTAAAAAGAATATCGTCAGAACGGTTTATTGCTGTTTTCAATGAGGAAATTCTTCACAGCCTTGAAAAGGGGAAATTTTCAATTTTAGACGAAGTAAGGGAAATGACCTCAAAGCAAAATACCTCTTTCACCCTAAGTATTGGTGTTGGAACAGGTGTATCTTCGCTGCCGGAATTGGGATTGTTAGCACAATCGAGCCTTGATTTAGCATTAGGCCGCGGCGGTGATCAGGTGGCGATTAAACTTCCAAACGGCAAGGTGAAATTTTTCGGCGGAAAAACAAATCCAATTGAAAAGCGTACTCGCGTGAGGGCACGGGTTATCTCCCACGCATTAAGAGATTTGATTATAGCCAGTGACAAGGTCATTATTATGGGACATAAAAATCCGGATATGGATTCCATTGGTTCAAGCATTGGAATTTATAAAGTGGCGCAACTCAATCAAAAGGATGCTTATATTGTTGTCAACATGCAGGAAATGGAGAGTGGCGTTAAACGGATGATGGAGGAAATCCGCCATCAGGAGAAGTTATATTCCCGCTTTATAGGGCCTGAAGAGGCCTTAGAAATTGCCACTGATAAAACACTGCTTGTTGTGGTCGATACCCACAAACCTTCCCTTGTTATGGAGGAGCGGCTGCTCAATAGAATCGATAATGTCGTAGTTATCGACCATCACCGCCGCGGTGAGGATTTTATCGCCAACCCATTGCTCGTTTATATGGAGCCGTATGCCTCTTCTACTTCAGAGCTTGTAACGGAATTTTTGGAATATCAACCAAAACGAGGTAAAATTGAAGTAATTGAAGCAACAGCGCTGTTGGCGGGAATTATTGTCGATACCAAAAGTTTTTCGCTAAGGACGGGATCAAGGACATTTGATGCTGCATCCTACCTGCGGGCTCACGGGGCTGACACGATCCTTGTGCAAAAGTTTCTGAAAGAAGACGTTGCTACATACATCAAAAGGTCGAAGCTCATTGAATCCGTCTATTTCTATCATGAGGGAATTGCCATTGCTAAGGGCACAGAGCAGGATTTCAATGACCAAGTGATTATCGCCCAAGCAGCAGACACGCTTCTAACGATGAATGGGGTGACGGCCTCATTCGTTATTTCGAAAAGAAATGAGGAACTGATTGGAATTAGCGCTCGTTCACTAGGAAACATAAATGTACAGGTCATTATGGAAGGGATGAAAGGCGGCGGCCACTTGACAAATGCAGCCACCCAACTGACGGGACTTACCATTGAACAAGCAGAGGACCAGTTGAAGCAAGTAATTGAGGATTATTTAGAAGGGAGTACAAAGGAATGAAAGTAATTTTTCTTAAAGATGTAAAAGGAAAAGGAAAAAAGGGTGAAATTAAAAATGTGGCGGACGGTTATGCCCATAACTTTTTAATTAAGCAGGGGCTTGCTGTTGAAGCAAACTCCGCTAACGTCAGCACGATGGATGCGCAAAAGAAAAAGCAGGAAAAGGA
>NZ_JAGYPE020000061.1:23113-35071 GCF_018343545.2 Neobacillus citreus | reverse complement strand
ACGGCCCTCATTACAAGGACCGTTTCGCTTACATTTCGTATTCCGCCAAGATCTCTTCAATCGTAAATTTCAATCCATAGTACACAAACAATGCTGCCATCGAGGACGGATAGCCAATTCGGTTCCCGAACTCGTCCGGCAGCAAGCCTTTTGTCAGCCGCAAATCAATATGAACATCAGCAATTTCTGCTAACCCACCCGCAGAATCATCCATCACAGTCGAAATAGCCACGAACGGAATTCCTTTTTCCTGAAGTTGACTCGCAATCGACAAAGCTGCCTCATCCGCAGAAGTCCGCGCGAAAATCAATACACGATCGGCGATATCCAGGTCAGCCGCAGATTCCATAGACAAAGCTTTCGCTGATTTTAAAGGCTCAGCACCATCCACAGCTTCAGCTGAAACAGCCTTCATTTCATTTTCACCATAAATATAAATAGAGCCGTCGCCGACAGGGGCCTGGGCAAGCAGGCGGGCAGCATCCTCAAACGCAAACTCTTCCTTTTCCTCTATTCTTTTAAATAAACCCATTAATTGAGTAGTGAACATTTTTAACATAAAAACCCTCCTCATATGCACTAATATTATAGACCTTTTTATAAAAATGCCAAAATAAATAAATTTCCATAAAATAACATGGTCAGTTTCTAAAAATGATGCAGGATTTTTTCCTCGAGGAGGAGAATTTAATAAAGATATATACATATGGAATATATTAAATGAGGGAAGAGGTGGAAGAATGAAGGAGAAAATTTTAATCGTTGACGACCAGTTTGGCATCCGCATTTTATTGAATGAGGTTTTTCAAAAAGAAGGGTATCAGACCTTTCAGGCAGCCAACGGGGTGCAGGCGCTGGAGATTGTGAAAACACATGACCCGGACCTAGTGCTGTTGGATATGAAAATTCCAGGCATGGACGGGATTGAAATTTTAAAAAGAATGAAAGTGCTCGACCCGGACATTCGCGTTATTATCATGACCGCTTACGGCGAACTGGACATGATTCAGGAAGCAAAAGACCTTGGCGCCATCACCCACTTTGCCAAGCCGTTTGACATCGACGACATTCGCGCTGCCGTCAGAAAACATATCCCGCAAAAAACGAATTAATATATTTTTGAAAAAAAGCAACGTCATATCGTTTGCTTTTTTTCATCCAGCGGAATGACGGCGTTTTCATTATGACACTTTTACAAAACGCTGTTAGATTAATAGCAATTCTTACTTTCTTTTGATATGATACATAGTGAAAATTTGATTGGCTGCTATCTTTTGGAAACGATACATAATCAGCCATATGGTGGGGAAAATCAATATGGATAAACTCATTTCTGAAAGATACCGACCGAATTTAAGGAGGAAGAGATATGCCATTAGTTTCCATGACAGAAATGCTCAACAAAGGTAAAGCAGAAGGCTATGCTGTAGGGCAATTTAACATCAATAACTTAGAATTCACACAAGCTATTCTTCAAGCTGCTCAAGAAGAGAATTCACCTGTAATCCTTGGTGTCTCTGAAGGCGCTGGCCGTTACATTGGCGGATTCAAAACCGTTGTGAAAATGGTAGAAGGCTTATTGGAAGATTATAAAATTACGGTACCAGTGGCTATTCACCTTGATCACGGTTCAAGTTTTGAAAAATGTAAAGAAGCAATTGATGCAGGTTTTACATCTGTTATGATCGATGCTTCACACCACCCATTCGAAGAGAACGTGGAAATTACTAAAAAGGTAGTAGACTACGCTCATTCAAAAGGTGTTTCCGTTGAAGCTGAACTAGGAACAGTTGGCGGACAAGAGGACGACGTTTCTGGAAGCATTATCTATGCTGACGCTAACGAGTGTGTTGAATTAGTTAAACGCACAGGTATCGACTGCCTAGCTCCTGCATTAGGTTCAGTACACGGCCCTTATAAAGGCGAACCAAATCTTGGTTTCAAAGAAATGGAAGAAATCGGTAAACTTACTGGTATGCCACTAGTATTACACGGTGGTACTGGAATCCCAACAAAGGACATCCAGCGTTCTGTTTCACTTGGAACTGCAAAAATTAACGTAAACACTGAAAACCAAATTGCTTCTGCAAAAACAGTTCGTGAAGTGCTAGCTGCTAAACCAAACGAGTATGACCCACGCAAATACTTGGGCCCTGCTCGCGATGCCATCAAAGAAACCGTAATTGGCAAAATGCGCGAATTCGGTTCTTCAGGCAAAGCCTAAAAAGCACTTTTTTGTAGTTATGATAAAATAAACCGCCCTACCAATAGGGCGGTTTCCGTGTGTTCAAAGTATATAGAAAATTTAGGCAAAAATGGAGGAGAGCAACATGAAATTTTTTATTGATACAGCCAACCTGGAAGAAATCCGCGAAGCGCATGACCTTGGTTTATTAGCAGGTGTTACGACAAACCCATCCCTTGTGGCTAAAGAAAAAGGCGTTTCTTTTCACGATCGTTTAAAAGAAATTACCGCCCTTGTTCCTGGTTCTGTTAGTGCAGAAGTAATCGCCCTTGATGCTGAAGGCATGATCAAAGAAGGCCTTGAGCTTGCTGCCATCGCACCAAATATCACCGTCAAAGTTCCAATGACTCCAGACGGCCTGAAAGCGGTCCATGCTTTTTCAAAAAAAGGCATTAAAACAAACGTAACTTTAATCTTCAACGCGAACCAAGCTCTGCTTGCTGCCCGCGCCGGTGCAACCTATGTATCTCCATTCTTGGGAAGACTGGATGATATCGGCCAAAACGGCTTAGACCTAATTTCCACGATTGCTGATATTTTCGCCGTTCATGACATTAAAACGGAAATCATCGCGGCGTCTATCCGCCACCCGCTGCATGTTACGGAGGCAGCATTAAGAGGTGCGCATATCGCGACCATTCCTTACAAAGTATTGATGGGACTTACTCAGCACCCACTAACAGACAAAGGGATCGAAGCTTTCTTGAAAGATTGGAATAACCGCCAAGAAGCGTAAGATTTTTATGGAAATTTCCGCCTTTTTAAAATGCTGGGATCCCTGTAAAAAAGGCATAATGATTCCGCTGTTTTTCCATTTTCGTGTAAATTTTTTTATTTGTCATACATGAAAATATAATTTTCGTGTAAACTATAAATTAGACAACCTGTCGGAATTTGACTTATAATGTTGGAAAAATATACCTGAGGCCTTATTTTGGTTTAAAGGTGCTTTTTTTCGGGCAGTCTGCTAGAAAAGCTCGGTGAAAAAACAGACTTGCGTCACGGTCAAAAAAGTACCATTCCATTCAATCGATAAATCAATTTTTACATAGGCTTAGAAGGGAGTCGAAAATGGAAAAACTTAAAATTGCGGGCGGATATCCATTAAAGGGAACTGTAAGGGTCAGCGGTGCCAAAAATAGTGCTGTTGCCCTTATACCTGCGACGATTTTAGCGGAATCACCCGTTACAATCGAAGGACTGCCTGATATTTCCGATGTTGAAATTTTAAAGGACTTGCTTGAGGAAATTGGCGGCACAGTGCGTATTACAGACGATGAAATGACGGTCGACCCATCGGCAATGATCTCCATGCCGCTGCCAAATGGCAAAGTTAAAAAGCTGCGCGCTTCTTATTATTTAATGGGCGCGATGCTCGGCCGTTTCAAAAAGGCAGTGATTGGTCTGCCCGGCGGCTGTCACTTGGGACCAAGACCGATTGACCAGCATATCAAAGGCTTTGAAGCGCTTGGTGCTCAAATCACGAACGAGCAGGGAGCTATTTATCTGCGCGCGGACGAGCTTCGCGGCGCCCGGATTTATCTGGACGTCGTCAGTGTCGGAGCAACGATTAATATCATGCTGGCAGCGGTAAGAGCGAAAGGCAGAACAATAATTGAAAACGCCGCCAAAGAGCCGGAAATTATTGATGTCGCCACTTTGTTAACTAACATGGGCGCGAAAATTAAAGGTGCCGGAACCGATGTTATCCGGATTGACGGGGTGGACAGCCTGCATGGCTGCAGACATACGATCATTCCAGACCGGATTGAGGCCGGAACCTATATGATTCTTGGTGCGGCAATGGGCGAGGGCGTGCTGATTGATAACGTGATTCCGCAGCACTTGGAATCATTGATTGCTAAGCTTCGCGAAATGGGCGTGAATATCGAATCCGGCGATGACCAGGTGTTTGTCAACGGCCCTTCGAACCTGAAAGCCGTCGATATCAAAACGCTTGTTTATCCGGGCTTTCCAACCGACCTGCAGCAGCCATTTACAGCCCTGTTAACAAAGGCAGCGGGCTCAAGTGTGGTAACTGACACTATTTATGGTGCCCGATTTAAGCATATTGATGAGTTAAGAAGAATGAACGCCAACATTAAAGTGGAGGGACGATCTGCTATTATCAACGGACCGATCCAGCTCCACGGCGCCAAAGTCAAGGCAAGTGACCTTCGTGCCGGAGCAGCGCTGTTCATTGCCGGTCTGATGGCGGAAGGAATCACCGAAGTAACCGGTCTCGACCACATCGACCGCGGCTACAGCAACCTGGTCGAAAAATTAAACGGCCTTGGCGCCACCGTCTGGCGGGAGGCATTAACGCAGGAAGAATTAGAGCACCTTAAAAACACATAATGAGATATACTTATGAAGGAACGAAGTCTCATCAGAAAAAAATGGGGGATGGAGAACAATGGAAAGAAGTTTAACGATGGAGCTTGTCCGGGTAACTGAAGCAGCAGCGCTTGCTTCCGCACGCTGGATGGGCCGCGGTAAAAAAGACGAAGCAGATGGAGCAGCCACTTCGGCGATGCGCGATGTGTTTGACACCATTCCGATGAAAGGAACTGTTGTCATCGGTGAAGGGGAAATGGACGAAGCGCCAATGCTTTATATTGGAGAAAAGTTAGGGAATGGCTACGGGCCTCGTGTCGATGTTGCCGTTGACCCGCTTGAAGGTACCAATATTTTGGCGTCCGGCGGCTGGAATGCATTAGCTGTTCTCGCTGTGGCTGACCATGGCTGCCTGCTCCATGCTCCAGATATGTATATGGAAAAAATCGCAGTCGGACCGGAAGCCGTTGGGCTAATTGATATCGACGCTCCTGTCATTGATAACCTGAAGGCTGTAGCGAAAGCAAAAAATAAAGATATTCAAGACGTGGTTGCGACTGTGCTGAACCGTCCGCGCCACGAGCATATCATTGCCCAAATTCGTGAAGCGGGTGCCCGCATTAAACTTATTAATGACGGTGATGTGGCCGGGGCCATCAATACTGCTTTTGATAATACCGGTGTTGATATTCTGTTCGGTTCGGGTGGTGCACCTGAGGGTGTTATTTCAGCAGTCGCCTTGAAATGCCTTGGCGGTGAACTGATCGGCAAATTGCTGCCGCAAAATGATGCTGAGCTTGAACGCTGTAAAAAAATGGGCTTGGACGTGAGCCGCATTCTTCGCATGGAGGATTTGGTCAAAGGCGACGACGCTATCTTTACGGCAACAGGCGTAACGGACGGGGAACTGTTGCGCGGTGTCCAGTTCAAGGGCTCTCACGCTTCGACCCATTCTGTTGTTATGCGGGCAAAGTCAGGAACTGTTCGTTTCATCGACGGCCGACACAGCCTAAACAAAAAACCAAATTTAGTACTATAGGTAGCGAACATCGGGTGGTGCCTTCCACCACCCGAAATTTGCAGAAATCTCCCCATTCTCCATGAGGATTCCTTCCAGAAAATATTTCCAATAAGGGATGTTTGAAAAATAAGTTGATTAACTTTTCGCTGAGAGGGTAAAATAGAGATTGTTTTATCATGCAAGTTTTCTGCCAATCTATTCATTTCTATCAACTTCTATTCATTTCCTCAACTCTATTATCTTACTATCATTTCTCGCTCCTAATTGACAGCGGATTTGAAGGAAAAATTTAAAAGCGTGGTGTACACATTGGAATTAACGATTTCAAGTTTAGAAAATATGAAGCTGAAGGAGCTTTATGAGCTTGCGCGCGAATATAAAGTGACCTATTACAGCAAATTAACGAAAAAAGAATTGATTTTTGCAATTTTAAAATCCCGTGCCGAGCAGCAGGGCTATTTCTTCATGGAAGGCGTTTTGGAAATTATCCAGTCAGAGGGCTTCGGCTTCCTGCGCCCGATCAACTATTCGCCAAGCTCTGAGGATATTTATATCTCGGCATCGCAAATCCGCCGTTTCGACCTCCGCAATGGGGACAAGGTATCTGGAAAGGTTCGTCCGCCAAAGGAAAATGAGCGTTATTTCGGATTGCTTCATGTAGAAGCCGTTAACGGTGAAGATCCGGAATCTGCGAAGGAACGCGTTTACTTCCCGGCGTTAACGCCTTTATATCCGAACCGGATGATGAAGCTCGAAACAACGCAAAAGCATTTATCAACCCGGATTATGGACCTTGTGGCACCAGTTGGTTTTGGCCAGCGTGGTCTAATTGTTGCGCCTCCGAAGGCTGGTAAAACAATGCTTCTGAAGGAAATTGCTAACAGCGTTACCACAAACCACCCTGATGTCGAGTTGATCGTGCTGTTGATCGATGAGCGTCCGGAAGAGGTGACCGACATTGAGCGTTCTGTTGCCGGTGATGTAGTCAGCTCGACGTTTGATGAGGTTCCCGAGAACCATATCAAGGTCGCTGAGCTTGTTTTGGACCGAGCAATGCGTCTTGTTGAGCACAAACGCGATGTTGTTATCTTGATGGATAGTATTACGCGTTTGGCTCGTGCTTATAACCTAGTGATTCCGCCAAGCGGCCGGACGTTGTCCGGTGGTATTGACCCGGCAGCGTTCCACCGTCCGAAGCGTTTCTTCGGTGCGGCCCGTAACATTGAAGAAGGCGGCAGCTTGACGATCCTAGCGACGGCGCTAGTTGACACCGGTTCGCGTATGGATGACGTCATTTATGAAGAATTTAAAGGTACCGGTAACATGGAACTGCACCTTGACAGACAGCTTGCAGAACGCCGTGTGTTCCCTGCGCTTGATATCCGTCGTTCCGGCACGCGTAAGGAAGAGCTTCTTATTCCGAAGGATCACTTGGATAAGTTATGGGCGATTCGCAAATCAATGTCAGATTCCCCAGATTTTGCCGAGCGCTTCTTGAAAAAGTTACGTCAGACGAAGTCCAACCAGGAGTTTTTCGATCAGCTTGGTGAGGAGCTTAAGGCGCGCCGCTCTTAGGTTTTGAGTTTGGGGCGAGGTTTCGAGCGAACCCGATATTTTGGTTTTGTTTTTTCAAAAAGGCTGAAAATCCCAGCTTGCAAACAATTAGTCTGGCTGTTATAATGTGGTCAGTGTGTTTTTTGTAATTCTGTGACTTGTTAAGACAAGCACTGTATATAACTCTGTTTCGAATGATTCAGGGCGGAAGGAGATGAAAAGAATGAAAGCAGGAATTCATCCAAATTTTAAAAAAGTAATGGTGACTTGCGCATGCGGCAACACTTTCGAAAGCGGTTCTGTAAAGAACGAGATCCGCGTTGAGACTTGCTCTGAGTGCCACCCATTCTATACTGGTCGTCAAAAATTCGCTGAAGCAGGCGGACGTGTTGACCGTTTCAACAAAAAATACGGTCTTAAGACACAAGAATAATGTGAAACTTCCATCAGTGGAGACTTCGCTAGAACGTACTGCGTAGATTCCACTATGGTTAGTTGAACTTATCGGGCTTTTACGGGCAGTTGCGACCGAAGGGAGTTACTGCGCGTTAAAGCGGGATAAATACTCGCGCAAAAGACAGGCAAGATGCAACATTGGCTTGCCTGTTTTTTATTGGCTAATAATAAAAATATGATTTTGTATATGATAAATAGAGATGGTTTCGTTTGAGGAAGGAGACGCCGTTAATGTATGTTATGACGCAAAGCGGATGGGTTGAGGTTATCTGCGGCAGTATGTTTTCTGGAAAATCAGAGGAGTTAATTCGGCGCGTGCGGCGTGCCCAGTTTGCTAAACAAAAAATAGCTGTATTTAAACCGAAAATCGATAATCGCTATCATGACCAGTCTGTTGTTTCCCATAATGGCACTTCTTTTGAGGCGAAGCCGATTTCCCATTCGATTGAGATTTTGCATCATGTGGAAGCGGATATGGATATTGTCGCAATTGATGAGGCGCAGTTTTTCGATGAAGGCATCGTAAGAGTTGTCCAGCAGCTGGCGGATTCCGGCCACCGCGTGATTGTCGCGGGGCTTGATCAGGATTTCCGCGGCGAGGCGTTCGGACAGATGCCGAAGCTGATGGCGATTGCCGAGTCAGTGACAAAGCTGCAGGCTGTCTGTGCTGTTTGCGGATCACCGGCAAGCAGGACGCAGCGTTTGATTGACGGACATCCGGCTTCCTACCATGATCCGGTGATTTTGGTTGGTGCCTCGGAAGCATATGAGCCGCGCTGTCGTCATCATCATGAGGTGCCTAGGACTGCGGCGGTGCGCCAGGCGGTTGAAGAGGGCGTATAAGTTTAGGTTTTATTTTTGAAGGGTGTCAGTGCTGCCATGTTCGCGTGGTGCCGGGCACCTTTTTGTTGTTTTTAGGAGGCCGGCGGCAATGGCTGGGTAGAGTGACAGGTATTTATGTGAAATTTCGTAAAGGTGCCTGTCACCTTTTGCTGTATTAAGACTGTGTTTAAGGTTGGAAAGAATTCACTCGGGGATGGCTGCGTGTGGCAGGGCATGCTAGTACCATGGAGGTGTAATTCGATGAAAAAGTGGATGTTTCTTGTCGGTATCATACTTTTGTTGGCGACGGGCTGCCAAAATGGCCGTAGTGCCGATGATGATGCGGCTAATGACTTGCGCGGCGACCGACAGACGAGGAATCTTGTGTCCAATCATGATATCAACGACCAGCATATGGTCGAGGACGATGTGACCAACCAAAACCCGAACTTCCTTGACCTGACGGGAACCGGAAGTGGCAGCGAAGCCGGTGCTAACAACCAGGGCAACGATATCGCCAAGGCCAAACAGGTGATTGCAGACACGCATGAATTTGTGACCGATTCTGTTTGGATTAATGGCGACAGAATGTGGGTGAAGGTTTACAAAAAAGGGATGCTTTCTAGTGGTGATAAACGGGATGCGGAGGCTAGGCTGCATAAGAAGCTGATGCGTGCGTTGCCGCGTTATAATATTGAAGTTAATGTACAGGAAGATAGGAGATAATGGGCATGCTCTGGGGACCAGGGCATGTTTTTTTGATGTGATGTGTGTATATTTGGAGATTTTAAAGGTAATTTATAGAGTTAAATAAGGGGGTTTTTTAAAAAAAGGTATCTTGCTCGCCTAATTTAGGGATTTACTGGTCTGATTTGGCAGTTTACTCTCCCAAATTTAGAATTTACTCGTCATTTTTATCTATTTACTCGCCAACTTTTAAAATTTACTCGCCAACTAAAACAATTTTGATATTGGAAGTGCCTTTTTTGCACCCTTTTGATGCACGAGAACCGTCCCCGTGTATCAAAATTACCAGTTATTTGGATATACTTTCCGATTTTACTTTCCTATTCAGAGTGGGTACTTTCCAACTTGCCGGTTTTACTTACATTTTTTGAACAAATACTTTCCAAATTTCCTATTTTACTTTCCTGGGGTATCAATTCGGATACGATACAGAAATTGTGAGGCATGAGAACCGTCCCTGTGCATCCCTGTGCATCCCTGTGCTTCAGTTTGTGAGGCATGAGAACCGTCCCCATGCATCACATTGACGCGGGTTTTTAGCTATACTATAATTAGAATGTTATGGACAATTTTCGGCCCGGTGTTGCGGGTGTTTAGATAGAAGTTTTGAATTTAATTTGAGGTGAATGACTGTGTTTGATCGTCTACAATCGGTAGAGGACCGTTATGAGCGGCTTAATGAGCTGCTGAGCGATCCGGAAATTATAAATGATTCTAAAAAGCTTCGTGATTATTCGAAGGAACAGGCGGACCTGCAGGAGACTGTGCAAGCGTACCGCCAGTATAAGGATGCAAAATCTCAGCTGCAGGACGCAAAGGTGATGCTTGAGGACAAGCTTGATGCGGAAATGCGCGAAATGGTCAAGGAAGAGGTCAGCGAGCTTGAGGCGCAGATTGAGGAGCTTGAAGGCAAGTTAAAAATCTTGCTTGTTCCGAAGGACCCGAACGATGACAAGAACGTTATCATGGAAATCCGCGGCGCAGCGGGCGGCGAGGAAGCGGCATTGTTTGCCGGTACGCTATATCGCATGTACTCACGATATGCGGAAGCGCAGGGCTGGAAGACGGAAGTGATTGATGCCAACGAGACTGGTCTCGGCGGCTTTAAAGAGATTATTTTTATGATTACTGGACAGGGTGCCTTTTCCAAACTGAAATTTGAAAATGGTGCGCACCGGGTACAGCGTGTGCCGGAAACGGAGTCTGGCGGCCGGATTCATACATCCACAGCGACGGTTGCTACCCTTCCGGAAGTTGAGGAATTTGATATCGAAATTAACGATAAGGATATCCGCTTTGATACATTTGCATCCAGCGGTGCCGGCGGACAGAGTGTTAACACCACGATGTCAGCGGTTCGGTTGACGCACATTCCGACTGGTATTACGGCAACCTCCCAGGACGAGCGTTCTCAGCACAAAAACAAGGACAAGGCGATGAAAATCTTGCGGGCCCGTATTTATGATAAATTCCAGCAGGAAGCCCAGGCGGAGTATGACCAGGTGCGGAAATCAGCGGTTGGTACGGGTGACCGTTCTGAACGGATTCGGACGTATAACTACCCACAAAACCGGGTGACCGACCACCGGATTGGCTTAACGATTCAAAAGTTGGATCAGATTATTGAGGGCAAGCTGGAAGAAATCATTGAGGCATTGGTGCTCGATGACCAAGCGAGAAGATTGGAAAATGCCACAAATGAGTAAAAAGGTATTCGAAGCTCTGAAATGGGCTTCTTCTTTTTTAGTTGCAGCAGGCCGGGATGAGAATGCGGGGGAATTGCTGCTACGGCATTTTACTGGGATGACGCGGTCGCAGCTGTTTGCCAATGTGCATGAGGAGCTAGAGCCTGAAGTGTGGGAGCTTTTTGAAAAAGCGGTCTGCGAACACGCTGAGGGAGTTCCGGTGCAGTATATCATCGGGACTGAGGAGTTTTACGGGCGGACTTTTGTGGTTACGCCTGAGGTTCTGATTCCGAGGCCGGAGACAGAAGAGCTGGTTTACGGGACGTTGCAGCGGATGAAGCGACTATTTAGTGAGCGCGAGGAAGTTAGGCTTGCTGATATTGGAACAGGCAGTGGGGCAATTGCTATTAGCTTAAAGCTGGAACAGCCGTCTTTAAAAGTAACTGCTACAGATATTGCTGAATCCTCTCTGGAGGTGGCGAAGGAGAATGCCCGCCAGCTTGGCGCGGATGTCCAATTCATCCAAGGTGACTTGTTGCAGCCGTTTATAGCGGCCGGTGAGAAGCTAAATGTAGTGGTGTCAAATCCGCCGTATATTCCGGTTGCTGACATTGAGAGCATGTCCGAGGTGGTTACTGATCACGAGCCGCACCGGGCACTCTTCGCAGGCGCGGATGGACTGGATTTTTACCGCCGCTTTATGGTGGAGCTTCCGCAGGTGCTCGCGCCGGGCGCGCTGGTATGTTTCGAGATTGGGGCCGGTCAGGGCGAAGCGGTAGCGGAGCTTTTTCGAAAAGCATTTGAGAATGTTTTTGTTGAAGTAGTGAATGATATTAACGGCAAGGACCGGATGGTGTTTGCGGAGATTGGCTTCGGGAGTTAAGAACCCGGAGCTTTTTTTGTCACTTAAAAATAGTAAAATTTAATAGTTTAAGATTCTGGCATTTTGTCCACAATGGTAAGGCAAAGGGAAGGGACGGTGCTAGAGATGAGAGGGAAACTGGTAGTTTGGGGATATTTGGTGGTTTTATCGTTAGCGACAATGCTAAATTTATATATGCCGAAAACAGAAGCCGCTCAGAAGGAGTCGA
>NZ_JAGYPE020000061.1:0-23013 GCF_018343545.2 Neobacillus citreus | reverse complement strand
GCTAACAGCGATTTTGAAGAGGATCAGGCGATTAAGCGCAAGGTCCGCGATGCAGTGAACGCACAGATTACACTGTGGGTGCAGGATTTAACTTCGATGGAAGAGGCTCGGAAGGTGATCAAGGGCCATCTGCCTGAGATTCAAGCGATTGGGGAAAAAGTGGTCCGTGAGTCGGGTTCGGATCAGTCGGTCAAGGTAGAGTTTGGCAAGGTGCAGTTCCCGACGAAGCTGTACGGGCAGTTTTTGTATCCTGCAGGAAAGTATCAAGCAGTGTTAATTACGCTGGGTGCGGGTGAAGGGGCGAACTGGTGGTGCGTGCTGTACCCACCGTTATGTTTCCTTGATTTTTCAAATGGGGTAGCTGTCAGTGAGGGGTTTGAGGAAAAAGAAACGGCTGCTGTTGCTGAAGCGAAAGAGGAAGCTAGTTCTGTCCCCCAGGTGGAAGAGAAGCGGTCCGATGTGAAAACAAAGTCTGTGGAAGGAAAAAAGGAAGTTGCTGTTCAGAAAGAGAATACTGAGGTAAAAAGGGTGCAAAAGCCGGACTTTGAAGAGACGCGTTCAGTTAAGGATAATGATGATGATATACCTGTGATGAAGAGCAGGGATTTTGAAAAAACGGAAACGGCTGTGGTGAAGAAGCAGGATTCATCGAAAAAAATGAAAACGGCTGTGGTGGAGGAGCAAGATTCAGAAGAAGCCGAAGACATTGTGGTCAAGAAACCGGTAAAGAAGGATAAGCCAGTTTACGTTTCGGAGGACGAGCAGCCGGTAAAAGTGAAGTTCTTTGTGGTTGAGATGTGGAATAAGCTTTTTAACTAACAGCTCTTTGAGGGGGCTGTTTTTTTGTGTGTATGAGGACAAATGGATTGGAAAATTGAGAGGAAGTGTTCTCATAGAGGGTTCATGAGGACACCTCTGCTTCTTTTTCAAGCGGTTTCGTCCGAAGGGTGCATTGGTTCGGACACTTCTGTCACTTTTTTAAGTGATTCTGTCCGAAGGGTGCATTGGTTCGGACACTTCTGCCGCTTTTTCAAGCGGTTTCGTCCGAAGGGTACATGGGTTCGGACACTTCTGCCACTTTTTCAAGCGGTTTTGTCCGAAGGTTGGACTGGTTCGGACACTTCTGCTTCTTTTTCAAGCGATTCTGTCCGAAGGTGGACTGGTCCAGACATTCCTGACTAAAAATTGAAAGGAGTTGTCCCCATACACTCTCTCACCTAGGTCCGAATGTTCAAAAAATATGCTAGAAATAGCCCCAACCTGTTCTACTTTTTCTATTTTTTCATATTCATAGAGTAGAAGCTGAAAAATGGGGTGGCTGGGATGAAGGTGTTGATTCGTAAGGCAACTAAAGGGGATTTGGACAGGCTGAAAAGCTTTCTTACGAGGGCTAATCTAGGGACGGATGGGCTGACTGATGAAACGATAGAATGGTTTTTATTGCTAGAGGACGAGCAGCAAGAGCTGGTCGGATCGCTTGGAATGGAGGTTTGTGAACAGTTTGGGTTGCTGCGCTCGCTAGTGGTCACGGCGGGGCAAGCTGAAAAGGAAATCTTCGTTCTGTTTGACCAAATGGTGAAGCTCGCTAAAGAAAAGGAAATGGAAAGTTTATTTTTGGCCACAAATAAGGGGGCGGCGTTGCCGCTTTTTGAACTGATGGGGTTTGAAAAGATTGGGCGCGGGGAACTGCCGGTCGGGTTTTATCAATCTGAGCACATTCGACACGTTTTAAATGTGGATAACTCGTTGTTTTTGAGACTAACGATATAATATTGTGGATATACCGCCAAAGTTATCCACTTTTTTGGGTAAGTTATGCACAATTTGTGGATATCACTTGTGTTTAGGTCTGCCTTCTTTTATACTTTCAAACGTATCATGCGAAAAATATGAGTTTATACGCCGAAATTCGTCAAAATTCGATAAAAAACGAGATAGGTTTTGAAGGTGGATAACATGAACACAAAAGTTTGGAAAGTGGATAAGTATGTGGATAATTTAGAAAGTAATCCACATATTGTGGATGCCGCACATTTTTTAAAGGAAAATGAAGTTGTTGCGATGCCGACGGAGACGGTTTATGGGTTGGCCGGGAATGCCGAGAATGACGAGGCTGTGGCGAAAATTTTTGCAGCCAAGGGGAGGCCTGCGGATAATCCCCTGATTATCCACATTGCTGAACAGGAACAGTTGAACCGCTTTGTGGCAGAGGTTCCTGAGAAGGCGGCCATCCTAATGGATAAGTTTTGGCCTGGGCCGCTGACGATTATTTTTAAAATGAAGGAAGGCGTGCTTTCGGAAAAAGCATCAGCGGGTCTCGGGACGGTTGGAGTGCGGATGCCGGACCACCCGGTGGCACTGGCGCTGCTCAAAGTGAGCGGGCTGCCGATTGCTGCACCGAGTGCGAACTCCTCAGGGAAACCGAGCCCGACTACGGCCGGGCATGTGCTGGATGATCTTGAAGGAAAAATTGCCGGCGTGGTGGACGGAGGTCCGACCGGAGTCGGTGTTGAATCAACTGTCATCGACTGTACGGAAACAGTACCAGTAATCCTACGGCCAGGCGGGGTGACCAAGGAGCAGCTTGAGGCCGTGGTGGGCGAAGTCCATATCGACCCGGCTTTAACAAATGAAGCGGCAAAACCGAAGGCGCCGGGTATGAAGTACCGCCACTACGCGCCAAATGCTCCGCTCTATTTGGTGTCAGGCACCCGGGGATTTTTGCAGGGGCTTGCTGCCGAAAAACGTGCGGAAGGTTTGCGTGTCGGGGTGCTGACGACAGAGGAGCATGCGGACGAGTACGAAGCCGATGTCGTCCTCACCTGTGGAAGACGCGCTGAACTCGAGACCGTCGCAGCTGCGCTTTACGATGTTTTGCGTCGATTCAATGAGCAGCAGGTCGATGTGATTTTCAGCGAAATGTTCCCGTATGAAGGCGTGGGATATGCCATTATGAACCGGTTGGAAAAAGCGGCCGGGAATAAAGTGATTAAGGAATAAAAAATAACCACCTAGACCAGTTCTCCTTAAATGGAGGGCTGGTCTTTTTTTAAAAAGGGCTTTCCGCTAATTTCCCAGCTTGGCTTCTAAACCGATTTGGACGTGCATATGCTGAAATAGTTAGTCCAAGGGGGAGAAGTCAGAATGTCTGAAATGGTTGGGGAAATTATCACACTCATGTTGATGGCAGCGGCTCTAGGAATGGATGCTTTCTCAGTCGGCCTTGGCATGGGGATGTACAAATTGCGGCTTCGAAAAATATTTGAAATAGGAATTGTCATTGGAATCTTTCATGTGTTGATGCCGCTAGCTGGCATGACGGCTGGAAGGTTTTTATCAGAAAAATTTGGAGCGCTGGCCTCCTTTATCGGCGGCCTTTTGTTAATCCTTTTAGGGATGCAGATGATTTGGTCGAGCCTGAAGGACGATGATGAAAAGGTGATTACCCCGGTCGGCTTTGGCCTTTTGTTTTTTGCGTTGAGCGTAAGTCTGGACAGCTTTTCCGTCGGTTTGACGCTGGGGATTTATGGGGCAAAAACTGTTTTGGTCCTGATCTGTTTCGGTGTTATGGCCACCGTGCTAACATGGGCAGGCCTGCTTTTGGGTAAAAAAGTCCGTGGCTGGCTCGGTGCCTACAGCGAGGCGCTTGGGGGAGCGATTTTACTGGCGTTCGGCATTAAGCTGATGGCTGTGTTTTTATAAGAAATTTTTAGAAAAACAACGGTTTGAATGTGGAAAATTGTTCTATAATAGGTGGGGAAGGGGGCGTACATATGCAGCGGATATTATTTGTTTGTACAGGAAATACCTGCAGGAGTCCGATGGCGGAGGCCATTTTAAAAAATAAACAGCTGGACGGAATCGAGGTCAAGTCCGCCGGAATTTATGCCGCAAGCGGAAACGATGCCTCAGCGAACGCAAAAGAGGTGCTCGCGAACAACAAGATTACGCAAAATCACCGCTCCACCTTGCTGTCCAGTGATGAGGTCGACTGGGCGGATTTGATTTTAACCATGACAACCTCGCATAAGTTCGCCATCCAGCAGCAATACCCAAAGGCGATTGAAAAAGTGTTTACATTAAAGGAATTTACCGGCGAAGATTTCGACCACGACGTCACCGATCCGTACGGCGGCAGCCTCGCTATCTATGAAGAAACCTACCAAGAACTCGATAAACTGATTGACAAAGCTATTGAAAAGATAAAGCCATAGAAAAAGGTCAGGAGTGTTTTACTCTTGGCCTTTTTCTATGGAAGGTGTCAGACGCCGCACGTGTACAAATTGACTTTTTGTTCGGATCGAATGGACACAATTTTTCATTCAGTTATTTCTATTGTTTTTTGGAGGGTCTTTCATTATTTGATTTAGTTGCGGTGTTCTTGCTTTATATTTTTAAGGCTGTATGTCAAAATTAAGTACAGATTGATGTTATGAATAGGGGGATTTTTGAGATGAGAGTGGCTTTAGCGTCTGACCATGGCGGCATGAATATTCGTAAGGAAATTGCCAGCTTGCTTGAGGAATTAAAGATTGAGTATGTGGATTTTGGCTGCGAATGTGAGTCGTCTGTTGATTATCCAGATTATGCCCTGCCTGTGGCGGAAAAGGTAGCGAGCGGCGAGTTTGACCGCGGGATTTTAATTTGCGGAACAGGAATTGGCATGAGCATTGCCGCTAACAAGGTGAGAGGTGTCCGTTGTGCACTTGTGCACGATACCTTTAGTGCAAAAGCAACACGTGCCCACAATGACAGCAACATCTTGGCGATGGGCGAACGCGTCATCGGTCCTGGACTGGCCCGTGATATTGCCCAAATATGGCTCACTGGCGAATTCGAAGGCGGACGTCACGCCAACCGCGTCGGTAAAATCACGGATTATGAGGAGAAACAACAATAGATACCACATCGGATTAAGCAGCGGAGTGGCTGGGGACAGGTCCCCCAAGAGAGTAAAATATTAAAGTGGCGGGGCCAGGACCCTTGGAACATGAATGATGGGAGGTCAATGGGTATGATTCAGCAATGGGAGAACGAACTTGAAGCAATTTTAACGGAATTTAAGGAGCAGGCATCCCTGAGTCCGGGGCAGCTTCTCGTGATCGGCTGCAGCACAAGCGAGGTTATCGGCGAGCGCATCGGAACGGCTGGAACGATTGAAGTAGCCGAAATGATTTTTCGCCAAATGCAAAAATTCCAAACCGAAACCGGAGTTCACCTAGCCTTTCAATGCTGCGAGCACTTGAACCGGGCACTTGTGGTGGAACGGTCGGTTGCCTTCGTGCGAGGCTTCGAAGAGGTTTCGGTCGTCCCGGTCCGGAAGGCAGGCGGAGCGATGGCAACATTTGCTTTTAAAAAAATGAACGACGCCGTTGTGGTCGAGTTTGTAAAGGCGGAGGCAGGCATTGACATTGGCAGCACCCTGATCGGCATGCACCTGAAACATGTTGCCGTCCCCGTCCGTGTTAAACAGAAGTTCCTGGGACATGCCCATGTGACAATGGCTAAAACAAGACCAAAACTTATCGGCGGGGCCCGCGCGGTTTACGAACGGACCGACGCTAATTCAAGCTGCAGTTAGAAATATTTGACTAAACACGAACGATTAAGTTGTAGAGTAACTTATTTGTTATATGAAACACGAACGATAAAAATGTTAAAAATGAAATCTTACGTGTTTACATAATAAAAAAACATGTTACAATAAAGAGGGAATTTTCTAACGTCTTTTATTTACATATGAGGGGGAATGAATCATGAACCATTTACCTAAAGCCGATGAACAGGTTTTTCAAGCAATCCAGCAAGAATTAGGCCGTCAACGTTCTAAAATTGAACTGATTGCCTCCGAAAACTTTGTCAGTGAAGCAGTAATGGAAGCCCAAGGCTCCGTTTTAACGAATAAATACGCAGAAGGCTACCCTGGACGCCGTTACTATGGCGGCTGCGAATATGTTGATGTTGTTGAGGATTTAGCTCGCGAGCGCGCCAAGCAAATTTTTGGAGCAGAATATGTCAACGTTCAGCCACACTCTGGTGCACAGGCAAACATGGCCGTTTACTTCACCGTCCTTCAGCAAGGTGACACAGTGCTTGGCATGAACTTATCCCATGGCGGCCACTTAACACACGGAAGCCCAGTTAACTTCAGTGGTGTTCAATATAACTTCGTTGATTATGGTGTCGACAAAGAAACGCACCGCATCGATTATGCTGATGTTCGTGCGAAAGCCCTGGAGCACAAGCCAAAGATGATTGTTGCCGGTGCCAGCGCGTATCCAAGGGAAATCGATTTTGCGAAGTTCCGTGAAATCGCTGATGAAGTTGGCGCGTACCTAATGGTCGACATGGCGCACATCGCTGGTCTTGTTGCGGCTGGTCTGCACCAAAACCCAGTGCCATATGCTGATTTCGTCACAACTACTACTCATAAAACCCTTCGCGGTCCACGTGGCGGGATGATTCTAACCTCTGAGGAATGGGGCAAGAAAATCGATAAGTCGATCTTCCCTGGAATCCAAGGCGGTCCGCTGATGCACGTTATCGCTGCAAAAGCTGTTGCTTTTGGCGAAGCGCTTCAGGACAGCTTTAAGGAATATGCTGGTCAAATCGTGGCGAACGCTCAGCGTTTAGCGGAAAGCCTGCAAAAAGAAGGCTTGAAGCTTGTTTCCGGCGGTACGGACAACCACTTAATGCTTGTCGATGTGACAAGCCTTGGTTTAACCGGAAAAGTGGCTGAAAAAGTGCTCGATGAAGTCGGCATTACCGTTAACAAAAACACGATTCCGTTCGACCAAAACAGCCCGTTTGTAACAAGCGGCGTCCGCATTGGTACAGCTGCAGTAACAAGCCGCGGCTTCGGGTTGGAAGATATGGACGAAATTGCTTCCATCATCGCCTTCACGTTGAAAAATCACGAAGACGAAGCAAAGCTTGAAGAAGCGCGCAAACAAGTTGACGCATTAACAAGCAAATTTACCCTTTACCCTGAATATTGATGCATGGGGACGGTTCTCATGCCTCACTTATGTGAGGCAGAAGAACCGTCCTTTTGTTTCAGAAAAATCTAACATCAGTCTGCGAGTTGCTCGCGGGCTTTTTTTTCTGTAAAATGAGACGACTGCAAAAATTAAATCTTTAAAAAAGGGGCGATCGCTGTGGCAAAGGTATATGTTTTTGACCATCCACTCATTCAGCACAAGCTTACTTACATACGTGATAAACATACAGGAACAAAGGAATTCCGAGAGTTGGTCGACGAAGTGGCAACCTTGATGGCGTTTGAAATCACAAGAGACATGCCGCTTGAAGAAACTAACATCGAAACACCTGTGTGTCCGGCAAAATCGAAAATTCTTTCTGGTAAAAAAATCGGCCTTGTGCCAATTTTACGCGCTGGTATTGGCATGGTGGACGGAATCTTGAAATTAATCCCGGCTGCAAAAGTCGGCCATATCGGTTTGTACCGCGATCCGGAAACTTTAAAGCCGGTTGAATATTACGTCAAGCTTCCAAGTGATGTCGAAGAGCGCGACTTCATCGTAGTTGACCCGATGCTCGCAACTGGCGGCTCAGCCGTTGAAGCGATTCATGGCCTGAAAAAGCGGGGAGCCAAAAATATCAAATTTATGTGTTTGATTGCCGCACCAGAAGGCGTTGAAGCTTTGAAAGAGGCGCACCCTGACGTCGACATTTACATCGCTGCCCTTGACGAGAAGTTGAACGACCACGGCTACATCGTACCAGGACTTGGTGATGCTGGAGACCGGTTGTTTGGGACGAAATAATTCTAAAAATAAGGTAATTTTTTAAAAAGTCGGGTGCTGCCCGGCTTTTTTTTCTGGGAAATTGTTGGTTTGTTACCCTATTGGGTATTTGGGAGTTACCTTTTTTTGTTTTACTCGTCACTATGTCTAGTTTACTCGTCTAAATTTAGGATTTACTCGCCAACTTTTTACTTTTACTCGCCAAAATAACAAATTTACTCGCCAACCCCTCATATAAGTCTGCATACTTTCCCCTCCCAAAGAAAACGATATGGAAAAAAGGGGGATTTTCACATGAAATTGGTACTCGCACTGCTCCTCACGTTCGGAACTATTAATGTTGGGACCACCGGCATCCCGGCCATACCGAAAATCCTAATCCATCCCCCAATCCAAAAATCAACAAAAGATACCGTCGCCATCGTCATGCTCAACCATCCGAAAACAGAACAGGAAATCAAGCAGCTGCTCGCACCCTATAAGGATATCAAGCTGCGCCGCGTATATGAGAAAGCCATTGACGGTTTCTCGATACAAGGGCCGCCAAACGCCATCGCCAGGCTAACCGAAGACCAGACCCGGAACAGCCAGCTCACCTCTATCCAGCATGTCTCCCCGGTAACAGAGTATCGGGTCGAAACTGAGGAAAGCGTGAAAATCATTGGCGGTGAGGCGGTGCGCGGTTTTTTTTCAAAGAAGAATGAACGTCTGACCGGCCGAGGTGTGACGGTCGGGGTCATCGATACCGGGGTGGACTACACCCATCCAGACCTCGCTCGGAATTATGCGGGCGGCCATGACCTTGTTGATAACGACCAAGACCCGATGGAAACACTCACGCAAGGCCGGGCGACCATCCACGGTACCCATGTCGCCGGCATCATTGCCGCCAATGGAAAAATCAAAGGCGTGGCCCCCGAGGCAAAAATTGTTGCGTACCGCGCGCTTGGTCCGGGCGGCGGGGGAACGACCGAGCAAGTGCTGGCTGCGATTGACCAGGCCATCAAAGACAAGGTCGACATTATGAACCTCTCGCTTGGCAACAGTATTAACGGTCCAGACCTGCCAATCAGTCAGTCGCTCGACCGTGCTGTCGAGAATGGGATCGTCGCCGTCGCTGCATCGGGCAATTCTGGACCGAATGTATGGACGGTCGGTTCACCGGGAACATCCGCAAAAGCAATTTCGGTAGGCGCCTCGACGCCTACCATGGAAATTCCCCAACTATTAATAGAAGGAATGCAAAATCCGCTCCGGGTCCAGCCAATGGAGGGGTCGGGGAATTGGGCGCTTGACCGGACGCTCCCAATCGTCGACGGCGGCATCGGCCAACCCAACGAACTCGAGAATGTTCAGGGGAAAATCGTTCTAATGAAGCGTGGCGAATTGACTTTTTCGGAAAAAGCAAAAAATGCCCATGAGGCGGGGGCTAAGGCGGTGGTAGTCGCTAACAATCTCAAGGGCACCTTCATCGGCAATCTCGATGCGCCCGCTGCTATACCGATCGGGTCGATTACCAAAAGCGAGGGGGAATTTTTACGAAAAAAACTGAAAAACACCAGTGTGACGGCAAGACTCAAAATAAATGAAGAAATTGACCGGCTTGCTGACTTCAGCTCCAGGGGGCCGGTCACGGATACATGGGATATCAAACCGGACCTCGTTGCCCCGGGGGTGGCCATCAATTCGACGATTCCTGGCGGCTACTTGAGCCTGCAGGGGACGAGCATGGCCGCACCTCATGTGGCCGGCGCCTGCGCGCTGATCAAGCAGGCCCATCCGGATTGGACGCCGGAGCAGATTAAGTCGGCGCTGATGAATACCGCCAAACCGCTGGTAAAGGAACCTGGTGAGCCAAGCAGCAGCATGAGCCCGGAAACAACCCGGAAACCAATCGAAATCGGTCCAATCGGGAAGAACCAAAACAAAACCAAGATAACCCCCGGACCCTACTACCGCACATACGAGCAGGGGGCAGGCCGCATCCAGGTCGATGACGCGATCCAGACGGGATCGTTGGTCATGCCGGGCAGCATTCGGTTTGGAAAGTTTAGCAGCCTGAAAAATGTTCATAAAGCCCAATTAAAAGTCGAAAATATCAGCGACAGTCCAAAACGCTACACGTTTGACATCCCGCAGCACATCGACGGCTTGGAGTGGCGTTTCCCGCTCGCGTTCACCCTTGAGCCGAAAGAAACAAAAGAAATAACCGTGGAGCTCGCCGTCGACCCGCAGATTTTTAAAGGGAAAATTCACGATGGTTTTCTAACCGTGCATGGTGGGAGCCAGTCCATTCATGTACCATTTCTGTATGTTCTGGAAGAGCCGGGATACCCTCGGATTATGGGCTTTGATTTTGCAGAAGGAGATGAGCCGGGCACTTACCAGTATGAGGTCTACGTCCCGGGGGGAGCGGAGGAGTTTGGAATCGCCTTATTCAACCCTGACGATTACCGCTTTGTCGGCTTTCTTGACACAAGCACCGATGTAAAGAAGGGACTGATCCGTAAAGCCTTCAAAGCTGAAGACCTTCCATACGAAGGGACTTACCGAGCCAAAGTCTTCGCCAAAAAGGCAGGCAAAGAGGATTTTATTGAAACGATGATTTCGATTTATAAAAATTAAGACAAAAATTAGGGCGGCAAACGAAGTGAGAATGCCGCCCACAATTCCGCCTAACCTTCGGGAAATTATTTAAAAAGTCAGAAAGAAATGTTCACAAAATGGACACAAAATAGCCAAAAAAACTTCAAAAATTACAATACAATAAGAGTGTTGACTTTCACTTCCAAATCACAAAAAAATTGGGAAATTGTTTGTGGAATAATTCACGTAAATTCATTGACAATGCATGGTGCCTATTGTATGCTAACAAAGGGTGTGCATGGTAGGGTTTTCATCAAAATTTAATTTGACAAAATCCCGCGCATGATTTATCATAATCACCTTTTGTTTTTCATTCTCTACGCAGTGAGGATGATTTTATTATGCAAAAGAACCGCAATCCTTTTCAAGCCATGGCTTTAATGTCTGCTATTGTTTCCCAGTTGGTCGGCTCCATCCTGATTGGCATTTTTGCCGGAAGGTGGCTGGACGGAAAGTGGAACACAGAACCAATTTTCTTAATAATCGGACTGCTCCTGGGTCTTGCGGCAGGGGTTTATTCTATGCTTGTCTCAATCCGCCATTTCTATTCAGGAGATAAATAACCATGCCAGATTTCAGAGAAATGTACAACAGGCAGAGAAAATGGATGTTTTACTTGTTGTCCATCTATGTTCTTGGCTGGGGCTTCACTACATACAAAACTACTTTCCTTGGGTTGATCCTTGGGACATGCTTTAGCTTCATTATGCTTTGGATGTTAGTGAGAAAGACAGAGAAATTCGACAAAGCCGTTTCGGCAGGGAAAAAGGTCAAATCATTGGGCTCGCTGCAAAGAATGGCGATCTCGGCAATTGCGGTAATGATTGCGTTAGAATACCCTGATTATTTTCAAATAGTTAGTGTTGTTTTGGGACTAATGACAGCCTATATTGTCATTATGATAGATTATTTTTATCATGCTCTGCATGCTCAAAAGTGAAGGGAAGCGAGGTGAGTTTATATGCATCATGGGGCTCCTGAGTTTGAATTGTTTGGTCTCTGGTTTAACGGGGCAAACGTTCTTATGATCACAATTGCAAGTGCAATTGTATTTCTTATTGCCGTATTAGCAACCCGCAAGCTGGCAATGAAACCTACGGGGATGCAAAACTTTATGGAATGGGTGATGGACTTTGTAAAAGGCATCATCAACAGCACAATGGATTGGAAAGAAGGCGGGCGATTCCACATCCTAGGGATTACATTAATCATGTATATTTTTGTATCAAATATGCTGGGTCTTCCTTTCGCAATCGTCGTTGACGATAAGCTTTGGTGGAAATCACCTACAGCTGACCCGATTATTACGTTAACCCTAGCGGTCATGATTTTGGGTCTTACCCATTATTACGGCGTCAAGCTAAAGGGCGCAAAAGGATATGGAGAAGGCTTCTTCACTCCAATGAAATTCTTATTCCCGTTAAAGATTATCGAGGAATTTGCGAACACATTGACGCTTGGTCTGCGTCTTTACGGTAACATTTACGCTGGTGAATTGCTTCTATCGCTCTTGGCAGCGGGATTAGCACACCAAGGAATCGCCGGCACAATTGCCGCCATTCCGCTTACACTTGTATGGCAAGGCTTCTCGATCTTCGTCGGATCCATCCAAGCGTACATCTTTACTATGTTAACGATGGTTTATATGGCACACAAAGTGAGTCATGACCATTAATATAATTTTTTATAAAAAATAAAACATATTTATACATTTTAAGGAGGAACAAAATAATGAATCTTATAGCAGCAGCAATTGCAATTGGTCTAGCAGCAGTAGGCGCAGGTATTGGTAACGGTCTTATCGTAGGACGTACAGTTGAAGGTATCGCTCGTCAGCCAGAAGCACGTGGTTTACTACAAACTACAATGTTCATCGGGGTTGCGTTAGTAGAAGCATTACCGATCATCGGCGTTGTTATCGCGTTCATGGTCTTAAACCGATAAAATTAAATGAAAACTCGTCGATTGGCGAGTCCGATAGGACGAAGACAGAGGCGTAGTTGAATTTATGCGTTATGAAAGTATAAATTTGGGAGAATTTATACTTTTATATTAGCTAAAAAACTCCAGATGGCGAAGAGACATTCATCTAACTTCGCCATTCATTTATGTTCGTTTATGCATTTCTAGTGTGAGCAACTCTTGAAAGGAGTGAACCCAGGGTGTTAACAAGCAGTTTAGTATTAGGTGCAGCCGAGCACAGCGCCGGCCACGTTAATTATGGAGATATCTTCTTCCAACTGATCGTGTTTATTGTCCTCTTGGCATTGCTGAAAAAGTTTGCGTGGGGTCCATTAATGGGCATCATGAAACAGCGCGAAGAGCATATTGCAAGTGAAATCAACGCAGCTGAAGAAAGCCGCGGAGAAGCGAAGAAGCTTTTAGAAGAACAAAGAAATCTTTTAAAAGAAGCCCGTGCAGAAGCACAGAGCTTAATTGAAAGTGCGAAAAAGCAAGGCGATATCCAGCGTGAGGAAATCATCGCAGCGGCCCGACAAGAAGCGGAACGCCAAAAGGATGCTGCTAAGCTTGAAATCGAACAACAGAAAGAAAAAGCTGTTGCCGCTATTCGCGAACAAGTGGCTTCATTGTCTGTGTTAATTGCTTCTAAAGTAATTGAAAGAGAATTATCTCAAGCGGACCAAGATGCGCTTATTAACGAATATATCAAAGAGGCAGGAGAAGGGCGATGAGCAACCAACTAGTAGCAAAACGCTACGCGTCGGCTCTTTTTCAAATTGCAAAGGAACAGCAGATTCTAAGTACAGTAGAAGAAGAACTTCGTGTAGTCAAGGAAGTTTTACAATACAATCCTGATTTAAAAGCTGTTCTCAAATCTTCGAAGCTTCCTATTGAAAAGAAAAAAGAGATTGTGAAAAACGCTTTTACATCTGTAAATCAATATGTCTTAAATACAGTATTGATCCTAATCGAACGTCATCGTGAAGGCGAAATCGTGGAAGTTGTGAATCAATTCACGGAGTTGACAAATGATGAACTCGGCATTGCCGAAGCGGAAGTGACCAGCATCCGCCCGCTTTCAGACGCGGAGCGTGAAGCTATCTCTGCCACATTTGCAGCTAAGATTGGGAAGAAATCATTACGAATTGAAAATATCGTGGATTCCGATTTGCTCGGAGGCGTTATGCTTCGCATCGGAAACCGTATATATGATGGATCATTACGCGGCAAGCTAAGCCGTTTAGAACGTAAATTGTTATCGTAGATAAGGGGTGAAACTCATGAGCATCAAAGCTGAAGAAATCAGTGCCCTGATAAAGCAGCAGATTGAAAACTATCAGGCAGAAATTCAAGTGACAGATGTTGGTACTGTTATCTCCGTTGGTGACGGTATCGCACGTATCCATGGTCTTGACAATGTCATGGCCGGAGAACTTGTTGAATTTGCAAACGGCGTTATGGGTATGGCACAAAACCTTGAAGAAAATAACGTCGGTATCATTATTCTTGGACCTTTCACTGACATCAAAGAAGGTGACGAGGTTCGCCGTACAGGACGCATCATGGAGGTTCCGGTTGGTGAGGAACTTATTGGACGTGTAGTTAACTCATTAGGACAACCAATCGATGGCATGGGTCCAATCAATGCAAAGAAAACACGCCCTGTTGAGCAAGTAGCAACTGGCGTTATGGCTCGTAAATCCGTTCATGAGCCGCTGCAAACTGGTATTAAAGCGATTGACGCACTAGTGCCAATCGGACGCGGACAGCGTGAGTTAATCATCGGTGACCGTCAAACAGGTAAAACATCTGTTGCAATCGATACAATCATCAACCAAAAAGGTCAAAACATGATCTGTATCTATGTTGCAATTGGACAAAAAGAATCTACAGTACGTAACGCCGTTGAATCACTTCGTAAAAATGGCGCATTAGAATACACTATCGTTGTTTCTGCATCTGCATCACAGCCTGCTCCAATGCTATTCTTAGCACCATATGCAGGGGTTGCAATGGGTGAAGAATTCATGTTCAACGGTAAGCACGTATTAATCGTATATGATGATTTAACAAAGCAGGCATCTGCATATCGTGAGCTTTCCTTGTTACTTCGCCGTCCTCCAGGCCGTGAAGCATATCCAGGGGATGTATTCTACTTACACTCACGCTTACTAGAGCGCGCTGCAAAATTAAATGATGAGCTTGGCGCTGGTTCCATCACAGCATTGCCATTTATTGAAACACAAGCAGGTGACGTTTCTGCTTATATTCCAACAAACGTTATCTCCATCACTGATGGACAGATTTTCTTACAATCCGACCTTTTCTTCTCTGGCGTACGTCCAGCGATCAACGCAGGTCTTTCCGTTTCCCGTGTAGGGGGTTCTGCGCAAATCAAGGCAATGAAGAAGGTTGCCGGTACATTGCGTCTTGACCTTGCATCTTACCGTGAATTAGAAGCATTTGCTCAGTTCGGTTCTGACCTTGATAAGGCAACTCAAGCAAAGCTTAACCGTGGTGCGCGTACAGTTGAGGTTCTAAAGCAGGATCTTAACAAGCCGCTATCTGTTGAAAAGCAAGTTATGATTCTTTATGCATTAACTCGCGGTTTCCTTGACGATATTCCAGTACAGGATATTCGCCGTTTTGAAGGAGAATTCCATAGCTGGTTAGACCACAACCGTAAAGATCTGTTAGACCAAATCACGACTACGAAGGATCTTCCGAAAGACGATGATATGGCTAAAGCAATCAACGACTTTAAAAAGACGTTTGCTGCTTCTGAGCAATAAGGTCTAGCAATTTGAACGGCGGCGATGGTTTCGGACCCGGTGTCTTTAGCCATCGCCTGACATTCTTTGAATGAGGGTGGTGAGAACCTAATGGCTTCATTACGCGATATAAAAACGCGGATTAATTCGACTAAAAAGACAAGTCAAATTACAAAGGCAATGGAAATGACTTCTGCTGCGAAGTGGAATCGCGGTGTTATGAACGCGAAATCATTCGTGCCTTATATGGAAAAAATCCAGGAAGTTACTGCATCGATTGCTCTTGGTGCAGGCGGCGTGAGTCATCCGATGCTGACCCATCGTCCTGTAAAAAAGACAGGCTACATCGTGATTACATCAGACCGCGGTCTTGCTGGTGCTTTTAACAGTAACGTAATCCGCCGCGTCCATCAAACAATCAAAAGCCGTCATACATCCAATGACGAATTTGCGATTATTGCGATTGGACGAG
Source organism: Neobacillus citreus (assembly GCF_018343545.2). Taxonomy (GTDB): domain Bacteria; phylum Bacillota; class Bacilli; order Bacillales; family Cytobacillaceae; genus Neobacillus; species Neobacillus citreus. The sequence continues at coordinate 7,396 of NZ_JAGYPE020000061.1, read as the reverse complement.
TGGGGCGTGACTTTTTTGTGAAGCGGGGTTACAACGTTGTCCTTGATATCGTCGGGGTTAACGACCAGCCAAGCTTCCAGGACATTAAAGACATTGCAAGCACAACTGTCGGCATGTTCTCTGACGGAACATTCGATGAATTATATGTTTATTACAGCCACTATATCAGTGCAATTTCACAGGAAGTAACTGAGAAGAAACTGCTTCCATTAACGGATATTACAACTTCTCATAAGCTCACTTCCTATGAGTTCGAACCAAGTGCCGAAGAGATTTTAGAAGTTCTTCTTCCACAATACGCCGAAAGCTTGATTTATGGCGCGCTGTTAGACAGTAAAGCAAGTGAGCACGCTGCTCGGATGACGGCAATGCGTAATGCAACCGACAATGCGGGCGAGTTGATCCGAAGCCTGACATTAAGCTTCAACCGTGCCCGCCAAGCGGCGATCACGCAGGAAATCACGGAAATCGTCGGCGGTGCCGCAGCGTTAGAATAGTAAGTCTTTGGTGTTTAGCGCCAATTTGATAGTTTTTCAAAGAGTAAGTTAGGAGGGAAAAATGATGAGCAAAGGACATGTTCTTCAGGTTATGGGTCCGGTTGTTGACGTTAAGTTCGAAAATGGTCATCTTCCTGAGATCTATAATGCGCTTAAAGTCGTGAGAAAAGCGCAAAACGCATCTGAAGTAGATATTAACCTAACCCTTGAAGTAGCCCTTCATTTAGGTGATGATACAGTTCGTACAATCGCGATGGCATCTACTGATGGTGTAACCCGCGGTTTAGAAGTAGAAGATACTGGTAAGCCAATTTCCGTACCAGTTGGGGAGCCGACACTTGGCCGCGTATTTAACGTACTAGGTGAAGCAATCGACTTAAAAGAGGAAATTCCAGCAAGTGCACGTCGTGATTCCATTCACCGCGAAGCACCAACATACGAAAATCTTTCAACTGAGGTTGAAATTCTTGAAACTGGTATTAAGGTAGTTGACCTTCTTGCTCCATATATTAAGGGTGGTAAGATCGGTCTATTCGGTGGTGCCGGTGTAGGTAAAACCGTATTAATCCAGGAATTAATCAATAACATCGCGCAAGAGCACAGCGGTATTTCTGTATTCGCAGGTGTAGGTGAGCGTACTCGTGAGGGTAACGACCTTTACCACGAAATGACAGATTCCGGCGTTATCAAGCAAACAGCGATGGTATTCGGACAAATGAACGAGCCGCCAGGAGCACGTATGCGTGTTGCCTTGACTGGTTTGACAATGGCTGAATATTTCCGTGATGAGCAAGGACAAGACGTGTTATTGTTCATCGATAACATCTTCCGTTTCACACAAGCAGGTTCTGAGGTTTCCGCGTTACTTGGCCGTATGCCATCTGCCGTTGGTTACCAGCCGACACTTGCTACTGAAATGGGTAAATTGCAAGAACGTATTACTTCTACTAATAAAGGTTCTGTTACATCGATCCAAGCGATTTACGTACCAGCCGATGATTATACTGACCCGGCTCCGGCGACAACTTTCGCTCACTTAGATGCAACAACAAACCTTGAGCGTAAGCTTTCTGAAATGGGTATCTACCCTGCGGTGGACCCTCTTGCTTCTACTTCTCGTGCATTATCACCTGATATTGTTGGAGAAGAGCATTACAATGTTGCTCGTCAAGTACAGCAAACATTACAAAAATACCGTGAATTACAGGATATCATCGCGATCCTTGGTATGGACGAACTTTCTGATGATGATAAGTTAGTCGTTGCCCGTGCGCGTCGTATCCAGTTCTTCTTATCACAAAACTTCCACGTTGCTGAACAGTTCACTGGTCAGCCAGGTTCATATGTACCTGTTAAAGAAACAGTTAAAGGATTCAAAGAAATCCTTGAAGGTAAATATGACCATCTTCCAGAAGATGCATTCCGTCTTGTCGGCCGCATTGAAGAAGTGGTTGAGGCCGCAAAACGCATGGGCGTAGAGGTCTAACCTTTCAGGGAGGGGTAAAATATGAAGACGATTAAAGTCAGTGTTGTAACTCCCGATGGTCCGGTTTATGAATCAGATGTGGAAATGGTGAGTACAAAAGCAAAAGGCGGCGAGCTAGGCATTTTGCCAGGCCACATTCCATTGGTGGCACCACTAGAAATCGGTGCTGTCCGTTTGAAATTGGCTGGCGGCAAACAAGAGCAAATCGCGGTCAGCGGCGGCTTTTTAGAAGTCCGTCCTGAACAGGTAACAGTTCTTGCACAGGCAGCTGAAAAAGCATCGGATATCGATGTAGAACGTGCGCAGCGTGCAAAAGAGCGTGCTGAACAGCGTCTCCAGCAGGCACAGCAGGAGCATGTCGACTTCAAACGTGCTGAGCTGGCATTACGCCGCGCTGTCAACCGTTTGAATGTATCGGATAGCCGATAAGTTATAATACGGGTTGTAAAATACGGTTCTCGTACTTATATGTAAATACAATGAATCCAACCCCTTTGGCCGGCCTTAGATGCCGGTCGGAGGGGTTTTTATTTTTGTTGGGGTTACGGTGAAGCATGGGGACGGTTCTTATGCATCAAAAAATATGTTGAGTTTTGTGAAGAGGAAAGTAAATCGATTGAACTGGATAGTAAACCGCTATAAATGGAAAGTAAATGGTCCAATCAGGAAAGTAAGTATCATATAAGTGAAAGTAAATGCTCAAATACGGAAAGTATTGTAAATTGACTGGAAATTACCCGCTATAAAAGTCTGCTTTCCCACCTTAAATGAATGAATTTTAATTTTAAGAATATGAATGTAGGGAGCGGGGAGTACAAACTGCGAAGCCTTGACTAATTTTTATGTGAAAAACCAATCAAACATTAATTTTTCAAAAAGGTTTGGGCTAAAAATGACAAACCTCACTGACACGGGCAGGATTTTGGTTTTAAATAGGGGTAGTTGTCGAATTAGGAGGCATTGTGGGGCAGTCGGGGGACTAAAGACCCGAAAAATCATGTAACAAAATACCTTTTTGAGGGGCAGTTTTTCAACAGCCTTAATTTGGAAATTGAGTTTGTGAATAGATTTCCAAATTAAAGGATTGGCTTGTCGACATGGGTTTGTAACAATGCTATAATGAATTCGGTTACAATCATATTAATGAAAATTCACAACATTGGAGGGGATAGGCATGGAACTTTTGAATGTATATCAGAATAATTATCTGATAGTTTTCGTGTTCCTATGTCTCGGGGTGTTGCTGCCGGTGGTGGCATTATATTTAGGTAAGCTTTTGCGTCCGCACAAACCTAGCGAAGCAAAGTTGACCACATATGAGAGCGGTGTTGAGCCATTTCACGATTCCCGTGTACAGTTCAATGTCCGCTATTATATTTTTGCCCTAATGTTTGTTATTTTTGATGTGGAAACGGTGTTTTTATATCCATGGGCGGTTGCCTATGATAAGCTAGGCGTTTTCGCATTGATCGAAATGTTAATTTTCGTATTCTTACTATTATTAGGCCTAGTGTATGCTTGGAAAAAGAAGGTGCTACGATGGATCTAAAACTAGATGGCGTTACCGATTTGGAGATGCAGGAGTTAAAACAGAATGTGTTTATGACTTCGCTGGAGCAAGTGAAGGCCTGGGCGCGAAGCAGTTCGCTGTACCCGGTGACATTTGGTCTGGCTTGTTGTGCGATAGAAATGATGGGTGTGGGTGCGGCTCACTACGACTTGGACCGGTTTGGATCGTTTTTCCGTCCGTCACCGCGTCAGTCTGACTGTATGATCGTTTCTGGGACAGTTACGAAAAAGATGGCGCCGATTTTACGCCGTTTGTATGACCAGATGCCAGAGCCAAAATGGGTAATCGCGATGGGTTCTTGTGCAACCGCTGGCGGACCGTACATAAAATCGTATTCCGTTGTCAAGGGTGTTGACCAGATTGTGCCGGTTGACGTGTATATCCCAGGCTGCCCGCCAAACCCAGCTGCCTTAATTTATGGAATCAATAAATTGAAGGAAAAAATTCGTTATGAAGCGAAGACTGGGAAGAAGGTGACCTGATAAATGAGCGGGGAAAAAGATCTCGAACAATTAAAGCGAGAGGCCGTGGCAAAGGCAAAGGCCGAAGCGGCAGCGAAACGAGCAGCCCGTGCAGCCGGGGAAGCTCCAGGTCAGAAGCCGGCTGAGTCAGCTGCTCCAAAGCAAGAAGCTGAGCCGAAGCCTGTTGAACCGGAAAAGGCACCTGCTGCATCAGGAGCAGGCGACGCTGAAGATTTAGCGAAGAAAAAAGCCGCAGCCGCTGCGAAAGCGAAAGCAGCAGCGTTAGCGAAAAAGAAACGTGAAGGCATCGCGGATGAGGAGCCAGCAGCGGAGGCCGCAGCACCAGCACCGGAGGAACCTAAAGCAGGAGCCGGGGACGCAGGAGTGGGAGACGCCGATGACCTAGCGAAGAAAAAAGCCGCAGCTGTAGCGAAAGCAAAAGCAGCCGCAGCAGCAAAACGGAAAGCGATGGAGCTAGCCGGTAATGCAGACCAGGCAGCAGAACCTGCTGCAGCACCAGAAGCACCGGCAGCAGCAGACGCTGGAGCAGGCGGGGACGCCGATGACCTAGCGAAGAAAAAAGCCGCCGCCGTAGCGAAAGCAAAAGCGGCCGCAGCAGCGAAACGGAAAGCAATGGAGCTAGCGGGTGGCGCGGACGAAGGCGCAGAACCTGCGGCAGAAGCATCGGGAGACGACGCCAAAGCGAAAGCAGCGGCAGCGGCCAAAGCAAAGGCAGCGGCAGCAGCGAAGGCCAAAGCAGCGGCAGCAGCTAAAGCAAAACGCGAAGGCGGAGCAGAAGATGCGCCAGCGGGTGATGATGAAAAAGCAAAAGCTATCGCCGCCGCGAAAGCTAAGGCAGCAGCAGTAGCCGCAGCAAAGGCCAAAGCAGCCGCAGCAAAAGGCGGGGCAGCCGGGGCAGGAGCTGCAGAACCAGCAGCTGAAGCAAAACCATCACCGAACCAACCGTACCTAGACAAGTACGTGAAGGTAATCGAAGAAAACATGGGTTCCGATGTTTTAGAAGATTTTTATATTAATAAACTATCTAAGGATGTTCCTACCCTTGTGGTGAAGCGGGAAGCCTACTTTAAGCTTGCACAATTTTTAAAATATAATGAGCTGTTAGGCTTCGACTATTTATCAGAGCTGCACGGAACTGACTTTGAAACACATATGGAAATTTATGTTCACTTATACTCATACAAAAACCGTCAATCCGTCGCCTTCAAGGTGAAGATTGACCGGAATGAGCCGATCATCGAATCCTTGCAGCCAGTATGGGCGGGCGCTGACTGGCCTGAGTGTGAAGCATACGACTTACTTGGCATCAAGTTTACCGGGCATCCAAACCTGCACCGGATTATGCTTGGCGAAGAATGGGTTGGCTATCCACTGAGAAAAGACTATGAGCCGTATGATGTGGAGGTGTAACCAGTGATCAAAACAGAAGAAATGATGCTTAACGTAGGTCCTCAGCATCCAAGTACGCACGGCGTATTCCGGCTTGTCGTTAAACTGGACGGGGAAATCATTACCGAAGCACAGCCTGTCATCGGTTACCTGCACCGCGGGACTGAGAAATTGGCTGAGAACCTGCAATATACACAAATTATTCCGTACACAGACCGGATGGACTACCTGTCTGCGATGACCAACAACTACGTGCTCTGTCACGCAGTAGAAACGATGATGGGCATCGAGATTCCGGAACGGGCGGATTTCCTGCGCGTGATTGCGATGGAATTGGGCCGGGTAGCGAGTCACCTGGTTTGGTGGGGTACATACCTGCTTGACCTTGGGGCAACATCCCCGTTCATCTATGCCTTCCGCGAGCGGGAAATGATTATTAACATGCTGAACGAGCTTTCAGGCGGACGATTGACGTTTAACTACATGCGTGTCGGCGGCGTCAAGTGGGATGCGCCGGAGGGATGGATTCAAAAAGTAAAAGAATTTGTTCCGTATATGCGCGAGCAGCTTGCCGGCTACCACGACCTAGTAACCGGGAATGAGATTTTCTTAAACCGAGTAAAAGGAATTGGCAAGTATTCGAAGGAAGACGCGCTGCAATACAGCTTGAGCGGTGTTAACCTGCGCTGTACCGGCGTGAAATGGGATCTCCGCAAAGACGAGCCGTATTCCATCTACAACCGCTTCGACTTTGATGTTCCAGTTCAGGAAAGTGGCGATGCCTGGGCGCGTTACCAGTGCCGCCTGGCGGAAATCGAAGAATCGTTGAAAATTTTAGAGCAGGCTGCTGAGCAGTTCCCTGAGGAAGGCGAAATCCTCGCGAAGGTGCCGAAAATCATTAAGGCGCCAAAAGGGGAAGCTTTTGTCAGAATTGAATCGCCGCGCGGGGAAATTGGCTGCTATATTTACAGCGACGGGAAAAAAGAACCGTACCGCTTGAAATTTAGAAGACCATCTTTCTATAACTTGCAAATTCTTCCGAAGCTATTAAAGGGAGAAAACATTGCAAACATGATTGCCATTTTAGGGGCAATTGACATTGTCCTTGGAGAGGTGGATGGCTAATGATACAGGATCTGCTGCAATCAAGTCCTGGTTGGTTTAACTTTTTCTTCTTCTTTATCTTTGGAGCTGTCTTACTACTAGTTGTATTAGGGTTCGTTACGTACTCTATCCTGGCGGAACGGAAGGTTATGGGTTACATTCAGCTCCGCCACGGTCCGAACCAGCTCGGCGGACGCTTTGGCCTATTGCAAACCGTTGCCGACGTTTTAAAGCTGTTATTAAAAGAAGATATCATCCCGAAACTGGCTGACCGTCCAATGTTTATTTTGGCACCAGTTATCGCCTTCGCACCATCGTTCATGGTGCTGGCAACGATTCCGTTTACAGACCGTTTTCAGTTCGCTGACCTTGGCGTCGGGCTGCTGTACTATGTGGCCGTATCCGGTTTGACGGTTTTCGGAATTCTGCTTGGGGGCTGGGCTTCCAACAACAAATACTCCCTGCTTGGGGGAGCGCGGGCAACAGCGCAGATGATTTCATATGAAATTCCGCTTGTTATGTCCGTTCTTGGTGTTATTTTATTATCGGGCAGCTTGAACCTAAATGATATCGTTCATGCCCAAAAGCACGGCTGGTTCATTTTACTGCAGCCAATCGGGTTTATCGTGTTTTTAATCGCATCGACTGCGGAACTGTCCCGGACACCGTTTGACCTTCCGGAATCAGAGTCCGAGCTTGTTGCCGGTTATCATACCGAGTACACTGGTTTCCGCTGGGCATTCTTCATGCTGGCAGAATATGTGTATTTGTTCGCAATGACGGCCTTAATTACCGTATTATTCTTTGGCGGCTGGATGGCCCCATTCGGATTCCTTGACTTTATCCCGGGAGCCGTTTGGTTCGCGTT
>NZ_JAGYPE020000060.1:29976-35765 GCF_018343545.2 Neobacillus citreus | reverse complement strand
TCTTTTCTTGGGCTCACGGGCAAAATAGACCGCTTATTTTTACCGGTGCGAAACTTTTTTTGCACTCACGGGCAGAATAGACCGCTTATTTTTACCGGTGCGAAACTTTTTTTGCACTCACGGGCAAAATAGAAGACGTATTAAAGACATTTTTGCCTTCCCCTTTGCAGTTGGTCTTTAAGAAGGCACGGAAAGGAGTGTTTTTCAGTGGTCTCGAACCGTCCCCAGTCATCACATGATAGTTCGATGAATTTCAACAACAAAAAAATAGGGCTATGCCTTTCGCACAGCCCTCACACTTTAACACTTTAACCGAGTGGGTCTGACCCCCTAATTATTCTTCCTCTCATTTCCGGGTCTATCCACCGGTGCCCCTGTCTTAAATCTCCAAACATCCGACACGGCTGTACCACCGAATTTATCTTTCACCTTTGTATACCAGCTGCTGAAGCTATTACCAGGAAGTTTCTTCCACTCCACACTAGCCGCTGATCCACTCTGGATATTCTCATTTGTGCCGATTTGTTCATCTGTATAAACATTGACACCAATATAATCAGTGGCCACTTGTTTAGCAGTAGGTCTTACTTGGTAATCAATGTCAAATTCATCTTTGCCTGGTTCGTCAAAGAAGTTTTCGTCATCCTTGTATGGCGAATACGTATTGACATGGATTTTTTGATTATCAAGGTCAAATTGAAGGAAACGCATATATCCGCTGCCGCCTTCTAATCCAGACTGATAATCAGACAACATTTCAACTACTGTTCTGCCATCATCCGTATGTTTTACATTATAGGCAACCCCGTGATAGTGGCCGCAAAGCACCATAAATACATTCTTATTTTGAGCGACGATGTCAGTCCAAATCTTCTGGCCGTCCCCTCCATAGGCACCGCTTGGCGTAATGTAAGAATGCGTGGCAATAATGGCTTGACGATCAGGATATTTTTGCAGAACCTCATTCGCCCATTTAATGGTTTCCCCTTGAACATCCCAGCCTAAATACATAACGATGAAATCCTGGCCATTCTGGGAAACAAGATCATAATGGTCACGGTTGTTGTGGTTGTCACCGCCGTAGGTTGGCTGCTTCTCAAAACGATCTCTGCCGAAATACTTGTAGTACTCGGAGTAATCCGCTTCAGAGAAGTTGACGTCATGGTTTCCAGCCACTACACCGTAGTTCATACCCGCATCATCAAGCAATTTCATACTTTCATCGGCAACAGCCCATTCGTCCGGACGGTACCAATCGTCAACAATATCACCTGTATGAATCGAATAGATAATTTTCTTTTCATCCTTTTGATCAACCAGATATTTCATCATGGTTCGATAAATGTCTGGGTAGGCGTCTGCATAATATTGGGTATCACTCACCCATGCAAAGGTGAAATCTACATCTTCTGGTGATGGGAATAAATCTTGAATTAACACATGCACCGTATTATCGCGCACCATGTCCCCTACATTCACTTTCGCTCGTAATTCAAAGTCCTCATTGCCAATTCCGGATGTCGCCCTTTCCCATTTTAGAGTATTATAGTTCCACGTATACATCGTTACTTGGCGGCCTTCAAGGGAATGGCCATTCCATACGACCTCGACTTCATCATTTGGCGAGAGTTCTTTATCGATTGTAAAATCGAATCGGTGATAGGGAAATTCACCATTCGTATCGTTCACGAAATACTGGCCATCTTTCTCTTTTACCTTTGCAATGGCATCATTAGAGAAAGCTTCCTCTCCGGAAGGAACTAATTCTAATGGCGGCTCGCGGTCAGTCTTGTTGGAATAGGCTGAGATCTGTGAATCCCCGGCAAAGTCGTATTTATACGCTTTGTAAAAACCAACATCCAGTGCATCGCCGTCTGGGTCGGTCACTTTGACACTAAGATCCGCTTTGCCATTTACCTTCGAATCACCGGAAGGCTTTGCTTCACTTGGCTGATCCGGATTATGGTTAATCATCGTAAAAGATACTTTTTTCGTTGTTACATTTCCTGCTTTATCTGTTACACTCACTTCTAACGTATGTGTACCAGCTTCTAAAATTGGAGAGAACGGAAGCTCTACCGGTTTTCCATCCAATAGGGCAGTGATGGTCTCTACTCCGGAACCAGCATCTGTTGCCGTCACAATTAAGCTCACTTGCTCTTTATAAGATTTTCCGTCTTCAATAGAAAGAGTTTCAATAGTAGGTGCTGTGTTATCTACCACCACCGTTTTCGAAATCGATTCACCATTTGCACTGGTAAGCTGCAGCTGATGCTCTCCATCTGTTAACGTTGTCGTATCGATTTTTTTTGCAACAGCCGGGAATGCAGCTGCCGGAATATCAATCGTATAGTGGATCTGCGGCAATGTATCTTTAATGGTGATTCTTGCTTTCGGATCCTCAACTGGTGTTAATTTCCCGGTATCTGACTGAATTTGGGCAGTGATCGCTGGTTTGTCCCCATTCCAAAGCAGGATTTCTACGTTTTGCAGATGGTAATCATCGTTATTTCCTTCCAGCCCTTTAGGATCAATTTTATTCCCTGAGGTCAAGGTTATTTTGTTTACTCCAGGTTTGATCATTTCCTTTGGTAATGGCAGAACAGCAGATTTATAATTGGTCACACCCGGCATGATCGATGCAAGTTCATCGTTAACGAATAGCCCGTTATTAAAGGAGGCTTGCATATCTTGTGCTTCAAAGGAAATATAAGCATCTTCCGGCATAGACGGCTGCGTTTCAAGCACTTGACCATCGATCGACATACTTAACTGATGATCAGCTGTCTTGCTGCGCCCCTCCAAAGCCTCAGTTCCACGCAGGTATTCACCATCCTTAACGTTCAACACCAGTGGCTCGGTCTGACCAGCAAAGGTAAGTTGATAAGGCTTACCTCCATCATCCAGAGTAGATACAGCATTGAAGCCGTCCGTCGCCGTGAAATAGTATTCAATAGATTCTGCATTCAGAATTTGGTAACGCGGAATGAGTTCAGAAATATACTTTCCATCATCTGAACGGAGCATATTCACACGTGTATACTCCTCTGCCCCATTCCGTTTAAAATACAAGTTCACTTGCTTAATAGATTGGTTATCGGTTACTTTTGTTTCCAAAGTAAAATCCTTTATCTCCTGAGGAGCTGTTGAAGGCTGATGGGAGATGACTGGACTCACTTCGTCTGCCGCCACTTCCACCGGCACATCCGGTACTTGGGCATTTACCAGCACACCTGGTGTTGGCTGTTGACCAGAGCCTCTTAAGAACATCCGGTTACTTCCATCTTTTGGATACTCATAGACAACACTTTTTCCATCAATGGCATCATCCTGTGTGACACTGAACCATGCTTGTGAAATGATCCCCTTATCCGCATGTGAAACAGGATAAGCGGCATCGGCAGCAATCAGAATTCTGCCCTCTTCGGCATCCGGCAGGCCAAGACCATTCCAATAAACAGGCAGTACCTTACTCTCATCAAGTTTTGCACCATAGTGAGCTTTGAATTGGGCAATACTTTCCTTCTTACTCTCATAGGATTGAAGCCAGACAACAGCTGTTTCTTGAGCTGGTAAAGTAAAATCAGTTGGAATATCGATCCGCGTTGAAGCACCGCCTCGATTTTCAAAAAGAAGTTTATAATCTTCTAGATTGATTTCTTTGTTGGTATTGTTGTAAACCTCTACATACTCATACTTCTCCGTACCAACATTTGCGGGAACAATCTCGGTAATCAACAGACTGGATTCAACCTGCTTGTCCGACTTGAAAATCTGAATCTCGAACAATTTTCCTTCTGTATCCAATGTAGTTCCCACATTCAGACCATCTGTCACTTCAATATAGTATTGGAGCTTGGTTGTCCCTTCCAGCGCCTCTTTTGGAATGACGGCATGATATTGACCATCCGTACCGGAAGACATCGGAATTGATTGGAAGGTTTCATCTTCTTTTTTCTTATAAAATAAATTTGCTCCCTTTACATTTTGGTCATCTGTCACATAGGCAGTAATAGGTAGATCCTGCACCTTAGTAGATCCCGTTGGAATCATATGTTGAATGATTGGCTTTAAAAAGTCCTCTGGAAGCTGCACTTTCTTATCAGGCATTTGCTCAGGCAAAACCGTTCCTGGTGTTGGAGAGACTTTGCTAGCCATCTTCGTCATAAATGGATCACCAGTAGGTTCGGCTTTATAAATAGCACTTTTGCCATTTTGATCATCCGATTTATCAGTAGAACTTCCTTGCATATTATAAGTAACCTTCGAAACAATTTCTCCTGTTTTGGTCATTAAGGTAAAATGGTGTCCACCGGTATTAACAAATCCATAAAAAGGTTCTAAAATAGCAATCTGATTCTCGGAAATGACTCCACCATAGTTGGCGATGAAATCTTGAATAGTCGCACCTTGGTTTGTTTTTTGGTTCCAAAGGACAATCGTTTCACCCGGCTGCAGAATGCGTTCACCTGGAATCTCAAACTCATTAAGCGAAGGATTCGCCCAATTTCCGTATCTAAGCTTATATTGATTTAGAGGAATAGGGCGATTGGAGTTATTATAAATTTCAATGTATTCGTAGGACTCGCCCATCGTTGAACTATAATCCAAGGAGTTAAACAAGACCTCAGTGATTTGCAAATAAGGCCCCTCGCCACCCACTTCTTTACCAATTTGAATCGTATATAATTCACTTGGTTCAGCAGGATTCCGGGTAACAATCACCCCATCCGATGCTTCAATATAATACTGAAGGCTAGCAGCCCCCTCTATGGCAGATTGCGGAATATTGACCGCATAGTCTGTAAATCCATTCCCATCAACGGTTCCGGCCGTCATGGCCATCTTTTTAAAATCTGTATCCTTATTCGTCTTGTAAAAAACATTTGCTTCAGTGATGGCTTGATCGTCAGCAATTTTTGCAGAGATGCTGATATCTTCCGGTTGTTCCAAGTTCGTCACTGGCGTATGATTGATTTGTGGGGCAGAATTTGATTGTACCTCTTGTTCTGCTGGCTTTTGCTCAGTTGGTGCACCGCTTTCTCCTAGCACGGGTTCCGCTGGTGCTCCACTTTCACCTGGTACTTGTTCAGTCGCTGCCCCTGTTCCTCCTGGTACCTGTTCAGTTGACGTCTTACTTTCTCCTGGCGCTTGATCTGTCGGTGTCCCAGTTTCTCCCGGTACCTGGTTAGTTGTTTCGATCGCCAATGCTTGTGGTGAAAACAAACTAATAGACATCGCCATGACGGATAGCGATGAAAGCACACGATTTTGCTTCTTCCTCATCTTCTTCATCTTTTTCTTCAATGCCTCTCCCCTCAATCCCTTACGTTTTTAAAAACTACGAATCTTTAAAACGATAAAAGTCAGATTACGATAAAATTCCCTCCTTTTCTTCTAAAAAACCAATTTGGTGACAATTTTGACACCCCAATAAAACATATCAATCGAAGATTAAGGGAATTGTAGGAAAAGTGTAATGATTCTTTAATTAATTGTAACTTTGTTGTAAAACTAGTAAAATTTATCCAGGACTTTTCGTTTAGTTTTGTCGAATAACGTCTAAGCTTGTTTTATCCACAACTCCTAACAATTGGAAACCTCAATGATGAACAAACTGCTAATAGAATGCAAAATACCACCCAATCCCTCTGATGTTGCTAGAAGGCGGGTGGTAAATTTGCTTTATAGAATATATGACATCCTGGTTTCTCTATCAATAGTCTAAAACAATGTTCGCTCAATCAACCAATACAGACCGATTATGGCAATACCTCCTGACACACAAA
>NZ_JAGYPE020000060.1:15550-29876 GCF_018343545.2 Neobacillus citreus | reverse complement strand
ATTAAAAGCGGCAGCAGAACCGCTGCGACAATGATCTGGCCGATTTCAACCCCGAGGTTAAAGGAGAATAAGGATAAAATATAATGATCACCCAGTGTGCCTTGAAGAATCTGGGCAAAACCAAAACCATGAATAAGTCCAAAACCAAGAGCTAAAAGCCAGCGCCACTTAAGCTTCTTGATCCAAATATTTTCAATGGCAATGTAAACGATACTTAGTGCGATTAATGGTTCAATGATGTTTGCCGGTATCCTGATAATATCCAGCGCTGCAATCGCAAGGGTAATACTGTGACCGACCGTAAATGCCGTTAGGATTTTGATATAGTTCTTCAATGGTTGTTTTAAAATGACAAGAGCGGCTACAAACAATAAATGATCATACCCTGTCCAAATATGTTCTACTCCCAGCTTGACATACTCCCACATCGTATTAAGCCAGATTGGAACGGTTATTTCCGTTGTAATGGTCCCCGAAGATACACTCGCCACATGACCGGATAAAGAACGGTCATCTTTGTTAAAAACCTTCTCTACTTCCGTATCGCCTATATGTACAGTCGCAAAGTTTTGATGAAGAGCGTCAAACTGATCAAAAAAGAACTTGTAATCTATTTCATATGTATCAATGGGCTCTGAGAATACATAATTCATATCAATGAGAACAGTTGGGCCATCTTTTCGTTCGGCCATGGATATTCCCTTAATACTAGGTTCTGCAGTTTCTCCATTGTTAGTTACAGTTAAGAATTCATAGATGAAAGGCTTGAGGTCCTCCGCCGTCCAGCTTACCTCCGGTTTAGAAGCTTCATTTTGTGATGCTTCGCCAATAACAAAAACTCTTTTCGATTGCGCATCTACCCATTGAGCTACTTCACTTGGATCAAGGTATAACCGGTAATCGATTGTCTTGTCATGTATCTCAATATCGGAGTAACCAACTGTATTCATGTGTGCTTCTACCCCTTGGGGAATACCGCAAAACAGATTCACAGAAAGAATTATTAATGATAATAAGCCAATGATTTTTCTGCCGCTTAGAGTAACCAAAACTATCACCCTCCTAAACATGTCAGAATATATACTATCAATTAATTATTAAGTTGATGTATGTGCTATGTTAAGAAAGTTTTAAAAAGTAAAATATTAGGGATTAGGTTCTTTTGTTTCAGGTGTTGGTGAAATTACATTGGTATGCTCCCTTTGCCTCGGGCTATGATGCACGAGAACCGTCCCCATGTTTCATAAAATTTACTTAAATTGCCCAGAAATCCCTATTTGAATTGGTTAAAATTGGAATATAATCCCTATAAAATTTTTAAATATTAAATATAAAAAATGCTAATACGGATGGAGCGAGCATATGAATTTAAATAAACTTGATGCGTTTATTTTGGTTGTGGAGAAAGGGAGCTTTTCCGAGGCGGCAGCTGCTCTTAATAGTTCCCAGCCATCGATCAGCCTTAAGATTAAGAGCCTGGAAGATGAACTTGGACTCCCCCTGCTTGACAGGGGGATGACGGGGATTCAGCCAACGGCTGCAGGCACCCTAGTTTACCAGGCAGCGAAGGAATTACGACGAAGATGGCAGAAACTTGAGGATGATCTGCATGGACTTCAAGACACCCTAACCGGAAACCTGACAATCGGCGCCAGCACGATTCCAGGTACATACCTCGTTCCCGGTTTGGTAAAGGCTTTTCGCGATCATTTTCCAAACGTCGAGGTATCCATCGACATCAATGATTCTGAGGATTCCCTTAAGAAGCTGCTCGACCAGCAAGTGGATATCGCCATCGTGGGGATGAAGCCTGCTTCTCCCAAACTAAACTCTCGCCAGCTTACAAATGATTCTCTCGTGTTAGTCACGCCGAATCATCACCCGCTCGTTCATACGGCGGAGGCGGATTTCAGCCAGCTGCACCAATATGAATTTGTCGTCAGGGAAAGCGGTTCGGGCACCAGGAAGAGAATGGAAGAATTTCTCGCTGGTCACGGTTTGGAAATAACTGATTTAAAAATTGGCTTATCGATTGGAAGCACAGAGGGGGTGATTGCCGCAGTCGAAGCAGGACTTGGGATCAGCTTTATTTCAAAACTGGCTGCGCTACCCGCAGTAAAGGCTGGTCGCGTCCAAATGGTAGAAAATATCGATCCAATTCAGCGCAGCTTTTATTTTACCACCCTCAAGGAAGCAGAAAATCGACCGTTAATCAAAGAGTTTGCCAATTTATTATTTAAATAGTTTTAAAGGGAGAGGAAACCATGAAAACTAGCAAAACGATGATTTTAACCTATTCGGCGATGGGGATTGCCTTAAATGTAATTTTAGGCACCGTCGTTTCATCTTTAAAAATTCCGCTGTTATTCCTGGATACAATCGGCACCGTGTTAATTGCCGTTTTATTCGGGCCTTGGTGTGGAGCGCTGGCAGGCGCCTTAACGAATGTCGTACTCGGCGTGACAACCGGGGGTTCCGCTATTTTCTTCGGCCTTGTGAATGTAGCGATTGCATTAGTGGTAGGATATATTGCAAAAAGATTTGATTTCACCAAATGGTATGTTGCACTTATAACAGGACTGATTTTATCGGTTGTGGCCCCATTAATCGGCACGCCCATTGCTGTGGCCGTTTTCGGCGGTTTGAATGGCAGCGGGATGGATGTTGTGGTGCTCTGGCTCCGGGCTGCTGGTGATAGTGTGTTTGCTTCCACGTTTATTTCCAGAATTACCGGGAACTTTGTCGATAAAATCATTACCTGCCTGCTCGTGATGTTCATGGTCACCAGGCTGCCGTATTTTGCAAAACTGATAAAAAAGGAGAACCGAAATGCAGCGTAGCAAACAGATACTCATTGTTTCCCATTGTATTTTAAACCAGAATACCGTCATTCCAGATGAGGCCAGAGCAGCGGGAGCAATTATTTCAGCCGTAGAATGGGCCATGAACCAAGGCTATGGATTGCTGCAGCTTCCCTGTCCGGAATTTACTTTTCTAGGACTGGACCGCCCGTCGATGACATACGAGCAATATAATACGCCGGAATACCGAAAGCATTGCCGTGAAATCCTGAAGCCCGTCTTGTTTCAAGCCGAAGATTATTTAAAAAACGGCTATGAGATTGCAGGAATTCTTGGCATCCAAAGCAGCCCTTCCTGTGACCCCACGCGCGGCATCTTCATGGAAGAATTGACCGCCATGTTTGCGGAAAAGGGCATCAAACTAAAGACACTTTGGTATTTGCCCAACACCAGCGAACCCGTTTTTGACAGCAATAAACATGTTAGGGAATGAGGCATGGGGACAGTTCTCATGCCTCAAAATTTCTTTTTCATGGATTCCACTCACAAGCAATTCCATTAATAAAATGGTATTTTTATAGAAAGGAAGAAGATTTCATCTTGCCAACAGCTAAAATATTTGTAGAACTTTGGAAAATTCAAAAATTCGCAAGCAAAAATGATGCATGAGAACCGTCCCTATGCATCTATTTCGTTCTTTTTAGTTCCCAGACGCCTCCAATGAACCCGATAAACCCACAAACCGCAAACAATATTGGAATAAATAAAGGATCCGCGATTGAATTGTCAGCAACTAAACGATATACTCCAAAAACACATAAAAGAAGGCAACCAATTAAACCCACTATGATTCTGATTCTCTTATTAATCCCAAACACCCCCGCTTATTTATAAAAAAATTAACCAAATGGAATTATTTTGTATTTACAAATCACTATAATCAATAATAACAAATTATCCCAGATGAAATGAACATTTTTGAGAAAACAATAATGCCTTTTATACTTCCTCTAATGAAGAAATCTCCCCTTCCAAATTTGAACCACCACGTAATCATTCTGTCAGGTTTATTTTTTCCACATTATTCTTTTTTTGATTTTTTTGTAAAATCGTTCCCATCATCAAAAATATCTTCTATAATTGGTTTATAGTTCTTTACAACTGGATAACACTAGGAGATTTCACCTATCATGAATTTGGAATTGCTTGAGTTATTACTTCAAAAACGTATAGCTGATGAGAAAAAGAAATTGATCAAAATCGCCCAAAGCACAGGTATTAACAGCAATCAGACCATAACATGCAGCCAAGAATTAGATAAGTTAATTAACCAACATATGAAGAATTTTTCTAACCAAGTTCGCACCTTTGTAGATACGCAATATTAAGCCCATCGCTCTACCTTTTGACTCAAATTAAAGGGTCAGAAATAATAGCTTTAAAACAAGGCAGGTCCCTGGGACCTGCCTTGTTTTTGTTGCCACCGATACATACCCCATGTTAATTTAAGTGAAAGTATTTACATATTTAAATATTATTCTAGGATTGTTGAAATGGATCGTTTTAAGTATGATAGTACCAAAGTAGGATATTTTCGTGCTATGGAGGATAAAAGCTATGGCTAAACTATATTCCTTTCATTTGGATGAAGAGAAAGGAACTTTTTTTGTAAAAGTTGGGGGCATCTTTAAAGAGGAAGATGCAAAGATCTATTTAAGTGAGTTCCAAACCATTGTAAATACTATTAACCCTTTAAGGTATAAATTAATTATAGATGGACGCGACCAAGAAGCAGTTGCTAGCCATGTAGTGGATGATATTGAATTCGTTTTAAAATTATATTCGATGGCTAATTTTAAAAAAATTATTATTATTAACCCTTCCTCTCTGGCTTCAAGAATGCAGGTTGAAAATTGTGTAAAGAAAATTCACTTTCCTGGAATATTTGTGGATACCCTTGAAGAAGCTTTACAACATATAAAATGAGCGATCCTTTGTCGAAATTTTTTAGAACCGTCCCCATGTCCCATTTCTCACAAAAAAAAGAGCCATGCCCTTCGCATAGCTGTTATACTTTACCGTTTTAAAGTTTAGTTGAGTGGGGATGTGATCCGGTGGCAGCTTCGTCTGCAATGATGGTCACATTAGGGTGTGTTTTTAACATAGAAGCAGGGAAATTTTCGGTAATTTCGCCTCGTAACAGCTGCATCAAAGCGTCTCTTTTTTGATCTCCTGATATCAGTAATAAAATTTCTTTGCTACGCATAATGCTCCCAATCCCCATTGTAATAGCATGAGTAGGCACCTCATGAAGACTATTAAAAAATCTTGCATTAGCCTCACGTGTAGAAGGTGTTAATTCAACGATGTGTGTTTCAGACTGAAAGGGTGTACCTGGCTCATTAAAGCCAATATGACCGTTACTGCCAATACCCAGAATCTGAAGATCTACACCGCCTTTACTTCTTAAAAGATCCTCATAGTCCTTAGATTGTTGCTCTGGATTCTTAAAATCGCCTGACGGAATATAGGTATTCGTTTTCTGAATATCAATGTGATCAAATAAATGCTTGTCCATAAAATAACGGTAACTATTGGGGTCGTCACTAGACAGTCCCAGGTATTCATCTAAATTAAACGTTGTCACGTGTTGATAAGTTGTATGGTTTAGTTGATGATCTCTCACTAATTGAGCATATAATCCTACCGGAGTTCCGCCTGTTGCTAATCCAAGGCTTATATGAGGGTTACGACGGATCCTTTCTATTACAAGCTCTGCCGCTTTTTGACTCATCTCATCATAATTCGCTACGTTTAATATTCTCATTATGTTCTCCTCCCCGTTGAAACAGTAACCGCTTGCCCGCCAACGCGACCCCTTTCGGTTCATACTTATAACTTCATAGAAAAACTGTTAGATGATGTGTTGTTTATTCGTTTTTATTAAATTCCACAAACAAATAAGAAAAGCCATGAAAAGATTGAACAAGGTTTCCTTTCAGTAGTGATTCTACTACTAGAGATGATAGAAATATATAATTGCGCACCAGTTTGAATAGGTTTTCACTGTTCGGGAGAGAATCATGAAAATGGTTGAAAACGATTTTAAACCCGTTGAAATCGATTTATTGTCGATTTATGATACGTATGCAAGGCTTTACATCAAGATGTTCCATCCAAGATTAAGGAGGTCAATAGCAATGAAGAAAGCGTTTGAGAAAGCTCAACAATTTGGTAAATCGTTTATGCTTCCTATAGCGGTTTTGCCAGCAGCAGGTCTTTTATTGGGAATTGGTGGAGCGCTGTCTAACCCAAATACGGTTTCAGCTTATCCATTTTTAGATATCAGCTGGCTACAGGCCATTTTTACAATCATGAGTGCCGCAGGTTCGATCGTATTTGGCAATTTGCCCATCATCTTTGCGGTCGGGGTAGCCATCGGTTTAGCTCGTTCAGATAAAGGGACGGCAGGATTAGCTGCCATGATTGGTTACTTTGTAATGAATAGTACCATTCATGCGCTACTTTCTTTAACCGGTGACCTGGTAAAGGATAATTTGGCAGGTGCTGGGCAAGGGATGGCTGTTGGGATACAGACGTTAGAAACCGGTGTATTTGGCGGTATTATCGTTGGGATTGTAGCAGCTGGATTGCACAATAAATACAATAAAATTCAGTTGCCTCAAGTATTAGGTTTCTTTGGAGGCTCTCGGTTTATTCCAATCGTCGTCTCGTTTGCGTCGATTTTTGTAGGAGCGATTCTATTTGTCATCTGGCCATATTTCCAAGCTTTAATCAATCAGCTAGGATCCATCGTGACAAGCACAGGGGTAATCGGAACCTTTTTCTACGGATTTATATTACGTATGCTTGGACCGCTTGGTTTGCACCATATCTTCTATCTTCCATTCTGGCAAACAGCTCTTGGTGGAACGATGGAAATTGGCGGGAAAATTGTTAGCGGTACACAAAACATCTTTTTTGCCCAATTGGGCGACCCTTCGACCAAACACTATTATGAAGGGGTATCTAGATTCATGTCAGGCCGTTTTATTACGATGATGTTTGGTTTACCTGGTGCCGCATTGGCCATCTACCATTGCTCTAAAAAGAAAAATAGAAAAGTAGTGGCAGGGATTTTGTTATCTGCAGCGTTAACTTCTTTCTTAACCGGAATCACAGAGCCACTTGAATTTAGTTTCTTGTTCGTGGCACCACTTCTTTATGTAGTTCATGCCATTTTTGATGGTCTTGCTTTTATGATGGCTGATATTTTCAATATTACTGTCGGACAAACCTTCTCAGGTGGATTTATTGATTTCATTTTATTTGGAATTCTTCAAGGTGTTGGTAAGACAAATTGGCCATATGTTTTACTGGTAGGTATTCCTTGGTTCTTCTTATACTACTTTACATTTAAATTTTTAATCATAAAAAAGAACTTCAAAGTCATTGGACGTGAAGACGACGAACAAGTTACCGAGCAAGTATCTGTTACAGACCGTGCTAAAACGATTGTTGAAGGCTTGGGCGGATCGAATAATATTGAGGTTGTCGATTGTTGCGCAACTCGTCTGCGTGTAACGATTAAGGATGAAACCTTGGTGAAGGACGATGTCCTTAAACAGACTGGATCTAAAGGGATTGTGAAAAAGGGAACGGGAATTCAAATCATTTATGGACCTCAAGTAACCATTGTCAAAAACGAAGTAGAAGAGTATTTAGGTCAGTAATAAGATAAGGACGTGTTTTGTTATGCATCAAGTGTTAGAGCAGATAAAAAATGGATTAATTGTTTCCTGCCAAGCTTTAGATGGGGAACCACTGCATAGTTCGTTTATTATGGGGCGAATGGCACTAGCTGCAAAAGAGGGCGGAGCAGTTGGCATTAGGGCAAACTCCGTCTCAGATATTGTAGAAATCAAAAAGCAAGTAGATCTCCCGGTCATCGGCATCATCAAACAAGTATACGGAAACCATCCTGTCTTTATTACGCCAACGATGAAAGAAATAGATGCCTTGGCTGAGACAGGGGCAGAAATCATTGCGACAGATGCAACAGATCGAATCCGGCCGGATGGCAGAAATTTAGAATCGTTTTATCGGGAAGTACGAGCAAAGTATCCTCATATTTTGTTGATGGCTGATGTCTCTTCGGTTGAAGAAGCCGTTTTCGCCGATGAGTTAGGTTTTGATATTGTGGCCCCGACATTATACGGATATACAGAAGAGACAAAAGGCTTGAAAATCGATGATCATGACTATGCCGTCATTAAACAAATTGTTAAAGAAGTGAAAAACGCAAAGGTGATCGCAGAAGGTAATGTTTCAACACCTGAAATTGCCCGTTCCGTGCTAGATATTCATGTCCACTCCGTAGTGGTAGGCGGAGCAATTACAAGACCCCAGATCATCACGAAAAGATTTGTCGAATCTTTGCAAAAATAAGTTGCAGAGAAAATAACTCAGGCAGTCGCCTGGTTATTTTCTCTATTTAGTTTTACTGGGGCTAGTTCATTCATAGTTTTCAAAGACTTAACTAACAATAAGGTTATGATCTTTTAAAATGAACGAATGGATTATCTAAATGAGGAGAAAGCATATGGAATATCTTGGTGAGAACCTTCTTCATGGTATAACCTGTACGATGGATAAATTTACGAGCTCTGAGGCAGAGTTAGCAAAATATATTATTGAAAATCCTGACGAAATTAGTCAATTATCAATCAGTCAAATTGCCAAGAAAATTCATATATCTCCTGCAACCATTACACGTTTTTGTCAAAAAATTTCACTTTCAGGGTTTAATGAATTTAAACACGAATTAAAACGATATATCGATTTAAGAAACAAGCCTGCCCCGGCAAGCGACATAAAAGAGATTGATTATTTTTCTAATCTCTATCAAAACCATATACAAATCATCGATACGACCTTTCAGAAAATGAGTTATACCGATATTCAGCACGCAGTTTCTCTTTTAAATAATGCTAAGAAAGTTCATGTTTACGGAATTGGCAACTCAGGTATCGCAGCCCAAGAATTTAAATGGAAATTTTTCCGAATTGGCATTGAGGTCGATTCCATCACAGATCCACATCAAGCGGTGATGGATTCAGCATTATGCACAGACAGCAGCCTAGTAATTGGCATTTCCGTTTCAGGAAAAACAAAAGAAGTCATTGATGCGATTAAAATTGCCAAGCAACAAGGTGCAAAGATTCTTGCCATCACGAGTGACAAAACATCTGACCTATATCAATTAGCTCATTTACCCCTTCTCATGATGAGTAAGAGTAATATGCATATGGGTCAAAACATCTCGCCGACTCTGCCTTTGTTTTTACTTTTTGACTTAATCTACACAGAACTTGTGGCAAAAGACTATATTAACCGGATTCAGATTCGGGATAGGACGTTAAAAGCTTTGGAGTCTATTTGATGAAAAGTATCCAGCATTGGGTAGACAAATAGAACTCTTCGTATCTGTAAATGATACACGCATTATGTCGGAAATGGAAAAAGGGAGAGATAATCATGTTCGAAAAATTGTTTAAGAAAAAGGGAAAACCCGAAGTAGAAATTTATTCTCCACTCGATGGAAAAGTTGTTTCATTAGAAGAAGTACCCGATCCAGTCTTCTCAGAGAAAATGATGGGTGATGGTGTAGCCGTCATACCAAGTGCCGGGAAACTTGTCGCACCCGTTGACGGGGAAGTCATTCAGGTTTTCCCTACGAAACATGCCATTGGAATTAAATCAGTCAATGGATTAGAATTGTTAATCCATATTGGCTTAGATACTGTTCAACTAAACGGAGAAGGTTTTCAAGTTTATGTAGAACAAGGTCAATCTGTTAAAGTCGGAGATTTGTTGGTAAACTTCGATATTCCGTTTATAAAGAGTAATAATAAAGAAATCGTTACACCAATTATCATCACGAATATGGCAGAAAGAGTAGAAACCATTGTTCAAAATAGGCTGGAAGAAGTAACAAGGGAAGATCTCCTTTTTACTTGTAATTTAAAATTCTAAAAAAGAGCCCCCCAAAAACCTTCCGTTTTCAATAATTGGAAGGTTTTTTATGTAAATTTATCATGGATACCCAAAGGGGCTAGTTATACACACACTCGTGCCACCAAGTACACAAGAACCGTCCCCATGCAACACCCATGATTCAACATTTATTGTTGAAATTTATAAAAAATTGTTGTAATTTGTTGGGTGAATATTTTACTATAATAATTGAAAATATTACCTGAGTTTCATAGATTGTGTAATTAGTTGATATAAAAAATTGAATATAGGTGGGCAAGTAGAGATGGTGTATGATGGGATTTTGTTGGCTTTGGTTGTTGGGTTTATCCGGAAAGGGAATCTGAGGGGGCTGGCCCAGTTAAAGCTGAAGTGGGGCTGGATTTTTCCTTTATTGTTGATTGTTCAAATCATTACCTTTGTCTATCAGAATGATATCAAGCTGCTTGGAAAAGTCAGTGAATCTATTTATATGGCAGTATATATCATTGGTTTGCTATTTTTGTACTTAAACAGACATCATAAAGGGTTTGTAATTATATTTATCGGTGTGTTTTTGAACTTTTTGGTGATGGTGGTAAACGGGGGACGAATGCCGGTCTCGGAAGAAGCCGCAGCTGTGCTCGATCCCATGTATATCCAGGCCCTTAAGGACGGTTTATACGCGAAACATGTTCTATTAACGGACTCTACGATACTTGGGTTTTTAGGCGATATCATACCATTGGGCCCCCCATATCCACGGACACAAGTCATTAGCATTGGCGATGTGGTGATGAATATTGGCGCGTTTCTGTTTATCCAATATTTAATGCTCCAGCCAAATAAAAAAATAATGAAGACACCTCCCTTTCATTGAAAGGGGGTGAAACACGATGAAAAAAGCTCAAGGTCTTAAGATCACTGGTTTACTTTATAATGCTATCATTATTGGTTCTGTTATAATTGCATTAACATCAGGATTCAAATTTGGTGAATAATGATTACCGAAGGGAAGTTATGTTGCATAACTTCTCTTTTAAAAATTTATCGATATGAGAAGTGAAAAATAATGCGACTGTTTAAAACTCCAGCTAATCGATACATTTCCCTAGTTTCCATAGGCAGCATTATCGTATTTTTAGTCTCAATTGACTTTAGAAACTACAGCAGTCATGATTGGACTGTCATTTATGCGTTAGTTGGCGCCATCCTGCTGCTTAATCATTATAATATTCTCCTTCCGCCGAAGGGTAATGCCCTTTCGATGGATTCTTCCGTATTTTTGGCAAGCCTGTTTTTATTCGGCTTAAATATAACACTCTATGTTTTATTGATTTTTTCTGTGATTTTTCTTTTCTCCCTGCGAAAAATGGTATGGTGGAAACATGTTTATAATTTTTCAATTTACACTTTAATGATTATAACGGCTCATTATGTCTTTCTTTACTTAGGTGGAACAACAGGTTCGATTCAGCCAAGTAATTTAATTCCTTATGCTGTTTCTTTAAGTGTCTATTTTGCAGTAAATATCCTTTTACTAGGGATCTATTTTTTATTAGTCGCCGATGAAAATCTAATGAATGTGTTAACAGGAATGATTAAAGAGGCGATTGCCCCTTATTTTAGTACTCTAATGCTTTCGCTAGTTCTGGCTACTTTAATGAGTTCCAATCCCATCTTTGGCCTATTCCTATTTACCTGCATTACCGTTTTACTATCGGTAGCATTTCAACAGCATTTTAGCTTATTTAAAAAGATCTCTGAAAAAGCAAACAGAGATCACTTAACAGGTCTAAACAATCATGGGTATTTTAAAGAACTATTGGAAAAAGAAGTCTCGATTGCCAAGGACTCGGAGCAGCCTTTAAGTGTGGCGCTGCTTGACCTTGATGATTTTAAAAAATATAACGATATTCACGGGCACATCCAAGGAGACCAGCTTCTGAAGGAGTTCGGTGCTCTTTTAGAAAAAGAAGCAAAATTGAACAGCTATACGGTTGCCCGCTATGGTGGAGAAGAATTCTCCCTTCTCATGCCGAAGACTAGCCTTCGTCAGGCCCATTCTTTTATCAATGAACTTAGAAAGAAAACTAATGATACCCACTTTAAAGGGGTTGAAAAATTGGCCTATGGCTGCCTATCCTTTTCAGCTGGAATTGCTGCCTGTTCGAAGGAAACATATAGCATTTCTGAGCTGTTAAATCACGCAGACCAGGCCATGTATTCCGCGAAGGACCAAGGGAAAAATCTCGTCCAGCTCTTTAATGAGCATTCCGAATATACGGTACAACACTCCCTTTCGATGGACAAGGAGCTCGAAGAAGCGGAGCAACAGCTGAAAATTTTCCTTTCGAAGGATGTGTACACCTATCGTCACAGCAAACGGGTGTACCAGTATGCGGTTGATTTTTCCCGCAAGTTAAACTTATCCGATAGCGAGCGTAAGAATCTGATCCTTGGCGCTCTCATTCATGATATTGGCAAGCTCGAAATTCCACGGGATATTTTAAATAAAAAAGGAAAGCTTGAGCCCCATGAATGGGAAATGATGAAAAAGCATGTGACCTGGGGCAAGGAAATTATCTCGACCAATAAGAAACTGGAAGATTTAATTCCGTTAGTCGAACTCCATCACGAACGGTATGACGGGAACGGCTATCCTTATGGCCTAAAAGGAGTATCGATCCCTAAACTAGCACGGATTTTATGCATCATTGACTCCTTCGACGCCATGACAACCGAACGGCCTTACCAAAAAACAAAAACATTTAAAGAGGGCATCGCAGAACTAAGAGCCTGCTCCGGAAAGCAATTCGACCCCCAATTCGTCGAACCATTCATAGAAATCATCGAACAGCTCGAACACGTGGAAGAAGTCGGGTGATGCATGGGGACGGTTTGTGCATCATCAGCGAGGAATTAGTGCGGCACGCTGAAGCATGGGGACGGTTCTTTTGCATCAAATATTGGACTGCTGAGATAAAAAACTCTATCAATCTTATGACAAAATTCGGGCCGAAACAGTGGAACCCGAGTTTTTTCTCCTTATCCGCATTCCTATGGTATAGTGTTAAAAAATGGGGGTAGATAGGATGTCTTTCTTGGGACTGTTCCAGCGGTTGCCCATAAAAATTATAACGGTGGCACTGCTGATTATATTCACGGTTTATTTGATACGAAAATCCATCAGACTTTTCTTTGACAAAACGAGCTTCTTGGATGAAAAGCGGGAAGAAACATTGATGCATTTCGCCAACCAAGTAACAAAGGCATTAGGACTGGTGTTTTTCTTTATTTATGTCCTTAGCCATTTCTTTCAACTAGAAAAACTTTTCACTGGTTCGGTCGTGGTGGCAGGTGCCTTGGCATTGATCTTTCAGCATATCATCCGCGATTACATTATGGGGCTGACTTATTTGTTTGAGCGCCAAATCCATCTCGGGGATTATGTCATCATCAACGGAAACCGTCAGGGGGTAATCGAGGAAATCAGCATGCGCTACTTGAATATCCGCCAGTATGACGGATACCTCTATACGGTCTCCTATAGCAGCATCACGGAACTTCAGAACGGGAACCGGGGAAGGCGCCGGGTGAACGAAAGTCTTGTCCTTGATTATAAGCAAAATCCGGACGATGCCTTTAAGGTTATGGAGGAAGTGGCACAAACATGCAACGAGAAATACGGTGAATATCTGTTGAAGGATGAGAACGGTGTCCCTGTGGAGAGTTTCCAATTCAACCAAATCACTGAACTGAACGTGGATTTCAGGGGACACCGGTATTCATTATCAGGTCTTGTGAAGGAAGCAGATTACGTGGAAGCGGGTAAAAAGGTGAGGTATGAACTGGCGATGGCTGCCTACAAGAATGACTTGATGATGGCAGAGAGCCCTAACACTAGCCATTAAAAAACAGAATAAAAACAAGAGTTTTTATCTCTTGCTTTTATTCTGTTTTTTCATAGCAACCGTGAAATGCAGTCTCCTGTGATAGAACCGATCACGAGTTATTTGCGCTGTTTGAATAAAAAACGGCTTACCCGCTCGGAAAATTCCTTCAACACAAAACTTGCCGAGTTAATCCTGAAATACCAATGCTTTATTGTTTTTAGGATCCATAAAGGCACTTGGATGCCAGAAATGAAGGAATAAAAGTTTTTATATGCCCATACAAGGTGTTCCCAGCGGCGGTCGTTTCCCTTTTTAACATATTCCGAAACGTCTAAAACTTTTCCTCTTCCATTTTGCAAAAGGATGTTTTTTAGGTGAATATCTCTCGGATTCAAACCTTGACTACGGACATACTCCCGAGCCTCCTCTACGTCCTGAATCGCTTGCTCGGTGATTGGAATGCCTTGCAATAGGCAATCATAAAAAGTTACTCCCTCTTCGAAACTTAAAACGATGTAGTTGATTCCGCTCCCATAAAGTTGTGGAAAATAGCGGGACCCCTTTAAATGTTCGTATACATATTTCTCCACTTCTTTTTTCTTTAATGCTTGAGAG
>NZ_JAGYPE020000060.1:0-15450 GCF_018343545.2 Neobacillus citreus | reverse complement strand
ATAACGAAAAACGGCAGCGTCCGTTCCGATTCCGATACATTCCAGACCTTCAGCGATCCCAATAATGTTAACGGGTTGATTATTTTCATTACCTTTCACTTCAATGTTCCTGAGTGCTTCATCTGCCAGTTTCCAATCTGGAATCATGAAAATCTCCTTTTTGTTTCGCTTTTTACTTTGACAACAAATCCACTTCCCAACTTCAAGCATTTATATTTATTGAGTATTTCTAGGTTCAAACAACCAATGTAGGATTGATCATATAGCTCTTCCATAAAGTTATACGATTATTTATAAGGGAAGTTTCAGAAATTATTCCAAACACCGAAGTATTATCATATAAACATGTTCGTAATAGAAGGAATAAACCGTGGGTATGATCTGACCCCCATTTTCTGGTGTTAAAAGAAAAGGCCGGATTCAACAGCGAATCCGATCTTTATTATTAAATCGGGAACCATTCCTAATTCTTTGAATATGAAGGCAGGATAGGTTTACCATGCAAGACTTGTACTCTATCAATTAAGGGCAATCTAACAGCCTTCCCTGTCGCATAGGCAAAATCAAATTCCCCTCCTAAATCCCCAAGTGTAATCACTTCCAGCATTCCAATAATTGAGACATGAGAACCGTCCCCATGTCCCATTATCATTATATTTGTGAGAATAGGAATATTTTCAGATGATAGAACGATAAAAAAAAAGAAGTGCTATTAACACTTCTTCTTTAGCTGCTTTGAATCAAATTCCGATTCTTTTGTGGGTGTCAGGCACCACGGGACATGAACCATCCCTCTTGCGCCAGTAAAAAAAAGCGAACCACCTAGAAAAAGATGGTCCGTTGGTTTAGTTAATCACGTGGCACTTACTTGATCGGTTTCTTTATCTTTTCGTTGATATAGAGTTTGCCGTCGGCAGTTTTGCGGGATTCGTTGCCGTAGGCATCGACGGCTTTCACCTCGACGACGGCTCCGGCGGCTTTCATGTCTTTGGTGGCGGTGTAGTAGCCGGCGTAATTACCTGGCGACACTTCCATCATTGGAAGCTCAGTCGCGTTGGTAACCTGGAGCTGGCCGGTCAGTTGTGTCAACGGCATGTGAATCATGAAGGAAGCCTTTAAGCCCGGCTCACTTGTGAACTCAATCTTCACGCTTTCGCCTTTCTTCAATTCCTTATCTGCATCTGGCTTCAGATTTTGAATCTGCGGCGCCGTGTAGTCCACATCGACACTCACCGATTTTTCTGTCGTGTTGCCAGCCTTATCCTTGGCGACTACAGAAATCTGATTAACGCCCTCCTCCAGCATGATGCGTGCCGAATACTTGCCATCCTGGACCTTTGCCGTTGCTCCGTTCACCAGCACAAAATTCAAATGATCATCTGCAACAGTGCCGCTGACGGTCACGGTTTCGGTATTTAACTTGCTGCCATCAGCCGGGGCGCCAATCGTGAGTTCCGGCGGGGCGGAGTCATAGATGATGGTAACCGGTGCCGAAGCATCCGTCATTCCTTGCTCAGTGGATGCCTTGGCAGTCAATTGGTTCTCGCCCGCAGCCAGCTTTACATCGACCGCGTATGTGCCATTATCCTGGGCATCAACGACAGCCACTTCTGTTCCTTTGTTAAAAATATGAACCTTCGTCGTTGGCGCAACATCGCCTGTTACTGTAACGGTTTCACTATTGGTGAACGTTCCGTCAACGGGTGCGGTAATCGTTGGCGCGGTAACTTCGTAATCAACAACGGCACGAATCATATAGTTTCCTTCAGCTTCAGGGGACGGTGCCCAGCCTCCGCTGACCAGCTGCCAGCTGCGCTTGGCATTTTTGCCATCCTCATCTGTTGCCAAACCAGGAGACTTCGTATTGACATCGGCTTGGATATAAACCAGATAGAAATCGCCTTCCACGAGGATGCCGTGGCTGCTTAAATCGACATTCGTCCACTGGCCATTGCGTAGTGCCGTCGCATCAAACGGTCCAGCCAGCTTCTTGCCAGGCGCACCGTCAGGGCCCGATGCATCGTAAACGGCAACCTTAAAGGCGGTGCCGCCCGGAACCGGCCATTCGGATGTCCAGAAGCGGAATAATCCTCCGGTCACCAATGCTTTTTTGTGGCCCTCTGCCAGCGACATTTTCACGGCCCAGCCATTGCCGGCATCGTAAAACGCGCGGGCATTTTCCGCCGTTCCATCATCATAGCCAATTTCACCGCGGAAACCGATGAATGGCTTAAGCGCAATGTTCTGCTCAAAGTTTCCTTTCAGTTGAATCGTTGTCTCCTGGCTATAATAATGCGGGGCAACGATTTTCAGTGTGTAACTGCCTTCATAAGCCGTAATTGAAAAATGTCCATTTTCATCTGTTTGCACAGGGGTAATTTTGGCATCTTCCACCAGATACACCGTTGCACCGGCAACAGGCAGCCCGGTTGCTTGATTGGTGATCGTTCCGGAAACGGTGCCCTTTGCCAATTCCTGAAGCGTAAAGTTGGCGGTTGCGGTGCCGTCATTGTCAATCGTGACAGACTTGGTCTGCGCACCAAACCCATAGGCCTCGGCCTTAACAGTGTAGGTTCCAGCCGCATGGGTTATCTCGTAGCTGCCGTTTGCCGGGTTCGTCGTCACGGAACGGCCTGATTCAAGGACGGTCACCTGCGCCTGCATCGGCAATGCCATTGGGGCGGCGGCCTGGTCGGATGCGGCGGCTTTGTCAGACGCGGCTTTCTTGTCTTCTTCAGGCATCACGACGGTAATCTTGTCAGGATTGACTTGCTCTTTTTTCACGGAATCTGTTGCAGCAGAATCTTCGTTTTTCGCGGAATCGGCATCAGCTGTTTCCGCCGAATCCGCCGTCACAGCTGCCTCACCAGTGTCACCAGCAGTATCGGCATTAGGGTTTTCTTTTTCCAAAGAAGCAGGGGCAGCCAGCGCTGTATTGGTCAGCTTGACATCATCAAGGTACCATCCTTGCTTCACCACGCTGCCATCAGTGGTGAGGTTGAACGCGATGTAGATGCGCTGTCCGGCGTACTCGCTGAGGTTGACTTCGCCGTCAATCCAGCCATTCGACAGGTTGTTAACCCGGAGCTTTTGCACCCAGTTGACGCCGTCTGTCGAGACAAACACATGGCCGTAATCATAGTTGCGCTCGAGTTCATACCATTGCTTGAATTGCAGGTAGCTGTTTCCTTCCGGCAAATCGATCGGCGGCATTTGCAGGTTCGCGTTGGCGCGACTGTCGTAATTGCCAGTCAGGTTGGTCGCATAGACTTTTTCGCCGGAAAAAGCAGCCCTAGGTCCGTTCGTCGGGACGCCCCACTGCCAGGAATTCATGGCGCCATAGGAAGTCCAGCCATCCGGATTGCTTTCAAAATCGGCTACATAGCCGACGGTGATTCCAGGAACAACTGTTACGGTGTGCTCGCTGACGGTTTCATTTCCGCCAAAGTCGACCGCTTTCCATTTGTAGACAAGGTTACCGACGGCAACGTCGGCCCCAGGGATGGTCACGCGGTAGGTGCCATTTTTGTAATCACCGGCCATGCGTTCTACAGCGGCATTAGCCCAAGTGCCATCTTGTTTTTGATATTGGAAGGATACATCTGTTACACTGATATTGTCGGCAGCCGAAGCTTCTAACGTTAGCGGCATTCCTGCGAAAACCGTGGCAGGTTGGGAATGCGTTAACACCGGTGCTTCACTGTCGTCCCCATCTTTTGTTACCTGTCCCTTCAATTTCCCCAATCCGGAGACCACTGAAGAAACTGCATCATACACATTCAATAACCCTGACCCATAGCCGTTGTTTGGCGACGTTGGATATGTGCCGTCCGTTAACGGAATCGCGGTCGTCTGTAAAATTTGCTCCAAATCAGCGACGGTTAAGCTGGCATTGGCCTGCTTCAGCAACGCAACAGCTGCCGAGACGTGCGGTCCTGCCATTGATGTGCCATTCCAGCCGCCTTCATAGCCGCTGCCCGGAACGGATGAACGAATGTTCACACCCGGTGCGGTTATTTCCGGTTTGATTTCCCCGTATGGAGACGGTCCCAGTAAGGAGAAGCTTCCGAGTTTGTTGTTGATATCGGTGGCCCCTGTCGCGAACGACTCTGGATAGTTGGCCGGATTCGCCACAGAACCTGGTCCGCCCGGATTGCTCAGCGTCGTATTTCCTGCAGAGAATTCCGGAAAAATTTCAGCTGCTACCCAAGCCTGCACCATCGGACGGTACCACTCGTCAAGCCCCGGACCGCCGCCCCATGAGTTATTGATGACGTCCGGCGCTTTGTCAGGGTCGCCGCCAGGAGCCATCATCCACTGGCCCGCTTCCAATAAATCAGCATCGGTCCCGCCCGCGGCTGTGAATGCTTTGACCGCAATCCACTTCGCACCTGGCGCAACACCTATAACATTCTGCCCGCTTGGATCGGCTCCGACCATGGTTCCCATAGTATGGGTGCCGTGCCCATGATCGTCATATGGTGTTGCTTGGCCTCTGACCGCGTCAAGCCAGCTGTATGTGTGATCTGCTTGGCCTGTGGCAGAATTGTAGCCGCGGTATTTTTCTTTTAATGCTGGGTGGTCCCACTGGACGCCGGTATCAATTGAACCGATAACCGTGCCGCTGCCGTCAATCCCCATTTCCCATACTCTTGGGGCGCCGACCCGGTCAATATTCCACTCGATGCCGGTTGTGGCGGCTTGCGGTTCCTGAACGGCTGTTCCGGCCGAGGATGATTTTTCCGGAACGAACAATTGTCTGGTTTCGTTCGGCAGGATTTTTTCAACCTCCATGAAGGCGGCTGCTTTTTCCATAACTTCCTGTGTGGCTGTGACGGCAATCGCATTGACCACGAAGAAGGATTGGACATCCTTGGCGTTGCCGGCTTTGACCTGTTCTTCCAGATAGGCAAGCACGTCAGCCTGCGTTTCCTCCGCTGTCGCTTTCAGCTCGGAAACAAGCGTGTTCCGTTTCAGCGATTTGGTTTTGGCCGGAGTGGCCATCTGGAGTTTGGCCTTTTCCTCTGTATTCTTGGCGACTTTCGCCGAATCCACCTGCTCTTTCATTTTGATCAGGAAGGTGACTTTGTCCTCTGCTTCGAATTGCTTTGCTAACGATTTACTTACTTTTTGCTGCGGTGTTGGCAGTGCATCCTTTACGGATGTGCTGGCACCTTTCGTCGCTGCCACAGCATTCATATTAGGCTGGAGCAACATCGGCAGCATTAGGATGGCGGTTAATAGAATTGAGAAAATGCGTGTTTTCCTTCTTTTCATCCACTTACCTCCTAAGTATTTTCCTTTTTAAAGTTACGTGCGGCCCTCCTTTCTTCGCACACTCTTTGTCATTACTTCGGTGCTACCTTAAAAATAAGCGTTTACAGCTCGTATTGTTGTCGAATGTTGATAGGTAAAATGGTTTAATTTGGTAATTGATAGTTTGGTTGTTATTGGGAAAATTAGCAAATGAGTCTAAAATCATGTCAACCCAAGTTTTATAAATAGAATAATAGGCATCATTACCCACATCCCCTCAACCCACTCAAAAAATCCCCTAAAAATAATTCTATTTACCTAGTTTGATAGATACAAAAACAACCCCCGTACCCATCAACCTCCCCCATTCGTAGTGTATATTTCCCATTATGAAGCATGGATTATTTTCTGATTTCTAGCTGCATCTACCAATTTTTTGCTATGTGACAATCCAATGAAAGTGCTTGCACGAAATAGAAAAATATGATACTTTTGACTTGTTTAAAAAATAGACATGTCTAAAAAAAATACAACACAACCAAGGAGCAAAAAACGATGGTTATGAATACGAAAGAAACACCTCATATTAAACCAAATGGAGTAGAAATAGCTGAAACGGTCCTTTTACCTGGGGATCCGTTAAGAGCGAAGTTTATTGCGGAAACCTTTTTAGAGAATGCCCAGTGCTTTAACGAAGTGAGAGGAATGTTAGGGTATACAGGCACATACAAAGGGAAGAAAATTTCTGTTATGGGCACTGGAATGGGTGCACCAAGCATGGGGATCTATTCTTGGGAATTAATCAATGTCTTTGGCGTTAAGAATTTAATTAGAATTGGTACTTGTGGTGCCATGCAAGAAAACATTGATTTATATGACGTTATTTTTGGAATGGGAACCGCAACGGATTCCAATTTTGGTCAGCAATTTAACTTACCTGGACAATTTCCATTAACGGCTTCTTTCGAGCTTTTGGAAAAAGCAAAAAAAGTAGCGGACGAAAAAGGCCAGAAAGTTCATATTGGGAACATCTTATCAAGCGATGTATTTTATAGTGCAGATCCAACAGCTATCAAGAAATGGCAAGATATGGGCATCCTAAGCGTCGAAATGGAGTCTGTATCCTTATATTGGAACGCCATTCAAGCTCGTGTAAATGCATTATGTATTTTAACAGTAAGTGATCATTTAATTACAGGACAGCAAACTACTCCTGAAGAACGTCAAACTGCCTTTACGAAAATGATGGAGATTGCATTAGAGTTGGCATAAATTCACTTAAGACAAGCACCCCCCACATCATCAAATGTGAAGGGTGCTTGGAATAACCGGTAACAATCAGTCTCATGCAAGGAAACTAGCAAATGCTTGAAACCTAATTCTTTTTTTAAACGAATAGAAAGCGTTATCCTATATTAATTTTGTTCAAAACGAACATTAGCGGAGGTATATTCATCATGAATAGCTCAATTGAGAAAAAACCAATTGTAAACGTAAGCAAAATCGTACCGGTTATACTAACTTTAATGATTTTTTCACTCGTGATCGATAACTCTTTTAAAATTATTTCTCCAGATTTAGTCAAGTATTTTGGCGTATCAGCAAGTACGGTTAGCTGGCAAGTAACGCTTGCGGGATTAGTCATTGGGATCGGCGCCGTAGTTTATTCTTCTCTATCTGACTCAATTAGTGTCCGAAACCTATTAGCTGCAGGTATTATATTAATTTGTGCAGGTTCTTTACTTGGTTATATTGTCCACACGAATTACTGGTTAATCGTTGTATCAAGAATCATCCAAGCTGCTGGTTTAGGGGCGACTGAAACACTTTACTTAATTTTTGTCGCTAAATACGCAAGTCTAGAAGAACAAAAAAAATATATGGGATATAGTACGAGCAGTTTCCAGCTTGCCACCGTTATTGGGATCGTAACCGGCGGATTTGTTTCTACTTATCTGCAATGGCAAAACCTATTTTTAATTCCTTTACTAAGCTTATTATTATTACCATTCATTCTTAAGTATCTTCCAAAAGAAGAACGGAAGAAAAACAATGTAGACTTTATCGGTCTTATTTTAATTGCAGCAGTTGCTACCTCCATTATGTTGTATATGTCTTATTTTAATTGGAGTATTTTTATTCTCTTCATCGCAGCTGTCGTTGCTTTCCTAATCTATATTAGTAAAAAGAAAAATGCTTTTATCACCATTGAATTTTTTAAAAACAAACAATTTGTATTTGTATTAATCGTGGCATTTATCATTTATTCTACCTATGCCGCTTATGCGCTAAATACACTATCGTTCCTGTTAACAACTGTTTATAATATCAAATTGGATACTGTTTCCTTGATGTTCATACCGGCATGTTTGTTAGCAGCACTCGTAGGGGCGTTATCCGGGAAAATAGGGAAATATTTAAGCAGTAAGCAATGTGTTTATTTAGCCATGGGTTTAATTACGGTCAGCATATTAATGGGTACTATCTTTGTAGATTCATCTATCGCACTATTTGTCATTTCTCTTATTCTATTTTCTTGCAGCTTTGCCTTGTTGTATGCGCCATTAATCGATACAAGCCTTAAAAATGTACCAGTTGAAAAATCAGGGACAGCATTAGGCTTCTATAATTTATGCATCAATATCGCGATGTCAGCTGGTTTCACCTATTCATCGTTTTTAATTGATAAGAAAGATTTGCAATTTAGCTTTTTAAAATTTACGTCAGATAATGCAACAGCTGTGAATTATGGTTCGATCATCCTTATTATTGCCGCCATTGCGTTGTTTGCGATCATTTTATTCTGGCTTTTAGTTGATCGAAAAGCAGAAAAGAATACTACGATTCAAAGGAAGAATGCAGCGTGAAGAAATTTAAACGAATACACTTGATCGTCATGGATTCAGTAGGCATTGGAGAAGGAAAAGATGCCGCTCAATTTCATGATGTTGGTTCTCATACTCTGTTGCACATTGCCGAGTATATGAATGGGCTGAATGTTCCTAACCTGGCCAAATTAGGTCTGTCTAATATCGAAGAAATCCCAGGTGTGCCAAAAGCGGACAAACCTCTTGCCTACTATACGAAATTACAAGAAAAATCCGTTGGGAAAGATACGATGACAGGCCATTGGGAAATCATGGGCTTAAATATTGATCAACCATTTAATGTGTATCCAAATGGTTTCCCAGACAAATTGATCAAACAAATCGAAGAAATAACAGGCCGTAAAGTAGTCGGGAATAAACCAGCAAGCGGAACAGCGATCATTGATGAATATGGGGAGCATCAAATGAAGACGGGTGATTTGATTGTCTACACATCAGCCGACCCTGTTCTGCAAATTGCAGCTCATGAAGACATCATCCCTCTAGAAGAATTATATGATATTTGTGAAAAGGTTCGCGAAATCACAAAAGACCCAGCCTATTTGATCGGTCGAATTATCGCGAGACCCTATGTGGGTGAGCCTGGGAATTTTACCAGAACATCCAATCGTCATGACTATGCATTAAAGCCATTTAGCAAAACCGTCATGAATAGCCTGCAGGACGGGGGCTATGATGTCATTGCCATTGGAAAAATTAATGATATTTTTGATGGTGAAGGCGTTACTGAAGCGATTCGTACGAAGGACAATATGGATGGGATGGACAAATTGCTCGAAGTCATCAAGAAGGATTTTTCAGGAATGAGCTTCTTAAATTTAGTCGACTTTGATGCCTTATACGGCCACCGCCGTGACCCGGAAGGCTATGGGAAAGCGTTAGAAGCGTTTGACAAACGTTTAGATGAAGTATTAGAATCAATCCGGGAAGATGATCTGTTAATCATTACGGCTGACCATGGCAATGATCCAACATTTCCAGGTACCGACCATACACGTGAATATATCCCCGTGTTGACTTATGCGAAGCAATTAAAGGACTCTGGCAAATTACCGGAAAACGATACGTTTGCAGATATTGGCGCAACGATAGCAGACAATTTCGATGTGGAAATGCCTAATCACGGTCAATCTTTCTTACCTAAAATAAAGGATCTGAATGAATGGATACAGTACCGGACAAATTGAAAAGACCACTATATATATTTGTATATGACGAGCTTCTTCTTCAAATTACGAAAGGTGAATTTCCAGTAGGCTCAAGGCTTCCTTCAGAACCTGATTTAGCAAAGAAACTAGGGGTGAGTCGGGCAACATTACGGCAAGCATTGGCCCTTTTGCAGGATGATGGATTAGTAAGAAACATGCCAGGCAAGGGCAACTTTGTGATTGATTCCTTTTATAAACAACCTGATAGTGTTCAATTAGAAAAACTAAGCAACCCGATGCATAAGTGCCATATAAGCCGATTTGACCGAATTGATACACACTACCGGCTAGAAGCGGAAACAGAATATACAAAACAAGTGTTAAAAATAAATTCCTCCAGAGTCGCAGCTGTTGAACGGTTATATCGAACAGGGAACGATTTAGTAGGCTATGCTTTTACGTTTATGTCCATGGAAACGGTAGAAAGTTTTTCTTTGGACTTAGATAATAAGGAACAACTCCTGGACTTTCTAGAGAACCAGGTATATGTGGATGCGAATCATGGAGAAATCGAAATAAGATATACACATACCGTTAATTTAGCCGATCGGAAAGAAAAATTAATTGGCCAAAATGAGTGTTTTCTACTATTAGAAAGTCTTTACGGCAATGGAGATTATCCATTAATTTATAATAAGTTTTATATACCACAGCAGTTTTCTAATATAAAATTAAATATTTATAAATAGCTACTTTATGTGGAGACCACCTTGTAACGCGCAGGGTGGTCTTCTTTTGTTTTCAAGTATATTGGTCCCCACGATAGAACGTATCTCTTTTTCTCCGCCAAAACGTTCAGATCCCTGTGATGGAATGCAAAAAATTAAAAACAGCCCTTTAAAAGGCTGCTCCATGATCGTACTTCATTTTTACTGTTCATGAGTCCAAGAGACTGCTTCTCCTGTGGATGGGCAGCTTGGGAATTTTTCTCCTTGGTTAAGTACTACATGTTCGCCATCTGCATCTACATAATGCCCAGATTCCATTACTGTTTCACCAGTTCTATGAGTATGGCTTTCGTGCGTCCAGGTTGTAGATTTCCCTGTTGATGGGCATTCAGGAAATGTTTCGCCTTGACGAAGTTCTTTCTTCTCTCCGTCCGCATCTATATATTGCCCAGATTCCATTACTGTTTCTCCTGTATGATGATGGTCTGTGAAGTGACTCAAAAATAACTCCTCCTTTGAATTAGTTAACCACCATAGTCTCCCACAGACCCATTATTTTATTCTGTTAAAAAGGGTTTGGAAAGTAAATCGCTAATTTTGGAAAGTAAAAGTAGAAAATCAGAAAGTATTTGCCAAAAAGTGAAAGTAAAATCATCAAATTGGAAAGTATCTACACCAATTCGGAAAGTATATCCAAATAAATGGAAAACACCCCAAATAGGTCATTTGTTTTCTCTTATTTTCACTGATAATTCACACAGTAAATCATATTTGTCACGACTTTCCCCTGGTTGTTGGTTCAAAACATCAAGAACAGTCAATGAATAAACGGATTGATCGGGTGCCTACAATTGCTTTTGAAAAAGGAACCTTGGATTGCCCCTGAACCGGTGTTTGTCTGATACCTTGACTCCCCTTTCTAGGTCAAGTTCGCCAATAGTTTGACAAATAAAAAAGCAAAGGTAAAAAACTTTACCCTTGCTCAAAACATTAACAATTGCAGATCATTAAAACATTACCATCTAAATCTTTGAAATTAAAATAAGCAAAATCACCTATGAGCTCTATTTCTTTAACAACTATTATTCCTTTATTTTTAATAAACTGGTATGCTTCATCAATATCTTTGACGAAGAAATTAAATAGAACGTGGTCTGATGGCTTCAATTTAAAGCCTGGGTCAAATGTGTGATCATCTAAAGTAAGGCCGGTTTCTGAAGTTACGGGGACATTGTAAACAGGAGAATTAACTTCTTCCTTATTAAACGGTAACCCAAGTAAATCACTGTACCATTCTGCAGATTTTTTTAAATCACTAACATGAATAAATACATTATTTACCTTACAGGCAATCGGAGAAACCGTTGAGTTCATATATTTTCCACCTTTTTACTTTTTGTATATTAGTAATTCAACAAATAGTAAACAATACCTCTTAAAAATTCTAAATTAAATAAGGCTGTTGATTTTCTTCAACAGCCCCAATCACTAACAATATTATTCTACTTTAATGCGTTTAAGCCAATATTTGCAAGCAACTCATGCCCGGCAAGAGACGGGTGGATGTCTCCCGGTAAAAGGTAAAACGGACTCAATCCGATAACGTAGGCATTGGCAATGGCTAAATTCGGATAGTTTAACCCCTCTAATGCATGATTGATAGTCTGAATAA
The DNA here is from genome assembly GCF_018343545.2 of Neobacillus citreus. Lineage (GTDB taxonomy): Bacteria > Bacillota > Bacilli > Bacillales > Cytobacillaceae > Neobacillus > Neobacillus citreus. The sequence goes on along the minus strand of NZ_JAGYPE020000060.1, from coordinate 3,758 downwards.
GAGGATTACCTAACAAATTAATTGGGTGTGATTCACCAAGGAATAGAAACGGATTGTAAAAATTATATAGCACTATTTTAGCATGAGGGTTTAGCGCATTGATTTTTCCAACAATTAAACCAATATTTAGTTGAAGAATTTGGGCAGATGGACCAAGGCTATTAATTAATCTTATTATGGTATCATTATCCAGATTTCCTCCGCTTGCCACATAAGCATCTTTAATTGGCTTTAACAAATCATTACTGCCAATATTCAACGTAATATAATCTGCCTTACTTACCGCTTGAATGAACTTTTGATCTTGATTTAATGCATTCAACAAGTCTGATGTCTTCCATCCTGGGACAGCTAGGTTGCGGACGCGGAGGTCGGCTGCTTCTCCAATTAAATACGGAAAGGCATCTCTTGATGGTTCATCCATACTATCGGTAAGCCCATACCCAAATGGGATAGAATCACCCAATGCAACCAATGATTTTTTTGCATTTTCACTCTTGGCAAATCCTGATGTTGTAAAAAATAAACTGACAACTAAAAGCAACGGCAACAGCTTCAAAATTCTTTTCAACTTTTTTCCTCCCTCATTCCTTATTATGTAGCCATTATTCATTATAATTAGGCCCAAAGAAGGAGTTTGTCGAAACTAATAGATAGAATAGTATTTAATTTCTATTAAAAACTGACAAATTAACCAAGAGTAGGGGCACGTATTTGTTTACCGCCCCTTTGGTATTCCCCATAATGACTAAAGCCAGCTACTTCACGGGCAGTTGACTTTTAATCTAACATGTTATTTTTATAAACACTGCGATTTTAAAACTGCTAGCATGATGGAAAATTCCCTAGACTATTGGTGACCGGCTCAGATCATCCCCATAACCAACCATCCATCATTCGTTCAGTACCCGCTCAATCAAATCCACGATGACCCATTGCCCGTATTATTGGCTTTCTGTTGAAATTTCCCTTAATGCATCATCTACCCCATCCACATGCTGGTTTAGTAAAATCAACAGGTTCTCATTCAATTCAGTTCATTTATTTATTTATTTATTTAAATTTCAACCAAAATTAAACGTACTATCCAATTTTTATGGTAGTTCCGTCAAATTTGGTTAGAGTAAATCCGTTAAAATTTTCATTATAAGTCTTTTTGTAATCCTGTATGATACCGATAGCAACTGCCTCACCCAATTTTAGCCCTTCAATGCCATCAGAACGCCAATGGACGCCGGCAGCATCCCGTCCAAGGGCGATGTTAGATGCAAGTTTGTTTAATTCTCCTCCTATTGTCAAAGAAGGTCCTTGGAAAGGAATCAATGACAGACCATCAGAAGAAGCTGCAACGGGATTAGGGAGAACGAACCCTTCATTAAAAAATGCTTTTAGCATTGTTACTCCAGCCCCGACCATACATGCATGTCCAGCTGGATAGGATGGATGAGTGGGGCAACCTTCGGAATAAGCCTGGGGCAAAAGATAGGTTCCAAACTTGCTATGAACCTGGGGAACTACTTGGGAATTAAGGAGTTCTGTATGAATAGGATAACAGGCAGCTCCGGTCATGTGATTGTGGAGGCGCCCACCAAACTCTTCTGGCCTCAGCCGCCGGTGGACTAAAAACTTCTGGAACCAACCAGCCTCTAATGCTGACCTCGCGGCTTTAGCCACCCAATCCAGAATATGAGGTATTCCAAAAGTGATGAAACCAACCTGTGTTTTGGAATCTAGATAAGGGTTAGCTGGGTCAAGTGCAGCACTTCCTAAGCTGGATAGAATTAAACAAGCGCCAAGTATAGATTGGTAGTTAAAATCCTTGTGAACAAATGCGGCTAAGTCACGGCCATTACGGATATACCGAGGAGTAGGATCGATAGTATTTTTAGTTATTGGGGATAATCCGTCCTGAATATTTAACCATTCTTGATAAGATGTCATGTGATCGTCCCCTGCTAGTGTGGTTCTGTATCTCTGGATAATGGTTGTGGCCCCATAGGGAATGTCATTCAACAAAAACTGGGAGATATATGGTCCGATTAGGTCACCCGGCGTTACACCCCGAAATAAAGTACCAGTAGAAACCAATCTATTAACCTTTGGTCCCCGGAAATCCGAAAATTTGGATAGGTCCGAGGCTGCCAATAAGGTCAGAGGATTGGTGTTATAATCCTCAAAAGGGACATCACGTGTAATTGCCTGCCAGTAAACTTCTGCAATCTCACTTGCCTCCCATGCACTGCTGAATGACGGAGGAGCCTTTACACTTAAATGGTGACTATCAGGTCCAACCAGTTCAAATGCATAAGAGGCTTGAGGGTTAGAAAGTTTGGCAACTCCGCCTATTGGAATCGATTCAAAATCACAGGGGCGGCCTGTCCTTAATGAATGAATAAAGGATTTATACGCCTTAAGATCGACCTCTCCAAGTGAATTGTGAGGAAGCCCTTTGGAATAGTTTGCAATTTTATTAAAAAACAAGTGTTCATCGTTATTACAGTGATGTTCCGGGAGGGGGGCCTTTTTTTGGAATTCTGCAATTTCTCCACGAACATGATACGCTTCCTTCCGACGCTCTTTTGCATCGTTAGGTCCAATTACACAGGAGTTTTGCTGCTTTAAATCCCTCTTTGAATCTTCATTTTTTTCCATTTAATCACACCTTTTTTCTTATCGTCATCTATTCTTATATAGACTCAATATAAGGTATTCAGATATATTTCCATGGCTTAGATTCTTTTACTAGTTTTCTATCGCTCTTTTTCCTAATTGTATCCCCGGTGCCCTCCTGCAAGGAAGGTTTTTATAACTGTTATATTTGACGGCACCTTTCTTTTCTTGGAAAAAGTTAATAGTTACATAAATATTGTTTTGTGAGAAAATGGAAGACTGAGGCCAACTGTCTCTCAAAAAAACGGCATCAGGATTTGTATCGTTTATATAACCCAGCCAACAGTTTAAAATAAAGGAGGATTCCCTAAATGAAAACCCAAAAAAAGAAGAGAAAATGGGTCAAAATAACGCTCATCACTCTTCTTGTGTTGTTCTTATCATTCGGAATTTACAGTTATTCCATATATAAATCGTTTAAAACCGCCGTTGATACCATGCACCAGCCAATCGAGCGAAAACAGTCAGATAAACGACAAGAGCCAGTTGAAGTAAAGAAGGATCCATTTACTGTGTTAATGTTGGGTGTGGATGAACGGCAAGGTGACAAGGGGCGTTCTGACTCCATGATTGTATTGGCTGTTAACCCTCAAAAACAGTCGGTAAAAATGTTAAGCATACCGCGTGACACACGCACTGAAATAGTCGGCAAGGGAAAAGAGGACAAGATCAATCATGCTTATGCCTTCGGCGGAGTACCGATGGCAATGGATACCGTTGAAAACTTTCTCGATATCCCGATCGATTATTATATCCAGATTAATATGGAAGGTTTCAAAGACATTGTAGATGCGGTTGGCGGGGTGACAGTTCAGAATGACCTGGACTTTACTGTCGGCCAATACCATTTCGCAAAAGGAAAGATTACTCTAAATGGGGATGAAGCGTTAAGTTATTCGCGGATGAGACACGAGGATCCTAGGGGAGACTTTGGACGACAAGAAAGGCAGCGTCAAATCATTCAAGCAGTAATAAAAGAAGGCGCCAGCCTTTCTACCTTAACAAACTTCTCTGATATCTTCTCCGCACTTGGTAAAAATGTCAAAACAAACTTAACTTTTGACCAAATGGCAGCCATTCAAAAAAAT
>NZ_JAGYPE020000006.1:758-136864 GCF_018343545.2 Neobacillus citreus | reverse complement strand
ACGGCTGTAACAAGATTAGTAACTGGGGCTTTTTCTTTTTCAGGACAAGTTTGTATCCATGCTCAACGAATTTTTGTACAAAAAAATGTTTATCAGGCATTTTTGGAACAGTTTATCAAAGAAACAAGGGCTTTAAAAATTGGGGATCCAATGGAGGAGGCCACAGATATCGGGCCCATGATCACGGAGAAAGAAGCGGAGCGGGCAAAGCTTTGGATTGATGATGCCGTCAAAAATGGCGCGAAAATAGAAGTTGGCGGCGATCGAAAGGGGAACATTCTTTCCCCGACCATCTTGACTGATGTCGATCGTAATATGAAAATCATCGCAGAAGAGGTTTTTGCACCGATTGTATCAGTTATTCCGTTTGATACAGAAGAGGAAGTCATCGGATATGCCAATGACTCCATTTACGGTTTGCAAGCTGGTGTCTTCACCCAGGATATTGACCGGGCAATCCGGGTAGCAGACCAATTAGAAATAGGCGGTGTTTGGATTAACGATATTTCTACCTACCGGCAGGATAATATCCCTTACGGCGGTGTAAAACAAAGCGGTGTAGGCAGAGAAGGAATAAAATATGCCATAGAAGAAATGACGGAACTGAAATTTATTGGCATTAAATTAAAGTAGGGACGTGGGGACGGTTCTCATGCATCAAAGAATTTGTATGTGTTGTGGATCTATATTTGTACTGAAAAAGCAAACGGCTCACAAAAATGAGCCGTTTATTTTTGTCTATTCAAGTTTCTTTTCTAACTAATCAAGCATGTTGATTTGGTAATGTTGCCATCATCGGATAAATTGAGAATCGTACCAGTGGAACCTTATTTGACATTCTTCTGCTTACAAAATAATTGTAAACCCAGTTACGGGAAGGGCTCAGTCTAATACTACACAATCGTTTGATTAAATGACAAAATTTTTGGAGGAATTGTGATGGAAAGTCGATTAAATCAATAGTTATTTAGCTTTTATCCAAACGTTTAAGTAGGGTAATTGGTAGTAGAATTTGTTGCAAATTAGCGGATTTCCGAATTTGTGTATTACCTGCAAGAAATGACTCGCCTTAATCTGGCAGCATTCATCAAAATTTCCACGGAAATAGGGAGCAGAACGTTAATTTATTAACGTTTTGGGGGAATTTACTCAAACGTTTGTCTGACCGACAAGCATTTTCGTAAAAGTGGAAGAAAAAATCCTTCAGTATCAAGGCATTGAATCCGTTTAATTAAACGTTTGATTGGGTTGCACATGGGCAACACTTTGTTGGAATAGCTCGAACAAAGTGAAGCATGGGGACGGTTCTTTTGCCTCATTCTTATTTAATTATTGGAAATAATGATGCATGAGAACCGTCCCCATGTATCATCCTTATTAGATATACAATGACAACAATGTAGGCTATTTTTCATACTATATTTTGGGGGTGGAAAAATGCCAAGAGCAAATTACCGAAGTTCAGACGTTAGTTTAATGGCGAGGATGATGAGGGCAGAAGCTGAAGGTGAAGGAAAACTAGGAATGTTATATGTTGGAAATGTAATTGTAAATCGTCTTGTAGCAAATTGCTTAGACTTTAAAGGGTTAAGATCAATTAACTCAGTTATTTTTCAAGTACAAGGAGGAAATTTTTCCTTTGAAGCTGTTCAAAAAGGGAACGTATTTTATCAAAGGGCAAGAACTTCTGAAAAAAGATTAGCCAAACAAAACTTGGATTATTGGAGACAACACCCAGGAAAATATGCCCTTTGGTATTTTAATCCACATGCGCCATGCCCTCCAACATGGTATGATCAACCTCAATCTGGTCAATTTAAAAATCATTGTTATTACGAACCAAAAGCTGGAACATGTGATAGTGTGTATCAAGGGTAGGCCAGGGCATTGACCCGGTTTAATTAAACGTTTGATTAGGTTGGACATGGGCAACAATTTGCTGAATTACATCGAACAATATCGAGTGTTGGGACGGTTCTTATGCCTCACAAAGTGAGGCATAAGAACCGTCCCCATGCATCATTTCACCCCGCTCAAATCAATAAACGGGGTTGCCCCGCCGGTTACGCTTGGGAGGCGTCCGTCCCATTTTTCCAAGGCTTTTTCTTGTACTTCGATTTGTTTCAGTTGGATTAGCTCGGGTGTGACTTCTTCTTTTTTCAATTTTAATGACTCTGCTTCGGCTTGCGCTTGTGTAACTTGTTGTTCGGCTTCGATTTTGATTCGATCTAAATCCCTTTGGGCCTTTAACGCATTTTGTTCGGCTGTTTGCTTCAACTCAATCGCTTTGTTGAATTCCTCGCTAAAAGCAAATTCTTTAATATTGATATCTTCTAGGAGCATATAATACTTGGTTAATTTCTTGTCCAGCATTTCCTTCACTTTAGCCGATACTTCCGGGCGTTTTGAAATCAGCTCTTCTGCTGTATATTGGGCGGTAATCGCCTTTAAGGATTCGGCGATGGCGGGTTCCACGATGCGGGTACGATAATCAAGACCGATTTCCTGAAATAGCTTATTGACCGCTCCTGGATCGACCGAGTAATTGACGGCCACCTTGGTTGTAACCATTTGTAAATCCTTTGAAGCAGCACTTTGCGAGCTTTCTTCCTTTTGGACCCGGACCTCTATCTGTTCCACATTTTGAATGAATGGAATTTTAAAATGAAAGCCCTCCGTCAAAATCGTTGGCTTCACTGCTCCTAATTGCAACAAAACTCCTCGATGACCGGACTCCACCTTCGTGCTGGAAAAAATAAAAAGCACGATAACTAAGACTAAAATCACGCCACTGATTATATATTTTCCGTAATTCAAGGCACTCCTCCTTTCCTTCTCTTTAAAATATATGAATGGGAGGGTTGGTCTCATGCGGAAGCATGGGTATAAGTTCCCGTCTTACTTGAATATAAATAGGTGAAAACTATAGATGGAGGACTGTGTATGGCTTTCGTTGCAATCTATACGGTTGGCAGGCTCAATCACCCGTACAACCACCCGGCATCAAGTGAATTTTTCGAAGTGGGTAATGAAATCATTCATCAGGCGGCTAAAACTGGACAACTTATAGAGGTGTTTTCACCTGAAGGAGTCCCTATACCTGAAGAAGCTAAAAAGGGGAGTGGATTCCCTGTTCTTACTTTAACAATATGGAAAAACCTCGAAGGCTTATATCGTTTTACCTATTCAGGTCTGCATAAGCAAGCGTTGCGAGATCGAAGCAAATGGATGGAGCCTTACCAAGAAAGGCACCTTTCGTATGTAGTGTGGTGGGCAGAGAAGAAATGGGATGTGTCATGGAAGGAGGCTTTCAAGCGATACAGCCATTATATTCAGAATGGACCCACTCCTTTTGCGTTCGATTTTAAGGCTGCGTTTGATGAAAAAGGGGAGACGTGCTTGGTAAAGTGATGCATGGGGACGGTTCCTTTGCCTCAGTCTTATTTATTATTGGAAAGAATGATGCATGAGAACCGTCCCCATGCATCATCAAACGTTCAATAACATCGCTGTTTCATCACAGGAATGCAGTTTGGGGCAGTTTATGCAATCTTTCCACATCTTTTGAGGTAATTCATTTTTATCTACCACATTAAAACCTAACTTTGTAAAAAATTCAATTTGATAGGTTAATGATATTAGTTTGGTAATTTCCAAGTTTGCTGTTTCTTTCATAATTTGTTGTACCAGTGCTTTTCCTATTCCTTTTCCAACATAAGCAGGGCTGACGGCTAATGACCTTACCTCAGCTAAATTCCGGTCAAGGATTGTCAAACTGCAAATTCCAACAACTTCGTCATTTAAAACTGCAACAACGAAACTTTGCAGATTTTCATAGATAGAAGGATAAGTTCTCGCCAACAGCTTTCCTTCTTTGGCATACTTTGATAATAATTTATAGATACTTTCTGTATCGCTCATTATCGCTTTTCGAATGATCATAGAAAATCCCCCAGGAGAATATATCAAATTAAAAATATCTAACTTTGGTTAGATATTAATAAATATACATCAGTTCGGATTTTTATACAATGGTATATTCGCTGATTTTCCCGTTTTAGATATTTTTTCTCTTCGGGGAAGTAAAAAGGCCCGACTAGCACCTAACCGGTTGTCGGGCAATTTATGTGCGGGATTCTAATTGTACCCATGTCACACCCTTGCACCACTCCTCTAAGACGTTCCCATTACTTTTTGGCCCTGCGGTTGTGTGTTGTTTGGGTTCGGCTCTAAAGTGATTCCGATAGCGTCAAACGATAGGGCTTGGGGGAGGCGGTAGGTGATTAGGCCGTTGCCGTTTTGATCAGGCTTTAAAGTCCCCGCATTTTGCCGAGTGCCGTTTTTTAACAGCCACACTTGGTATACTTCCTCATCATTGGTACGCGGCATATTATTTAATTCGATGACAAGATTGGTGGTGCCGCCTTCTTGAAGAAGGTAAGCATTGCCGTTTGCCGAAGCGGCTAAACCCTGTCCTTTTAGGAATATGTCGAAACAATGTGAGGTGGGACCGCTTCTTTCGTTTTTATGGCTGTAATCGTATCTATTAATTGAAGATTCAAAAATAAAGTTCATGACTTCTGCTTTCAGTGTTACAGGAAGGTACACCTTCAGAGGCAAAGGGACGGTTCTTCTGCCTCATTATTTGATTTTCTTTTGGATAAAATGGGGCATTAGAACCGTCCCCATGCATCCTACTGCAAAGCCCCGGCCATTGCTATTAGGCTTCGAATGTATCGAAATGCAGTGATAAAATCGTTCGTTTCAAAACGGTGGGTTTTTGGATTTGTCTTCTCTACAATCGGCAAAATTCCTGCAGCATCTGCTAATCCCGAATTTAGGTAGGAAATTTCAACTACAAATGGACCTTGCATTAATACAGGTTTGATTTCTGGAATGCGTGAAAGAGATGCCATGGTCTTTTCTCTTATTAAATCCCGTGCTCTTTGCGGACTTAAGTTTCGTGCGGATTGTCGATTAATAGTACGTTTTACGATGGCAGTTTCAATTCCTGGAATGAGGTCTGTAGCCTCACTAGCTATATGTTGACATCCCGAAACAAGGACAACAGGTACACCAAAATGTCCAGCAATCCCTGCATTTATTGCGAACTCCCCCATGTCTTTATTATTAATTTTTATGTTTTCGATGACACCTCCATGAAAGGTATGATTCAATATACCGTCATTTCCCATTCTTGAATGGTACCCTAAAAAAATGGCAGCATCATAATTTGAACTAATTCCTTCCATCATCGCAAGAGGTTTTGGAGAACCAGTAATATATTCAGCAGATTGGTGTATAGCCTCTGGAATTAGATTACGCATCGTCCCATGTGAATCATTTACGACAACTTCTGTTGCACCTCTGGCTAATGCTCCGTCTATACACGCATTTACTTCTTCCGTCATTAACATTCTGGCTCGGTCGTGTTCTCGTCCGTCGCGGGAAGTATGCTCGCGGTGAACAACTCCAGCAACACCTTCAATATCCGCAGAAATAAAAACTTTCAAACTTAATCCCTCCTAATAAAACCTATTAAACTAAATTTCCTTATTTATACTACATTTCCTATTTTTATAAAAATAGGTTGAAATAGGTTTTTAGCTGTAATATACTATAACAAAAGATTCAGAAAAGTTCAACAAATAGAAGAGGTGATCGATTTTGTATCCTATGAAACTAGTAGATGTATATCGAGGAAACAGAGTGGAAAGTTCTCATTTTGGGCATATAGCCGTAGTGGATTCAGAGGGTAAATTACTTTATTCAGTTGGCAATCCGAAGCGGGCAACTTATGCCAGGTCTTCTGTTAAACCGCTTCAAGCAATACCAGTAGTAGAAACAGGAGCTGCAGACCATTACGAACTAAGTGAACAGGATTTATCGTTATGCTGTGCTTCACATAGTGGGGAAGCCCAACATACTGATCGGGTACTAGCAATTCTTGGAAGGGCTGGTATTGAAGACTCTTCATTAAAGTGCGGCACACATATTCCTCACGCACATGATACATATAAGAACTTGATTGCCGCAGGAAAAGAACTCACGCCTTTATATAACAATTGTTCAGGAAAACATACCGGGATGCTGATTACAGCTAAACACAATCATGAGACGCTAGAGGACTATTATTTACTTAGCCATCCCGTACAGCAAAGAATACTGAAAACGCTATCCGAGGTAACGGATTTCCCAATTGAAAAGATTGAAATGGGAGTAGACGGATGCGGCGTTCCCGTGCATGCCTTGCCATTGGAACGATTGGCTTATGGATTTGCAAGAATGGCACGGCCGGATTCATTAGGGGAAGACCGAGCTAAGGTGGCTAACCGGATTACTACTGCCATGATGAAGTATCCAGAAATGGTCGGAGGAACAGGGCGTTTCTGTACTGATTTTATGAAGACAGCGAAAGGCCGTTTATTTGGCAAGGCCGGGGCCGAAGGAGTCTATTTAATAGGGGATCGCGAAACCGGCCTTGGAATTGCGATAAAAATAGAAGATGGGAATGGGCGTGCAGTCTACCCGGCAGTTATTGAGACGTTAAGACAGCTTGGTTTCTTGGAGGAGGAACAGATTAACAGCCTAATGCATCACTATCTTCCTGTATTAAAAAATGCCCGCCAAGAGAATATTGGCGAACTGGTTCCATCATTTACGTTGCAAACGTGCTAAAGCACTATTGTAAAAAAAATTTTTAGTAAGGGGGAAACGATTTGTTAAAGAAAAAATATCTATCTGCTTTTCTAACCGCTTTTATTGCATTAATTTTGGTACTAGCAGGATGCTCCGGAAAATCTAGTACGGATGCAGACAAAAAGACCAAGACAGAGAGTAATCCTAAAGAACAGCCGCTTGCGAAAAAGGAGGGTAATTCCCTTACCATTGCAGTTTCGGCTAACCTTATCAGCATGGATCCGCAAGATACAAATGACACATTGTCAGGATCCATCCAATCGACTATGTTAGAAGGACTTGTTGGTTTTGACAAGGATATGAAAATGATTCCTGTATTAGCAGAAAGCTATGAAGCTAGCGATGATGCAAAGGTATTCACTTTCAAGCTAAGACAGGGGGTCAAGTTCCATGACGGCACCCCGTTTAATGCAGAGGCTGTAAAAGTAAATATTGACCGGGTAGCAAATCCGGAGAACAAATTAAAACGTTACAGTATGTTTGAGCTTGTTGAAAAAACAGAAGCAGTTGATGAGTACACATTCAGAGTTACATTAAAGGAACCATTTGGTGCCATGCTGAATAACTTTGCTCACCCAGCTGCAAGACTCATGAGCCCTGCGGCTATTGAAAAGTATGGAAAAGATGTAGCTACTCACCCAGTCGGAACGGGTCCGTTCAAATTTGCTGAGTGGGATCAAAGTGATCACTTATCGGTTGAAAAGAACCCAGACTATTGGCAGAAAGGATTGCCAAAAGTGGACGGTATCAAATTCAAGCCTGTACCTGAAAACGGTGCCCGTGTAGCCATGCTGCAAACAGGTGAAGCTGATTATATTTACCCGATCCCTACTGAACAAGCGGAATCGATAAATGGAAAAGATGGAATCGTAGTAGAAAATAAGCAATCCATTGTGGCGCGCTATATGACGATGAATACTACGAAGAAGCCTTATAATGATGTGAAGGTACGTCAAGCTATTAACTACGCCATAAATAAAGAAGCATTTTTAAAGGTAGTTTATAGTGGATACGGCAGCAAATTGGATTCTATTATTCCGGAAAAGCTTCAATTCTATTCTAAACAGACGCCATATCCTTATGATCCCGAAAAGGCTAAAAAGTTGTTGAAAGAAGCAGGATATGAAAATGGTTTTGAAACGACGATATGGGGCGCAAATAGCTCGACTACAATGAAGGCTATGGAGTTCATCCAACAGCAGCTATCACAGGTAGGCATCAAAGTAAGTGTTGTTCCAATGGAGTCCGGTACACTCTCAGATAAAATTTGGAATGTTCAAAATCCAAAAGACGCTGAAGTGGAACTCTATTATGGCGGCTGGTCTTCTTCCACAGGGGATGCGGACTGGGGAATCCGTCCATTGTTAGCTGGACAATCTGCACCTCCAAAATCCTATAACACTGCCTATTATGAAAATAAAAAAGTAGATGAATTGATTAAGTCAGCACTACAGACAGCGGATTCAGGAAAACGCAAAGAGGCCTATGCTGAAATACAGAAACTCGTTTGGGAAGATGCACCTTGGGCTTATTTGGTTGTCGATGATACGATTTCAGGGAAAAAGAATTACGTAGATGGTATTTACTTGCTTCCTGATGGGGCGATGAACGCAAACAACGCTGAAATAAAAAAATAGAAAATAGTAGTGGGCGCTAATGATGAATTAGCGCTCACTATATATCGGAAGGAGGAGGGTTATGTTTCGTTATATTGTAAAACGCTTGTTGGGGGTTATCCCTACTCTATTCATTGTTTCAATTTTCATATTTATGTTTGTCCATATGATACCGGGGGATCCGGCACGGCTCGTAGCAGGACCTGATGCAAGCCATAAGGATATTGAACTTGTCCGTCAAGAACTTGGTTTGGATAAACCTGTCGTGACACAATACTTTACATATGTAGGCAACCTCTTTCAGGGAGATTTGGGTACATCTATGAAAACAAAGCGCCCAGTATACGATGAGATTGCCGCCAGATTCATGCCGACATTTTGGTTAACGGTTTGGAGCATGGTCTGGGCAATTGTATTTGGGCTGTTAATTGGTGTTATCTCCGCAACAAAGAGGAATAAGTGGCAGGACTATACGGGAATGTTTGGTGCGGTATCCGGAATTTCGCTGCCATCTTTTTGGCTCGGTTTGATGCTGATTCAATTATTTTCGGTCATGTTAGGTTGGTTTCCGACAGGAGGAAATGACTCCTGGAAGAGTTATATTTTGCCGTCACTCACTTTGGGGGCCGGGGTAGCAGCTGTTATTGCTCGTTTTACTCGTTCTTCCTTGATGGATATTTTAAGAGAGGATTATATCCGTACTGGGAGGGCCAAAGGACTTAAGGAAAATGCAGTAGTTTGGAAGCATGCTTTAAAAAATGCAATGATTCCTGTTGTTACCATGACGGGATTGCAGTTTGGGTTTTTATTAGGAGGATCCATTGTGGTTGAGACTGTATTCAGCTGGCCCGGCCTTGGCCGCTTGTTAATTGATTCGGTATCTTTCCGCGATTATCCATTAATTCAAGGTGAAATGTTGCTTTTTGCCTTAGAGTTCATTTTGATTAATCTGATTGTAGATGTTTTATACGGGGTCATGAATCCGCAAATTCGTTATGAGTAATGAGAGGGGGAAGAAAATTGGAAAATGGAACGATAGTTGTTCAATCGACTGAACAGGTTACCCATCAAGAAGTTGAAAAGGTACGAACCCCGTTTAAGGAGTTTTGGCGGAAATTTAAAAAACAGCGGTTGGCATTGGTTGCCGGATGTTTTGTTGGATTCCTATTTATAATAGCTATTTTAGGCCCGATTATTACTCCCTATTCTTCGATAGAGCCAGACTATGAAAATATTTTAAGTCCGCCATCAATGGAGCATTTTGCTGGAACAGATGCTTTTGGCAGGGATATATTCAGCCGGATTATTGAAGGAACAAGAATTTCTCTTTTTGTTGGTTTAAGTTCCGTACTTGTGGGTGCTTTGGGAGGAACGGTCCTTGGTCTCATAAGTGGATTCTATGGTGGATGGATCGATAGTATAATCATGCGATTTTGTGATGTGTTATTCGCCTTCCCGGGTATTTTGCTGGCAATTGGTATTATTGCCATTTTAGGACCAGGTCTGGGGAATGTTATCATTGCCGTAGCCATATTTGGCATCCCAACATTTGCAAGGATTGTTAGAAGCAGCACTCTTTCTATTAAAGCCACTGTATACGTTGAATCAGCAAGATCTATAGGGGCACCAGCTAAACGGATTATTTGGAAACATATCTTCCCAGGTACTGTTTCAAGTATTATTGTGTATTTTACTATGAGAATCGGAACATCGATTCTAACGGCTGCCAGTCTTAGCTTTTTAGGGTTGGGTGCCCAGCCCCCATCTCCGGAATGGGGTGCGATGCTTAGTTCCGGCAGGGATTTCTTAAATACAGCCCCGCATGTCACCATTTTTCCTGGCTTAGCTATTTTTATAACGGTACTAGCATTCAATCTGTTGGGCGATGGGTTACGAGATGCCCTTGATCCAAAGATGAAAGATTAAGAGACAGGGAGCGATTATATGAACAATAAGCTGTTAGAAATATCAAACTTAAAAACTTATTTTTTCGTGGATAATCGTCAGATTCCTGCAGTTAACGGGGTCGATCTATATATAAATGAGGGGGAAACACTGGGGGTTGTGGGGGAATCCGGATGTGGGAAGAGCGTGACATCGCTTTCTGTAATGGGTTTACTTGAGCACACTCCAGGAAGAGTAGTAGATGGTTCCATTCATTTCAAGGAGAAAAATCTTTTGTCATTGTCGGCGGACGAACTGAGAGAAATCCGCGGCAATGAAATAGCGATGATCTTTCAGGAACCGATGACCTCACTGAATCCGGTCTATAAAATCGGCGAGCAAATTGGTGAGGCTGTTAAGCTCCATTTAAAATATGACAAAAAAAGGGCTAGAGAACATGTGATTAATATGTTGATGCTTGTTGGAATCCCACGTGCTGAGGAAATAATAGATGAATATCCCCATCAGCTATCCGGAGGAATGAGGCAAAGGGTCATGATTGCAATGGCTATGGCATGCAACCCAACACTATTGATTGCAGATGAGCCAACGACTGCACTAGATGTAACGATTCAAGCTCAAATCTTAGAGCTTATGAAAAAATTAAAAAATGAAAAAGGGACAGCGATCATGCTCATTACGCATGATTTAGGTGTCGTAGCAGAAATGTGTGATCGCGTAGTAGTGATGTATGCCGGGAAAGTGGTAGAGGAAGCTGATGTCATAGAGATCTTTGAGAACCCAAAACATCCTTATACGAAAGGATTACTTAACTCTGTTCCAAAGCTTGGGCAAAAGACGAATAGACTTGATCCTATTCCTGGAAATGTCCCCAATCCTGCTAATATGCCGAAAGGCTGCAAATTTGCTCCCCGCTGTTCAGAAGCAATGGATATTTGTAACGAAAACGAACCAGATTTGCGGCAAATTTCAAACGGACATCAATGTCGCTGTTTCCTATATCAGAAGGAACTGACAAAGGGGGCAAAATAAATGGCAGAACTGTTGGTAGAGGCAAAAAATTTAAAGAAACACTTTCCTATTAGAAAAGGATTGTTTGGGCAAAAAAAGTCA
This sequence comes from Neobacillus citreus, assembly GCF_018343545.2. Taxonomy (GTDB): domain Bacteria; phylum Bacillota; class Bacilli; order Bacillales; family Cytobacillaceae; genus Neobacillus; species Neobacillus citreus. Next base: position 125,531 of record NZ_JAGYPE020000006.1, on the reverse strand, counting down.
TACGTTCGGGCTGTAGATGGAGTTTCACTTTCCATTCAAAAAGGCGAAACAATGGGATTAGTTGGAGAAAGCGGCTGCGGTAAGTCTACAACAGGCCGGATGATCATGAGGTTGCTTGCGCCAACTGAAGGAGAAATTTGGTTTAATGGAAGAGATATTAGCAAGTTAAATGACAAACAATTACAAGAAACAAGAAAAGAATTACAAATGATATTTCAAGATCCTTATGCCTCCTTAAATCCACGTATGAATATTGGGGATATTATTGGTGAGCCTTTAGTCATTCATGGCATGATGACAAAAAAAGAAAGAGAAAAAAGAGTGCACGAACTATTAGAATATGTTGGTCTTAGTTCGTATCAAGCAAACCGTTATGCCCATGAATTTAGTGGAGGACAGCGACAAAGAATTGGGATTGCACGTGCATTGGCCGTAAATCCAAAACTAATCGTAGCAGATGAACCAGTTTCGGCATTAGATGTTTCCATTCAATCCCAAGTATTAAACCTAATGCAGGATCTACAGAAGGAATTTGGATTAACCTATCTCTTTATTTCTCATGATCTGAGTGTTGTAGAGCATATTAGTGACCGTGTAGGCGTAATGTACCTTGGAAGAATCGTGGAAATTGCCAGTAAAGAGTCCATATACGCGAATCCATTACACCCGTACACTAAAGCATTAATGTCTGCAGTACCTATTGCCAATCCGCGTATAAAAAGAGAACGAATTGTTTTGCAAGGAGATATTCCAAGTCCATCGAAACCTCCGACAGGATGTACCTTCCATCCCCGTTGCAGTGCTTGTATGGAAATCTGTAAAACTGTAGTTCCTGAGTTGATAGAAATTGAGCCAGGGCACTTTTCCGCCTGCCATTTATATAATCAATAAACGATAATTGGCGCTTAAGGATAAAGGAGTGAAAGTGATGTGGCCAAAAAAGTATTAACTATTATTTCCATTCAGGATGAATATCTGTCAATGATTTCAAAGCAACTGATAGAAATTGCTGGAGATTTAATCAGGATTCGTCCAATTTCGATTAAGAATTTATCCAGAGAGGAAATTTCAAAAGATGATATTGTTCTATTAGGATCAAACTTTATTTTTCCGCTTGTTCGTCCCTTTTTGCCAGATGGAGCTAAATATGTAATAGCAGAACGAGGATTTAATTATGTAAATATGGCTAAGCTGCTTTCATCTCCTAAAGGAAAAAATATTTTAATTGTAAACGACACAAAGCAAAACACAGATGAAACAGTTAAAGCACTTCAAGAGGCAGTGTTTGAGCATAACTATTTTGGCTATAATCCGGATTCTGATATTCCTTTAAATATTGATTATGTAGTTACTCTAGGGGAGATACAACTAGTTCCAGAAGGTGGATTTGAAGTAATCGATATAGGCTACCGAGTTCTTGCCTTGGAAACGGTTTTTGAAGTATTTAAATTGCTTGGATTAGATTGTTCTCACTTCTTTTTAACCAATCGTTATATGAAATCCCTAGTCGCGGTATCTAATGAAAACAATAATTTAAAGACTTCTGCCTCCTATAGTAAATGGACTGGGGAGGGGGAGGGAAAAACAGCCAAGTATTTTTTTGATGATGTGATAGCAAATAGTAAGGCGATGAACGATACTTTATACATTGCAAAAAAGCTTGCTAAAATGAGTGACCCTGTACATATTTTTGGGGAAACTGGCACCGGAAAAAGAATGCTCGCACAGGCCATTCATAACGATTCTTTAATGAAAGATGGACCGTATCTTAGCATCAATTGTGCAGGATGGCCTCCAGATGTACTGGAAAGAGACTTTTATGGAACAGAATTTGATGGGCAGATTACTCCGGGCCTTTTTGAAATGGCAAATGGCGGGACGCTATGCATTGAAGAAATTGATGAACTGCCTATTTCCTTGCAAGGCAGACTTCTTCAAACGATTGAGGAAGGCCAAGTTATTAGGTTAGGAGGGAAACAGCCAATTTCCGTACAGGTAAGGATAATTACGATTAGTACTAATGATCTTTCATTGTTAATGGATGAGAATAAATTTCGTAAGGATCTATTTTATTATTTGGCTGTATTAACCTGTAAAGTTCCTTCTTTGTCAGAGAGAAAGGAAGATTTTGAATCGCTCATTCAGACTTATCTTCAATCCCATTTATTTCATGAAAAATTGGTTATACCCCCTGATATGATTAACCTTCTGAAACACTATTCTTGGCCAGGAAATGTAAAAGAATTATTCAATGCTGTTTCATACATGGCTTGCTTGGTGGAAAAGGAATTAACGTTAGAGTCATTGCCGTTTTATATTAAGGGCAGGCTTCAAAAAAATATAAAGGAATCCATTCCTTTGCAAGAAATGACTGAGAGTGAATTAAATGAACTTATTTTAAATATTGAAGAACACGGATTCTTAGAAGAGAGCCTTGCAATACTTGAGATTTTTGAACTAGGTAAGAAACAGTGTGAATCATTTGGCCGTACAGTTGTTAAGGGAAGGCTTCAGGAAAATGGACTTACTCTTTCGGAACAGCAATTGCGATTACGACTAGAAGTCCTTAACCAATTGGAATTGTTGAATGTTCGTCAAGGTCGTTCAGGAACAACCATATCTAGAAAAGGTGAGTTATTTTTACAAATGATTCGTTTAAAAACAACTTGATTAAACCACATGAGCTCAGAAATAAGTTTTGGTGGTGTTGAAAATGGAGTAGAATTCGGTTGCATGATCTTGGCATAGTCATCGGAAGAATTGATGGAAATAATGGAAGAGTGCGCGAGGCAATCCCTTACCACAAATTAATAGGGCAATCTTCTTAAGGAGAGGGTAGAAATGATTTCAGCCTATTTTAACGGTAAATTTGTTGATGCTAATGATCCGGTTATACCAATTGATGAAAGAGGCCATCAATTTGGTGATGGTGTATACGAGGTTATCAGAATTTATAACGGAAAACCCTTTATGCTAGAAGAACATGTAGATAGATTATATCAGAGTGCATATGCTATAAAATTACAGATTGATCCCGATTGCGGTGCTCTCAAAAATACCATGTTGGAACTCATTAGAGAAAGTGGCTTAATAAATCTTGATCTTTATGTACAGGTGACAAGGGGGATGGCATCAAGAAATCATTTGTTTCCAGATTGCCCCGTATCTGTCTCAATGACCGTTAAACCTTTTCGAACAATAAAGATTGGAGAAAAGGGGGCCGGTGTCACTTTCCTCCCGGATGAACGTTGGCAAAACTGCTTTATAAAATCACTAAACTTGTTACCGAATATTTTGGCTAAACAATCTGCTTATGAGAAAGGATTTCTAGAAGCAGTTTTAGTACGAGATGGTAAAGTGACTGAGGGAACGAGTTCTAATGTATATATCGTAAAAAATTCATCCATCATTACAACACCACTATCAAAACATATTTTGTCCGGAATTACAAGAATGGCAGTAAAGGGCATAGCAATAGAGAATGGAATTCCGTTTATCGAAAAACAGTTCACCCCAGATGAAATGATCCAAGCAGACGAAATATTCATTACTAGCACAACAATGGAAATTATGCCGATTGTTCGAGTTGAAGATCATGAAATCAATGGAGGGGAAGTAGGGACTATTACAAGGACCTTACAAGAACAATTCAAGGAGAGAATATTTCATTCTATTCCAGTCTGATTTAGAGCATGGGGACGGTTCTTGTGCCTCACAATGTGAGGCATGAGAACCGTCCCCATGTCACACACCAATCCTCTAAGACGTTCCCATCACTTTTTGGCCCTGCGGTTGTGTGTTGTTTGGGTTCGGCTCTAAAGTGATTCCGATAGCGTCAAACGATAGGGCTTGGGGGAGGCGGTAGGTGATTAGGCCGTTGCCGTTTTGATCAGGCTTTAAAGTCCCCGCATTTTGCCGAGTGCCGTTTTTTAACAGCCACACTTGGTATACTTCCTCATTATTGGTACGCGGCATATTATTTAATTCGATGACAAGATTGGTGGTGCCGCCTTCTTGAAGGAGGTAAGCATTGCCGTTTGCCGAAGAGGCTAAACCCTGCCCTTTTAGGATATAGGTCGATACAATTTGGGATGTGTCCGCTTCTTTCGTTTCTAAGGCTGTAATCGTCTCTTTTAATTGAAGGTTATTCCAAAATAGTCCGACTAAGCCGATGACTAGAACGACAGCAACAGCAGTGGATAACGGCGAGAAATGCTTCTTGAAATGGAGTTTGAATTGTACGATCAAGCTTTTCTTCGCTGTTTCTACTTTCTGGTCCTGCTGCGGTGCTTCCTTCTCTTCAAAAATAAAGTTCATGACTTCTGCTTTCAGTGTTTCTGGAACGTCCACCTCTTCTACTTCATAAGAAAGGGTCTGCCATAATCCTTGCAGTGATTCTAATTCGTGCTGACAGTGGGTACATGTTTTCAAATGGTCTTCAAATTCATCTTTTTCACGCGGAGTCAATTCATTAATCATATATAAAGACAGGTTTTCGCATTTATTTTCCATGCCGAACCCCTCCTTTTTCCTCACTAAAATAATTCCGAAGTTTTTTCAAGGTTTGATGCAGCCTGCTTTTAATAGTACCGAGCGGCTTCTGTTCTATTTCTGCAATTTCGCTTAAAGAGTAACCTTCCCAGTATAGAAGGTTGATGAGGCGTTGCTGTGGTTCAGAGAGATGGCGTTTGGCTTCCTGAATTTGTTGTTTTAATAGATTTCTTGAAACTTGCTGCAGGACATCCTCCGACTGCTGCCCCTGAATTTGCACCATGTCATTCAGTTCTAACGGGATGGTTCCGTTATGTTTTTGCTCTTTGCGAATGAGGTCAATCGCAATATTTCGGGTAATGGTAAGAAGCCAGTTCGCCAACTGTCCTTTTGCTGGATTATAGGTGCTTTTTGTTGTCCAAAGCCGGAGAAATACATGTTGGACTATTTCTTTTGTTTTATCTGTATCGCCCTTTGCTATTTTATAGGAGAAGCTATAGATAAGCTTTGCGTATCGGTCATATAGCTCTTCAAGTGCCGGACGATGCTTTTGGACAATTAGTCCAATCAGTTCTTCGTCTGTCTTCGATTTCATTGCCAGATTCTCTCCCTTACATTGCAGCGTTTTTACTAGTATAAATCATTGTGAAAGCGGAAGGGGAAACCTTTTCAAAATGAGAAAAAAGAACTGCCTGGCGGCAATTCTTCGAAAAGTTGCATTATTGGGGAAATGTTGTCTCGTTGTTAACAATAAACCAAACATCTTTAACGCCCTGTCCATTTACATCACCAGCTGCTTTGTCATTAACAAAGTAGTAAAGCGGAAAGCCTTTGTAGGTAGTCTGTTTCTCACCTGTGTCTGCTCGGGTAATGGTGCTGAAGTCTTCTTTGTTAAGTCCTTCTGGAGCTTCAAGGTTTTCAGAATAGAAGGCAGGCCAGTTCTGGAGACATTCGCCGCTGCAGTTTGAAGTGTTTGGCTGATCTTTGGCAAAATAGTAAAGTGTCATCCCTTTCGCATCTGCAAGATAGTTACCGACTTTTTCGTTTTCCTTCAGCTGCAGGGCTGTATCTGATTTGTCCGCCACTTTTTCGGCATCTTTGTTAACCACTACGGCTGTCTCTTTTGCTTGATTACTTGTATCCTTGTCCTTTGCATTTTCTTTTGCACTGCACCCAACAAGAAGTACTCCTGCTAAAAGGAATAAAGTTAACCAACTCCATTTTTCCATCATGAACTCCTCCTTATATGTTCTGTTCAATTAAGGTAACGAAGAAACACAAAAAACGGTTCGAATTTTATAGAAAAAAGTGCCGGGCACCGACCAGAGGATTGGAGGGTGCCTGGCACTTCACTTGAGAACGTTATCTCCATCCCCACTTTTGAAAGACTTGGTGGGATGCGTCGGTTTTTAGATAGTCAATGAATTGTTGGGCTTCTTTTTTGTTATCCGTGCTTGTTGTTAGCGCAATAGGAGTTCCTCTGTAAAGCTTTTCTGCTTCCGGGAGCTCCACTAAATCGGTGACATCCTTAAGCCTATGGTGCCAGGATTCATATGTAATCCACGCATCGTGTTTTGAATTGGATTTCCATATTTCAATTGCTTCGGCACTGGATTTTACGGAGATGTCAATATTTTGGCTAATTCCTCCGATTAGACCCTTTCTTCCGGCCAAATCCTCCCATAATCCAAGCTGCCCGGCACCATTGACATCGATAATTTTCACGCCGCTTTTCGTTAAATCTTCAAGCGATTGAATGTTCTTGGGATTCCCTTTTCGTACTAAAATCCCTGCTGCACGGGCGTATAATTCTGTAAGTGATTTTTCATTGATCATCTCTGGATTGCTTAGCATGAAGCTGCGAAGCATGTACTCCGATCCTCCATAAACAATATCTGCATCTTGTTTGGCTTGGTTAATCCAGTTGGATTCAGGTCCAGCCGTTACGATAACCTTTATTCCTGTTTCCGCTGTAAATTTTTCTGCTGCTTCCTTCATAGGTCCCAGTGGTCCGCCTGGGCCATACACACGGATCACTCCATCGTTCATAGTGGTTTTGGCAGGCTGTTGAGACATTGATGAATCATCCATGTTCGCGTAAACCGTTAATCCAGCGGCTGTGAACAGGAGTAAAAAGATTGCACTTAGTACCAAATTTTTTTTCATTCTCATTCCTCCATTTTCTTAAGGTATCAAATAAGGAAACGAAGAAGGGGATAAAACGGTTCGATAGAAATCAAAAAAAGGAACTTGAGGATGGTTCTTTGGGAGGTGCCTGGCACTTTAAATTCTCGAAAAATACCAAATGTTTTAAAAAATAATATCGCTATCTACATTTCTAGTTATGTTATATTTTTATATAACAATACAAAGATGCTGAATATTGACTAAGTAGGAAGCAGAAGAAGTTCCTGTGCTTCCCTTGCAAAGGAGGGTACACATTGTCGTTTAGTGTAAGTGATCAGCTAAAGGTGACGTTGTTTGATGTGAAGAAGATTCAGTACAAGTCGCGGGTGATATTTGATTATGTGCAGTCTTGTTGTACAGTTGCTTATATTAAAAAAGGGGAAGTCACGACAACTTTTGAAGGGAAGGAGTATGTGGCCAAGCAAGGGGATGTGATGATTCATCGGCCCCATAAGCCGTTTAATGTTATTTCCAAAACGGATGGGATCCACTATCTTTTCAATATAGACTTAAAGGTAATGGAAGAAGTTGATTTCTTTAGTATGTATCCGCTCGGGAAGGTGGTTAAAATACGTGACCCAATCCTTTATGAGAAGAAGTTTGATGAACTGAGAAGCATTTGGCTTCAGGAAACAAACGAGTACCGAACGGTTCAGTCCAGCTTTCTCGCATTCTCGTTACTCCATGAAGTGATTGAAAGCTCGAAGTTTGGTGGAAAGCGTTCGCCGAATGAGGAATATATAACTGACCGGTTCAACAATGTCCTTCATTATATTGAGAAAAGATTGGGAGAGAATATAACCCGTGATGAATTGGCGCAAATCTATCATATGAATCCTGTTTATTTCAGCCGTGCTTTTAAAGAGATTTACGGTCTTACACCAATGAAAATGGTGAAAAAACTTAGGCTGCTGCATGCCAAACGGCTGCTTGAAACAACTGATTATACGATGGAAGTAATTGCTCAAAAGTGCGGATTTTGTGATTCACCTCATTTCACCCATGCATTCCGGAGTGCCTTTAAAATCTCTCCAAGTGAATTTCGGAAAAGTATCAAAAATACAAAAAGAGGATTCATCCCTACATTGTTAGATAAATAGAAGTCTACTACTATTAGGATTAAGGAGTTTTGTAAACGCGTTCAAACTCTGTGTTTATAAGGGTAGTAGATGTATCATGCTTGGAAAAAGCAGGGTGAGTCTTCGTCAAAGGTTTTCACAGACGATAGAATTCATTGGTCACTAGTGCTTATTTTACAAGTGAAATAGGTCTATTTTCCTAAACGCGTGTTTTAACAGCTTCCTAACTACAATCGAATGGTTAGGAGGCTGTTTTTATAAACAAACAGTTAGGTGAAGGACCTATTAATCTATGACCCAAGTAGATGCGCTAATGACATTAGGGAAGGGAAAGATGCAAGTGAAATTGAAAAAATGGGTACTCATGTTGGTTTTAATGGTGTTTGGCTTTTCCATTTTTTCAGATGCAAGCGTATATGCAGCGGGTGCCACTCCATCGGAGAGTCAAGAGTTGACAATCTATTATGTTGACGCAACGAACGGTGATGATGCAAATGACGGCTTATCTGAACAAAGCCCATGGAAATCTCTTGAAAAAGTAAACTCAACCACGTTTCATCCAGGTGACAAAATCCTCTTGAAGACAGGAGGGAAATGGACAGGATCGCTTCATCCATTAGGATCGGGAACCGCTGAACAACCGATCATCTTGGATAAGTATGGGGAAGGACCTAAGCCATTAATCGAAGGGCAAGGAGCTCCCTATGTCATTGGATTGTATAATCAGGAGCATTGGAGTATCGGAAATATTGAAGTGACTAATCATACACCGGAGCCGGGAACGGAGCCGCGGACTGGTGTGCAAGTCATTGGGGAAGATTATCAAGCAGGGGACACGGACGATATTGAGAATGTAGCTGTACTACATAATATTCATCTGCATGACCTCTACATTCACGATGTGAACGGCTTACATAAAAAGGGGGTCTATGGCAGTGCGGGGATCAATGTGTTAGTAAGAAGGAATCAGGAAGGACTGCCGCATCGGGTAACCAAATTTGATCAGGTTCTGATTGAAAATAATAAAGTGGAAAATGTAACCCGGACAGGAATTATGGTTAATTCCGCTTGGACCCACCGCGAGCAGCAAGGTGGACCTGTTGTTGACCCGACCATACCATGGACACCGGCTACGAATGTTGTCATTCGCGGTAATGAGGTCCTTCATGTTAGCGGCGACGGGATTGTTCCTCATATTACGACCGGTGCGCTGGTGGAGCATAACCGGGTGGATGGCTACAACGAAGCCGAGAAAGATTATAACGCCGGGATGTGGACCTATAACGGAGATTACACCGTTTACCAATATAACGAGGTTTCCGGCGGCAAAACCATTAAAGACGGCATGTCATTTGACTATGATAATGGAACAAAGGGGCTTATTTTCCAATATAACTACAGCCATGACAACGAAGGCGGCACAGTGCTGATCTGTCAAAATGAAAAGAACGGTTCTGTTTCTGACGGCATTTTCCGCTACAATATCAGCCAAAATGACCATTATCAAATGATTACCGTGTGCAGCGGCAGCAACTATAGCAATATGCAATTCTATAACAATGTGTTTTATGTCGGACCGGGGGTCAAGAATAATCTCTTGATTGACCAAAACGGAAATGCACCGGCTGGGAATGGCGAGGCCATTTTTAACAATAATATTTTCTATAATCTCGGTACAGGTGGCTATACAGCCAAGTCTACCTGGAAATATGACGGCAACCTATTCTACGGTAACAATGTCCCAACCATAGCCACCATCCCTGATGCCAATATGCTCATAGCTAATCCTGAGTTTATCGATCCAGGTAAAGCAACAAGCATAAAGGACCTAGATGGCTACCAATTGAAAAATTATTCGCCGGCAATCAATAGCGGCTCAGTAATCACGAATATTGGCGGTACAGATTTCTGGGGCAATCCGCTTTATTACCAACAGCCGGATCGCGGTGCTTACGAGCAGCAAAGCGATAAAGAAACACCGCCGCCAACAGAGCCGGAAGATCCGCCCGTTTCCAACGATGACCTGAATAATATTGCCTTAGGGAAAATCGCCACGACATCAGGAGGCTTCCTTCAGAACCCGGCGTTTGCAACCGATGGCTTGGCGAACGATACGAACCAATATGCTGGACTTGACAAGGGCGTGCAGTGGCTGCAGCTGGACCTCGGCGGTGAGTACAAAGTCAACCGGGTGAAGCTGTGGCATTATTTCGGCGGTGGACGAACCTATAATGATGTTATTGTCCAGTTTTCCAATACGCCTGATTTCTCAAGCGGAGTCACGACGGTCTTTAATAATGATACCGACAATAGTGCAGGCCAAGGTGCCGGCACGGATCAAGAATATAAGGAAACAGCAGATGGAAAGGAAATCACCTTTGCCCCTGTTGAGGCAAGATATGTTCGTTTCTGGTCGAACGGCAGCAAGACCAATGCATGGAACCATATGGTTGAGGCAAAGGTATATGGAACCAGTTTGACACCCGTGAATGTCGCTCTTGGCAAAGCGCCAACATCAGGCAGCTTTGTGAATAATCCCGAGCGGATTACGGATGGCCGGACAAACGATTCCAATCAGTATACGGGGCTCGCGAAGGGTCTGCAGTGGCTGCAGCTTGACCTAGGGGCAGTTTACAATCTAAGCAGTGTGAAGCTGTGGCATTATTTTGCGGATGGCCGAACCTATAAGGATGTCATTGTTCAGCTGTCCAATACGCCAGATTTTTCAAGTCATGTGACAACTGTGTTTAATAATGATGCCGACAATAGTGCCAGCCAAGGTGTTGGTGCGGATAAAGAGTATAAGGAATCGGCAGACGGAAAGGAGATCACCTTCACACCTGTGAATGCAAGATACGTTCGCTTTTGGTCGAACGGCAGCATCGGAAATGTTTGGAATCATTATGTCGAAGCGGAAGTTTATGGTATCGCAGCTGACCTTGACGTAACACCACCCGTTACAACGGATGATGCCACGGAAGGATGGCATCGTGATGAACAAATAGTAAACCTATCAGCTGCCGATGAAGGCAGTGGGGTAGCGAAAACCTTCTACAGCTTAGATGGCAGCCCATTTGTCGAGGGCACTTCCATCACAATCCATGATGACGGTGTCCACACACTGAAATACTACAGTATCGACCAAGAAGGAAATAAGGAAGACGTCAAAACAACTTTTGTAAAAATTGATCGGACAGCTCCCGAAATTTCCCCAAAAGGATCATTAGATGTATATCAGTTCGAAACAGCAACGATTGATTTCGGAATTGTAGATGAAATAAGCGGAGTCGCCACTTATGAGGTTACGTTAGATGGTATACCTGTACAAAATCCATCCGAGTTTGAACCGTTAACCCTGCAGGCAGGCAAGCACACCATCAAGATCACCGCAGCGGATTACGCTGGAAATGAAGCGTCGAAGGAATTCGCATTGAATATTTTAATCGATGTGGCCCATCTGCCAGATGTTTTGGAAGCCGGCAAATCCCAGATTCATAATCAGGGTATTTATACTAGTTTGCTTGCAAAGGCGAAGCAGGCTGCTAAGAAGCAGGATCAACAAAACGTCTTGGTTTCACTGGAAAATGAGCTGCGAGCGCAATCTGGCAAACACATCGATTCATCGTTTGCTCAATTGCTATTGGATGATATTACTTTTTTAAAAGACTAAAAAAAAAGGAGGCTGCTTATTTTCACGATGTGAGGGGCAGCCTTCTTTCTCAGCTTTAGGAGGGTACTAGTATGGAAATACAATTAATAGGGCTGGAGGAGCAACATGACCTCGCTGCAAAGGAAATTCTATATCTGTTAAACATCCAACAATCCCACTGCGGAATCCCGATTCAAGTGGAAAAGATAGAATCCGGTATTTATGTACAATTTGATGGTCATGAAGGGAAGGTCGCCTATCAAGAGGCACACCAATTCTTCCGTGCACTTGGACTATTAATAGAAGGAATCAAAAAAGGCGAGCCATTCGAAATAACGGAAAAGCCAGTCTATAACAGCCTCGGTGTCATGATAGATTGCTCAAGAAATGCTGTTTTAAAGGTCGAAACCTTTCAAACCGTCATCAAGCATCTTGCCTTAATGGGCTATTCCACAGTGCAATTATATACAGAGGATACCTATGAAATAAAGGACTATCCGTATTTTGGTTACATGCGCGGACGGTATACCGGGGAACAATTGAAGACCATGGATCGGTATGCAAAGATGTTTGGTATTGAGCTTGTTCCTTGTATTCAAACACTGGCTCATCTCGGAACAGCTCTTAAGTGGAATGCTTTTTCCGATATCGTCGATTGCCATGATATTTTACTAATTGATGAAGAAAAAACGTATCAACTGATTGAAGCGATGTTTCGGACCATGTCTGAGAATATCTCCAGCAGAAACATCAATATCGGAATGGATGAAGCCCATATGATGGGGCTTGGTAAATATCTTGATCAGCATGGTTATCAAGACCGCTCAACACTGATGCTGAAGCATTTTAATCGCGTCATGGAAATCGCCCGAAAATACGACTACAAGCCGATGATGTGGAGCGATATGTTTTTCCGGCTGGCAAGTGCAGGTGAGTATTATGACATAGCCAGCCCCATTCGGCAGGATGTGATTGAGATGATTCCCGATGATATATCCCTCGTTTATTGGGATTACTATTCTGTTGACCCGGAGAAATATGATGGTATGTTGAAAAAGCATAAACAGCTTTGTGACAAGATTGTTTTTGCAGGCGGTGCCTGGAAATGGATGGGCTTTTCACCGAATAACCAATTTAGCCGGCATGCCGGGGAGATGGCGCATCAAAGCTGTGTGCGTAACGGAATTAAAGATGTGTTAATCACGGCGTGGGGGGATAACGGTGCTGAAGCTTCCATTTATTCGATCCTTCCGACGTTGCAGCTTTGGGCAGAGCTATGTTATAGGGATCATGTGGAGACAAGCCGCCTTGAGGAACGCTTTGCCACATGTGTTGATGGCCACTATGCTGATTTCATGAATTTAGATAAGACGATGCTCGTGCCTGATAACACTTCACTTGATATTCACTCGATTAATCCGCCGAAATATTTATTATACCAGGATATCTTGTGCGGGTTATTTGATCGACACGTGTGGCCTAATGAGTACGAAGCCCATTTTCACAACTGTACGAAAACCTTTGAGCAATGTATGGGCAGAAACCCAAATTGGGAGGCCGTTTTCCGCACACAATTTACCTTAAGCAGATTACTAGAATTAAAGTGTGAGGCGGGAATTAACCTTCGTAAGGCCTATCACAGCAAAAATCGCGATATTCTAGGCGCCTATTGCTATTCCCTTTTACCTGAGATGAAGAATCGGGCGAAGAATTTCATAGACGCATACCGTACCCAGTGGCTGGCGGAAAATAAAATATTTGGGCTCGATGTATTTGACATTCGAATGGGCGGCCTGCTGCAGCGGATCCAAACCGCTATCGACCGGCTGAATGATTACCTGACGGGTAGAGTAGACCAGTTGGAAGAATTCGAGCAAGAAATTCTCTACTTTGACGGTCGCCATCAGGATGGAGAAACGAAGGCTATCAGCGCAAATTTATGGCACACGATTGCCACACCGTCTGTCATCGCCGGGATTTAAGCGATTCTTCCCCACCACTTATCCTTTAACTCACCAAAAATTGGTGAGTTTTTTTGAATTTAAAAAAGTACAAACATGGAACAAAAAAAGTATCAAAAATACAAAAACAAGAATCATCGCTACATTGTCGAATTGTCTGAAATTAAATATTATTAGGATAGATCATAAATTGTTGGTTTTGGAAACGCATTCAGACTCAATGGTTATGGGAATTTAAAGGTTTTTACAACTAAAAAAATGACAACTTAAAAGGGGGCTATTATGTGAAAAGGAAATTTAAAGCAGTTGGAATTTTACTCATGTTAGTACTGATTTTACAAGTATTTACTGGATGTGCAAAATCTACCGCCGATAATGGCAGTAAGGAAAAGTCAGAGGGAAAGAAAACTGATAAGCAGATTACTTTACGAGTTATGGACTGGGCGGACAGTGAGAAACCCTATCGCGATCAATTTATCAAAGATTTCGAAGCAAGACACCCAGATATTAAGATTGAATACACGCTGCTAACAAGCGATCAATTCCAAAACACGATTACAACTGCCATTAAATCTGGTGATGCTCCGGACTTGTTCCCAATTCCACCGGGCATGAAGCTTAGCACAGCGGTTGCCGGCGACTGGTTTCAGCCGTTAGATAAATATTTAGACGATGAATTTAAGAGCCGTTTCATGGATGGCGTCTTCGTTGAAGGCATCACCATGCAAGATGGGAAAATTTATACGATCCCAGCGAAATTGGATTTATCAAACACCCTTATTTTTTACAATAAGAAGTTATTTAAAGATGCAGGGTTAGATCCAGAGAATCCGCCAAAGACATATAGCGAATTCCGTGCCGCAGCCAAAGCGATTACAAAGGCGGGAGATGGTAAAGCATATGGCATTATCGAAGGAGGCAAAACCATTGTCCGCTGGAAAAATCCAGTGATTGACTGGTCTGCACAAGGTGGTAGTGGATTGAATCCACATTCTCCGCTTTCTTTAGTAACCAACGATGCAAACTATGACTCTAAAGCTGTTTTAGACGTTATGAATCTATTTAAAGGGATGAATGATGACGGAAGCTATCATCCAAAAACAATGAGCATTGCTGCACCTGAAGCACGCGCATTATTCGGTCAAGGACAAGCAGGATTCATTGTCCAAGGTGAATGGTGCATCGGTGTTTGGAAAAAGGACAATCCAGATTTAGACTTTGGAGTGATGGCGCCTCCTGTTCCAGATGACGGTCAAAAAGGCTACTTGCCAAGACCCAACTTGCAGCCATGGCTTGGAATTGCGAAAACAAGCAAACATCCTGAAGCTGCTGCCCAATATTTAAAAGAATATTACAGCAAAGATTATCAGTCTGTATTAGTAAAAGCAGGAGACCGTTTCTCGATCTTAAAAGATGTCAACGAAAGTGCTGCTGAAATTGAACAATTTAAACAATATTACAGTATCGCAATGGAAAGCTCTCGTTTAGCACCAAGCGTTGAAATTAGAAATCCTGAAACAGCTAAGATTTTCGGAAAATATAAAGACCCGCAGCCAGGATTAGGTGATATTCTTCAAGGCGTGATTGCCGGTGCTTTAAAGGATCCGAAAGAGCAGCTTAAGATGTTATCGAAAAATGTAAACACTTCACTTGATCAAGCAATTGATGCTGCAAAAGCTGAAGGTGCAAAAGTAAGTAAAGATGATTTCAATTTCTCTAATTGGAGCCCTAATAAAGATTATACGGCCCAAGACTATGAGGCAATTAGGAAATAGGGAGCTACTATTATGAAGGAGAACATTCGTACATTAAGCACAGACGGTTTGACAGTAAAGCAAAAGACCAAGACGAAAACAAAATCGAGTAATGTAGCTTGGTACTGGGTGTTTTTATTCCCTACGTTAGCATTATTTGCAATGTTCCAAGGCTGGCCAATTTTGGCCAGCTGGTACTATGCTACTCTTGATTGGTCAGGGCTGACACCGGATGCTAAATTTGTCGGTCTGCGGAATTTCATGAATGTCGCCCAGGATCCATATTTCTGGAATGCATTTAAGAATAGCTTTAAATTCATGTTGGGCACAGTACCGTTTCATTTATTGGTCGCTTTGGTGCTCGCCGTTATTTTACATCGCCCTGGACTTAAGGCGGCTAATCTATTCCGTACCTTCATTTTCCTCCCAGTCGTCACGACTACTTCCATTGTCGGGATTATCATGGTATTTATTTGGGGAAGTGATGGGGCAGTCAATGATACATTATTGAAGCTCGGCTTGTTAGAGCGGCCAATCAACTGGTTAGGCGATGCTGATTGGTCAATGTTTACGGTCATTTTAATTTCGGTCTGGAAAAACCTTGGGGTGAACTTAATCTACTGGCTTGCAGGGTTACAGTCGATTTCCAAGGATCTATACGAAGCGGCTGAAGTAGATGGTGCATCAGGGGTAAAGAAATTCTTCTATATTACTGTTCCCCTTTTGATACCAATCGGAACGATCATTCTCTTATTGAATGTCGTTAATTCACTGAAAGCATTCGATTTAATTAAGACGATGACGAACGGTGGGCCGTTCTTCGCCACCGATGTAGTATCAACCTATATTTATCGCTATGCATTTACCAGCGAAATGGGGCTTCCACAATTAGGATATGCATCCGCGGCGGGTCTTTTCTTTGCCGTCACGATTTGTTTACTCGCCATCATCCAATCCATCGTGCAAAAGCGTATCAAAGGTGGTAAGAATTTATGAGAAGTGTAAGAAGATCAACATTTTACATCGGGATGACCGCTTTTTGCTTGATCTGGATCTATCCATTCTTATGGATGGTCTCTGCGTCGTTTAAGACGCAGGGTGAATTTTTTAAGAATGGCCTTTCGCTGATTCCAGAACACTTTACTTTTGAAAATATCATCCGGGCATGGAATGAAGCGAACTTCGAACAGTACTTTTTAAACAGTGTCCTTATTACGGTTGGTACGATTATCATCGTGCTACTCTCAACTGCCACTTGCGGGTATGTACTCGGGCGCTATTCGTTTAGGGGTAAGAAAATTGTTTATGCGCTATTAATTGCTAGTATGTTCGTTCCAACGGAGTTTGCGATTATTCCAATCTACGATTTAATCAAATCATTGGGTCTGATGAATACAAGATTTGGCGTCATCCTCGCAGAGTCTGGCGGCAATCATATTATTTTTATATTGTTATTTGCAACCTTTTTTGCAAAAATTCCAAAGGAACTTGAAGAAGCGGCCCTTATGGACGGAAGCGGCTTTTTCCGAACCTTTTTTACCGTCATGCTCCCACTTGCGAAGCCGGTCATCGGCAGTGTTGTGATTATGCAATTTATCTGGTCCTGGAATTCGTTTTTAATGCCGCTGATTTTGACCCTCAACACTCCGGACGCTCGGCCGCTTTCAGTTGGGTTATATGCCCTTCGCGGTGAGAACATCGTCGACTGGACAGGGATTGCAGCAGGAGGAACGATTGCGATCGTGCCAATTGTGGTCATTTTCCTCTGTTTGCAGCGCTATTTTGTCGATGGTATTGCAGGGTCGGTGAAGGGGTGATTTTTAAACTCCTCGGCTTAAATGAATGGACAGCTCCGGTGCCCAAGCAACGTTATTGTACGCTTGGGCCTTTTTTACAACAACACCGAAGGTAGGTTGAAGACTCTATGAGAATACTTTATTTAGATTTAGACTCGCTCCGCCCCGATCATATTGGTGCGTATGGATATCATCGGGATACAACACCAAATATTGACAAGATCGCAGAAGATGGCGTCATATTCACGAATTATTATTGTACAGATGCCCCTTGCCTGCCGTCACGTTCTGCCTTAATGTCAGGCAGATTCGGAATCCATAATGGCATTGTCGGCCATGGTGGAACATCGGCCGATATGAGACGTGAAGGACCAAGCCGTGACTTCAATGATAAGCTCGTTTATGAGAGTCTGCCGGGGTCACTAAGGCAGATTGGTTATAAAACAACAACGATCAGTACTTTTGCGGAAAGACATTCCGCCTGGACGTTCAATGCCGGATTTAATGAAGTGTTTAATGTTGGGGCGAACGGCCACGAATCGGCGGAGCAGGTGCTCCCGGTAGCACTAAAGTGGCTGGAGGACAACGGCAGTTCAGATAACTGGTTTTTGCATTTGAATTTCTGGGATCCGCATACTCCTTATCGTACACCTGAGGAATTCGGTGAACCGTTTGCGAATGATCCTCTGCCTGAGTGGTTGACGGAAGAGGTATTTCATCAGCACAAGCAAAAGGTGTGTCAGCACAGCATCGATCATATGAATGAACTTGCTAAGACCCATTACTTCAAATGGCCGCGCCATGGGAAGCAAATTGAAAAATACGATGATTTACGATTAATCCTTGATAATTACGATTGTGCGATTCGCTATATGGATGACCATATTGGTCAAGTGCTACGGAAATTAGAGGAGCTCGGTGTGATGGAAGACACAGCGATTCTGGTTACTGCCGATCATGGTGAAAATATGGGTGAATTAGGGATTTACTCTGAGCATGGTACGGCCGATCAAGGGACATGCAGGATTCCAATGATTATTCGCTGGCCTAATGGATTAAAAGGGAAGGTTGATGAGGGCTTGCATTATCATATCGATCTTGCTCCAACCTTTGCTAGTTTGCTAGGAGCGCCGAATCCGCCGTCATGGGATGGACGAAGCTACGCTGAAAGTATTATTAAAGGGGAAGACACAGGGCGGGAATACTTGGTTATGTCTCAATGTGCCCATGTTTGCCAGCGAAGTGTCAGGTTCGAGGATTGGCTCTATATCCGTACTTATCATGATGGACATAACGGGTTCCCAAAGGAAATGCTGTTTAACTTAAAGGATGACCCTTATGAACAGCATAACTTGGCTGAAGAACGCCGTGATATCTGTAAAACGGCCGTTTATTTCCTTAACGAGTGGCATGATGAAATGATGTCGACGATGGACTTTGACGTTGATCCGTTATGGACAGTTATGAAAGAAGGCGGGCCATTGCACGCGAAAGAATTCAAAAGATAATATATTCTGCCCTGATGCTTGGACATCAGGGCTTTCAAAGTTCGTAAGCATCTTAGGGGGGATAGGCTATGAGTACTGGCTGCATGACAACAGCGAACCGCAATATTAGTGTGATGTGGAAGACGGTTTCAGAGGCTTGTAATTTAGCATGTGAGTATTGTTATTACAGTACTTGCGGTGGAAAGCCAGGGAAAAAAATTAATCGCATTGACTCTATTGTGTTGGAAAAATTTATTAAGGAATATATGGAGCGCTCGAACGGGGCTGCCACCTTTGCCTGGCAGGGAGGAGAACCGCTTTTAGCAGGCCTTGATTTTTTCGAGGAAGTCGTCATGCTTCAGGCAAAATATGCGCCAAAAAACACAATGATCAGCAATACGCTGCAGACCAATGGGACCCTTATTAATGATAAATGGGCGGGCTTTTTTAAGAAATATAACTTCCTAATTGGGGTAAGCCTTGATGGGCCAAGTGAGATTCATGATGCTAAAAGGGTCGACTCCGGCGGGCAAGGCAGCTTTGACAGGGTGATGCGGGGGATTGATTATCTTCGCAAGCATCAGGTTGATTTTAACATTCTAACGGTTGTTCATAAGGGGAATGTGATTAAAGCCACTGAGATGATGCGCTTTTTCGAAGCTGAGGAGTTCCACTTTGTCCAGTTTATCCCTTGTATGGACTTTCGTTCTCAGGAAATTAATAAGCCAGGTGTGTATGATATCACCCCGAAGGAATACGGGGATTTTCTGTGTGAGGCGTTTGACTATTGGTACAATAATGGAGAGCCACGGTCATCTATCCGCTTTTTCGATGAAATGCTGAATGTGTATGTGAACCGGGAGCCTGGATTATGTATCCATCGTGCGGCCTGTCCGCAGACGATTATATTAGAGCAAAATGGCGATGCTTTCCCTTGTGACTTTTTCATTCATCCAGATTGGAAGATCGGGAATGTCGGTATTCATTCGATTGATGAGATTTTGGCGCACCCTTTATACGATAAATTTTTGAGAATGAAGCCTAACCTGCCTGAGCCTTGTACAACCTGCGAATGGAAAAAGCTTTGCCATGGAGGCTGCCCGCGGAACCGGAAGTGGGGTCCTGAACCTTCAATATCAGAAGTTGATTATTTCTGCTCCAGCTACAAACAAATATACAGCTACGCCGACGAACGTATGAAACAGCTGGGCGACCGTGTTAGAGCCGCATTGTATGAACAGAATCTGGCACGCTTTTACAACGGAAAGACACCAAGCCGGAACGCTCCATGCCCTTGCGGCAGTGGAAAAAAATTAAAACAATGCTGTGGATGAAGCTGGATTTCTTGTTGCTGCCTAGTAAATGAACAGGGACACGGTTCCTGTCCCAGCGATCCGGTTTACGAATACAGGGTTACGCCAGCGATTCCGGAGAGGATGATGACGAAGATCGGGTGCATTCGTAACTTCACTAAGGCGAATAAGGATAGCCCGAAAATGGCAGCCAGGCTGATTGATCGAAAGGTGATGGACCTTGTGAGCAAATGGTTCGATTGAGCGAAGCGGATGGCTGCAAAAATGATGAGACTGGTAACGATTGGCTTCAATCCGTAGAAGATGGATTTGACAATGGGATGGTCATGTAGTTTGATCAACAAGGCTGCAACGGTGACGACTAGGATCATGGGCGGAAGCATCGTGGCAATAGCTGAGATGATGGCGCCGCTGATTCCCGCAGCCGCATAACCAACAAGGATGGCGCTGTTAGTGGCGATGGGTCCTGGTGACATTCCGGCAACGGCAATCATGTTCGTTAACCGTTCTGCAGACATCCAACCATATTCCGAGACCGCGGCTTCTATGAACGGAATCATCGCATAGCCTCCCCCAAAGGAGATAAAGCCCATAATAAAGAAGGTATGAAATAGTTCCCATAGTACCATGTTGATGTCTCCCTTTCCTTAAACCCCCGTTTGTCGATAGGAACCGGGAGTGCTGGTTGAATCTTTCTGCTGTTGATGTTGTCTTCTTGAGCTAGTGGTGTGGCCCTTGTTCTTCTTGACTGCGTTTGCAGTTACTCCTGCGATTGCTCCCAGCAGGATGGCAAGAACCGGATGGATGAAGAAAAGAGCAAGAACACCGACCAGCATGATGACGATGGTGGTTTTATCGATAAGCGCTGTTTTGGCGACTTTGATGGCAGCGTAGACGATGATTGCGATAATGGTCATTCGAATGGACATAAAGGCCGCCTCTAATTTTGGGTTTTGATGAACCGAATAATAGGAAATTCCTAAAGCAAGCACAATGAAAAACGTCGGAATGGAGACACCGATCATTGCGGCGATGGCGCCTTTTACTCCGGCAAGTCTGTGGCCAATAAAGGTAGCGGAATTAATCGCCACAGCCCCTGGGACGGTTTGGGCTAAGGCAAACACATCAGTAACGTCTTCATTTCCCAACCATTTTCGCTTTTTGACGATTTCTCTTTCGATTAAAGGGATCATGGCAAAGCCTCCGCCAAAGGTTACAGGACTTATTTTGAAAAAAGTCCAAAAGATTTGAAGTAATAACTGTGTCTGACTTTTCATGAATATCCCATCCTTCGTGATTGGATTTGTCAATAATCTAGTACACTTCCATTCTTCAACGTTACCAAATTAAGCCTGGAGGGTAAATTGCAATATTTGAATGGGGTATAACAAAACCGTATAGGCTTATTTAAGTACAGTCTTGTATATAACGCTATTAATTAAAGACGTTCGTTTTGGAGGTTTTATTTGTTGAATATTGAGAGTCTGCAGATGTTTTGTTTGGTCTTGGATGAGGGGAGTATCAGTCAAGCCGCCCGGTTAAGTTATGTGTCGCAGCCCGCGGTGACGAGACAGATTCATCAATTGGAGAATGATTATGGTGCTTTGCTATTTGACCGGACGGATGGAGCGATGAAGGTGACGGAAGCGGGAAAAGCGTTATATCCCTTTGCGAAGGCAATTGTACGTGATTACCGTAATTCCAAAGAAGCAGTGAAGCAGGCAGTGGGTGATTACAATAAAAATCTTGTGGTCGGTGCTTCATTTACTATTGGCGAGTATTTATTGCCAAGCTTGCTTGGGCGGTTTAAGAAGAAATGGCCTGAACTAAATGTAACGTTGATGATTAAAAACACACCTGGTATTTTGGAGGATCTGACTAATGATGTAATCGATATGGCATTGGTTGAAGGGCTTGTTGATAAGCAGGCGTTTTTAGTTGAAAAGTTTGCGGATGATGATCTGATTTTGGTCTGTGCTCCTAATCATGAATGGGGAGACGAGGTGCAAATTGAGGATATCGTCGATGAACAGATGATTTGGCGGGAAGCAGATTCGGGCACGCGGCAGATTGTGAAGAACTCGTTGGAGCAGTTTCATATTTTAGAAAAGATAGAGAGTTATATGGAATTAGGCAGTACACAAGCGATTAAGAGTGCTGTGAGTGCCGGGCTGGGAATAGCGATTTTGCCCAGAATTGCGGTTGCTGCTGAACTGAGGGTTGGGCTACTTCGGGAAGTTACGATTACCGATATGAAAATCATTCGAAACCTCTGGCTCGTCCGGAAAAATCAACGCTTTCACAAAAATAGTGTCACTCAATTTCTTGATTTTATCCGGATTTGAGTGCCTGGTATTTTTACATATGAACATGGGTGGAACATGGGGACGGTTCTTCTGCCTCACAAAGTGAGGCAAAAGAACCGTCCCCGTGCATCACGCAATAAAATACGAAACAACGGAAAGGATTACAGATGTAATCAGCATGGCGATCAGAGGCCGAGCTGCTTTGGTCCGGAGGTCTCGGAGGCTGACGTTTAAACCGAGACCAACCATAGCGGATGTCAAAATAAAGGTGGTTGCTGTTGAAACCCCATCCATAGCTGCCTTTGAAACAGGGATGGATTTGCCAAGGATATAGCTTCCGAACAAGCTCATCAAGATAAAGCCAATCAGAAACCATGGGAACTCAATTTTGGTATCCCCTGCATTTCCGGAACTGCGTTTTTTCATCCAATACATAAGAATAAAGCACAATGGAACGAGCAGGAGTACCCGGCCTAGTTTGGCGAGCAGGGCAATGGCCAGGCCATCTGGACCTGCAGGTGCCCCGGCTAAGGCAACATGGGCAATTTCGTGAAGGCTGATACCGCTCCAGATGCCATAATCAATGGCCGATAACGGGAGAATTGGTCTTAAGATCGTATAGGTTATTGAAAAAATCGTCCCAACCAACGCAATAATTCCTACCCCGATGGCCGTATCTTCGTCCTTTGCCTTGAGAATGGGCGAAACAGCGGCAATCGCGGCAGCCCCGCATACACCGGTACCCACACCAAGCAGAAGTACGAGTGAGGATTCTGCTTTTAGCAATTTTCCTAGCCATACGGTTAACAATATCGCAAAAGCAATGACACCGATATCACGGGCAATTAACCCCAGCCCTTGATGAATGACTACATCTATGTTTAACTTGAGCCCGTATAAAATAATCGCAAAACGTAAAAAGCGTTTGGCAGAAAATTGAATCCCCGCGCGTAGCACTTCCGGATAACCGAAAAATTGCCGGTAGATTACCGCAATCACAATTGCACAGGCAAGCGGTCCGACACGATCAAACCCTGGGACTTTTGCTAACGCAAAACCGAACGCTGCAATGACAATGGTAAAAGCAATTCCTCCCAGCCATAAATAAGCGGAAGGTTTTGTTTCCGGCTTTTTAAGAGGTTGTTCGTTCTGTTCGTCTTGAGGTAAAATTCTTGCACTTTGACTTCCCATTCCAATCACCTCAAATGATTTGATTTTGTAACTTAAGCATACTCGCGATTGGTGTATAAGAAAAATAATGATATATAATAGGGATGATAAGTAAATTTATATACATTGGTTATTTTTGAAAAAGGGGGCAGAGGATGGACCAGCATTTAGAGGTGTTTATGAAAGTGGTGGAGAAGGAGAATTTTTCAAAAGCGGCGGAGGAGCTGCATATGACCCAGCCGGCGGTTAGCCAGTATATTAGAACGCTAGAACAATCGATCGGCACAAGGCTTTTGGAAAGAAGTAATAAGTATGTCCGCCTCAATCAGGCGGGTGATATTGTTTATCACCATGCGAAAGAAATCATCGCCCTTTATACTAAAATGCAGTCCTTGGTCGATGATCTGACCAATAAGGCAAGCGGCCCAATTTCGATTGGGGCGAGCTATACGTTTGGCGAGTACATCCTGCCGCATATTATTGCGAAAATGAAGGAGCAATACCCCGACATTCACCCGTCGATTCGGATTCAAAATACAAAGGAAATCATTGAGCTGGTAAAAAAACATCAATTGGACATTGGCATCATTGAAGGATTTTATGAGGAAAATATCCTAAATTCAAAAGTGGTTTCTAAAGATCGAATGGTCATTGTTGCTTCACCTCGGCATCCTCTTTTAGGCGAAAAAGGGGAAATAAGTCTGGCCAACTTGGAGGAAGAAACATGGATTCTCAGGGAAGAGGGCTCTGGGACCAGAGAGGCTGCGGAAAACCTGTTTCGGAGGTACAAGTTCACCCCGAAAAAAGTCATGGAATTTGGCAGCACCCAACTCATCAAGGAATCGGTTGAAGCAGGACTTGGCATCAGTTTGTTATCCAGCTGGGCGATTAAGAAGGAGCTCACAAACGGCTACATCGGCACCCTTCGAGTAAAGGGACTCCCGTTTAAACGCAACTTCTCCATCCTAACCCACGCCACCTACCAAACAAAAGCATTGCAAACATTCATCGAAACACTAAAAACATACCTAGGCGACCCGAAAAAGAGTAGATTTTAGTGAAGCATGGGGACGGTTCTTCTGCCTCATTTTCGACTTTTTACGATATTAAACAAATGTATAGCATCTTATATATTTCAACTGTCTATGGAATGGGTTTGTTCTAAAGGACGAAAGGGGGAGTGGTTTTTTGTTGAAAATTCTACGTTATGTTTTATCTGGTGTAACTTTGCTTTTTGCTGTTTATGGACTAATCACAAATAATTTTGAGTTAAGTCATATAATGATGTTACTCTTAGGTCTAACCATGTTAGTGATGGGGTTGGAAGAATTTCAAAAAGAGCGAAAAGCAAAAGGATGGTTATTTGTTGTTGTTTTTTTATTTGCAATATATGTATCCATTCAGGGGTTTTTATTAAGCTAAAAGGGGATTGTCTCCAATAATCTTAAATTCGGTTTTGCTAATCTTTTTTCAGAAATTCTTGCTTTTGATAAAATACATTCCCTTTTTGAACAGTTTTAAAATACGACTGGAAAAGTATTCGGTCTTCTACAGCGGAGATCTGTCCCTGTGCTTCCCCCCCAAAAGTGATGCACGAGAACCGTCCCCATGCTTCACTTGACAGAATCTTTAACAAATAGTAATATTTAGTACGTGATTATAGTGATTAGGTGATTTCTTTCAATATAGAACTTTAGCATATGGTTAATAATGATCTATTGGCTTTTATGAAAAAGGAATTCTATAGAAGTAGAAATCAAAAATACTTAATGAATAATATACGATTAAGGTAGACTATTTAAAAGCCCGATTGGGAAGTTAAAGGTAAACCGGCAATCTTCAAAGTTTAATGGTTGTAGTATGACCATTAAGCTTAAAGTTTGCCGGTTTTTTTGTTTTTAAAAAACTAGAAGATTCATATTATCAAAATCTAAGAGGGAGAGAGCGAGGATGTCCAATTATCTGGAGCTAATTTCATTACCAACTGCATTTTTTATCATTCTAGCAGTTGCCATGGTAAGCGCCATTTTCCTGCTATGGGAAAAGGTCCCCGTACATTTTGTTCGATATCATATAGGCATCATTTCGTTGCCGCCAATCGTCGCCATGTGGGGGCTGTTTTCTAGCAAACACGATGGAAGTGTGCTGTATGGACCTTGGCGGTTCGATTCACTATCCTTGCTCCTTGCCCTTTTTGTCCTGACCATTGGTGTGATTGTGCAGCGCTACTCACTACGGTACTTATTCGGTGATCGTGCTTACCGAAAATATTTTACGCTGCTGACACTCACTACGTTTGCTGATACCCTTGTCTGGCTCAGCAATGATCTCCGTATTCTGTTGGTCTGCTGGGGTGTGACCCTTTTAGGCTTGACCCTGCTGATCAGATTAAATAAAGAGTGGCAGGTGGCCAGAAAAGCAGCTGCCTCCTCCGGCCGGATATTTTTACTCAGCTGGTTTATTCTGCTGCTAGCCGTTATCTGGATTTCACAAACGACAGGACACTGGCAGCTATCGGCTATTCTTGAAAAAAATAACCTTGCTCAACTTGCATCGTGGGAGAAGACCTGTATCAGCCTCCTATTGATTGTGGCAATGATCATTCCATCAGCGCAGTTTCCTTTCCAGCGCTGGCTGCTGGACTCAGTCGTGGCGCCGACGCCTGTTTCGGCTGTCATGCATGCCGGCATCGTCAATGCCGGCGGACTGATGTTTACCCGGTTTGCACCGCTCTTTAACGGCGGTGATACAGCCCAGCTAGTTCTGCTTGTTCTGTCCGGCATTTCCGTCCTGCTTGGGACCGGAATCATGCTAGTCCATGTCGACTATAAACGACAGTTGGTCGGCTCGACCATAGCCCAAATGGGATTCATGCTTGTTCAGTGTGCATTAGGCGCGTATTTGGCAGCGATTATTCATGCTGTCTTACATGGATTATTCAAAGCGAGCCTTTTCCTTCAGGCGGGTTCCGCTATCCAGCATCTGGAGACTCATTCCTTCAAAGGCCGTCCGTTTCCCGTTTTGTGGACGATCACCGGAGTGGTTTTAGGTCTCATTTTTTCAATTGGCTATTGGCTGAATTCCGGTGGAGAGGGTTATCACATCATCAGCACCCTCATTTTAGGCTGGTCCGTGATGTTTGCTTGGACCGGACTCGTTGCCTTTGGGTCAGGCCGGATTGGCAAAGTGGCAGGGCTGGTGTTCCTTGCCGGAGCGGTCATCATGTTCAAATTCATCCATACGCTCTTGGACAGTTTGTTACATGAAACGGTTCTGTCTGGTATGCAGCCACCCACACCAACGGTCATCTTGGCCCTGATTATCTTGCTGGGCGGCAGTGCTTATGGATTATGGCTCGTGCGCCATCGTTCCTCAACAGCATTTACGGTTATTTATCTGTGGCTTGTCCATTTGGGTGAGCCTCATAAAGATTTAGTAGAAAGTCATCCAAAATACTTGTCTTATAGGAGGTCATTCAGATGACACCGACATTAGCCAGAACATTAAGTTGGGAAAAGGAACAAGAAAATCTCAGTCTTGATATTCATGATTTAGTAAAATCAGCTAGCGAAGTCATCGCACCGCTAGGCCCAATCAGCAAGTTCGCGGCACGCAGCCCCTGGGCCGGCTTAGAACGGCTATCCTTTGAACAGACAGCACGCCGGTTTAAAGATGTTTCTGATATCGAGATCTTTCCCAATGCTTCTGTATTGAAATCGGCACGGGAACAAGGCGAAATTGATGTGAAATTTTTAAAAGAAGGGCTGCAGCAATGGCTTAAGCAGCACTCTTCTGGACTCCCGCTTAAAGTAGCAGAGGAGTTTTGCCGCTCAGCACTAACAAAGGATCTGCCGTCTTCTGATTTAACGGTCCAACCAGAAGTAAAAAGATTGGCAAAGAAACTTAGTGGCTTTAAGTATCAACTAAAAACAAGACAATCGGTAAAAACCCTTAGTCAGCGTTTCGAACAGATTGGCGGCGAGTCCGTGTTAAGGGATCTCAACCGCCATCTGATTAAGTGGTGTAAATTATTTTTGGATGAGTCCCAGGCTGTCTGGTCGATGCCAAATCGTGAGGAAGGTTTCTACCAGGCATGGCGACGAATGGCTTCCTTAGACCCGGCCTTAACGCTAGAGGAACGTAAGCAAATCAAAAATTTGCCGAAAGAAGCGGGCAATGCTTTAAATGAAGCCTTGTCCCATTTAGGAATCCACCCTTCAGAGTCGCAAGAATACTTGGAAGCTCATTTGCTGGCGCTACCAGGCTGGGCGGGAATGATGCTTTGGCGCTCGCAGCAACATCGTAACGAAAGTTCCTTGCTGATGGACTATTTGGCAGTAAGAATTTCCATGGAGCTAATCTTGATGAAGCCCCATCTTCCTTTGCCCACCCAAGGAACGGAAGAGGGCGTACTCCTGGAATCTCTAATTGCTGCCTGGCTTTATTGGGGGAACTTCTCCATCAAGGCATGGTCACAATTGCCTGCCGCAGAGCAAAAAGCCCGTTTGAACCTTGCTTGGCAATTTGATAACATTGTCCGCAACAGACTTTGGATGGAAGCTTGGGAAAAAACATATGAACAGCATTTGATGGAAAAAATCGCTGTGAAACAGCAGCCGGCCTCCATGCAAAAATCGCCTTCAGTGGCGCAATTTGTTTTTTGCATCGATGTAAGGTCAGAGCCTTTCCGCCGCCAACTCGAACGGACAGAAGGCTTTGAAACCTTTGGGGCAGCTGGATTTTTCGGCTTGCCGATTGAAACCTGCAAACTTGATAGCCATCATAGCCATCCTTCCTTGCCGGTATTGAATAAACCGCAATTCAAGGTAAAAGAATACTTGCCTGAATCGCAATACCAACCATTTCACGAGCGGCAGCAGGCAGTTAATTCACTGCAAGGTACCTTTAAAACCATGAAGCACAACCTGCTTGCTAGCATGTTACTGCCGGAGGTAAGCGGCCCGTGGCTTAGTATGCAGACGCTGACCCGTACTTTTTTACCAAGAAGGGCTGGACGCACGTTCAAGAAACTGCTTGACACCTGGTTCAGGAAACCGGATGTGAAGCTGACGCTTGACCGGATGGAGGACCCTGCTGAAACGGAGATTCCGGTTGGTTTTTCAGAAGAAGAGAAAGTGCAGTATGTGGAGCAGGCGTTGAAAACGATCGGGCTTACCGATCATTTCGCACCACTCGTGGTGATTTGCGGCCACGGAAGCCACAGCACCAATAATCCCTATGCTGCTTCGCTCGATTGCGGGGCGTGCGGCGGGACATCGAGCGCCTTTAATGCGCGGGTGCTGGCAGCGTTGTGCAACCTTCCGAATGTACGGCAGGCCCTCAAGGCAAGGGGGATTTCTATTCCGGAAGAGACCGTTTTCGCGGCGGCCGAGCATGTTACCACACTTGATGAGTTGCATTGGGTTTATCTTCCTCACCTTTCGGGCAAGGCTGAAGATGCGTATACCGGCATCGAAGCGGTCCTGCCAAAGGTGAGTGAGGAGGCTAACGCCGAGCGAATCCGGGAGTTGCCGAGTTTCAAAGACCGCTTGAAAAATCCGAAAGCGGAAGCGGAGCGGTTGGCAGAGGACTGGAGTGAGATCCGTCCGGAATGGGGGCTGGCAGGCAATGCCGCGTTTGTCATCGGAGAACGAAGCTTGACCGAGGCGTGCAATCTTGAGGGAAGAGTGTTTCTCCATAATTATAACTGGAAAAAGGATAAAAACGGTTCGCTGCTGAGCGGTATCATTGCTGGACCGGGAACGGTTTGTCAAATGATTAACCTGCAATATTACGCATCGGCCGTTGCGCCTCATTATTATGGCAGTGGAAATAAAGCGACCCAGACCGTGACGTCCGGAATCGGCGTGATGCAGGGGAACGCCAGCGATTTATTATCCGGACTCCCATGGCAGTCCGTGATGCAATCGGATGACACAGTCTATCATGCGCCTCTAAGGCTGCTGGTGGTAATCCAGGCACCAAAGGAATATGTGGAACGATTGTTGAATCAAGACTGGTCATTTTTTCAAAAAGTCCAAAACGGCTGGCTGCGGCTGGCGTCGATTGATCCGGAAGGAAACTGGAAAAGCTGGTCGTAACGCTGCTTCGGTGTAAAATATTTTTAGACAGCTTTGGTTATAAAGTAATATAGCTATTTATGGTAGAGAAGGGATAAAAGTCGATATGGAGAAATCAAAAGGCGCTATTGAAGCTGAAATTAGTAAAGCATTAACGCAATGGGAGAAAAGCTATCTTGGACGGGGTTCCCTTTCTGTTAAGACTGACATTTTACGGGATATGGTGATTGTTGTATTGAATGGCATCCTAACCCCTGCTGAATATGCCTTATGCAGAGATAAAGAGGGATTGTTATCTATAAAGACGACCCGAAATGGCTTGGTGGAATCAGGTCAAGAGGAGCTAAAGCAAATTATTTTCTCGATAACAGGTCAGGAACTCATCAGTTTCCATACCGACATCAGCACCCAAACCGGCGAACGGGTCATGGTTTTTAAACTATCAGGGAATTTGGAGAAAGAACCATCGTAACAAAGGATTTTGGCTGAATTCAATTCAAAAACGGGGTGAACGTAATGAATATGAACGAAAAGAAAAAAGTGCTGTTTGTGATTGGTATGGAGCAAAGTCCGGAAATTATCATAGAAAAGATGAGCAGTCTTGAGCCGAATAATATCTTAGTCTTGCAATCTTATGGACCCGCCATTGCACCCTTCAGTGATCTCATGCGGGACATCATCCTTGCTGTCTATCGGGAAAATGTTGAAGAAATCTTCGTTACCGTTCCAACAGCTAATCGAAAGAATGCTAGAGAAACACTTAAGAAAATATACGATAATAAAGAATTACAAGAGAAAATTAAAACATTAGATTACCTATTTAAAAATAGCATGCCTGAACACCCAAAGGGCAGCATAAGAGAATGGCTTGAGGGCAACGAATCCTCATCGTCAGCCAACAGTATCCAAAATAATGCTGATGTCATTCGAAACCATCCTCTAATGCCTTCAAATGTAAAAGTTACAGAATTAATTATCGAAACTAAAAACCTAGCAAAAGTGATGCATAGGGACGGTTCTCTTGCCTCAAATTATTGATGCATGGGGACGGTTCTCATGCATCATTTGGAGACTCTATTAACCCCCAAAAAAGGGCTGACTTCTTTTTGTAGTCAGCCCTTTCTTTCCAAGTTCATAATTCCATCCCATTTAATAAATCCCTTAATGCCCGCAGCTCCTCTTTTGAAAGTGTGACGCCTTTTCCCATTTTCATGGTCGGGAGTCTAATCCCGCAAATCGTACTTTGGTTCTTTTCCGTTCGAGTTGATGATATAGATCCTTGCTCCAGCGCTTGGGTAATTCAATAGTTTACTATGTGTATCTTCATGGGCAACAATAAACGGTTGATTTCTAAAAGAGGACTCGGGACAAATAACCAATATCCGTCCAAGAACCGTCCCCATGTTTCACTCTAGGTGGAATTTTTAGATATAATTTATCTAGGGCCCTTTTCCTATAGGGCAAGGACCCATTACATAAGTAGGTTGTACTTAATTGTATTGTAAAGGACTAAAAAGGAAAATGGCGGTGGTGTATAGTATGCTCAGTGAACTTAGCAAAAAAAAGGTTTTTATCGGAAGAAAAAACTATATCGATGAATTTATCGATTTCATAGAAATCAATAATGAGAATAATCCTGACATCAGCTCCACGAACTTGCATTTCTTTGGGGTAGGCGGAATTGGAAAGAGCTCATTAAGAAATCAGTTCTTGAAAATTCTTCAGGAAAGGGAAGAATTTATATGGTCGTTTATCGATTTTGAGATTCTCAAAATGAGGGATATGATTCCGTTCTTAAACAGTTTAACTGCAAATTTGCTAAAGCAATGTGATGGACTAAAATTCCCGTTATTTAATCTGGCTTATGAAGATTATTGCAATAAGACATCTCAACTTTCTAATTTAGGCAAACAGGTAGGTGTAACTTTTTCTGACCTTGCGGATTATGGGTTGGGGCAATTTAACCAAGCGCTCCCAGATATTAATCCTGTTAATGCTCTCCCTAAAGGGCTGCAGTTTCTGACTCAGGGAGGGAAGGTGGTCTCGGAATTCTTTTATAGAAGGAAAGATAAGCTTCATCTATCAGACTTGCTGAAAGAAATGAGCTACGAGGAAATCGAGGAAAGCCTACCATTATTGTGGGCAGATGATTTAAAAGCGTATCTAGAAAAATATGAATTTCGGACACCTGTTATTATACTTGATACCTTGGAGGTACACTCAGAAAACCAAGATTGGCTGATAAAATTAATCAGCTCCCTGCCACAAGTCAACTGGGTTACCTTTAGCCGAAAACCGTTTCCTTTTAATGAGGCGGGGATGGGAAAAATCATAGTTGTTCCATTCGAACTCGAAAATTTAAGTGAAGATGATTGTAATAAATTTTTTCAACAAAATCATATCATGCAGCCTGAAATTAGAAGCATGATTTTTCAAACGACGAAAGGTCATCCGTTTTATCTGGAATTAGCCACGGAAACATTCCACAATATAGGAAACCAGAGGACCCCTGCAGTGGAAGATTTTGAAGGGGACCTTCAAACGACGGTAGACCGATTTATAAATTATTTGAGTGAAGAAAGCAAAGAGCTCGTAGAAATTTTATCCGTTCCGCGATCTTGGACAGAAGATACTTTTCAATTCTTACTAAATAAATATCTAAAAAAGAGAAGGATTAGGAAACAGGCAAGTGACATTTTGAGGTATTCATTCATTACTTATAATCAGAATGAAGGACTTT
Organism: Neobacillus citreus; assembly: GCF_018343545.2. Taxonomy (GTDB): domain Bacteria; phylum Bacillota; class Bacilli; order Bacillales; family Cytobacillaceae; genus Neobacillus; species Neobacillus citreus. The sequence continues at coordinate 93,518 of NZ_JAGYPE020000006.1, read as the reverse complement.
ACACTATGCATGATTTGATGCGGCGAGCATTGAGGTTACGTTTAGAAAAAGAGGATCCTGCATTACTAACAGATGTTCACGAAAGCTTGCTCATATATTTTCATCAAACGCTGGAAGATAGGATGAACAAGATAAACCCTGTAACCGATCTGGATTCTTTTTTAATAAAAGAAATATGTTACCATGGCATCTATTTAAACAAACTTTCCGAGCTTGTTGCGATAGCACAATCCCTGATCTTTTGGTCCATCGAACTTAAACTTGACCCTGGTGAAATGAAGCCTATTTCCTATTTAGGTAATGAATTGTTGAATAAACTGGATGAAAACACGAGGGAACAAATTCTTATAAAAATCGAATTAATAACGGCAATAAATTATGAATTGGCCTTCAGGGGTGAATTTTCTAAATTAGATATTTTTCTTCAAGAACATGAACGACTTAGAGAGAAACTGCAATTAGCGGAATCCTCAGAAGATGAAACAGGTTTATTTCATTACTACATGGTGAAGGCATACTTAAATGCTACGAGGGAAAAATTTGATGAAGCAGATGAATTTCATCGTAAAACCTTTGAGGCAAGTCTACCTTTTTATGGAATTGTTTTGTCGGTTAGAGTGTTGGTCATGCTGGGATTAAGCGACTTAGCTAGAGATGTTTTGGACAGGGTTCGGCCAAACTTTGAAAATGAATATGAAGAATATCCTCTCCGAAAGCAGTTAAGGACTGCACAGCTTTTGGGTGAATACAGTGATACTTTCGTAGAAAATGAGATTAATTATGACGAGGCCATTTATTATAAAACCCAAGCCTTGCAAATTTACGAAAACATCATTGGTCCGAAAAGAACTCCTACTATTTTGGAGTTACGCGATTTAGGGGATCTGTATTTTAAATCAGGCCAACTGGATGCGGCCATTCCTATCTATGAAAGGGTTCTGAAACTGCACCTGGAAAGTGAAGATAAAAGCACCTATCAAATTGCCAGGACACTCTTTGATCTAGGTAATGCCCATTGGAAGAAAAATACCGCTGCCGATGTAAGAAAAGCGAGGGAATATTTTGAACAAGGAATAAAGTTATTAGAGGAATTTGAAGGGGAATTAAGCATTAATGGCTTGCAGCTGTTAGCACTTCTCCATCAAGGGTTGGGTATTTATTATATGGAAATTCATGAGGATAAGCCGGCAAGAGCTTTAAGGCATTTAAAAAAATCTCTGAATGTATATGAGTTTGGCGATAATATCAAACTAATTAATAGCTATTATCATATCGGGAAGATCTATACAAACAACGGCGAATTTGAAAAGGGAGAGGAATGGTTATTAAAAGGAATCCATTCCGTTGTTGAAATTAAAGTGGACGGGGACCAAACGATGGTCTATTACACTCAGAGCGAAGAGGTTATAAGTTTTTTAATTTTCTCCCTTTTATTTTTAAATAATACTCTAACCAATCGTGAAAAGTTTGAAGAAGCTGAACCGATATTATCTTTACTTTTGGAAATTTCCAAGAATGCATCAAAAGACTATGAATATATCACCCCGCTTGTACATCGTCAATTGGCAACCATTAAAAATATGATGCACCAATTTGGTCAATCAGCTTTATATGCCAAAAAAACACTGGCTATCATAGCAGAAATGGATTCACAGGATAACGAGAAATATAGAGATTATATAATAGACTCTTTCATAAATCTGGCCATTGCAAACGAAAACCTTGGAGAATACACCGAAGCCAAAAAAGCATACGAGGAATTAATTCAATTCTTACAATCTTGTTATGGACCTTACCATGTCGAGACTATCATGTATATAGCACTGGCAATAGAATTTTTTAAAGCGGTAAAGTTCAAAAAAGATTACAACAAATATTATCAACAGTTCAGAAAAATAAAACGCAGCGCCCCCTTCTTAGTGAATTACGACATGCTCGAAAAAGGAGGCTGGCATTGGGCTGCGGAATTAAGAAACCGGTAGGGCATGGGTGAGGCATAGGGACGGTTCTCATGCATCATTTGGAGACTCTATTAATCCCTAAAAAAGGGCTGACTCCTTTTTGTAGTCAGCCCTTTCTTTTCAAGTTCATAATCCCATCCCATTTAATAAATCCCTAAATGCCCGTAGCTCCTCTTTTGAAAGTGTGACGCCTTTTCCCATTTTTTCATGACTGGGTGCCCAATCCCGCAAATCATACTTGGGTTCTTTTCCGTTTCAGCTAACCAGATTCAGCTCCTTACTCCATCCCTTAGGTGATTCGGATAATCTTTCAGAAAAAAACCGGTCCGATTGTGAACAGTCCTAGATGAAGGGGATCATTTGTTTTATAAGAACAGTCTCCATTTCTATTTATAGGTACCAATTTAGGCTTAGCTATTAAATCATAGCGGCATTCCTCTGGTGTGTATTTCATTTAAGCTTTTTGAAAAAGATGCACGAGAACCGTCCCCATGCATCTTCCTTAACCAACGTTTAGATCATTTGAACCGTCCCTTAGCATCAAAAAATGATATACTGATCTAATAAATGAATGAGCCTGACTAATTGGAAGATAATCCCTATTTCCAACTTACACAACACGAACAATACATCACTGGAGGAATTCAACATGGATGATGAATGGTACGATGGATATGACGGCGGTGCGTATACCGGCAGCGGTACTAAGGGGTCCAAGAGGAAAACTAGGACTAGGATCCCCAGCCTTAAAAGTTTTATCCCTAAAGGATCTCGCAGGAAGCGGTCCCGAAGAGGCAAGGTAAGTGATCCTGAAACCACAATCGGAATATGGGTAGTTATGACCGCCTTGGGGGCCGCACTATTTCATGCAGAATGGATATTCGGCTTACTATATACACTGTTTGTTATATACACGCTCTTATCGAAGGACCTCTGGCCGATCAAATATGTGTCAGTAATTCTTACAGGAATGGGCATTCTGTTTTTTGTGGCACTCGGTTTAGCTGTATTATTAAATTTAGCGCTTGGCAGTAATATATTAACGGACCCAGCTACACAGGTGGCGTACGGATACATCATTAAAGCGCCGCTATTAAGCTGGTCGATTGTATGGGTAATAGAGAATGGGATGGATTGGATTAAGAAAAGGAAAATGACAAAAGGAAACTTTGTAGAAAAACAGAAGCTCCTTCTATACAGACTGCCTGCACTGTGCCTAGCTTCAACAGTATTGCTAGCATGGTATGTCGTTCATTCACTTTACACACTATACCAATGGGGAATCTGGGGCTTTAACCTCGTTAGCATCATACATTATTGGACAGCCCCATTCATAATTGGAATCACCATACTAGGAAGACTTTCACAGCGTTTCGCAAAGTGAGGCATGGGGACGGTTCTAATGCCTCACTTTTATTTGACTTTAGTAGGATGATGCATAAGGACCGTCCCCATGCATCAAGACATATTCCCGCTATTTCCTTAATATAAATTTAAGTGGTACAGAAATCCGTATAGAAGGGATTTGTCCATTTGAAACGGAAATGGAATATTTGGGTGCGCTATAAAAAGTCGACCTATCGGATTAATTTGCGGGATGGTTTCTATATTTGGGGGCAAATGTTATGGTTGTTGAGCAGGCGAATTTTTCGGGGCTTAAAAAGGGTGCTGCTTAGGTCGAGGAACCTGATTATTGTCTTCGTATGTGCCGTGATCTTTAGCCTTGTCATCATTCCAATAGGTATTATGATGGAAAAATATCATACCTGGTACGATGCCCTATGGGATTTGCGGACGTTTTTCTTTACCTCGATTTTTATCGTTTTCGTGACAACGAATGTGAATGAGGAAAAAAGAAGGAGAGAAGGGCTGAGGAAGCAATTTGAGATTTATAGTGGCTATAGTTTTTATGCAGAATGGTATCTCAACCGTCTTGTTCAGCTTGTGGGAATTCCTTATTCTGAAAAGATTTTTTTGACTGACAGTGACCGGGAGAATTTTCAGAAGGCAGTATCAGAAATTCATCAGGCAGCGGAGTTTGCTTTTGATGGTTTAGATAACAAAAGATATAAAAATCTCTATGTATATTTGATTTCTCTCCATAAAAAACAACTTTCTTACTTGAGAGATGTTTTATATTTTATTAATTCAGCTGATTCGGATTCACTCGAAACGCATAGGGACCAGGCACGACGGTGGATTTTAAGCGGCATCGATATGATTGAAGAGGAAATTCTGCTAATCGAAAATCTCCATGACAACTACACCCCCCAGGACCTCATCCACTTTGTCCAAAACTCACTAACTTACAATCTATATATCATCGCCGAACTAAGAAGACCCTGGAGATGGGACCACCAACGAAACATGGAAATCCGAAAAAAACTCACCACAAACGGCCAACACATCAAAGGAATGTTCGACTCCAATCGATATTGGATGTGACGTGGGACGGTTCTCATGCCTCACCCTATGAAAAAATGAAGCATGAGAACCGTCCCCGTGCCTCACCCCATGAAAAAAATGAAGCACGAGAACCGTCCCCATGCCTCACCCCATGAAGAAAATGAAGCACGAGAACCGTCCCCATGCCTCACCCGTGCCTTATGCCAGGTGGCGTGTCATGAGATCATTGACTTTGGTTTCTACCTGTTGAACGACCTTTTTTTCGAGTTTGGATTGTGGGGTTGGATGGAACCATTGGATTTTTCCGTTTCGGAAAATCCCTTGGTAGGTATGTCCTTTCATTTTTAATGAAAATTGATGGCGTTGGTGGTATTGGTTTTCAAACATTGGTTTAACCTCGAAATTTTGAAACATATGGAACCCTCCTAGAATTTTTCTTCAATTGCTGGATGATTTAATCACTAAATTCCGTGCTTAAAACTTTCCCGCTTACTGCATCTACTTTAACCTCTGCTTCACGATGATCAGCTGTCAATATGTCCACTTCGTAGACGAGCTGCTTGTCCTCATCATCCAATTCTGCTTCCGTAATGGAGCCTTTGATTGTATCCAAGGCTGCTTTCTTGGCGTTTTCTAATGAAATAGTCGGTGTAACACCTTGAAGAGGAGCCTCATTCATATGTTCAGCCTTATTCTCATCCCCAGCCTTATCTTGCAATTCCTGTTCCAATTTCAAGACCTTTCCGGTTTCTGCATTTACTTCCACTTCAAATTCTTCATTTTGCTTTATGATCGTAATTTCATATTTTGTCATGCCGTTATCCTGATCCAGCTCGCACTTTGTTACGAGCCCGCCTTTTGATGCGCCTAAGGCGATTTCTTTTGCTTTTATTTCACTAATTGTCTTTACTGTTTCATTTGTTTGTGCTGCCGTTTGCTGATGATTTGTCAACGCATAAGCACTTGCGCCTAAACCGCCTGTGAGTAAACTACCTGTTAATAGAATGGAAAAGAAGTTCATTCTTGATAACCTCCTTGTTTGTTAGTAACTACATCATAACCAATCAATTTTAAAGAAATTGAAGGAGAAGTTTAAAATTCTCTTAGAAATATCGAAGAATACCTCATGACAGCATTAAACCCCTCCATTTTTTGAAAAAAAAACGTGCAGCATTACGCCGCACGTTTAATCTTCATCCTCTGTTTCAAAAGTAATTGATTCAATTTTTCCCGAATAGGCATTAATGATCACTTCTGCCTTCTTAGATTTCGATTGTTTGATTTCAATCTCGTATACCAGTTCACCATCTTCTTCATCTAATTTCGCCGAAGTGATTGTGCCGCTTACTTTTTCTAATGCTAATGCTTTTGCTTTTTCGATGGCGATGGGGGTTTCTGGAGCAACCCCATTATTGCTAGGTGGGGGTTCCTTCGTTTCTGGCTGCCTGCGATCCGTTGTGTCAGGTGCGCCTTGTTTAGTCATAGAGAGCACTTCCCCCGTTCGGCCATTTACAATGATGTCATATTTAATCTGATCTTTAACAAGAGTCAATTTATAGTTTTCTTGAATCATGCTTATGTTCTGAATCATTCCGCCGTATTTGTTCAAAATCATTTGGCTGACCTTGTCTTCCGAAAGGGAGGGATGGGAACGATTGAACGCCATTGTTGCACCATACCAGCCCAGAGCGCCTATGATAAGGATTAGCAAAATGCCTGTCGCTATTTTTTTCATCCATTCACCTCTTCTGTTGTTGAGACAGTGTATCATAGGTTGTTTAATCCTCTATTAAAGATACCTTAGAATCGTTGGAGAAGTGGAGCGGGAATTTTAACGTAACCGTTGTTCCTTTTCCTTCCTCACTGTCAATGTGAATTTCGCCGTTATGGGCAGCAACAATTTTCTTGGCGATGGGCAAACCTAACCCTGAACCGCCAGTATCACGGCTTCTGGCTTTATCTACTCGGAAAAATCGCTCGTATACACGTGCTAATTCATCTTTTGGAATGCCGATTCCATAATCGGTAATCGCAAGAAGCAAAGAATGGTTGCTTCGAGAAATCGAGATGTCTATCGGTTTTTCGCTGTATTTGATAGCATTGTCGACTAAAATATAGAGCAACTGTTTTATTTTCTTTCCATCAGCCATCATTAATGGATGGTCTGTGTTGAGATGAATTGAAATCTTGCGTTCAAACGCCTGCTGAAGATACTTCGCGGTTTCGCGGCAAATGTCTGCCACATCTATTTTCTCAATTTTTAGTTCCCACTGCGTATCACCCTTTGCTAGTAAAAGCATCTGCCCCGTAAGCTGTTTCATCCGGATTGACTCGGAATGAATGGCATCGATTGCCTCTTCCAAAATATCAGGCCGTTCCATTCCCCAGCGTTTTAACATACTAGCGTAGCTTTCAATCACGGTAAGGGGAGTTTTTAATTCATGAGATGCATCTGAAACGAATTGTTCCTGCTTCTTATAACTTCTCTCTAATAACTCCATCATGTTGTTAAACGTGTTGGCCATTTGGTCGAGCTCATCTTTTGAGGGGCGGTCTCTGCTAATTTTTTTAAACGTTCTTGATTCCTGTATCTCTTCCATTGTCTGAATAAGTGCTTTGATGGGACCAAGGATAATTTGGCTTAGTATGCGGCCGCCAATAATCGTTGGAATTAAAATGACGAGAGACGCGACTACTAAAATTACCTGTAGGATGCTTAGTGAATGTTCGACATCTGTTAAGGGTTCTATTACTTCTAGTGAAACGATATCGCCATGGGTCCAAATCATCGGTGTTTTTCCTACCGCATATAAATGTTGATCCACCCTTTCAACGGCCATATGTTCACCTGCTTTATAGGAATACGGAAGGTCTTGCAGCTTGAAGTTATTTTTCATCACTACCAGAATGGGTTTGCCCTTTGGAGGTAGAATCCGGATCATTCCATTTGGCGGCAAATAAGCGCGTAATAAATTTGCAAAATTAACGGAAGAAGGGTTTGCTTGTTTTACTCCTTCTATTATATTGCTGCTCTCTGTTTGAATTCGTTCAATTGCGTGATCCGTCATTGTTTTTTTAAAAATAAAAAAAATGGAACTATTAGCTAATACCAGAAGAATTAATAGCCAGATGGTAGATGTAAAGATGATTTTCGTTTGAATCTTCATACCTTATTCCTTTAACATATATCCAACACCGCGAATGGTGTGAATATAAGGTTTTGAAAATGGGGCGTCAATCTTTTTGCGTAAATAACGTATGTATACATAGACGACATTGCTGTCACCGTAATAATCAAACCCCCATACATTTGATAACAGTTGATCAAATGTTAGGACTTGGTTTTGATGCTGTACTAAGTATAGAAGTAAATCATATTCAGTCGGTGTTAATTCGATGGACTGGCTGGCACGGACTACTTCCCGTGTTTTTTGATTGATGGTTAAATCTCCTATGCTTAGAGAGGAATCAGCTGGTTCTTCTTGGAGGACTGATTGCCTGAGCCATACACGAATCCGAGCAAGTAATTCTTCAATTCGAAATGGCTTGGTAATATAGTCGTTGGCCCCTAAATCTAATCCGCTCACTTTATCAGGCAAGGCATCGCGGGCAGTTAGTAAAATCACGGGGGTTTGGTCATTGGCAGTGCGGATTCTCCTTAACACTTCAAGGCCGCTTAATTCAGGCAGCATCACATCCAATAACAGCAGGTCCCAATTTTCTTGTTTAAATAATGAATAACCCTCCAACCCCGTGTAGGCAGTACCTGTCTCATACCCTTCATGCTCAAGCTCTAATTGAATCAAGCGTGCAATTTTCCTTTCATCCTCAACAATCAATATCTTCCCTTTACTCATATGGACCTCCTTGGTTTACCTGCCCTATGCAAAATGGAATTTACCACAACTGTAAATAAATATCCAGTAGAGCGTAAAAGTGGTGCATGGGGACGGTTCTCATGCATCAAGTGGGACACGGGGATAGTTCTCATGCATCAAAACACGTTTGCTCCTGAGGACCATCCCCGTGTTTCCTTTGAATCAACCATTTTGAAGCAGAAGAACCGTCCCTTTGCCTCAGAAAGAATGAGGCAGAATAACCGTCCCCATGCATCATCATGCCTTACAAATTCGGCATGGTTTTTCTGGCTCCGAGGATGAGCCAGGTGGAGAGGACGAATGGCATGGTTAGGGCGGGGAGGCCGTAGGGGAGGAGCCATGTGCTGAGTCCTGCTGTAATGGGTACGGTTAGACAGGCGGCAAGGATGCCTGATGGTAGGTTATAACGATTATGCTTCTCATTAAATACACCGGATACGGCAATGATGGTTAGGATGGCGTTGTAGCCGTAGAGTCCTAAGACGATTAAGGAGTGTTCTCCGCCTAGAACATAGGCTATGATGATGGCCGCTGCATTTCCAATCGCTGCGTACATTCCCAGTTTTCTGCTTCCCCAAAAAACAGCAATAAAAACAAGAATACCAGACCATGTATTATTAAGAAAAAACACTTGCCCAATCCCATGGAAAATCCCATCCAATAAATTCACTTTTCCCGCAATATTTAGCTGCCAGTTTGCCAAATCCTGAGGGACTAAGGAAGCGCTTAATGATAAATGTTTTAATTTATAAGCCGCAAGCAGCATTAACCATGTCAGAACAATAAAAGGAAACGTTAAAATAGGTACCTTTGTATTTTTCATAAAATGCATCATTGCGGCCGTCAAAACGGCTGCTACTACAGCACCAGCTAAAGCCACAATCCACATATAAGGCCCCTGTAAGAATAATGCCAAAGCCATTCCCGTTAGGACGGAGTTATACCCTAACAAACCTTGATCGATAGATTCTTTATCGGCGCCCCCCAACATCGCTGTGAATGTCCCAATCATGGCGGACAGCAGTGCAATCACCCCTAAATAAATAGAAGAAATGGCAATGGCAATTAGGATTAGTAATCCGGTGATGGAATTCTCAATCAATATGACCTGAGAGATTCCTTTGAGGGATGCTCTTAGGAAGGGATAAAACTTCCCACCCTTTAAAGATTTTGGTACGTCTGTCTTCATCCTCTTAATCTCCTTTTTTGTAATTTCATAAAAACTGCTAAAAGATATATTTTTTTACATATATAAATTTATTAATATATAAAAATTGATATATGGTAATTATGATGATATAGTATAAATCATTGGGAATCAATCAGATATTTTCATCGTCATGATATTCCTTCATTAACATATATCGTGATGTTCAGGATTCATTGATTTCCGGCGAGTAATGACAGAACTGCCTTTTGGCGGGTTCTGTCATATTATTATGCAAAAAATTAGAGGAGGTATATCTATGAAACTATTACCACGCGAGATCGACAAACTCATGATTGTAGTGGCTGCAGACCTTGCAAAGCGTCGAAAAGACAGAGGATTGAAGCTGAATTACCCAGAAGCAGTCGCTCTTATTACCTATGAAGTTTTAGAAGGTGCACGGGATGGAAAAACAGTTGCCCAATTAATGGAATACGGAACAACCATTTTGTCACGTGAAGATGTGATGGAAGGTATTCCCGAAATGATCCATGATATTCAAGTTGAAGCAACTTTTCCTGACGGAACAAAACTTGTGACTGTACATAGTCCAATTAAATAACAAATGACGGGAGGAGTAATGAAATGATTCCGGGACAATTATTTTTAAAAGAAGAAGAAATTATCTGTAATGCTGATCGAACAGCATCGAAACTAACGGTCATCAATACTGGGGACCGCCCAGTTCAAGTAGGATCGCATTTTCATTTTTTCGAAGTAAATGATGCTTTGAAATTTAATCGGGACGAAGCATTCGGAAAACGGCTGAATATTCCAGCAGGGGCTGCGGTTCGTTTTGAGCCAGGCGACGAAAAAGAAATTGATTTAGTAGACTTTGCTGGAGAGCGCCGTGTATTTGGCTTTAACAATAAGGTCGATGGATCAGTAGAAAAGGGGTGCAGCAAATGAGTTTTAAAATGACAAGAAATCAATATGCTCAAATGTATGGTCCGACTACAGGAGATTCGATTCGTTTAGCAGACACAGACTTAACGATTCAGATTGAGAAAGACTACACCACTTATGGGGATGAAGTCGTATTTGGCGGCGGTAAGGTCATCCGCGACGGAATGGGACAGCATCCACTTGTCACACGAGGCGATGGAATCGCTGATGTCGTTATCACCAATGCGGTTATTTTAGACTATACGGGTATTTACAAAGCCGATATCGGTATCCGTGATGGAAAAATTGCCGGGATTGGTAAAGCGGGTAATCCATTAATTATGAACAACGTGGACATAATCATCGGGGCTGGTACAGAAGTAATTGCTGGTGAAGGGATGATCGTTACTGCCGGCGGGATTGATACCCACGTGCACTTTATTAACCCTGAACAAATCAGAACTGCATTAGCTTCAGGATTAACGACCCTGATTGGTGGAGGAACAGGCCCTGCGGCAGGTTCAAAGGCCACCACTGTAACACCGGGTGAATGGCATATCCACCGGATGCTGGAAGCAGCAGAGGGAATGCCAATTAATGTCGGGTTTACTGGTAAAGGTCAGGCTGCTTCAGAAGAGCCGCTGGCAGAACAGGTACGTGCAGGTGTCATCGGCCTTAAGGTCCATGAAGACTGGGGAGCAACCCCATCCGCGCTTGATAATGCTCTAAAGGTAGCTGAAAAATATGATGTACAGGTTGCCCTTCATGCGGATACGTTAAATGAAGCAGGCTTTATGGAAAATACAATGGCCGCTCTAAAAGATCGGGTCATTCATATGTACCATACAGAAGGGGCTGGCGGCGGACATGCTCCAGACTTAATTAAATCAGCAGGTTATATGAATGTTCTGCCATCATCTACGAACCCAACTTTACCGTATACGGTTAATACAGTAGATGAGCACCTAGATATGTTAATGGTGTGCCACCACTTAAACCCATCGATTCCGGAAGATCTTGCATTTGCAGATTCACGGATTCGCAAAGAAACCATTGCTGCAGAAGATATTCTTCAGGATATGGGTGTATTCAGTATGGTCAGCTCCGATGCTCAGGCAATGGGACGCGTTGGTGAAGTGATTTTACGTACATGGCAGACAGCTGACAAAATGAAGAAACAAAGAGGTATTTTAGAAGGAGACAAGGAGCTTGCCGATAATAATCGTGCAAAGCGCTATGTCGCCAAATATACGATTAACCCAGCCATTACTCATGGTATTTCTGAATACGTAGGCTCAATTGAGGTTGGAAAAATTGCCGACCTAGTCGTTTGGGATCCTGCCTTTTTCGGTGTGAAACCTGAAATGGTGATTAAAAGCGGCTTTGTGGTGGAAGGTTTAATGGGTGATGCAAACGCGTCGATTCCAACACCGCAGCCGGTGATTTACCGTCCGATGTATGCCCAGCTTGGCAAAGCTCTTACAAGCTCTTCCATTACTTTTATTTCGCAGGCAGCATTTGACGATAAGGTCCATGAAAAGCTTGGCTTGCAAAAATTAATTCTTCCTGTTCGGGGAATCCGCAAATTAACGAAAAAAGATATGAAGCTGAATTCTGAAACACCTGAAATTACGGTGGATCCGCAAACGTATGAAGTAAGAGTTAACGGGGAAGTAATTACCTGTGACCCTGTTGATAAGGTACCGATGGGGCAACGATATTTCCTATTTTAGAGGTGAAGGTTTTGATAATCGAACAAATCGTAACGAATATTGAACAAATGGATAAAGAAGAGATAGCGAAACGTCATAAGGAAAAAGTCTACCTCGAAAGTGCCCATTTAGTGAAACGAATTCAGCGCGTCACAACAGATCACGGCACAGAAATCGGCATTCGTTTAAAAGAGCCGCGTGACCTTGTTGCTGGTGATGTTTTATATATGGATGATAAAAACATGATTATTATCGATGTGATATCAGATGATTTATTGATTATTTGCCCGCGCAGCATGAATGAAATGGGAACGATTGCCCATCAATTAGGGAATCGCCACTTGCCAGCCCAATTTGAAGGGGACGAGATGCTTGTTCAGTACGATTATCTTGTAGAAGAATTACTTCAAAATCTGCAGATCCCTTATAAACGGGAGGATCGCAAAGTAAAGCAAGCATTTCGTCATATAGGTCATAGCCATGAATGATCAAATGTTATCCTTATTTCAGCTGTGTGATTCGAATTTTCCGACTGGGGCATTTAGTCACTCGTATGGGCTTGAGAGCTATATTCAAGAAGATAAAGTTCATGATAAAGCCTCATTCTTAGAATGGCTTCATGTGTATGTCAACGAGCAGCTCATCTATTCAGATGGGCTTGCTTCCCGCCTTGTTTATGAGGCATTGGAGAAGGAAGATCTAGAAAAGGTGTGGAAATTGGACCGGATGCTGATGGTGCAAAATTTACCCCGCGAAACGCGGGAAGGAACGCAGCGAATCGGTGACCGAATGTTGAATCTCGTGGAATCACTCTATGATATTCCAATTCTTGCAGTCTATCGAGAGCGAATCAAGAATAAACAATCCTTCGGTCATCCGGCCATTGTTTTTACAATCGTTGGTCATCATCTAGGAGTTCCTAAAAAAACCACCACTATGTATTATTTATATTCTACCGTTTCAAGTCTTGTCCAAAATGCGGTGCGGGCGATTCCGTTAGGGCAAACGGCCGGTCAGAAATCAATCCAGGAGTTTCAAGCAGCATTAATCAACGCTGCCGAAAAAATCCAAAGTTTAGAAGAAGAAGATTTTGGAATTGTCTCTCCTGGACTGGAATTATCTCAAATGAAGCATGAACGAGTAAATATTCGAATATTTATGTCTTAATAGAAAGAGGAAGTGTTAGAAATGGAACCAATTAAAATTGGTGTAGGCGGACCTGTCGGTGCAGGCAAAACGATGTTAGTAGAAAAATTAACCCGTTTTTTAAAAGATGAACTTAGTATGGCAGTTGTCACAAATGATATTTATACAAAAGAAGATGCCCAATTCTTAATGAAAAATGGCGTGCTTCCAGCTGACCGTATTATCGGTGTGGAAACTGGCGGCTGTCCACATACAGCGATTCGTGAAGATGCATCGATGAACTTTGCCGCCATTGATGAATTAAAGGCAAAGCATCCCGATGTGGAACTAATTTTTGTCGAAAGTGGCGGAGATAACCTGGCAGCCACTTTCAGCCCAGAACTCGTTGATTTTTCCATCTATATTATCGATGTTGCACAAGGGGAAAAAATTCCGCGTAAAGGCGGACAAGGTATGATTAAATCGGACTTATTTATTATTAATAAAACAGATTTAGCTCCGTTCGTTGGTGCAAGTCTTGAGGTGATGGCGTCGGACACGAAGGTTTTCCGTGGCAACAAGCCTTTTGTTTTTACTAATTTGAAAGAAAATGACGGTCTTGATCAAGTCATAGACTGGATTAAGAAAAATGCGCTTTTAAAAGGATTGGAGTAAGATGGAGGACTGGACAGGAGTTTTGCGTTTAGGCGCGGAAGCAAAAAACGGGAAGACGATAGCGAAGGATGTTTATTTCCAAGGGGCGTTTAAAGTCATGCGTCCCGTCTATCATGATGATTCCGGCCAGGCCTGCTATTATATTTTAAATCCTGGCGGCGGTTATTTAGACGGCGACCGCTATCAAATGAATATTTCTTTAGAGAAGCAGGCGCAATTAACCTTAACCACACAATCGGCAACCAAAATTTATAAGACACCTCATTCGCATGCCTATCAGGAAGCTGAATTTCATTTAAAAGAAGGGAGTTATCTTGAGTATATTCCGGACCCGCTTATCGGTTATCAACATGCACGTTATAAACAAAAAAACGTGTTTTATATAGAAAAAGGGAGTTCCCTTCTTTACTCCGATATCATTACCCCGGGATGGTCGCCCGATGGAAATCGATTTAGCTATGATTTGCTTCAGCTTATCAATGAAATTTATTTGGACGATGAGCTGGTTGTATTTGATCATATTAAATTAAATCCAGTTTCACAAAACATGGATGGGATCGGTTTGATGGAGGGCTATTCGCATTTAGGATCAATGATCGTGATAGAGGAAAAAACAACTCCTGACCTGCTTGATCGGTTATATCAGGCTTTACCTCACAACCCAGAGGAATATAAACTAGGGATCTCGCAGCTTTCTGTTCCAGGGTTTACCGTTCGGGTATTAGCCAATACCACACAAACTGTTGAAAAAGTATTTTCTGACTTACATTCGATTCTAAGTCAAGAATGGTTTAACAAGAAGCCAAGTTTTTTAAGAAAATATTAATGTTCATAACCCAGCAATTGTTAGGATTGCTGGGTTTTTACTAGAAAGTAGAGGAGAAATCTTATGGATGCTACGTTATTGTCTGTGCTGGCATTGGGCCTGATTTTGGGAATTAAGCACGCCATTGAACCCGATCATGTGATTGCAGTATCAACCATTGCAAGCCAAAGCAAAAAGCTATGGCAGGCTTCTTTAGCTGGAGTATTTTGGGGGATTGGCCACACTGTCACATTATTTATCGTCGGTATTATTGTCATTTTGATGAAGGGTGAAATACCAGAGAAATGGGCCATGTCTTTAGAATTTTTAGTCGGAATTATGCTTGTTTTTCTTGGAATTAAAACCATTATTTCTTTTAAAAATATCCATATACACTCTCATAAACATGATGATGATGTTGAGGAGCATAAGCATGTCCATTCTCATATAAATAGCGGCAAACATAATCACCAGCATAAGCATAAAAAGGTGACGTACTTAGGATCAACGGTAATCGGTTTGGTTCATGGTCTTGCAGGGAGCGGAGCGATGATTCTGCTAACCATGAGTACAGTAAAAAGCGTAGGAGAAGCCGCTGTTTATATCCTCATATTTGGATTAGGAACGGTGATCGGCATGCTTTTCTTTACGACCATAATTGGAATTCCCTTTGTGTTAAGCAAGAAACGTAAGAGCATCAGTGGGTCTTTAGGATTATTTACCGGTGTCATTAGTACTGTTTTTGGTGTATACTATATGTATAATATTGGTGTCAATGAAGGTTTATTTCACCTCTGGATATAAGAATGCTATACTTATAGCACCGTAAACTGCAGCATTTACAGAGGATATTTGGATGCCGTGGTTTAAAGATTGGGGTGATTGCTATCAATACTCTGGGATATGCGATTCTTAGTGTTATCGGCAGAAAGCCTTGTACCGGATACGAATTAGTGAATTATTTAGATCCCATATGGCCGGCCAAACATAGTCAAATTTATCCGCTTCTAACCAAGTTGGAGGATAAGGGACTTCTAGTCCATGAATTTGTCGAACAAATGGGAAGGCCAAATAAAAAGATTTTTTCCATCACAGAAAAGGGCAAAGAGGCGTTAGAAAACTGGATGGTCAAAACACCGTCTGACCCCGTGAATAGAGATGAATTTCTTATCAAGGTCTATTCTTCCTGGGTTGCCGATGAGGAAAAATCGATAAAATTAATCCATGACCGGATGGCAAAATTAGAAGAATCTGTCACCAGACTTTCCGGCAAAATCAAAAAAATAGAAGAGACCCAAGAACTGGAGACCAATTCCAAAAACTTTGGCCGCTACCTCCTATTCCACCGGAAATTCAGACTTGCCCAAGAGGAAAAAGCCTGGTGCCAATGGGTCCTAAACCTGCTCAAAAACAAAAAAATAAACATCCCCCTCCTATCTATGACCTTCGCGGGAAAACTTCTCCAATATGGAATTGGGACAGAGGGACGGTTCTTGTGCTTCATTTTAGGGTGAATACTTGTATAGTGGATTTCTCGAAAAAGCGAACCTCTATTGCTAAAGGAAACTAGCAAGGTGGTTAGCTTTTTTTGTTTTTTTGTAAGAAGGCGAGACGTATGTATAATCTATGAAAAAAATGTCCATCCTTGAAATATAGTATCTTGGGGAAGTTTATGAGATTGGCAGAAATAGAGATATTTTAAAAGGTAGGGGTGGCTATTAATGACAGTAGAAGAATTAAACAAGATTATTGAAGTTAAAAAGATGGATTTAGAAGAATGTGAACAAGAGCTTTATAACCGTTACTATCCTTCCATAGTCAGAGTCGCAATGATGAACTACATATTGGCCTTGAAAGAGCAAATTAAAGAATATGAAGCGTAGGGACGGTTCTCATGCATCATTTTTATTTTGAATTTGGATGGGGAATGATGCAGAAGAACCGTCCTCACGCATCACTAATTATTATGCAGTCTGATTTATAAAAAACCGTACATTTTCGGCTAGTTGGGTGGTTACCCATTCGTTTGTAGCACTTTGTCAAAACTTGTAATATAATAATCTTTGAATATGAAACCGTTTTCAATTATAATAAGAACAGGTGGATGGCGCGTGTGGCCATCATGGTATTGTGCGTAGGGCGGGGCCGATACTGTAAGGCTAGGCATTTAACCAAGAATTAAAATCTTAGGGTAAAATTATTTTTATTTAGATATGGTGTATGTCTAGATTTCCAAATCACGACGAAGAAAGGGGAAGAGACGTGGAAAAAAGTAAAACTTCGTTTGACGACTTTCTAAAAGAAGACCGATTTGAACTTCAATCATATCTCACTTACCTGTTTACCCGTATTTCCGACTATTTTCCGGAACAAACAGAAGAAAACATGATCAATCAATAAAAAATGGAGACAAATAAATGAGCAAAAATAAATAAAGCGGCCAATTTCAGTTAAAATGAAATTGGCCGCTTTTTTGATGCATAGGGACGGTTCTTGTGCATCAAACGCGTCCCTGTGCATCAACAAAATGAGGCATGAGAACCGTCCCCATGCATCATCCTACGAGGCGACGCGCAATATCAGGATGCCGATAAAGGCCAGGATGAGGCCGGTGACTTCGCGTCTGTTCCAGGCTTCTTTGAGGTAGAAGCGGGCGTAAAGAATGACAAAGGCCACGTTCATGGCGACGATGGCGGAGACAATTCCGGTAATCCCATCGCGGAAGGCAGGGAAGATTAAAATCATTCCTAGAGCATTTGTAATCCCCACTCCCATTCCAACACCGAGTGTTTTTTTCACGGTCCAGCTGCCAGCACGCTCCGTTAACCCTGTTTCAACCGCAGCTGCGGCTTCATGTCGGGCCTTGTTTGCTTTGGCGTTGCCGAGTGCCCATGATAGTCCGAACAAGACAGCACCAGTTGCAAACATGACCGTTAAAGCAGGAAACGTTGACGCGCCTGACAAGGTGGCGAGTTTTACGGTTGTGTCGGTAAACCCGAAAAACAGCATCGTCAAGATTCCCCATTGAATCCCCTTTAATTGATTGAGCTTTAAATCCTGTGAATATTTGATTAAAAGCAGACCAACCAAAACGATGAAAAATGCAATGAACTGCCACGTTGAAAGTGCTTCGCGCCAAAGGATGTAAGCAAGAATCACGACTACCAGCGGCGGAAGTCCTGTAAATAATGCGATAATCGAGGCCTTGCCGACGGCATAACCCTTATACATCGAGGCATTTGCGATAAACGAAAATAACCCCAAAAAGAAACCTAACAATGCTTCAATAGTCCACGGCTGCTGGAACAATACATTGCTGGCTAGTGTGATAACAGTTCCAGAAATATAAACGCCTAACAGCATAAGATTACGATCAATCGGCCGCTGCGAGGTCCAATGATAAAGAATCCCCCGCAGCCCAAAACAAGCAGCTGCCAAAACAGCAAAAACAAACCACATAGCAAACTCTCCTAAACTTTAAAAATACACTCCTTCTAGTATACATCAAACGCTTACATGGCGGAGTTTAGTTTTTTTGTCATTTTATGGGGGCTATTTTTAGGTTTGAGGCATGGGGACGGTTCTCGTGCATCAATCCTGAACGGTTTTGGATTGAATGAGGCAGAAGAACCGTCCCCATGCATCTTCCCTTGCATCTTTTCATCCATGGGTGATTTTGGCTAAAGTGAGGCAAGAGAACCGTCCCCATGCATCTTTTTGTCTGATTTTTGAACACTATTTGGAAAAAAGTTATTTTTATGATAGATATAGTAAAATTGTAATAGATTTAGGTTGTGTTCGGGGGAGATTCTTTTGCAGCTTAGGATAAATGACCTGTTAAATAAGCCTGTTATTTTTCGTTATGGTTTTATTATTGTCATGGCAATTAATCTCTTTTTTCACTTACTTAAAATTAGGGAGCAAAATTTATATATTGGTTTTATCCTCGCTGTCGTTTTTTTAGGCATCGGCTATTATCGGCGGTCCACTTTATTCTTAGTTACCTTAACCACGTTGGTGGTTTATAGCAGGTTCCAGCTTGACCTGCAGTCTAACACGTTACTTAGATTCATGATCCTAGAAGTTACTTATCTTATCATTCTATATATTTCGGTTGGATTTATGAAAAAAAGTCAGAAGATAAAGGATGATTATTTAGAATTAATCTCTGCTTTATCCAATGCATTAGATTCAAGGGATACCTATACATCGGGACACTCCCACAATGTTTCGGATTATGCCGTGAAAATTGCTAAGCAGTTGAGATTGTCGAATGAGATGATTGAAACCGTCAGAATAGGAGGATTGCTTCACGATATTGGAAAAATTGGGGTCCCTGAATCCATCCTTTTAAAGCCAGGAAAATTAACGGAGAAGGAATTTTCTTTTATAAAAAAACACCCTATAATAGGCTGCGAAATGATTCAACACGTGAAAGAGTTTCATGAAAAGGGGATAATAGACATCGTTTTGTACCATCATGAAAGATTCGATGGAAAGGGCTATCCCAAGGGACTAAAAGGGGATGAGATCCCATTAACCGCCCGGATTGTCGCTGTTGCAGATACCTTTGATGCTATTATTTCAAAACGTGTTTACAGTCCAGAGGTGCCGCTGGAATTGGCGCTGCTAGAGATTGAAAAAAATAAAGGGAAGCAATTCGACCCTGATATTGCGGATGCTTTTCTAAGCCTATTCCAAAGGAAAAAAGAAGACATCATGATGAAGAGAAACGACCATTTTCCGATCGGCAGCATATTGGCCAAAAAACAAAAGGGCCGTTTCACCAGCACACTTTAAAAACCGTGAGAATAGTCCAAATGAAACTTTCCGAAGGGGTAAGGCATTTTTAAAATGATAAAAAGGATGTTGGTCTTATGGGGATAAAAGGCAGGGTTGTAACGTTCTTGATGGTTTTCATCATTAATTCCTTATATATGTGCTTTTATTTTTATAGGGATGGATATATAAGCTGGTTTGAAATAATCGGATTGCCGATCATGCTTGCGTTTGCATGGTGGTTCGGGAAACAATATGATATTGCCATCTATTATTCAGAAAAGGATATCTTGACGACGCTTTACAATCGAAGATTCGTTGAAAAGTATATTTCCACACAGAAGGGCCAAAACTTTGCTCTTTTGCTGCTGGATGTGAATGATTTTAAGGTGATAAATGATGTTTATGGCCATAAAGCCGGTGATCAATATTTAATGACGATCGCTGCTCAATTAAAGAAAAGTGTAAAGGAAAAGGATATCCTCGCGCGGTGGGGTGGAGATGAATTTTTAATCATTACCCCAGGAACCAGGAAAAAGGAAAATTTGGCTGAAATGATGGACAAGATCCATAAAAATCTAAAAGATGTATCGCCTGTTGAGGTTGAAATCTGCGTATCCATCGGTGCAGCCCTATATCCCAGCGAAGGAAAAACATTTGACGACCTATTGAAATTAGCTGATAAGAACATGTACAGCATGAAGGCGCTTAAGCATGGGTGAGGCATGGGGACGGTTCTCGTGCATCAATTTTATCTACGAAGGATGGGGACGGTTCCGCTGGCGAAAGCCTTAAAGAACCGTCCCCTTGATTTCCCCCAAGTCTTTTACAATTTTTACAAACCCCAAAAGTATTTGTATCCAATAAACTCCAAATACTACCTCCATAAGGAGGCAGTATATGAACTTCGATTATTTTATTATCGCAATGATTTGGATTGTTTCTATTATCACTTTGCTTATAGTCGTGCCGAGGCTAAGAATTCGGGAGTATATGGCAGTTTTTTTCTTTTTTCAGTCATTAACTTGGATTTTTGGCATTGTCCTTACAGCCTTTGGCGCCTTATCATCGGAAGTTCGCCTATTTGAAAAAGCCACCAAAATTAGTTTTACCTCGGAGTTTATGTTCTATCCGACCGTGGCCGTTGTCTTTCATCGCTGGTATCCCGACCAGGGCGGGAAACTAAGAGTAATTCTCCACTACGTTCTTTTCACCGGGGGCATTATTTTATATATGTATTTACTAGCGACGTTTACTAGAATTATGAGGGTCGATGCCCAGCAACTAATTAGATTCTTTTTTAATTTTGTATTTGAATTTTGGGTCTGCAGAAAATATATCGTCTGGCTTACAGGAACCACAAAGCTCCAGGCTCATCATGAAGTGGGAGGATCGGAAGAATGGAAGTGACATTTCTTTATTCCATCTGGTCCATCACCATCTTTTCATTGGTCTTAATCCCTAAAAAACGTTTCAATGAAGCAAGTGTCATTTTTGTTTTTCAGCAGTTAATCACTTGGTCTTTAGGACTTATCGTGGCAGAGTTAAATTGGATCGAATACCCAGTCCGGGAGTTTGCTTCGGTTAACAGAACAAGTTTCACCTTTGAGTTTTGGGTATATCCTCTCATTAGTGTTTTTTATGTCTTGCATTATCCGGTCCATAAAAGTATTTGGAAACGTATCCTTTACACAGCTACGATCACAACCGTGTTAATCATTTCAGAAATCCTGTTTGAAAAATTCACCAACCTAATAAAATACATCCACTGGGAATGGTACGTCTCTTGGATTTCAGTCTACGCCACCCTATACGTAGCTCAACGTTTCCACCGCTGGTTTTTTAAATTTGGGTGAGGCATGGGGACGGTTCTCATGCTTCACTTTTCCCCAGCTTTAGTTGGAGAAGAGGAACGACTTTTTCAAAAAAAAAGGGGTTTCGCCGTAATAATCCAGGCTTACCCCTTTTTTCTGTCTTAAAATAGTTGCCTGATCATGTCCTCCAGCTGTTGATAGGTATTTACTTCGTATTCGGGCTGGATATGAGGATGGGACTTTGCCCGGTTTTTTGTATTCACCCAAATCGCATTCCATTCGGCTTGCACTGCTCCTGCGATATCATTCGCAAATGAGTCGCCAATCATATATGAATGAGTGCTGCCAGTTTTGGTTTTGGCATTAACATAATCGAAATATTCCTTGTCCGGCTTAGCAAACCCAATCTCACTTGAAATAAAGATATGTTCAGACGGGATCCAGTTCCCTATTTCCAAGGCGTTGATTTTTGAACGCTGATGGGCTGACGGACCATTTGTCGTAATAAACAAGGGAATGTTTTTCTTATATAAATACTGCAGAATCCTTTTCATTTCCGGAATAAGAGAAATCTTATATTGGTGTTCCTTATACACCTTTTGAAATTCATCAGCCTCATCATCCGAAATTTTCCTGCCCAAATCATGAAAGGCATGTACCATCCTATATCGATGCATTTGTGCTAAAGTCATTTCCCCCGACTCTGTTTGGGCAAAGACTCTATCACTATACTCTCTGCTTTTCGTAAATAAATCTACTATTGAAAAATCATTAACACCCGGAAATACACAATCAAACGCGATCTGAAAAGGCTCCAACTGGTCATATAAGGTATCATCTAAATCAAAAAAAACTGCTTTCATACCTGACACTCCATAAAATTTATTATCTAATTTTGATTATACATAAAAAGGCATAGGGGACCTGCTCTATTTGTCTCTTATTTAGCGACCTTTGAGTTCTTTTAAACAACTTGTCTAAAAGAACCGTTATAAATTAATGATAAATATTTTTAGTAGATAGAGTTCGGGATAACCAATCATTTCCGATTTCTTGGTTATTGGAAATTAGGCGGTATAATATTCCTATTAAAAGTCAAGTGAAAATGAGGGCTATGATGGAACACGAGAAGAGATTACAAAATATCCAAAGGGGTTTATCGGGCGATGGGAGAATTCCCATGGTGATGGATGCAGGACTGGCTACAGGCAGTCATTCGCTAGCCCAATGGTTGGCTCAGCAATTTAACCATAATTTCGATGAATTTGATAGAGCGATTGACTCTGTCTATAATTCTACTCATGTAGGAGGCTCTTCCTATCACCATCTGCTGGATGGACAGCATTCAGTTTGGGGGGCCTTTCGTGCTGTAAAGGACGTAAAGGCGGACGATTCGTTTCTTACGGAATTTTTACAGGCGGGGGAGCACTTGCTGAGAGACCTTGCTTCTGTCTCCGGATCACTTCCAGTTAAGGTTACTCCCTCGTCCGTTGTGGTGATTTTAATCCCCGTTAAGATTGGAATGGTTGTTCTCGATGTGACAGCCTTCATTACATCCTGGACACTTTGAACTAAGCGGTCGCGTTGGATTATAAATTTCATGTTTAAATCCTCCGTTTTTTCTCCTTAACGTCTGACCAATGGGACAATCTTGCTGGGATTGTCCAGTCGTTTGGTATTTCCAAACCCTTTCTAGCCGATGCCCTAACAGTTAATGCTCCGGAATTGTTGGGCGGCGGAATTGGCTTATTGTCCGCATTATTGGTCGGGAAAAAGCAAGATCCAACAGCAGTTTCTAAACTCTCGGGAGCCTATATTCTTTCGTCAATTGCTAGTGGAAATCCAGTTCTTTTTCCTGTTGCTGCTGGAGGCCTGGTCTATTCGCTTATAAAAAGCGAGAGTAAAAAGGAAACGTTAGTTAAAGGGGGAAAGGGAGCGATTGTATCAGGTGGGGCGATGCTTGTAGGAGGTTTAGTAGGAGCGCCCGTTTGGATTGCTTGCTTGGCATCCGTCGCCGCGTTGATCAGCATCAACTATGCTCTTGAAAATCCCGAAAAGACGTTTACCAGGGTTAAAGAGCTCATTAAGCCTACAGCTTCCATTCTTCGAAAGGTCTCTTTATCAATAGGGTAGGTGATTATGTTGGATTTTATTTTTAAAAAAGAAATCTTAGAATTAGAGGCGTTTCAACCGAGTCTGACAGAAATAAAAAGTGTCGACCCAGCAATGGGAGAGAACATGGAACAATCCTTGAGAGCAGCGGTGAGGGAAAGTCATGAACTCATTCTTAAGGCCAACACACCGGACCAGCTGCATATTGGATTAATCAAGGAGCAATTACATATACAGGCTCAGAGCAGCCAGTATTTAAATATAACTGATGAAATGACCATGAAGAAGAATAACTTGCTTGAATTTATGCCGCAGATTTATAACCAATTCATGAATGAAGTTGAGCAGGAAATGACCCGTTTTTTTCAGGAAAAGAAGATGGAAATGTATCACGAGATTGATCAGGATGGTTCCTGGTATAGCGGCCTTCGGGACACGACAAAGAAAAGCGGCCAGCTTTATAATTTTGCGATTAATAAGATCAATTCGGTTTCAAAGGAGCTTCAAGGTAAAGAAGTTATTGCTGACCAGCATTTAGTGGACACCAAATCGATTGTGGAAAAGGTGCTTGAGAAGCATTTGAGTAATCAGACGGTAACAAATCAGGTTACGCAAATTTTTGAAGCAACTGTCAAAAGGTATAAAGACGCTTGGATGCAGCGGATTGCGGACAACGTCCCGGACATGAAACGGATATCTGCGTTTTCTCTTACCCAGACTTCAAAGGCCAATTTAAAAATCAATTTCCAATACGGGGATGCGGAAAAAGTATTGGCAATGGGGATTGGCTCAGCCGTTTTTGGCACGGTTGGTCTTGCTATGGGCTGGCATACTTTAACATACGCCCTTTTTAACGTGTTTCCGCCTATTGCAATCTTTGCAGCTCTTGCCACTGTTTTGGTGGGTGTCTTAACAAAGGATAGGGCAGTAGAGAAACGAAAGCAAGACATTAACGAGGCGGTAACACGATATCATCATTTCTTTTTGCAGCAGCTGTATGTTCTAAAATTGTCAGAACTTGAGAACAAAAGCATTTCCGAATATATAGAACTCAAAGGCCGCGCAATCGTTGAGGAGACCGTAAAGGAATGGGAAAGAAAATACTTTGGAAAATTGAGGATAGAGCATTTTCGGAAGCTTAACCAGGCGTTTGTCAGACATCTCATGTATGTGAATGAGGCGATGGAATGAGGCATGGGGACGGTTCTCGTGCATCAAAAATAGGGTTTGGCTGCTAAAAAGCCAAACCCTATTTCTGCCTTATTATCCAGCTTCACTAAAATGCCGCCGGATACAAATCTCTATTTATTCCAAATGGAACCCTTTGCTCTCAATAAACTCCCGCATATGTGCCCTCCGCTTATCCTTCATAAAATGGGCCATGGATTCAGTCCAGTTGGTATTTTTGTTATTGGTAGAACGCTGCTGATAATAGGAACTCATGGTTTGATCGAACTCATCGAGTAAACTTTCATATTTTTCCTGGTTATAGACATTTTCATGGAGAATGGCATCTAACGGAAGTCTTGGTTTTACTTCGTTCCTTTCGGCGGGAATGCCTAAGCATAGCCCGAATAGTGGAAACACTTTGTCTGGAAGACCAACTAGCTCACTAATTGGGCCGGGATTATTCCGTACGCCGCCGATATAGCAGCCGCCATAACCAAGTGACTCCGCGGCCGTGATGACATTCTGGGCAATAAGGGCGGTATCAATAGTAGCAACTATAAAATTCTCAAGATTGTCATGTTCAATCACAATTCCGTGTTTCCGGCCGGCGGCTTCCAGGCGTTTTAAATCACCGCAAAATAACAAAAATTCGGAAGCGTCTTTAATATGAGGATTTTTGGCAAGGTCAGCGATTTGATCCCTTTTGTCTTTGTCGGTTATGCGAATGATCGAATACGCTTGGACAAAATGGGAGGAAGCCGCACTAGTCCCCGACCTGAGGATTTCCGACAAATGCTCATTTGGGATTAGGTCCGCCGTATACTTACGAACAGAGACATGACTTTGCATTACTTTAATAGTTTCAGATATCGAATTCTTGTTGATCATCTAAACCTTCCTTTCTTGAGGCGGAGGGACGGTTCTCATGCTTCAATCTTATTAAATTTTGGCGTGGGAGAACCGCCCCTATGTTTTTTGCCTATGCATTGCTAGAGTTTATTATAACTTATTAGAAAAGAAAGATTCTTGTATCACGGGGACGGTTCTCATGCATCATTTCAGCCAGGAGTTCTGCAATTCAAAGCTGAGTACACCATTTTAGTGCATAAGAATTGTCCATGTTCCCTGCCAGCATCCATTTTTGAGGCAAAAGAACCGTCCCCATGCATCATTTATTACATAAATTTCCTAATAACGGCGAATATTAAGTCTATATTACATTTTAGATTTGAATAGGAGCCTTGGAATGATGGAAATTGCCAATATATTAGTGATTATTGAGTTTGCTTTTATCGCGCTTATCCTGCTGGGTGTGGTTGTTTTTATTGGATATTTGTTAATTTTCGACCGGAATCAGAAGCAGCATTCGATTTTGCGGAATTATCCCGCCTTGGGTCGGATTCGTTATTTTTTTGAAAAAATTGGCCCGGAAATGCGGCAGTATTGGTTTAATAGCGATACGGAAGGAAAGCCTTTTTCGCGGGATGATTATGAGCACATTGTCAGGAGCGCGAAGTATAAGCGGGATGTCGTGGGCTTCGGGTCGAGACGCGATTTTGATGAAGAGGGATTTTTTGTCCGCAATTCTATGTTCCCGAAACTAAACGAAGAAATCAAAATGGACCAGGAAACAATGGTTACGACGAAAAAATATATTTTGCTAAATGACCCGCTGTTTACGGACCGGAAGGAAAAATGGGAGGATGACGATGCGCTGGCCAACTTGCTGCATGATGATGATGCGGTCGTGATTGGTCCCAAAACCAGGCACCCTTTCGTTGTCAAAAGCTTAATCGGCATGTCAGCGATGAGTTACGGCGCATTGGGGAAAAACGCCATTACGGCGCTTTCCAAAGGCCTAGCTCTGGCGAAGGGGACCTGGATGAATACCGGCGAAGGCGGCTTGTCCCCATATCATTTGGAGGGCGGCGCCGACATCATTATGCAGATTGGCCCGGCCATGTTCGGGGTTCGCGACGAAAATGGGGAAATGGATTGGGACGAATTAAAGCGAAAAAGTGAGATTCCGCAGGTGAAGGCCTTTGAAATCAAGCTTGCGCAAGGGGCAAAGACCCGCGGCGGGCATATTGACGCAGAAAAGGTCAATCCAGAAATCGCTGCCATTCGTAAGGTCGAGCCCTATAAATCGGTGGACAGCCCGAATCGCTTTAAACAATTTGGCGATATCGCGTCGATGTGTGATTTTATTGAAAAAATTCGCGAGCATACAGGGAAGCCGGTTGGTATGAAGATTGTCATCGGCAGTCCTGATAGTGCGGAGGAACTCGCCAAATATATGAAGGACTCCGGAAAAGGTCCGGACTTCATTACCGTCGATGGCGGCGAGGGCGGAACGGGGGCATCGTATCAGGAGTTAATTGATAGTGTCGGCCTGCCAATTAAATCCGCCCTTCCTATATTGGACTTAACTTTGAAAAAATACGGGGTGCGTGACCGCGTGAAAATCATCGCTGCGGGGAAACTGTTCACGCCAGACCGGATTGCGATTGCCTTGGCGATGGGGGCGGATTTAGTCAACATTGCCCGCGGGTTCATGATTACCGTCGGCTGTATTCAAACACTAAAGTGTCATTCCAACGCCTGTCCGGTGGGGGTCGCCACAACGGACCCTGACCTGCAATATGCACTCGTAGTAGATGAGAAGAAATACCGTGTGGTAAATTACCTTGTCACACTGCGACAAGGACTATTTCGTATCGCCGCAGCGGCCGGATTAGACTCCCCCGTCCACTTCCGCCCAAACCACATCTGCTACAAAGATGACAAAGGAATCGTCGTAACCCTAGAAAACATCCTAAAAGAAATGGAACAGCAGATTGGGTGAGGCATGATGAGGCATGGGGACGGTTCTTGTGCATCATTTTGGGTGTGTGGGCGCGGTGCGTGGAGACGGTTCTCATGCATCATTTTAAGATGTGCAATACGAAGCTTTACGCATGAAAAGGCCCGACTAGCGGATAAGAGCTAGTCGGGCCTTAATGGGTGGAACTACTTCGTTCTTCCATGCCTATTTTCTACATCAGCAGGATAAACCATTTTGAGACATGAGAACCGTCCCCATGCATCACATCACCATGAAGCAAAAGAACCGTCCCCATGCATCGCTTTTTTATACGAATCAGCGACTGTTTGCGGGATGAGGTCCTGTGCCAGTAGGTGGTTAACAGAAGTGTTCATTCTTTCAACCCAGTTTTCTTTTGAGCCGAATAGTGAGACGAGCTTCCCCTCACTGAACAGGGTCATGAAGTCACTTCTCACCATATAGGTTGCGAGCGGGTTGTCGGACAATGGGTGGCGGAGTCCGCCAATGACGTTGCCGTGTGCATCCCTGGCAAATTTCCCTGTAGCGGGGTCGACCTTCAGCCATTTATCCTCAGCAGTCGGGAAGTATTTCTTCGGATCCACATCAGGGTTCGCTTTTTTAGCTACAGCAAAATCATAAAGGTTATCGAGCGCGCCGCTTACAAACATATCGATGTGCAGGTTGCTTTTCAGCGTATTTGGCAGATCGGTTACCGGGTACTTGCGCGGTGCCACCCCGGCTTTTACCAGTGCATCATTATTCTGAATGATCGGCGAGATCGCATCAGAGTGAGGCGCGTTGGCGACTTCGTATTGTCTGAAGATATCATATTGGCTGTTTTGATCTTTTTTATTTTTATAAGAAGGGAATAGCCCTGCACCTTCCTTAAATCCCGATTCTGCCTGGGACATGACCACCATTGTCGGAACACCCATTGCCTTAAAAATGGTTTTTGGAGTATTCTTGTCAGTTAACGACGGCATGATCGCTCCCGAAGGCTGGATGGAGGCAGGTATCGCGCCTACCAAATTATAATAGCCATCAAACAGGTATTGATCCTTTTCAGCATTGTATAAGTATGGCTGGAACACGTTGGTATACGTATTTTCATACATGCCGGACTGGCTTTGCCCGCCAAGGAACACAAAATTAGGCTTCGTGCCAAGGATTTGCCGGCTTTGTTCGTCATCCTTCAAGGCTACCCCAAGCTGCGACAGCATATCCCAGAACAGCCCGTTTTCGTATTGCCCCGCCTTGTCCGCTGTCCAATCAATATCAGCATAACGGGCAGGGTCGAATTTTTTCAATGCCGCAACGTTTACGTCTTTAGACGTTATTCCGATATAACCGTGTCCATTTTGCATGAAGTATTCCCAGCTTCTTCTCCAAGTGTCTTCCATATCAGAATTATTGGAGGCGTTGAGAATATCGATATAAACCGCACCGGAAAAATTCTTCATATCCTGCGGCATGCGCACGATTATTCGGTTCGTGTAATCATATGGCCCGCTCTTGACAGTCGGAACATCGTTACCTTCGACATTGCCTAGCTCATAAATATTAGCCTGACCGGAAAGGAAGAATTCTTTTTCGGTATAATGATAGTCGTTCCAAATATCGACAGCGCCAACGGAATCCAGCATCGAGTTATAAGGGTGGCTCAGCTCGGGATGAACCGCAACATCCGGCTCCACCGTATGGAAGCCAATCTGTTCAGGGTCAAATGGTTTTTCGACAATCTTGCTTGGCTTTGCATCGGCCACCGCATTAATCTTATCCGCATCAGGTCCGCCAAAGCCTTTCTTTTCATTTACATAGTTTACGAGTTTGTCATAGCCTTCTTGTAAAATATATCCTTGATCTAATAGATACTTAGCTTGTGTTAAAAATGGCTTCTTGTAATCTTTTTCAAAATCAGGGTACAGTTTCGCTATTTTGTCGGCAGTGAAGAACACCATGCTTCCGTTTGTTTCAAAAGGAAGGCCGTTTCGGCTTGCAAAATATGTGGCAACCGGATACTCGATGCGCGGATCGCGAATTCCTCCCAAGGCATTGCCGTTTTCATCCGTTTTCGTCGTGTAAAGGGTTTTTCCGCCTTCATTTTTTTTCGAAAAATCAATCCATTTATCGTCTGCAGAAGGGGCAGGAATTCCTTCGGTTACCCACTTATGCATGTTTTCCTGGACCGCATTGACAAAGCTTTGCAGATTCAAGTCGCTTTCATAATGGCCCGGGTCATATTCCTTTGGCGGCCTTCCTTTTCCGTTTCCAAGCTTAATCTCATCGCTAAATGGAATGACGTCGAGCGTCGGGTCTGTATGCGGAGCTCCGGCTACCTCGTAAAATCTGAATTTATTATTTTTTGTAGAAGAGTCCGGCTTTCTTTCGTACTCGGCTTTATCTGACATGCCCGGCAATGATGAAAGGTTGGCGAAGTTGTGTTCAAATTCGGACATGATGACCATATAAGGGACACCAGTATTGGAGTAAGTCGTTTTTGGTTGTGGCCCACCGGAGCTTACATAGGTCGTTCCGGGCCCGACGATATTCATATACCCGTTAAACAATGGTTTTCCATGATTGGAATTCTCAAGTAATTCGTCAAATAATGTAATGTAAGTATTCAAGTATATGCCTGATTGACTTTGTCCTGATAAATAGACATATTGAGGTTTCAGTCCTCCAAGAATGTCACCAGCACTGTCACTGCGCAACTTTGAGCCCAATTGCGACAGCATGTCCCAAATCAGGCCGTTTTCATCCTGGCCGTTTACTTTCCAATTGAGGTCCGCATAGCGCTTGCTGTCGAAATTTTTTAAAGCATTGATGGTGTCTGTTTTGGAAGTAATCCCGATGTAGGCATGACCTTCTTTCATATACCAATCATAGCTTCGGCCCCAGGTATCTTCCAAATCGACGCCGCTTGATGCGTTTAAAATATCGACATAAACGCGGCCAGAGAATTTGGATGGGTCCTTTGGAAATCTTACTAACAGTCTTGTTGTATAATCATGTCCGGACGATTGGATGTATGGAACATCCTGGTTGTCGATGCTGTAAACATTGGCTTTACCTGACATGAAATATTCCTTTTCGTCATAGCCGTAGTCGTTCCAAATATCGACATGGCCGCTTGAACTGTACATGGAGCTGAATGGGTGGCTGATGTTAGTAGGCTGGCTGTGAAAGGTCATTCCCTCCCCATAGGGAATTTCTTTTACTGTAGGAATCTCTTTGATGGCTTTTTTTATTTGTCCTAAATCTTTGTGCGCATTGGCATTTTCTATTGCGGTTGCTGCCGTTTGGCTTCCGCTGCCTGCACTCGCTGCTGTTGCCGAAATGCCGCCGCCCATCGGTGCAAGCAATAACATGGCAGAAAGCATCACAGAAAAAACCTGTTTACTCTTTTTCATAAAAACCCCTCCTTTTTCTATTGTGTAAAAACGCTTACAAAATGTACTGCAATCAATTAAGGGAGAAAACCACCTCCAAGAGGTATTAATATTTGTTTATTAAACTAACTAATAAACTACCTTTTAGTATAAAATCAAAACGTCTATAATTCTATATGTTTTTAGAATATTCATAATAATACAGTAAAATAGTCCTAAGTTGGGGGTGAGGCATGGTGAAGCATAGGGACGGTTCTCGTGCATCAATTTAGTACCATATATTTCACCCAATCCGCACTAAAAAATAGGTGCAGTTTTATCAAGGGAATTCGATTATGATGGAAATGGATGCAAATAAGCCAATTAGGAGGATTTTAGGTGTCGCAAGGATTAATTCATCATATCGAGCTATATGTTTCAAATTTAAAGATTTCGGCTGACTTTTGGGGTTGGTTTTTGGAAGAGTTAGGTTATTGCATGTATCAAAAATGGGATCGGGGCCAGAGCTGGAAATTGGGTGAAACTTATCTTGTTTTTGTGCAGGCAGAGGAAAAATATTTAAATGTAGCATATCACCGATGCCGTGTGGGTCTGAATCATTTGGCCTTTCATGCAAGCTCCCGCCAGCAGGTTGATTAAATAACGAGTAAATTGAAAGATAGAAATGTACCGATTTTATATGGGGAAAAGCATCCCTTTGCCGGCGGAACAGACCATTATGCGGTGTATTTTGAAGACCCGGATCGAATGAAAGTGGAATTGGTGGCACCTTCGCAGGAATGAAAGGTTTTTCAAAATGCCATCGTGGTGTGATTATGTTTTTCTATTCTATTTTGAAGCAGAAGAACCGTCCCCATGCATCAACTATGCCTCCAAATCCTCTCGGGCCTTTCGCGGGGAGTTAGGTTTAAGATGAAGTATCCGACGATAAGAATTAGGATGACCAGTGAGTTGATTAAGGTGTTTAATGCAGAATCGTGCTCCACGATGATGAGCCTGATCATTGCGGTAATGCCAATGTATAGAAAGTATCGAATTGGAAAATGGTATTGTTCTTTGAAGTATTTAACAATCATCGCGATGAACTCAAAATATAAAAAGAAGAGCAGGATATTGGCAAAAAACTGCTGGTGGTCATGGCTGCCATTGTCCACCAACATCCGGCCAAAAATGAGTAATTCTTTCACCAATAATATTGCTAGAATGGTAGCCAGCAAGACAAGCGTCACATTCAAAAATAGTTGCAGAGTACGTGGAAGTATCCGCAATAGAAAATTGAAATTCCTTTTCACTTGTTCCATGCACATCATCCCCTGTAAATTATGAAAGAGGCAGAGGGACGGTTCCCATGCCTCATTTTAGTACGTTGTTTTTTGGTAGCTGTATTGCCTGACCCCTATTTTGAAACGCAAGAACCGTCCCCATGCATCACCTATTTTGAGGCACGAGAACCGTCCCCATGCCTCATCCGTGCATTACTCCAGCTCGAAGGTGTGGCTGAAGTGGGTTTTGCCGTTTTCGTCTTGGATTTCTACTGTTGCTTGTTGTGTTGCTGGGTCGACGCGGAAGACGCCGTAGTTGAAGAAGTTGCCTTCTGCGTATAGTTTTTCAGGTCCGAAGGTTGGGTCCAGTGTGCCTGGATTTATTTTTACTGCGCCGATTGGGCCGCTGATGAGTTCGTTATAATCCGTTTTTCCGTCGTGGTTGGCGTCATATTTGATGACTTCCGCAAAATGGACATCGGTCGTGACGAAAAAGACGTTCTTGATTCCTTTTTCGATAATAAAATCAGAGATTTCCTTGAACTCGTTCTCATAGCCGGTTGGGTCATTCGGGTTAACATTGTCGCCGTTTGCCCATCCGTCCCGAGCCATTGCTTTTCCGGTTGGGATCGAGATTGGCACGGACGTCGCGATTAGTTTCACTTTGGAATCCGACTCAAGAAGCTGCTGCTTCAGCCAATGTAACTGCTCATCGCCAAGCATGGTTTTATCCGCACCATCGGCCTGGGTATTAGGTGAGCGGTATCCCCGGTTATTAAGGATCATCATATCCATCGTGTTTCCCCAAGAATATTTATGATAAAGCTTGTCTGCTTCGCTGCGTTCACCTGAAATCGGCCAGTAATCTTTAAACGCACTTAATCCGGTTGGTGTCAGCGGTTGGGACGGTCCGGAAAAATCGTTCGTTACCTCATGGTCATCCCAAATCGCAAAGGTTCCTGTTTTTTGCAAAAGGCTGCGCAGTCCGGCATCGGTCCGGTTCTCCTTATACTTCGCCCAGAAATCCTGTACGGTTCCAGACGGAGGATTCGGAACGGCTGGTGTTGCATTATCAGCATAAATGGTGTCCCCGCTGAACAGGAAGAAGTCCGGATTTAAAGCTGCCATCGATTTGTACGATTTAAATGGAGGGATCTCTCCTTGGCCGCCCGTATCGCCGCCCCATACCATGGTCAACGGTTTCAAGCTGTTTTCCTCCGGTGCCGTTTTGAAGGAACCGTTCACGCTATATTTGCTGGAAACCGCATGAGCACGGTAATAATAGGTTGTATCTGGCTTCAATCCGTCAATTTTTACATTAACTGTAAAATCATGTGCCACATCAGCCGGGCTTGTTTTTACAATTGTCTCTTTTTTAAAAGTGCTGTCCGTGGAAATTTCAAATTGAACATTTGTTGCCGCGTTAGTGCGTGCCCATAGAATCGCAGATGAATCGGTTACATCCCCGCTCGCCACGCCATGTGAAATAAACGGTTTTTCAACTAAATCGACAAGCAGGTCCGTATTGTTGGTAAACGCACCGTCCACACCCAGGGAAAGCAATGAAACCATATCGTCCTGAGCATTGACGGTCCACGGGTGGATGAGAAGCTGGTTCTGGTGGGCAGCCTCCATCAGCTTCGGAACAACCAGCTCCTTACTTGGGCCGACCCCCGCCGCGTATTCAGAGATTCGCTTCATTTCCTGATGGACATCTTTTCCAGCCAGCATGGCTCCAGTATAAAGCTGGATCAGCTTGACATCAGGGGCAAGTGTTTTTAACTTACGTAGGGAGTCCTCGCTGAACGATTCTAGAAAAAGCATTTCGCTGTCTAGGACATTTGTTTTTTTCAAAACATCAATGACTTTCTCTTCCATTCCAGGGTAAACGTTCGGCGCTTTTGTTTCCATATAAAGGCCAACTTTGCCATTTCCATGCTGCTTGACAAATTCGATGGCTTCCTCAAGGGTCGGGACCTGCTGTCCGATGTACGCTTGTTTCGCCTTGTCCGGGTAAGCTTTGTTAAACCAGGAACCTGCATCGAGACGTTTGATCTCATCGAGGGTAAAATCCTTGACCCGCCATGGGGCGCGGTCCGGATAAAGTTCCTTGGCATTCGTTGTCCGCGCGAGCGTTTCATCATGCATCGCGATCAGCTGACCATCCTTGGTCATTTGTAAGTCGAATTCTACATAATCGGCCTGCATCGTCATCGCCTGCTTGTAGGCTACAAGAGTATGTTCAGGGCCATAGGCAGAGGCCCCGCGGTGGGCAATCACCGCCACATCAGAGGTAAGCGGGCGCAAGGACGATTGCCCATTTTCAGTCGGAGAAATTTCAATAGGCTTGGCCAATGCCGCATAAGGGGCGGCGGCTGTTACCGCCAGAGACAAACAAGCTAATCCAGCTACTAAACTCTTTCTCATCTTTTCCATCATCTCCTGTAAGAATATGTATTCATATACAAAAATACAGGAGAAATATTGAGCCGCTATTAATAGAATTTGAGAATATTGTAAATCGGGCAAAAACAGGTCTTTTGATGCATGGGGACGGTTCTCGTGCATCATTTTGTGTTTGGACGCGGGGACGGTCTCATGCATCATTGCCAGCTACTCTAAACAAAAGAACCGCCAAAATGGTTCACAGTCTTCATTTTTCCGAAATATTCTATAAGGATTAAATCTTTTATAGGGAGTATGTTTATGAGTCCGGATTTCAATCCTTCTAAGCTGCATGTTAACTGCTTGTCTTCCTCACCATCGATGCAGGTTTATGGCCGAAAATACACTTTGACACATTCCGATACAACCGGTGACTTGTTTTTGAGCATTGGCTATCATTATGATTTAAAAGGTATTAACGTTTCCAAGCGTGATGAAGTACTGGCAGAATGGATGACAACAAAGAAGGGAGCGCCTATTTTAAGCGGAAATGTGTATGTGAGTGGAGGGGAATTTGATGAACAAACGGCACAGCGGCGATTCCTGATCTTCCAGCGTGAATTGAACCTTGCCCTATCTGCCATCATCTATGGCGACCAACGTCTTTTCCGTCAGTATCCTGAACTGCTCGATGCAAACATCTTTATACACTTTAACTCAATCTTTCCAGCCTTTAACCAAACCATGTACTATCGTACTCCGCGCTATTATACGTAGGGACGGTTCTCGTGCCTCATTTCAGTCGTTGCCCGCCATTTTCCCCCAACTTAACTATTGGTAATAATCGGATTGATTTGTGTCTTCTAGTACACCATTTTTTGAAACATAAGAACCGTCCCTCTGCCTCACCCTCTGCCTCAAAGCTGACTCAGCACAGGCAATTGTGAGGCAAGAGAACCGTCCCCGTGCTTCAATCTGAGACTATTGATGTATTCCATTATTTTTTTCAAAAAGTTATTATATTTCGTTGTAATGGTTTAATGATGTTATAAAGTCTTGGAGTAGAGGGAAGGTATTTTTGAAATGTCTTTGGATTCTTTGGTATTGGCTTTTTCAACGGCGGACATAGACTATGACATGTTAAAAAATTTAGGAATTTCGATTGGAATTTTGGTTGTATTTATTCTTTTTAGAAACCTGTTTACCAAATATGTGTTTCAGTTGATTGTAAAATTGACCCGCAAAACACCGACTGAATTTTTAACACAAATTTGTTTGAGTTTTGAACGTCCTTTAGGGTGGGCGTTTATTATTGTAGGGTTGTACCTGGCGATGGATTATTTCCCTTTTATGGAGCAGCAAAATGCGTTGTTTATAAAATTTTTGCGTTCGATGATCATTGTTTTAATTACGTGGGGATTGTTTAATTTGTCCTCTCCTAGCACAGGAATTTTGATCAGTGTTAATGAAAAAATGAACAATAAGATTGATTTGATTCTTCTTCCGTTTATTTCAAGGACCATTCGCGTCATTATTATCGCCATTAGTATCAGTATTATCGGTCAAGAATTTAATTATGATGTCAATGGATTGGTTGCAGGCCTTGGCTTAGGGGGACTTGCCTTTGCTTTAGCGGCAAAGGAAGCGGTCGGGAATCTCATTGGCGGGGTCGTGATTGTCACGGAAAAACCATTTTCGATTGGAGATTGGATCAAGACGCCGAGCGTTGAGGGAATCGTCGAAGATATTAATTTTAGAAGCACGAAGGTTCGAACCTTTAGCCAAGCTCTAGTGACGGTTCCAAATGCGACACTCGCGAACGAAGCGATTACGAACTGGAGCCGTATGGGAAAAAGAAAGATCGATTTTCACTTAGGACTTAACTATAAAACCACGAAGGAAGAATTGGAACGAGTAGTAAGGCGGATTGAACAATTGCTAAGGACGCATGAGGAAATCCACCCGGATACCATTATGGTCGCGTTCGACCACTATAACGAGAGCAGTCTCGATGTTCTAATCTACTTTTTCACAAACTCGACCGTTTGGGCAGAACACGTAAAAATCAAACACGAAATCAATCTAGAAATCATGGCGATACTAGAGGAAGAGGCAGTAGAAATAGCCTTCCCAAGCCGAACCCTCTACGTCACTCCCCAAACAAACGAAGTATTCCAAACAATGGGCTCTATTGATTGAGTGATGCATGGGGACGGTTCTCGTGCATCATTTTTTTGGAGCATAGTTGTGTTATTTAAGGGTTTGACAACTATTTTGATGCATAAGAACCGTCCCTCTGCATCATTTTAACGGGACCATCTACTCATTTTTTGTCGTTTGTTATATATTTAAGTAGAAAAAGATGGACGGGAGTCTTTTGGGTGTCGTTCTTCATTTGTAAAAGGCAAATCTATCGAAAGGTAGAGACGCAAAGTCACAGGCCTAAGGCGTATATCGCTATGGCGGCTGGGTTACCAAATGGAGAATCGCGAAAAGGCTCTAGCTTAATAGGGTTTATTTCGAGATTCTTCCTTTAAACAAAACTAGTTTAGGAGGAATTTTTTTATGGAAAAAAGTAATCAGTCATTCAAAAAAGTTCGCAATGCTCTTGCGACAAGTGTCATAGCTGCGGGATTTGTGTTTTCTGGTGGAGTTGGTTCGGCGTTTGCGGAGGAACCCGTGAACACTGCTACACCAACAGAAGATACTGTTCAACAGGATCAGACGGTTCAGGAAGGACAAACTGTTGATGCAACTACTGAATCTGAATCAACCGATGCAGAGGCAACATCTTCGGTGGAATCTGAACCAACAACTACCGTGGATGCTGGGGCTGCAGCCGATACTACTGAAACAACAACCGATGCTACGCAAACAGAGGGTACAACAGAAGTATCAGGTGAAGAACCATCTTTACTACCTGGAGATTTTTTCTATTTTGCAAAAAAATTAATGGAGAATGTTCAATTAGCGTTAACCTTTGATGAAGTAAAAGAGTCAGAGCTGCTGGCTTCTTTCGCGGAGGAACTCATTAAAGAGGCGGAGGCATTGCTAGCTTCTGGCGAAGAGGAATTAGCCAATGACACGCTTCAACAAGCGCTGGAACAACAGGAATTGGCTTTGGCCAAATATCAGCAAGGCGAGGCGGTTGAGGATTCTCAGCCTGGGACGTCCGAAGATGAAACAGCGACTAACGATGAAGGTACAACTGTTGAAGGAGACGAAATGGCAGCACCGGTTGACCCAGTCCGGGCTGCGATTGAGGCTAAGTTTGCTGCTAACTTGTTAGCTTTGCAAACCGCTTTGGAAAAAGTGGACAACCCCCGTGCAAAAGAGGTATTAGCCAAGAACGTCAGCAAAGTCCGAGAAAAGATTGAAAAGAAAATCAGCAAGAAGTTGGCGGAGTTGGAGCTTAAGCAGGAAAACACTGGGGACGACCAAGCCGCAGGCGAAGTGGAAGATGAAACCTCAATGAACAACCTGTAGAAGTAAATATGGAGTCTGCGGAAGATACCGCAAATACGGCAGATGTTGAAAAAGCCACGAATGAGGCTGCCGAGGAAACTGAGCAAAAGCCTCTTGAGAAAGTTAAGGCAGTTGCAAAGACCACTGTAAATCAAGCTAAAGTAGAAGCGCAAAAACTGGCAGAAAGCCAACACGAGGCGGCAGTTAAAATAGAGGAACAAAAACGTGCTGATGCGGCAAAACTAGCAGAGCAAAAACGTGAAGAGGCCGCCAAGCAGGCAGAGCAAGCAAAAGAACAAGCCAAAAAGGCTCTGGAGCAACAACGGGAAAAAGCACAGAAGCAAGCCGAACAAGCCAAAAGCGCCCAAGAAAACTCAAAGAAAACAGATGGTCAGTAAAAAGAATGATGTATAGGGACGGTTCTCATGCATCATTTTTCTTTTTTTTGAGGCATAAGAACCGTTCCCGTGCCTCACCCATGTATCACCATTTTTTGTAATCTATTAAAATATGTGAAATTGAATTATAATTTTACTAAATTAATTCCTTTAAATGGGGATGTTTGCTATTTTCAGCTGGGCTGCCAAGGAGGATAACTGATTGATGAATTTGAATGTGGGCGTTAGTAGGAAAATTCCTGTGCCGCTTGTTTTGCTATGTATATTTTTTGCATTCTTACCCGACTTTTTAGATGACTACGAAACGTTTTACATCGACGACATGGCGTGGTTTGCATTGCTTTTCCCGTGCTTTATCTTTTCCTATTATCTAGGATTATATGGCGGCGTTTTTACTGGAATCATCCTCAATGCCTATCATTTAAGCTGGTTTTTTTATGAAAAAAAGTTCCACAGTGAAGATATGATCGATGAAAGCGCGGCACTGCATATTGGTATCTCTGTCATTACGCTATCCTGCTCAATTGGGGTAGGGGTATTAACGGACAAGCTCCAAAACAAACAGCTAAAAATACAAGAGTTAAATGAAAAACTAATGCAAATGGCTTTATATGATTCGCTGACAGGCCTTCCCAATCGACATTATTTTTTGAGGAAATTAGAGCATTCCTTAAGAAAAAAGAAACAGGCTTGTCTGATGTTTATTGATTTGGATGGCTTTAAAAGGGTGAATGATCAGTATGGCCACGAGGCCGGGGATGAGGTGTTAATAGAAGTTTCTCGAAAACTAAAAGAATTAGAAGATGAAGATGTTTTTGTGAGCCGCCTTGGCGGTGATGAGTTCACAGTGCTGCTTAAAGGCGCAAACACCCATCAAGCGGAGGCTCTAGCAAACCGGATCTTAAAACTTTTGCAGCTAAGCGTCAACGATTGCAGGGTCTCCGCAAGCATCGGCATCGCCATGTGCCAGCCAGACGACACCCCCGCCACCATCCTAAAAAGCGCAGACTCCGCCATGTACAACGCCAAACTCGCCGGCAAAAACGCAGTATATGTGGTTTGAAATAGTGATGCATGGGGACGGTTCTCATGCATCATTTTTTGGACCGTCGCTGATGCATGGGGACGGTTCTCATGCCTCTAATTTTTTGCACCCCCTAAATGGTAAAAAGATGAAAAACTATTTAAAATATTATATGATAGAGCTGTAACCTCAGATAAACCCCCGGAACCAAGCAGAACCTAGGGACGGTTCTCGCGCTTCTTAATCAACCCACTTTTAAACTACTTTTGTATGAATTTTCCCTTAATGATAACCATCTTGGTCTACAAAACTTTTTATTTAATACGGCCTGTTATGCATCTTTTGAGACATAAGAACCGTCCCCATGCTTCACCTTGTTTCCCCATTTAATTTCAAGGTCAGGTGATTGAGATGTCCCGAGCAGCAAGGTTGAAGAGTATGAGCGGTGTTTACCATATTATGTGGAGAGGAGCGAATCGGCAGGAGATTTTCCATGATGATGAGGATTGTAATAGGTTTCTTGATATTTTAGCAAAGTATAAAACGGAATCGGAATTAGAGATATATGCCTGTTGTTTGATGGGCAATCATGTCCATCTCCTTATCCGGGAAGGAAATGAAACCATTTCCAATACGATGAAGCGGATTGGTGTCAGCTATGCCTCGTATTATAACTGGAAGTACGACACGACAGGGCATTTGTTTCAGGGGCGATTCAGAAGTGAAAATGTAGAAGATAGTAGGTATTTACTAACAGTTACTAGGTACATTCATCAAAATCCCGTTAAGGCTGGAATCGCAGACATGCCAAATGCATGGAGATGGAGCAGCTGCTGTGAGTATTATGGCGAATATCGCGATGGTAGAAGGCTGCTTGATGCAAATTTGATTTTCGAAAAAATTTCCCCAGATCAAACCTTTGCGCTAGAAAAATTCAAAGAATATAACGAAAAAATTAACAACGATGAATGCCTGGAAGAGAAAAGAACAAGGCTGCCTGACGAAGAGGCAAGGGTCGAAATTAAGAAACTGCTTGGCCCTGGGGATATCACTCGCGTAAAGGTACTGCCAAAGGCGCAAAGAAAGGAAGTCTTGCAAAAAGTAAAAAATATTAAAGGTATATCCCAACGCCAGACTGCAAGAATTTTAGGGGTATCGCCCAATCTAATATATAGAGCATGAGGCATGGGGACGGTTCTCCTGCCTCTTTTTTGGCGAGAAAGTTGGAACGCAGGGACGGTTCTCTTGTTGCATCCTTCTTCGCTCTTCACTCAAGTTGAAACGCAAGAACCGTCCCCGTGCATCACAACTCCGATTGGTCGACGTTTAATTCTATGAGATTTCCATCCGGGTCGGCGCAGAAGATTTGGGCAAAGCCACTGACGCTGTTGGGCTTTTCTAAAACGTTTACTCCATTCTTTTTTAGCCAAGCTAAAGTTTCTGCATAGTTTTTGACTCGAAGGGCAAAGTGTCCTTCCCTGCTGCTTAAGCTTTTGTCGTGCCGAAGGGTTTGCGAGTGGGGAAGCACGATTAAGTGCAGCTGTTGATTCCCTATACCGTACCAAGCCCCTTCAAAATCAAAAGCAGGCCGGGTAAGTTCTTTTAAACATAGTATCTCACTATAAAATTTCTTAGCCCTGCTTAAGTCTGTAACATTCAAACTTACATGATGCAGCTCAGTGTACTCTATCAACGTTATCAACCCCAATACTAAAATTTCTCGATACATGGAAATATAACATATTTAGCGCGAAGTTTCACGGTTGAGGCAGAGGGACGGTTCTTATGCCTCATTTATTTCTCTATGAAAAAAATTTGGTAACACCAGAATCGTCTTCATGCCTCTCCTTGCTTCAGTCAGTCCCATTTTGATGCACGAGAACCGTCCCCATGCATCACCCATAAATCACAAAATCTCCCCAGTCACCCCATAAATAATATTCCGAGACAGTATAACAGGTTTTGAAGTATGTTCTTGGACAAGTTTTTTCATTTCTTCTGTATACCCCATGCAATCGAGGATGATGGCTTTGATCGGGAATTGGTCAAGCTGCCTTACTGCCTCGATTAATGTCTCCTCCTGATAGGAATAAGGTGAACTAGCAGCGGGAATCGCAAGGAAGTCGGCATCCTTCCATTTATAGATGATTTGGTCCGCTTGTTCAGGGAGGGGAACGACGACTCCTATTAATCCATCATGTAAAAGTCCTTTTGCCACATGGTTGAGCAGATGGTCCGGATAAACGATTGGTACCTTACTTTTAAAAAGCGGAAATTTCCCTGTACAGGCAATAATGATCAAGGATACGTTCGCCGCGTTCAAATCATCGATGAGCTCCTGAACAACAGGGATGATTTTTTCCTTCGCCATCACGGCACTGCCGCCGTCACGCAACCGGGAGATTAACTTCGTCTGCCCATGTTCAGGAGCTAGAGCAAGAATTTCCTCCTCCAACCTGCCGTCAAGCACGCCTTTTTCGATTATCACAGTATCCTCAGGCAAAAAGCCTCTGATGGCAGGAATCATATCGTCTCTTGGCGTTTGACCAATTGTAATCACGCCTATATATCGGCCCATCCTAATGTCCTCCTTTGTATTTTGATGCACGAGAACCGTCCCCATGCCTCCCCATGCCTCACTCCTTACCCATGCTTCACCCCATTAATATACGTGCCAAGCACATTGGCACGGCTGTTGAATGGGTGGTGGGTCCATATGACGAAGTCGGCGTCTTTTCCGGGTTCTAGGGAGCCGACTCGGTTGTCGATGCCCGTTAGTTTGGCCGCTGTGCTTGTGATGCTTCTTAGTGCCGTCACTTCATCGAGCCCATACCTGACTGCCTCTGCTGCACATAGGACTAAATAATGAATCGGGATGAACGGGTGGTCGGTCATGATAGCGAATGGAATTCCTGCTTCATGATACAGCTTTGGTGCTTCCGGTGTGCCGTTTCGGGTTTCGTATTTTGTTGCTGGCAGCATAAATGGCCCCAAGGTCACACTTGCGCCACTTTCTTTGATCGCCTCCAGCATCAGGTGGCCTTCGGTGCAGTGCTCCAGGGAAAGCTTAATCCCGAACTCTTTTGCAATCCGAATCGCTGTTGCGATATCATCAGCCCGGTGGCAGTGCAGATGCATCGGCATTTTTCCTTCCAGCACCTCGATAAAAGGCGCCAGCTCCGTTTGCCCTTCTAAAGCCGCCAGCCGCCCGGCATCAGACAACTCCAGAGCCTGCTGAAAGCCCTGGCGAATCATGTGAGCCACCGCCATTCTTGTTACTGGCGATTTTTTATACGACTGTCCAAACACATTTTTCGGATTTTCTCCTAAAGCACCCTTTAAGCCGCTTTTTTCAACAACAATCATTTCATTAAGGGAGTTTCCGCCCGTCTTTAAAATAGTCCAAACGCCGCCAATCGGGTTGGCGCTGCCGGTACCCGTTTGTATGGTCGTCACGCCGCCTTTTCGCGCCAGCTCGAACGAAAAATGGCGGATATCGATACCGTCAATTGCAGACATCAGCGGGGTAAAAGGACTGGAATACTCGCAGGCATCATTTATTCGTTCATTGATTTCTCCCCAAATTCCGACGTGGGTATGGATATCAATCAGCCCCGGGGTGATGACCAGCCCGTCGACAAAGATAAGCTCCGCATCGGCAGGAATTTCCGTATCCACTCCTGCCTTCACGACCTTCCCGTCCTGCACCCATAGGTCCGCTTTGTGCAATACCGTGTTCTTTTCATCCATCGTATAGATCGTTGCTCCGCGAAATACTGTCAGCATCGGTTGACTCACTCCCATCTATATACTTCTTTTCCTTTAATAAACGTCCTTACAGCTCGAGCTGTTAATTCGAGCGGATGCTCATTCCACAGTACTAGGTCCGCAAACAGCCCTTTATCTACTCTTCCAGTCAAGTGATCAATTTTTAAAAGCTTTGCCGCATCGCGGGTTAAACCGTTCAAAATCACCTGTTCCGGGACACCAGCTTTCAGCGCCAACGCCCCTTCCTTTTGCAGATGGGTCACCGAGCTTACTGGATGGTCAGTGGCAAATGTAAATGGAATTTGTCCGCTATACAGTGCATAGTAAAGGGACGGATTTAAATGCCTTAGCTCGCCTCGTTCCATCGCTTGAAAAACTGGACCTGCAACCACAGAAAAAGACACGTCGCCTGTGGGAAGATTCCACGCCAATGGATATTCCGTTCCGTGAACGAGAACAAACTGAAGCTTGAATTCGCCAGCGATGCGGAAGGCAGTGGCAATGTCATCTGCCCGGTGGGAACGGATGAAAACTGGCACATCCTCCAAAGCACCAAGCGATTGCAGCTTCTTTAAGGCGGTCCTGATTCTTAATGCAATACCCATCCGAGTAAGAGGGGTCTTTGTTTTCTCCCAATAAGCATTTTTCGGAACATCCCCCATGGAAAAACTAAACCCGAAACTCGGGACCACGGCCATCTCATCCACCGTTTTTCCGGTTGTATGAATAACTGCGGTTTTCGCGCCGACAACTGATTCCGGAGAAGACACGATGTGTGCCGTTGTCACCCCAAAGGCCGCCGCGTCTTGAAAAGCCTTGTCAAAGGGGTAAATGCCGTCAATCACATTGAAATCAAATCCGTCTTCCCAATCGGGCTCGTAGCCGTCATGACCTTCCCAGCGGATGCCGACTTCCTTTAAACCGATTTGCGAGCATGTATCAATAAGCCCCGGGGTCAAATAAAGCCCCTCCGCATCCATAATCGAGGATTCAGGTAAATCCAAATCCACAGTAGGGGGGAGGATATCTGATATGTATCCATCTTCAAGCAAGATTGTTTGCCGAGAAAAATCACCGGTGCTATCCTGGTATACTTGAGCGTTTATAATCGCGGTTGCTGCCATAATCACTACCTTCTTTCATATATATAATAGAAGAAAAGTAGAGATGGGCATCTCTACTTTTCTACATGTGCTAAGAAATCTTCAGGTGAGCAAATTATTTTTTCAGCCAGACGTTCGTTCCGTTTGGATTCACAATTTGCAAGGAGTAGTCTGGAGATACATCGAAACCTTGGACAGATTTAGCAATACCTGCAGAGGCATCCACTGTATCAAGCTCAATTCGTGGCACGTCTTTTAAGATAATCTCAAGTGCTTGCTGGTACAGTTTTGCTCTTTCTTTCTGATCAACGGTTTCTGTGACAGCTCTATCGAGAAGCTTGTCCACTTCAGGATTTTCGTAGCCTTTCCCGTTTCCAAGTGCACCGATTTGCTTTGTATGGAACAATTGGAATAGGAAGAAGTAAGGGTCTGGATACCAAGTCCAGCCGCCGATTGACATTGGCGCATTTCCTTTTGCTACTGTATCACTGTATGTTCCCCATTCAACAACTTTCAGTTCAACATCAATATTTAGGTTTTTCTTCATTTGGTTTTGGAAAATCGTACCGTATGGAAC
Source organism: Neobacillus citreus (assembly GCF_018343545.2). Lineage (GTDB taxonomy): Bacteria > Bacillota > Bacilli > Bacillales > Cytobacillaceae > Neobacillus > Neobacillus citreus. The sequence goes on along the minus strand of NZ_JAGYPE020000006.1, from coordinate 48,791 downwards.
ACGGGATTCCGCAAGATATAGCTCCGTTTTGAAGCCATCTGGATATCCTGCTTCCGCAAGAAGTTTTTTCGCTTCTTTTGGATCATACGTTGGTGTTAGTTTTTCTAAATCTTTGCTGTAGCCCCAAGATCCTTTAGGAAGTGCCATGAAGGATTTCTCTGCACCGCCCCATTTGTTAACGCCTTTAACAATTTCATCAATATTTGTTGCTTTATAAATCGCTTCACGAACTTTTTTATTAGCAGTTGGACCTTTTTTGTTATTAAGATCTAGGTAGGTTAAAGAAAGCGCAGGTTTTGATAATAGTTCAAGCTTAGAATCTTGCTTCACAAGCTCACGGTTTTGGCCTTTTACGTCCATACCGACATCTATATCACCGGAACGCAAAGAGTTAACCATCATATTTGGATCAGGAATGATTTTGAAAACAACGCTATCTAGATGAGGCTTTTCTCCCCAATATTTATCATGGCGGACCACTTTAATCTGTGAATCCTGATCCCAGCTTTCGATTTTGAAGGGGCCAGTTCCGACTAAATGGCTTCCAAATTGGTCACCCCAGCCTTCAACCTCTTCTTTCGGAACAATGACGTTACCGGCATCTGTTAACATCGGCATTAATGCTGCATTTGGTTCAGTAAGGTAAATAGCTACTTCATTTTCGCCAGTTACTTCCACTTTATCGACACCGCGTAAACGGTTCATCGCAGATTGTTTTGCCGAACGCTCAAGACTGTATTTTACGTCCTCAGCTGTCATTTTCCGGCCATCTTGGAATTTCCCTGGCTGGAAGTAAACATCATCACGTAATTTGAAGGTGTAAACCTTCATGTCGTCGGATACTTTCCATTCTGTGGCAAGAGCCGGAAGAAAGTCAGACAGGTCTTTGTTATAAACGATCAATGTATCGGCAACTGAACGCATTACTTGAGATTCATAGACCCCGGTATATTTAATAGGATCCATTGTTTTGGGGTTTGCCGAAAGACCTACCTTTAATGTCCCGCCATCTTGCGGCTTGCCGGCGGAAGTGGATTCTGTTTTTCCTTCCTTAGAAGATGATGAAGAGGAATTCGAATTCGAACCCGAAGAACAAGCGGTTAATGCCAATACAAGGGAGGCAACAACCAATAACCACCAACGGCTTAAACGTTTACCTTTCATTTTTTCTCCTCCTGTTGATTCACATTGTGAACCATTAATTCTAATATTGAAACTTGAATAAAATTTATCATATAAAAAACAAAGAGTAAATAAGTTTTTAAAATTTTTGTAAAATATTTTACTTTTTGATTATTCCTTATTTACAACTTTTTTTCACGATGATAAACTTATTCGTAATTCACATACTGAATCAGTGTTCCGAATTGTGACACAAAAAGGGAGGTAAGCTTATGGGAAAGTACATTATAAGAAGGCTGTTTGATCTTCTGCCTACTATTGCCGTCGTTGCGGTAATTGTCTTTATTATTACCAGGCTCATTCCTGGGGACCCCGCTGCCGTTATGCTTGGGCCTCAGGCAAGTGTAGAAGATATCCAAGCATTAAGGGACAAGTTGGGATTAAATGATCCATTATATTTACAATTCCTTCATTATATAGGGGATTTGCTTCAGGGGAATTTTGGGGTATCACTTACCTATAATCAACCAATTGTTCAATTAATTCTAGAACGTTTCCCAAATACATTAATTTTAGCCGTAAGTGCTTTGATTATCGCCTTTGCCATCGGTGTTCCGGCGGGAATCATTTCTGCATCCAAACAAAACTCTCTATTAGACTATTCTGTTATGCTCGTTTCTTTAGTTGGCGTGTCCATGCCGATTTTCTGGCTAGGGGTTATGCTAGTGCTTTACTTTAGTGTCAATCTTGGCTGGTTCCCGGCAACTGGAATGGGCTCGATGGAAGACGGGTTAATCCCGTATCTGAAACACCTCGTACTCCCAAGTATTACGCTTGCGACCATTCCGATGGCGACCTTCGCCCGAATCACAAGATCGAGTATGCTAGAAGTCATTTCTCAGGACTATATCAAAACGGCCCGCTCGAAAGGGTTAAGTGAATTCTGGGTTATTTGCAAGCATGCTTTTAAAAATGCCCTTACACCACTGTTAACCGTTCTTGGCATGCAAATTTCAATGATGCTTGGCGGAGCTGTTTTAACGGAAACCATCTTTAGCTGGCCGGGCATGGGAAGGTTAATTGTCGATGCCATTGACAAACGGGATTTTGTCGTTGTTCAGGGAACGGTATTGTTTATTGCTGTGATTTTCGTGCTGGTCAATCTCTTGGTTGACGTGATGTATAAAGTGGTCAACCCACGCGTGAATTATTCTTCAGGTAAGGGAGGGGCGAAATAATGGCTTCTGTTCAAAGCTCAATTTCTAAGGCTGAACCGCAAAACAAGAAGGTTAAAAAAGAAGCAGGCTTATTTAAAAAGCTGATTCGCAACCGGCTTGCAGCGATTGGTTTATCGATTACGGTTATTATGGCGGTTATTGCGATATTTGCACCGCTGATTGCGACACATTCACCTAATGATATGGATGTTGCCAATTCCTTGGCGGTGCCGGGTACTGCTGGTCATATTTTAGGAACGGACAACTATGGACGAGACTTGTTCAGCCGCCTTGTGTATGGGGCGCGGATTTCTTTGATTGTAGGTGTTGCCGCGGTTGTTTTCGGAGCATTTTTTGGAACATTGCTGGGGCTTGTTTCCGGCTACTTCGGCGGACGACTTGATGCGATTATCATGCGGACGATGGACGGCTTGTTTGCTTTCCCGTTCATCTTACTGGCGATTACATTAATGACAGTTTTAGGACAAGGGCTGGTTAACGTTATTATTGCGATTGGTGTTGCCAATATTCCGGGATTTGCCCGAATTGTCCGCGGCCAAGTATTGAGTGTAAAGGAAGAAGAATTTATTGAAGTGACCCGATCATTAGGAGCGACGAACGGAAGAATTATTTTTCAGCATGTCCTGCCGAACTGTATGGCGCCATTGATTGTGTATGGAACGATGAGTGTCGCCGGTGCGATTATTTCGGAAGCGGCATTAAGCTTCCTAGGTTTGGGTGTTCAGCCGCCGACTGCTTCGTGGGGAAGCATTCTGAAAGACGGCAAGGACTTCTTGGTCATGAGTCCGCATATGGCAACATTCTCAGGGCTGTCGATTTTGCTGACAGTTCTTGGCATTAACTTATTTGGTGATGGTTTGAGGGATGCCCTTGATCCAAAAATGAAAGTTTAGAAGATGGGGGGATTGGCATGTCAGATACTTTATTAAAGGTAGAAGATTTGGAAGTGCATTTCCGTTCTTCATCTTCAGTTGTAAAGGCCGTAAATGGGGTCAGTTTTACATTAAATAAGAAGGAAACATTAGGGATTGTCGGCGAGTCAGGTTCTGGGAAAAGTGTAACAGCAACCGCTCTGCTTCGCCTTATTCCAAATCCGCCGGGGAAAATTGCCGGAGGAAAGATTTCGTTTGATGGGAAGGACCTGTTAGCTTTATCGGATAAAGAAATGCGTTCCATCAGGGGAAATGAGATTTCGATGATTTTTCAGGACCCAATGACAAGTTTAAATCCGGTATTTACGGTTGGAAATCAAATTATGGAATCCATCCGAACGCACCAGAAGGTTTCGAAGAAAGAGGCGAAAAAAGCCGCGATTGATATGTTGAAGATGGTGGGGATCCCTGAGGCAGAGAAGCGGATTGAGATGTATCCTCATGAATTTTCCGGGGGGATGCGGCAGCGGGTGATGATTGCCATTGCCTTGGCATGTAACCCGAAGCTGTTGATTGCCGATGAACCGACAACCGCTCTGGATGTGACCGTTCAGGCGCAAATACTGGATTTAATGAGGCATCTGCAGGATACCGTTAACACGTCGATTATCATGATTACCCACGATTTGGGGGTCGTCTGGGAGATGTGTGACAAGGTAATTGTCATGTATGCGGGGAATACGGTCGAATCGGGCAGTGTAAAGGCGATCTTTGATAATCCGTTGCACCCATATACGTGGGGATTGTTAGATTCACAAATTACCAGTGATATCGGAAACGAGGGAAGGCTTTCGGCGATTCCAGGGACGCCGCCTGATTTGCGTCAGGAAATTCCTGGCTGCCATTTTGCGGAGCGTTGTCCATATGCTCAAGATATTTGTTTTTCCAAAAAGCCGGAGCTTATTGAGGTAGAGGAAGGCCATTTTGCCTCCTGTCATTTCCAATTGAAAGATCAGCGTCTGGAAAGAAAGGAGAGGGTGCATCATGGCTGAAGCCATTATTAAGGTAGAAAACTTAAGAAAGCATTTCCCTATTCAGGATCCGCTACCTTTTAAAAAATCAACGCAGAGTGTCAAGGCAGTCGATGGCGTCAGCTTCGATGTATTTCGCGGTGAGACGCTAGGAATTGTCGGTGAATCCGGCTGTGGCAAGTCGACAATGGCCAGGCTCATCAACCAATTAATCCGCCCTACTGAAGGAAAGGTTTTATTTAAAGGGCAGGATCTGGCGGCAATGGGGCCGAAGGAAATCCGCGACTCGCGGAAATCCATTCAAATGGTGTTCCAAAATCCGTATGCTTCCCTGGATCCAAGAAAAACGATTAAGCAGCTCATTGCGGAACCATTGGAAATCCATAAAGTAGGCGATAAAGCGTCACGGTTAGATCGTGTTCGTGAATTGCTCGAGGTTGTCGGCCTTAGCAGCTATCATGCTGACCGTTATCCGCATGAATTCTCGGGCGGCCAGCGGCAGCGGATTAATATCGCCCGCGCCTTAGCGTTAAACCCGGATGTGATTATTTGCGACGAACCGGTATCTGCCTTGGACGTATCCGTGCAGGCCCAGGTTATTAATCTATTAAAAGACCTGCAGAAGAAATTCCAACTTACTTATATCTTTATCTCGCACGATTTAAATGTGGTCCGCTATATGTGTGACCGGATTGCTGTGATGTATTTAGGGAAAATCGTGGAGATTGGTACGTACGAAGAAATCTATCAAAACCCGCTGCACCCTTATACGAGAGCCCTGCTTTCGGCGGTTCCAAAGGAAAGTCCGTATGACAAAAAAGAACGGATTCTATTAAAAGGGGATGTGCCAAGTCCGGTCAATCCACCTTCCGGCTGCCATTTCCACCTAAGATGCCCATATGCGGTAGAAAGCTGCAAGTCAGTTGTTCCAGAGTTGAAACAGAATGGAGACGGGCAGCGGGTGGCGTGCCATCTTTATTAGGAAAGCCATTAACAAGTCTCGAAGGGTGCCTGTAACCGCTCGAAAAATGTCGAATATTAAAAGGCTGGTTTGTTCTTATCTGTACGGACCGCCTTTAAAATATATTAAATCTGGAGGTTTTTTCGATGTCATTAAAACATGTAATGGAGTTAATAGAGGTTTTGGATAGTATTCATGTAACTGGACATGATGTGAAGAATTACCTGGAAGCCATCTCTAATGTTGGAGAAATTACCGTCAAAACGGTTGAAGGCAATCAAGGTTCCACTGACTTTATCAAAATTGTTATTCCGGGTGAAGAAGGCAAGTCGAAAGGCGGAAATGCTCCTACGCTGGGCATTATCGGCCGCTTAGGTGGAGTTGGGGCACGCCCGGAGGTAAAAGGATTCGTATCCGACGGAGACGGAGCTTTATCCTGCGTGGCTGCAGCAGCTAAATTATTGGATATGACAGGGAAGGGCGACCGCCTAAAAGGGGATGTGATCCTCACAACCCATATTTGTCCAACTGCACCAACCTTGCCGCATGATCCTGTGCCGTTCATGAATTCACCGGTTGATATCTTAACGATGAACCAGCATGAAGTGACAGAGGAGATGGACGCCATTCTATCTGTGGACACAACAAAAGGAAATATGATTACCAATCATAAAGGATTTGCCATTACACCGACTGTCAAGGAAGGCTATGTTTTAAAAATCAGCACGGACTTATTGCATATTTATACCCAATCAGCGGGCATTCTGCCAGTAACGCTGCCGATCACTACACAGGACATTACTCCATACGGAAATGGCGTTTATCATGTCAACAGTATTCTCCAGCCGGCAGTCGCGACTAAGAGCCCGGTTGTGGGTGTGGCGATTACGACGGAAACTGCCGTAGCCGGCTGCGGAACAGGCGCAACCCATCCGACCGATGTCGAGCAGGTTGTCCGTTATGTAATTGAAGTAGCCAAGCTTTATGGCGAAAATAAATGTTCTTTCTACGATGCTGAAGAATTTGACCGCTTAGAGCAACTATACGGGAAAATGACTCATCTACAAACAAAAGGAAATCAGGTGACTGCAGGATGACAGACATTACTGCGATAAAACAAAGATTAATCGATGAAGTGGAAGCAAGAAAAGAAGAATTGATTGAGCTTTGCAGCTCGTTGATCAAAATTCCGAGCGAAAATCCGCCCGGAGATTCTACTGAAATCTCTGAGTTTATTGCCAATTACCTTAGTCAATATGGGCTTGATACGGTATGGCACGAATCAAGCGACAAAATGTATAATTTGATTTCCAGCATTGGCGGGGAAGAAGGGAAACACTTAATTTATTGCGGGCACACGGATGTCGTGCCTGCAGGCGATCTATCCAAATGGGATTTCGATCCTTTTTCCGGCGAAGTGAAGGATGGTTGGCTTTTGGGCAGGGGAGCAAGCGACATGAAAGCCGGTCTCGGCGGGATTATTTTTGCCTTCGCCCTATTGAAGCAGTTAGATGTTGAACTTCCTGGAAAACTTACTCTTGCCATCGTTCCTGATGAGGAAACGGGCGGGGAGTTTGGGGTTCCTTGGCTGTTGGAGAAAGGTCTTATTAAAGGGGACGGCGCGTTAATTGCTGAACCATCTTCCCGTTTAAATCCAACCATTGGCCAAAAAGGCTCGTATTGGTTTGAGCTTGAAGTATTTGGCGAACCCGGACACGGAAGCCTTTCACCACTGGCAGGAAATAATGCTATCACCGATGCTATTGCAGCGATTGAAAAAATCAGAACCTTGTGGGATTTGAAAATTACCATTCCTGAAGAGGTTCAAGGTTTAATAGAAGTTTCCAAGAAGTATATGCGTGAGATTGAAAAAGAGCGCGAAAAGTTCCAGCCGGTTTTAGAAAGAATCACGGTTAATATTGGGACCATTCAGGGTGGGACGAAATCCAATGTCATTCCTGAAAGCTGTAAGGTTCAGGTGGATTGCCGCCTGCCGTTTGGGGTAACGCGTGATGAAGTTACAGCCTATTTGAAAAAGAATTTGGATGAACTGGGCATCCGTTATGAAATCCGTCCGTTTGGCTTCCGAAGCCATGCCAATTATACACCTGCTGATGATCCAGTATGTAAGGCAATTGTCGACAACATTAGCTTCGTGACCGAAGAGGAAGCCTACGGTGTGATGCAGTGGGCAAGCAGTGATGCACGTCATTTCAGAGATTACAATATCCCTGTTTTACAATATGGTCCAGCTTATTTACCTACTATCCACGGGTACAATGAGAGGGTTCAAGTAGAAGATATCGTCCGCTGTGCAAAGGTTTATGTCGCGGCAGTGATCGATTTTCTATATCAAAAATAATTCAGATAAAGGCAGCGCCTTACTACACGCTGCCCAGGCTTTTGATGCAGTTACTTCCTCTAAACCCTTTTCTCCCTTTGTGGTTTAGAGGGGGTAACTGCTTATTAATGTCAAAAAGCTTCTTGATTTTTACAGCAATTAATTATGCTATAATAATATCAACTATTTGTATTGGAAAAGGGGGACTACCTTCCTCATGTTAAAAACTTTAAATTTAGCACTACAGGTTCTTATGATGTTTACAAAAGAAAAGCCAGTTTGGGGCGGACGGGAATTGGCTAACGAACTAGGGTTGAATCATACAAATATATACCGGATTCTCGAAACTCTAGAGAAAAATAGATTCGTATCAAAAGATAAAGTGACCAAAAAGTATTCGTTGGGCTATGCCACCTGGGAATTAGGCATGATTATGTATGAAAACTTGAATGTCACGAAATTAATCCGTCCGATTCTAAATCGGTTAAAGGATGAAACTGGAGAATCTATTTTTCTAACCGTCTTGGATGGACATGAAGCGGTTACGCTTGATGTTGTGGAGCCGGAAAATAAAGTGAAGTTTTCCGTTTCAGCAGGAAGCAGGGCACCTTTATATGTCGGCGCTTCCTATCGAACAATTTTGGCCTATTTGCCGAATGAATATCTAGAATCTATTATTGAAAACGGCCTGGTAAAATATACAAAAACGACGATGACAGACCCTGATGAACTTCGAAGAGAGCTAGAAATAATCAGAGAGAAGGGCTGGGGCCAAAGCCAGGGGGAATATACGGCGGAGGTTAGGGCTATTGCCGTTCCGCTATTTGATAGCGAGGAGATTGTTGGTTCAGTTACTGTTTCCGGTCCTATTTTTCGAATGGCCGAAGAAAAAATACAGGAATATCTTCCTCTATTGATGGCGGCGAGAGATGAGATCGGTGACGTTATCAAAAGATATCAATTGAAATTGAGAGTATAGCTTGGAGGGAATGGCATGCAAGCATTAATTGGGGTTGCCACATCAATTCTTACCCATAATTTGAATGTTAAAGAAAACGAGCACATTTTAATTGTGACGGACCCAGAATCGTACGAAATCGCTGATATTTTCTATCAAGCTGGGATTGTGCTAGGGACTGAAACGCAGGTTATCAAGATGAAAACAAGGACGAAGTCCGGCGAAGAACCGCCGCGGGCCGTTGCGGAAGCGATGAAGGCTGTCGAGGTTGTTCTTTGTATTACTCATCATTCGCTGACGCATACCCGCGCAAGAAAAGAAGCCTCTGCACAAGGAGCGCGGGTGGCAACGATGCCTGGAGTCACCATGGATATGCTCCAAGAAGGGGCCATCACGGCCGATTATTCGGAGGTTGAGGAGTTAACCGCCTATTATTGCGAACTTTTAGATAAGGGCGAATTTGTTACGATTGAAAAAGATCATACGAAACTGACATTCTCCATTAAGGAAAGACGGGGAATTCCGAGCACAGGCGTGTTTCGGGAAAAAGGCGAATCCGGCAACCTTCCTTCCGGGGAAAGCTACATAGCGCCTCTTGAGGATTCTGCAAATGGAACGATCATTGTCGACGGTTCCATCGCAGGAATCGGTGTCTTGAAGGAACCTATCACATTAACGCTGGAGCATGGCCGTTTGGTAGATGCCAGCGGCGAAGACGGAAAACGATTGCTGGAAATACTAGGTGATGGAAACGGCCGAATCATCGCCGAATTTGGCATCGGTACCAACAAAAAAGCCCGCCTGACTGGCAACGTCCTAGAAGACGAAAAAGTCTTCGGAACCGTCCACATCGCCTTTGGCAGCAACAAACCATTCGGCGGCACCAACGAAGCCGGCGTCCACATCGACTGCGTTATCAAAAAACCTGCAGTCACAATGACGCATTGGGATGGTTCTCGTGTCTTATTTTGATGCATAAGGACGGTTCTCCTACCTCATTTTTTCTTTACTTCGCCCATTTTGATGCACGAGAACCGTCCCTATGCATCACTTGACGAAAAATAAATTTCGAAATATCATAATAGTATAAACAGTTTTAATAGTGAATGAGAAGCAGTTTCTTAATGGTGAAATTACCCGTTTCATGTAATTTAGGATACCTAGCTTTCCATTGAAAGATAAGGATGGGTTTGTTCTTATTTTTTTATGGGGCTGGGTTTTTTTATTTTCAGTATAAGGAGGGAAAACGCTCAAATGGAGGATAGAAAAATTACGGTTGTTGGTGCGGGAACGATGGGAAGAGGGATTGCTCAATTACTTGCGCAAAATCGTGTAAACGTTCACATGGTGGAACAGAATCAAGGGATTCTGAACGAAGCCATGGATAGAATTAGGGACCAATATGAGATTCTAAGAGAATATGAGTTTATCTCTGAACAAGAAATGAATGAGGCACTTGGCCGGATTTCACTTTCAGACAAACTTCAAGATGCGCAGAACTCCTGGATGGTTATTGAAGCCATTCCGGAAGTCTTGGAATTAAAGCAAACTCTCTTTCAAACGCTGGAAGAGATTTGCGGACCGGCGACAATTTTTGCAACGAATACTTCGGGATTGTCGATTAACCGGATAAGCGAACCTCTAAAACACCGAGACCGCTTCATCGGCACACATTTTTTCATGCCGGCGGCGATTATTCCGTTAGTGGAGATTATTCGCGGGGACAAAACTTCAGATCAAGTCTGTGATGAAGTCATGCAATTTTTCAAAAAAATCCATAAGGAACCTGTCTTAATTCAAAAAGATATCCCTGGTTTCATCGGTAACAGGATTCAGCATGCAATGGCGCGGGAGGCGATTTCACTGCTGGAGGAAGGAATTGCGACAGCGGAGGAAATTGATACCGTTGTCCGCTGGAGTCTTGGGGTCCGGCTTCTATTTACTGGTCCACTCGAGCAGCGAGACCTGAACGGCTTGGACGTCCATCACCACATTGCGTCTTACCTTTATAAGGATTTGGAGAACCGGACCGAACCTTCCAGGCTGCTTTCGGAAAAAGTGCAAAATGGTGAGCTCGGGATCAAATCGGGCAAAGGGTTTTACGATTGGGACAAGGACTCCCAAACTGACGCCATTCAAACGAAAAATGCCCAGTTGCTTCAATTAATGAAATGGCTGAAGAAATAGAGCAGCACGCTCATTTTTAAAAAATAAACTACTAGAGGTGCGTAATTATGAAAACGGTTGATTTATCAGTATTGTTGTACGACGGCTTAGTTTCTTTTCCATCCCATCCAAAAGTAGTGTTCATGGATCATATCACACACGATTTTTCAAAACCAAGATATACGGCTCCTTGTGAAGGCTATGCCAGCAAGATTTTCATGATGTCTGACCATAGCGGGACGCACATGGATGCTCCCTATCATTTTTTCAAAGATGGCTTAACGATCGAGCAGATTCCGATTGATGCAACGATGGGGGACGCCGTTTTAATTGATTGTTCGGATAAAAATCCTTCAGTGCCGGTCACACGGGAAATGGTGGAAGCGGTGGTCGAACGGGACCAACTGGAAATTAAAGAGAATAGTATTGTGCTGTTCCGTTGCTGGAACGGGGAATGGAACGGCGAAGGCTTCCATGAGTGCAAATCCCTTGCTCCTTCTGTCGGGGATTGGGTCGTCGAGAATAAAATTAAAGCAATTGGCCTAGACCTGCCGAATGCCGATATCAATGAAAATATGCAAAGAGATGTCCACCTTGCCCTGCTGAGCAGAAATATTTTAATTATGGAAAATATCGTAAATCTTGATAAGCTTTCGAAAAAGCATTTCTATTTTATTGGAACGCCATTGAATTTAAAGGGGTTAACAGGTTCCCCGATCAGGGCGATTGCGGTTGAAGAGTGGTAATAGGTCCAGTCTTCGGACAAAACCAGTGAGAAATGAAGATGAAATGTCCGAAGGGAAGGCATCTTCGGACAAAACTGGTGAAAAACGAAGCTGGAATGTCCGAAGGAATGGCATCTTCGGACAAAATCGGTGAAAAACGAAGAGGAAATGTCCGTAAAAAGGATTTATAGTCGCTTGCTGACGCACAAAAGCATAATCCAGAAAGGGTGAGGAAAAATGAAAGCAGTTGTCAAAGCAACAAGAGACCATGGCGTAGAAGTAAAAGAAGTGGAAACTCCTAAGCTGAAAGAAAACGAAGTGCTTGTTCAGGTAGAGGCCGTGAGCATTTGCGGGAGTGACCTGCACATGTACGAGGGGATGCGTGCGTATGAGTGGGTTTCGACGCCTGTCATTCTCGGCCATGAATTTGCCGGCCGAGTCGTTGGTGTGAACAATCCAGACCATGAGCACCTGATAAACAGCCGAGTCATCATCAATCCGTATGTGGCCTGCGGAGAGTGTGCGAATTGCCAGCGGGGCAGGACGAACCTTTGTGACCATGGCAAAGGCGCGATGGACAAGGTGCCGGCAAAATCCCTGCAATATGGCTTCCGGCAAAATGGCGGAATGGCGGAATACGCGGCGATTCAGTATAAAAATGTGCTGCCGATTCCGGAAACGATGCCGATTGAAGTCGCCGGCATGCTCGAGGCGCTTGGCATTGGCGTACGTGCGCTTGAGCGCGCCGACATTCTGCCGGGCGACACGGCTGTTGTCATCGGACCGGGTCCTATCGGTCTTTCCCTAATCGCATCCTTATCCAGCCTCGGCTTGAAAAAGCTGATTGTAACAGGCTTGTCTGTCGATGAAGAAAGACTGCAGCTGGCCAAGGAGCTAGGCGCGACGGACATTGTGTATGCCGATCAGGTGAACGATGTGGAGGCCATATCAGAGCTGACAAATGGCCAGGGTGTCGACCATGTGTTTGAAACAAGTGGCTTCCATCAATCGATGGTGTCTGGGGTCAGAATGTGCACAAAAGGCGGCGAACTGTTATTGGTTGGCATCTCCGCCAAGGAAACCGTGCTGCCATCCAACGAAATTGTTCGTGGGGAAGTAACGGTCAAAGGGGTATACGGGGTAACCGAACAAACCTTGAAGCGGACCATCGCCATGGCTTCTTCCGGAAAATTTCCTTATCTGAAGCTGGTTTCCCATGTCCTTCCGCTTGAAAAAGCAGTCGAAGGCTTCGAAGTCGGCGTTCAAAAGCAAGGGGTCAAGGTAATCCTAAAACCATAAAGTGAGGCGTGGGGACGGTTCTCGTGCCTCACTTCCTTCGTTTGCAAAACAGGAACCCCAACCCTCCCCTTGCTCAAAATGATGCAGAAGAACCGTCCCCATGCCTCGTCCCCATGCATCACATTTGGTATAATAAGAGTAAAATTAAGGGAGGGTCCAACTTGAATTCACAACATGAGATGAATACGGTGTTAGTGACTGCCTATGCGAAGGCGCCGACAGGAAGTGCGATGTACGAGATTTATAAGCATGCCGGAATTGTTCTGGAAATTGATCCTACCAACCATTCCATTGTCGATGTTGAGTTCACATTTATTACTGAATTGGCCAAGGACTTTATCAAGCGGCTTGTGATTGGCTACAATTTGTCGAATGGTGTAGACGAGCTTGTCAAACGGATTGAAGAGCATTACTTTGCACCTTCGGTTAATTCCGTGATTGTCGCGTTAAAAGCTGCTCATAAAAGGTATTTTGAAAAAATAAATCAATTGGAAAATAAAAAATAATTTGACAACTAAACGAGAGATATATTATAGTTTTTTTATAAAATAAATACCTTTCGAAAAGCGTCTTCTTAACGATGGAATTACCCATTCCACCTTAAATTAAGAATACCCAGCTTTTCCAAAAGACAATAGGGAAACATGACGTTTTCTTATTCCTTTTGGCATAGCTGGGTATTTTTTATTGGATTTGAGGAGAGCGGCAGCACAGCAAGCACATTCATCCATTATTTGTTAATGAGGAAACCTTTTCGATTCCTTTACAATAAGGATAGAAGCTTTAACGAAGGGGATTTTTTTTCGAATGTAATGAAAGCGTTAACTTAAACTATTTTTCTAAAACAACAAGGGGGCGAAAGCATGGAGAAAATTACTGGTTTTTTCACGAATCTGATGAGGAAGTATCTTCCCGATCCATTTGTGTTTGCGATCGGATTGACCATCCTAACACTAGTTTTGGCGGTTCTTGTCGAAGGACAGGGATTCGTGGCCGCTACAACCAGCTGGGGAGCAGGTTTCTGGAATCTGTTATCTTTTACGACCCAGATGGCTGTCATCCTGGCGATGGGTTATGTGCTGGCGAAGGCGCCGATTATTGACCGTTTCTTAAACAAAATTGTTTCACTCGTTCATACTCCTCGAATGGCCATTATCGTAGCGACATTGGTCGGGGGAATCGGCAGTTACTTAAACTGGGGCTTTGGTTTGGTAATTGGGGGAATCATCGCCAAGAAACTCGCCTTAAAGGTCAAAGGGGTTCACTACCCGCTGATTATCGCAGCAGCGTACAGCGGATTTACGTTATACGGATTAGGTCTTTCCGCTAGTATTCCAGTGTTGATTTCAACACCTGGCCACCCGATGGAAAAAGCAATGGGCGTCGTGCCATTATCAGAAACTATTTTTTCAATACCGATGCTAGTTACCAGCTTGATCGTTATTATCACTCTTCCTTTATTAAACGCTTGGCTGCATCCGAAGAAGAAGGAAAATGTCATTGAAATCAATCCGGAGATTGAGGCGCGTGAACAGGTGGCAGCAGCAACTGCCCTCGGCAATGAAGAAGTGACGTTTGCAACTAAGTTAAACAACAGCCGCTTGCTTTCATTGGCAATTGGAATTATCGGTATCATTTATGTCGTGTCCTTCTTTTCAAAGGGCGGCAAATTAGATTTAAACATGATCAACTTTATTATTCTTTTCCTTGGCATTATCCTATTAGGAACTCCGGCAAACTATGTTTCTAGTTTAAACGACGGAATTAAGACAATTTCCGGCATCATCCTGCAATATCCGTTTTACGCCGGCATCATGGCAATTATGGCGGGGTCCGGTTTGGTAGATACCATCGCCCACTGGTTTGTGCAGTTCTCTTCAGCCCATACACTGCCATTCTGGGGACTGGTCAGCTCGTTCGTGATTAACTTCTTTGCTCCGTCTGCGGGCGGCCACTGGGTCGTTCAAGGACCATTCATGATTGACGCGGCGAAAGAATTGCACGCATCCATTGCCCATACGTCTATGTCCGTCATGCTCGGAAATGCCTGGAACGATTTAGTCCAGCCATTCTGGATCTTGCCGGCGCTGGCATTATCCAACCTTAAATTAAAAGACGTAATGGGCTACACCGTTGTGATGATGTTCTGGGTTGGGATTATCTATTGTGGTGCTGTTCTACTTTGGGGATTCTTGGGATAAAAATAAAATAGTATAATATAATAGAAGAAATCGGGTCACAAGTTGACGGCGATGATGGAAAGTTGAGATCTTCACGGTGAGAACGGCATCCCCGTTTTCACAATAATGAGGGTAGCCCAGCCTTTCCAAAAGAAGTGCACTAGAGTTGCGCTTTCTTTTGGGATGGCTGGGCTTTTTGTTTGGAAAAAGTAATCAATTTTTTACGAGGTGATAATCATGCAAAAACAAATGAAGCCAGAAGCGGCCATTCAAAAAATTCAATCGGGACACACACTGATGGTTGGCGGGTTCGGCCTTGTCGGGGCACCGTTAACATTGATTGACGAACTGACACGCCACGATGTCAATGGGTTGACCGTGATCAGTAATAATCTTGGCGAGGCTGGAAAAGGCCTTGGAATTTTATTGCGCCAGGGAAAAATCAAAAAGGCGATTGGCTCTTATTTTACCAGCAATCGTGAGGTCGGCGATTTTTATAATCAAGGCAAGCTTGAAATTCAATTGATGCCGCAGGGAACGATGTCGGAATCGATTCGTGCAGGCGGTGCCGGGATTGGCGGTTATTTTACAAAAACAAGCGCTGGAACGGAGCTGGCAAAAGGGAAAGAAACGCGGGAAATCAATGGCGAACTGTATGTGCTTGAGTCTCCATTAAAAGCCAATGTCGCGCTTGTCAAAGCGGCCAAAGCTGACACTCTGGGAAACTTGGTTTTTTATAAAACGGCGCGAAATTTCAATCCGTTAATGGCTACGGCAGCGGACTTTGTGATTGCCGAGGTCGATGAGATTGTCGAAGCGGGCGAGCTTTCACCGGAAGAAATCGTCACCCCACATTTATTTGTGGACGCGATTGTCGAAAGCCAATTGATTTTAAGCAAAGAAGGAGTTGTTTCCAAATGACCAACAAAGATATTCAAGAGTTGATTGCCAAGCGCGCAGCAGCCGAACTGAAGCCTAACTCCGTTGTCAATCTTGGTATTGGGATTCCAACGCTTGTCGCGAAATATGTCCAGCCGGGTTCGGTCTATTTCCACACAGAAAATGGGATGCTCGGGGTGGAGGAGCTGACGAGCGAGGAGGATCTTGACCCAAGCTTGGTCAATGCTGGAAAGCTTCCTATTTCAGAGGGTATTGGCGCTTCTTATTTTAATAGCGGCGAGTCATTCGCGATGATTCGCGGCGGGCATGTGAATGTCGCCATCCTTGGCGCGCTTCAGGTCGATCAGGAAGGGTACATTGCCAACTGGGCGATTCCTGGAAAAAACATTATGGGCGTCGGCGGCGCAATGGATCTGTTGAGCGGGGCCGGCAAGGTCATTGTTACGACGAATCATACTTCAAAAAATGGAGAGTCGAAAATTGTGGAGAAGTGTTCGTATCCGATTACGTCGCTTCGGAAGATCGATGTCATCATTACCGAGTTAGCGGTATTTAAGATTGAAGACGGAAGGCTCGTGTTGAAGGAATTAATGCCGGGTGTGAGCTTGGATGAAGTCAGAGAAAAGACCGAGGCGTCTTTTGAAATAAGTGAAGAGATTTTAGCATTACGGTAGGGAGATGGAAAGAATGGATAATCGAGTATTTGTGGTCAGCGCCCAGCGGACGGCGGTAGGAAAAATCGGCGGAACATTGAAGGACCTGCAGCCGGATGAGCTGTTAGTGCCGTTATTTAAGGACTTGCTTTCGAAAAATTTAATTCCGGTTGAGGAAATTGATGAAGTCATTATTGGCCAGGCAAAGCAAAGCCAGGACCAATCCAATATTGCGAGGAAGGCGCTTCTGATGGCGGACTTGCCTGAATCACTGCCTGGCTACACCGTTCATCGCGCCTGCGGTTCCGGCATGCAGGCGATCCATAATGCGTTTATGGCAATCCGCTCCGGCATCGGCCATGCTTACATCGTCGGCGGGGTGGAAAGTATGAGTGCAGCCCCTTATTACATCCGCAATGGCCGCTATGGCTTCCTGTCCGGCAACGCGGAAATTTTGGACCCGAATAAAGAAAGCCAGCCTGGTTCACAGCCTGAGGATAAATATGGCCGGCTGGTGATGGGAATGACGGCTGAGAATCTTGCTGAAGATTATGCCATTTCCCGCGAGGAGCAGGATGTTTTTGCCTATGAAAGCCAGGTAAAAGCGCATGAAGCGATCGAAAGCGGCGCTTTTGAGGATGAAATTGTTCCTGTGACAATTGTTCAGAAAAAGGGTGCGCCGATTGTTTTTTCAGTAGATGAGCATCCACGGAAAACGAGTTTGGAAAAACTGGCTGCACTGAAGCCGGCCTTTAAAAAGGATGGAACGGTGACAGCTGGAAATGCCTCCGGATTAAATGACGGTGCTTCCATGCTGTTGATCGTGTCCGGGGATATGGTCGAAAAATATAATCTTGAGCCGCTAGTTGAAATTACGGCGCTCGGGCTTTCCGGTGTGCAGCCGGACCGGATGGGAATCGGCCCGGTAGAAGCAAGTGAACGAGCTTTAAAAATGGCTGGAATCAGCAAAGACGACCTGGATTTGGTAGAATTAAATGAAGCGTTTGCAGCCCAGTCGCTAGCGTGTCTGAAAGAATTGAAGCTGCCAATGGAAAAGGTAAACGTAAACGGCGGAGCCATCGCCCTTGGCCACCCAATCGGCAACAGCGGCGCCAGAATCTGCGTATCGCTCATCCACGAGATGAAAAAAAGACAAGCAAAATGGGGCCTCGGCACCCTATGCATCGCCGGCGGCCAGGGAATCGCCACCGTTTTCCGGTCAGTATGAGGCATGGGGACGGTTCTCGTGCATCATTTTTTGAGGCATATGTGAAGCATAGGGACGGTTCTCATGCATCACTTTTTGGTTCAGGGTGAGGCATAGGGACGGTTCTTATGCATCATTTTTCATGGTTCATGAGGGGACGGCTCTTAGAAAAATAAATGTTTGGAGATGGTGACATGTCAACAGAATTTAATGGGCTAGAATTTTTTGAAAAGGTTTACGGTCAGGTTCCAGAATGGGTAGCTAAAATGCATCATTTTGCTCCTAAGGCGCTTGAATATTATACAAAATTAAGGGGCGAAATCTTGGTAGACGGAGCCCTTTCCAAAAAAGAGAAGGAATTAATCTTAGTCGGCATCAATGCGGCCCGCCGCTATGAACGCAGCATGATCTACCACACCAAGGGCGCCATCGACTCAGGCGCAACCCTCGAAGAACTTGCAGACATCCTATCCGTCTGCATCATCTCCAGAGGCATCCCAGCCTGGTTCACCGGTGTAAAAGCCCTCGAATACGCGGTTTCTGACCTTGGAGTGATGCAAGGGGACGGTTCTCCTGCCTCAATTTTGGAAGATGAAGAGGTTAGTGCTCTGGCATATTATGAAAAAGAAGCAGGAGGAGAACTTCCTGGCTGGGTGAAGGTTTTACATCAATACAACCCGGCATGTCTAGAAGGATACGCTGACTTAAGAAAAACAGTCCTAAGAGACCATGTTGTCTCCCGGAAATTAAAAGAGCTAGTTCTGGTCGGAATCAACGTCGCGGAAATGTATCCAAAAGGAATTGAACTCCATACCCAGGGAGCAAAAAAGTTCGGAGCAACCGACGCCGAAATCGCCGACGTCTCCCTAGTCGCCCTACTGACTGCAGGCATCCCAGCCTGGTTTGAAGGCAGCGATTTTTTAGAGGTTAAATGATGTGTGGGTGATGCATGGGGACGGTTCTCCTGCCTCATCCCATTTTTAAAAGGCTATTATAAGTTACAGGGGTGTTTTTTTATGAATTTTATCGATGTGAACGGGGTTCGTCTGCATTACCGTTTCGACGGGGCGGAGGAGCTTCCGGTTGTAGTTCTTTCCAACTCGCTAGGAACGGACCTCACCATGTGGGATCCCCAAATAGAAGAGTTAACGAAATATTTCCGTGTGCTGCGTTATGACACACGGGGTCATGGGGCTTCAGATGTCCCTGCTGGTCCCTATTCCATTGATCAGCTTGGCCGGGATGTTGTGGGCCTGTTAGACAGTTTGGGGATTGAGTGTGCCCACTTTGCCGGCGTTTCGATGGGCGGCATGACCGGTATGTGGTTAGGCCTGAATGCTCCCGAGCGCCTTGGGAAACTGGCGCTTTGCAATACAGCTGCCTTTATCGGGCCGCGTGAAATTTGGGATACGAGGATTTCTGCTGTGCAAAACAGCGGGATGGAGCCAATCGCTGAGGGTGTCATAGCGCGTTGGTTTACAGAATCCTACGTGCAGCAAGGGTCGGAGGAAGTGAAGCAGGTTAAAAAGGTGTTTTTGGAAACGTCTGCCGAGGGCTATGCTGCGGCCTGTGCAGCTGTTCGCGACATGGACGAGCGAGACACGGTGAAAAATATTACCGTGCCGACATTGGTCATCTCGAGCAAAGATGACTTGGCAACACCTCCTCGCGACGGCCAATACTTAACCGACCAAATTAATGGTACACGTTATGTTGAACTAGAAGGGTCCCACCTTTCTAATATCGAAACCTCAAAAGAGTTTACAAATGCATTGGTAGATTTTCTGCGAGGGATTGCTTAAATTCTTATAGGAAAAAAAGAGCTTTAAAATCGTATCACAGCCTAAAGCCCAACCAGCAATCGTCCGCTGGTTGGGCCTTTTTGTGCGAAAACCTGCGATGAGGCACGAGAACCGTCCCCATGCATCACGGACCCAATTTAAAAAAGATTGACTATGGTGATACATTCTATTAATATATCCATATACTTAACTGCATAAAAGCGTAAAAGCGTTGAACTATTAAAGCAACTGATATCATCTTTGAAATCAGAGCCTGATAGGGAACTAGGGCCAGCTTCGGCCGTTATCTAAACAAGCGAGCAGAAGGTTAATCTGCTAACTAGGGCGGTACCGTGGAGCTTCCTTCCCTTTTAGGGATGGGGGCTTTTTTTATTCTATTAAATTATCTAAGGAGAAGGTGTACATGAAAAAGGAACTGTCTATAGGGAAGTCGCTCATTCCTATTATTGCTTTGATAGGAGCTGCGGCGCTTTCCATTTTCATTTGGAAAGCGGGGATGCATATTCCGTTAATGATTGGAGTGATTGCAGCAGCAATTGTTTCCATTATGGCCGGGTGGAGCTGGGATGATGTCCAAAAGATGATGGTAAATGGTGTGGCAAGAGCGTTGCCTGCCGTATTTATTTTGCTTATTATCGGGATTATTGTCGGCACATGGATTGCGAGCGGAGTCATTCCAACTATGATTTACTATGGATTATCCATTATTAAACCTGCCATGTTTATACCGATTGTGGCACTGGTTACCGGAATTATCTCTATTACACTAGGAAGCTCTTTTACTTCTATTGCAACAATCGGCCTTGCTTTCATGGCGATTGGAGAAGGTCTTGGTTTCTCTCCAGGGCTTGTAGCAGGAGCAGTGATTTCAGGTGCCTATTTTGGTGATAAATTATCTCCCTTGTCTGATACAACCAACATTGCGCCAGCGATGGCTGAAACCGACTTGTTTAGTCATGTCAAGCACATGCTTTGGGATACGATTCCAGCATTTCTACTTTCCATTCTATTGTATTGGATAGTGGGCCAGTCAGCAGGGATTAATGGCGGGGCAGATACAAAGGTCATTGGTGCAATGAAAACAGGTTTGGATGATGTTTTTGTCATACATCCCTTACTATTATTGATGCCAGTATTAACCATTATTTTAATGGTAAAAAAAACACCTGCCATTCCGGCATTAATGGGTGTCGGTATTTTAGGCGGTGTGCTCGCCATCTTCGTTCAGGGGTCTTCCGTAACTACTGTCATTCAAGTCATGACAAGCGGATTCCATGCAGAGTCTGGAATAAAAGCATTAGATTCCTTGTTAAATAGAGGAGGACTTATGTCGATGCTGGGGACAATTGGCTTGTTAATTTTAGCAACCGCACTTGGGGGAATTTTAGAAGAGACTGGTTCGTTCGAGGTATTAACTAAAAAGATGATGTCAAAAGTTCATTCTACTGGCACCTTAATCAGTACCACCATTCTTTCTACCTTTATAGTCGCATTTGCCAGTGGGGCACAATTTTTAGCCATCATTTTACCAGCAAGAACATTTGTCAAAAACTATAAAAAGATGGGGATTGATACGAAGAACCTTTCTCGCTGTGTAGAAGCTGCAGGAACTGTTGGAATCAACCTTGTTCCGTGGGGGGTACCTGCTGTATTTGCTGCGGGAATACTCGGTGTCAGCCCAGGTGAATTTATTCCGTTTGCGTTCTTTGCCTTCCTTGTCCCACTCATGAATATTTTATTCGGATTTACCGGTTGGACGATTACAAAGAAAAACTATGAAGGCGAAACAAATCACAAAAGGAGTGTTTCACTATGAGTGAGGTCATCTTAAGCGTAATAGGAACTGCTCAAGATGCTGGGCTGCCCCATCCAAATTGTTTTTGTAAAAATTGTTCAGAGGCAATCAGAAACCCGCAGTTTAGACGCCTTGCCGCATCGTTGGCGATTGTCGAACCCAATGAGCAAACATGGCATTTGATTGATGCATCACCTGATCTGAAGGAGCAAATGGCTAGGCTGCAAATGAAATACGATCTGCAAACCAAGCTAATGGATCATATTTTTTTAACTCATGCCCATTTGGGACATTACCCAGGTCTATTATTTTTAGGACGAGAAGCCATTGGCGCAAAGGGAATCCCGGTAATGGCCGGGTCAAAAATGAAGTATTTATTAGAAGAACAGGCTCCATGGAGCCAATTAACCAAGCTTGGCAATATAAGTGTCCAAGAAATCCAGGATAGCCAAGACATTCGGGTTTCTCCTCGTGTTACGGTAACACCTGTTGAAGTACCGCATCGAAATGAATTTTCGGAGACATTTGCTTTTTGGATTAAGGGGCAAAATAAGAAAGTCCTCTACGTTCCAGATATTGATCGCTGGCACGAGTGGGACCATGACATTCATTCCGTTTGCGAGGAAGCAGACATATGTTTACTCGATGGGACCTTTCATTCTAAAAAAGACCTTGAAAATATTGGGCGGGATTATCGCGAAATCCCCCATCCGCTCATGACAGAAACTATGGACCTTCTGCAAGATTTAACAAAAACGACTGAGATTTATTTTACTCATTTAAATCATTCAAATCCGGCAATTGATTCGGAGCAGCAGATTCGGTGCCAAATTGAGGCAAATGGCTTTCATATTGCAGAAGAGGGAATGGAGTTTAGGTTATAATCCTGCTAAGTAATTGGGTTCGGTCATAAATATTAATGAAAGCCAATTCATATGCGAATGGCTTTCATTTTTGCATTTTATACTAATGTTTCTGTTACTTTAAATCGTATTTTTTACACTTTAAAATAAAAACCGTCCGATACTAATGATACTGCTGAGAATTCCCAGCCCTCCTAATGCTCCTTTTCCAACCTTAAGTAAACCTCCGAACATCCCCGGTTGACCTTGACCCGCGTTATTCCACCAGCCCATCGGAACTCTCGGATTACCCCAGCCTGCTGGATAGCCATAATTTCCCCAGCCTGGCGGACGTCCAGGACCTCCCCAACCCATCATTTGCCCTTGAGTGTTCAAACCCGTTTGATTCATCGGAGCCCAACTGGCTGGCTGACCCTGGGTACTTAAACCCGTTTGATTCATGGGGGCCCAACTGGCTGGCTGTCCTTGAGCACCTAAACCTGTTTGATTTATTTTCGCCGCCCAATTAACCGGATGCCCAGGATCATTATTAACCGGACCCCACCAACCTACTGGATTAACTGGACCACTCCAGCCTGCTGGAATTCCAAGACCATTTAATTGGTTAACTTTAGGCATTTGTTCTTGCAGGTGTAATGGTGATACCGAAATTTGGTTATTATATGACTGCCTTTGTCCACTTAATTTCGTATATTTATAATGGTACATCTGCATAACCCCCCCATCTTAAAAACATAATGTTAAGGTTAGGTTATGTAATTTGACTTTTTGTGACTGGTTAAATAACCAAGTGTATAAGCCAAAATAAAAAAGTGCGCCGGGAGGGCTTGCCTAAATTTTTATAGAAAAAAAGAGCTTAAAACGTCGTATAACAATCTATGGCCCAACCAGCAATCGTCCGCTTGTTGGGCTTTTTTCCGTGATAACGCCAATGAGGCAAAAGAACCGTCCCCGTGCCTCACCCAAAGTTAAAAACAGCTTGGTTTCTGACGATTTCTGTGATGTAGTTCATGGTCATTTGCATGGCTTCTTCTGGTGTGTATTGCCTGCGGTTGTTTAGGATGTTGGTGAACATGCCTTGCCAGATGAGGATGGTGATTTCGTTGATGGCATCGATATTTTCCTCTTTGATATAGCCTTCCTTTAGGGCTAATTCCAAGTATGATCTTCCTCGTTTGGACATGTTCCGTTCGAATAGAATCGGTTTTAGCTCCTCCGGGATGGTGATCAGTTCCTCCGGATAAATCTGATAATAACGTTCAAGCAGATTTTCCGGCTGTTCTCCTAGGTCCATGATAAAGACAGCATGAAAGATTTGCGGGTGTTGGAACGAGTGCTTGCAAAAGCATTCCCAGGCCAATAGGTATTTCTCCAGGGGATTATTCCCTTTATCCATATATGTGGACACTTCATCTGTATAGGGCTTTAGAAACTTCATCGCCGCGAAAAAAATTAAATGTGAGATCTCGGAAAAATAATTATAGATGGTGGCACTATTGTAGCCTGCTTTATCGGCCACCTTCCGAATGGTGATCTTATTAATGCCCTCTTCCTCAATAATTTCCGCCGTCGCTTCCACAAAATATTGCCACATACGGCTCATTTGGATTTTCTTCTTCATTGCAGCCAATTCTCCTCATCTATCGTCTTTTTTGAGTATATCAAATTTTTAGAATTTTCATTGAAAAAATTCAGATGGAATAATATAATCTTAATTATAAAGTAATCACGATTATATTTTAACCAATTTTACCACGATAGGGGGTTTTTAGAAACTATTTTACTAGAAATGAAATTTTCACAAAGGAGTGGAAGAATGGGGAAGGTAAAAATTGATCCGATTGTATTTTGGTCTTCATTAATTGTTATTGTTACTGCAACCTTACTACTGGTCTTCAATCGTGAAACGGCGGAACCGTTATTAAACAACATGATGACAGACATTACGTTTAAGCTGGATTGGGCGTTTCAGTTTCTGACCGCAGGATTATTTATCTTGCTAGTTTGGCTGATTTTTGGACGCTATGGAAAAATCAAACTCGGCGAAGGAAAGCCTGAATTCTCCAACTTTAGCTGGGGCGCGATGCTGTTTTGCGCCGGGATGGGTACGAGTATTATGTTCTGGTCGATCATGGAACCGATCTATTATTATACCGGCCCGCCATTCGGCATCAAGGCAAACAGCCCTGAAGCGGCGGAGTGGGCTGTCACCTACGGTTTATTCCATTGGGGGATTTCAGCATGGTCGTTGTATGCGCTTCCAACCGTAACCATTGCTTACTCATTCTTTGTGAAAAAGCAATCCTCTTTAAAAATCAGTACCGCCTGCCGCGGTGTACTTGGGAAGCACGCTGACGGCTTGGTTGGAAAAATTATCGATATCCTGGTGATTTGGAGTCTGGTTGGCGGACTTGGCACTTCCTTAGGACTTGGTGTTCCGATGATTTCTGCAGTCATTGGCGAAATTTTAGGAATGGAACAATCACTTGGATTGAGTATCATCATTATTCTTATTTGGACCGTCATTTATTGTTCCAGCGCCTATCTTGGACTTTATAAGGGCATCCGCAAATTAAGCGACATCAACGTGTATATGGCCTTGGCGCTTGCCTTATTTGTGCTGCTGGTTGGACCTACCTTATTTATTCTATCTTATTTTACAAACAGCTTCGGCCTGATGCTGCAAAATATCGTACGCATGAGCTTTTATACAGACCCAATTAATCAGGGAGGCTTCCCGCAGGGCTGGACCGTCTTTTATTGGGCCTGGTTTGCGGCGACATCGCCATTTATGGGCTTATTCGTGGCCCGAATTTCAAAAGGGAGAACGATCAAGGAATTAATCAGCGCTGTTCTGTTATGGGGCTCGTTAGGAAGCTGGCTGTATTTTGCGGTGTTTGGCGGTTATGCGATGCACCTTCAGCTTAATGATATTGTCCCAATCACGGAAATTCTCGACAAACAGGGTGGCCCTGCTGCGATTGTCGCTGTCTTGAAGTCTCTGCCGCTCAGCACTATTGTCTTGATTTTCTTCGTGGTTCTCGGCTTTATTTTCCTAGCGACTTCATTGGATTCAGCCACTTATATTCTTTCTGCTATTGCCACTAAAGAACTAGTGGGTGAGCAGGAGCCGGCGCGCTGGCACCGTCTGTTATGGGGAGGCATTCTGGCCATTATGGCGGTAGCCTTGTTAATGATTGGCGGGCTGAAGGTCATTCAAACTTCCTCCGTCATTGTGTCCGTTCCGGTTATCATCATTTATCTGTTGCTGACAGTGTCCTTACTCCGGTGGTTAAAGCAAGATTACGGCAGCCCATCTTCAAAAGACCTTGACTTAGAGGAAAAGGCGGGCTAAGTCCTTAAAGAAATGATTGCTAACGCGCAGTGTGCCGCCCTGGCTGCTGCGCTTATCCTTATCAGGCGTTTTTTTGAAAAATTTAGGGAAAAGGTTTTGGAGGTTTTTTCATGGTTTTTAATGTACGTGATTCGAATCTTTCTATTAAAAAAGAATTCCCGCGCAAGGTCCATATAATCGAGCATGTTTGGATTCCGATGTCGGACGGCACGCGCCTTTCTGCAAAAATCTGGCTCCCGGAGGATGCCGAGCAGCAGCCGGTTCCGGCGATTTTGGAGTATATCCCGTACCGGAAAAATGACTTTACGGCACTGCGGGATTCGATCCGCCATCCTTATTTCGCCGGGCACGGATATGCGAGCATTCGAGTCGATATGCGGGGGGCTGGCGATTCGGAAGGGATTCTTTATGATGAATACCTGCCACAGGAGCAGGAGGATGCCCTTGATGTATTAAGCTGGATTGCGGAACAGCCATGGAGTACCGGAGCGGCAGGCATGATTGGTAAGTCGTGGGGTGGCTTTAATGGCCTTCAGGTGGCTGCAAGGCGTCACCCTGCTTTAAAAGCGATTATTACCCTTTGCTCTACGGACGACCGCTACGCCGATGATGTCCATTATATGGGGGGCTGCGTGCTGGCGTCTGATATGCTTTGGTGGGCTTCGACGATGCTTGTTTATAATGGCCGTCCAGCAGATCCGGAAGTGGTCGGGGAAACGTGGCGCTCGAGCTGGCTGGAGCGCCTTGAAAAAACGCCGCCATTTGTCGAGGAGTGGATGAAGCATCAGCGCCGTGATGCCTATTGGAAGCATGGTTCTGTCTGTGAAAATTATGCGGATATCGATATTCCGGTCTTTGCTGTTGGCGGCTGGGCAGACGGTTATACGAATGCCATCCTGAGGCTGCTAGAGGGACTGCCGGGACCACGGAAAGGATTAATCGGCCCGTGGGCGCATGAGTATCCGGAGGTAGCAGTTCCCGGTCCGGCGATTGGCTTTTTACAGGAAGCCTTGCGCTGGTGGGATTATTGGTTAAAGGGAATCGACACCGGCATTATGGAGGAGCCGATGCTGAGGGCATGGATGCAAGAAAGTGTACCGCCGCAAGTAGATTACGAGGAACGTTCTGGCCGGTGGGTGGCCGAAACAGCCTGGCCGTCGCCGGCGATCGAACCTATGGATTTTTGGCTGGATGAAAAAAGAATGTCAGAACTGGTGCCGGGTGAAAAACAGGAAATCCTCGTTTCCAGTGTCCAGCAGCATGGACTTTATTCCGGTGTTTGGTGCCCATTTGGCCAGCCGGGCGACCTTGCATCTGACCAGCGGCTCGAAGATGGGCTTTCGGTTTGTTTCACTACAGAACCCTTGATGGAACCGGTGGAAATCCTCGGTTTTCCGGAGGTGACAGTGGAATTGGCGTCTGACCGGCCGAACGCTTTGCTTGCCGTCCGGCTTTGCGATATTGCGCCAGACGGGGCCTCAACCTTGGTCAGCTGGGGCATGTTGAATTTAACTCATCGGGACAGCAATGAGTTCCCAACTCCGCTTGTTCCAGGTGAGCGTTATACCGTAACCGTCAAGCTCAATGCAATTGGGCATGTGCTGCCTGAAGGACACCGCTGGTCGGTCGCGTTGTCGCCAACCTATTGGCCGCATGCCTGGCCATCGCCGGAACCGGTGACCTTGAAAGTTTTTACCGGTGAAAAAACGCGTGTGACCTTGCCGGTACGGCCGCCGCAGCCGCTAGATCAGGAACTGCCTGAATTTGGTCTTCCGGAAACGGCCGCTGTCGCCGAACGAGAAATCCTTAGGGCCGAGAACCGCACCCGGAAAGTCCACCATGATTTAATTAACGGAGTATGGGTGCTCGATGACTTTTCAGACGAAGGAGCCCGCCGCCTGCCTAGTAATGGTCTCGAATATGGCAGTATTAATCGGAATGTTTACACCATTAAAGAGGGCGACCCGCTGTCGGCCGAGGTTAGCTGCGAATGGACGCTGACGGTGGGCCGCGGAAGCTGGCAGACACGTCTTGAGAGTGTGAGTACCATGAAAGCAGATGCCTCTAAGTTTTATCTCACCAATGAATTGACAGCTTTTGAGGGTGAGGAGCAAGTTTTTTCGAAAAAATTGAATAAGGAAATTCCGCGCGATCTAGTGTGAAATGATATAAATGATCCCCTGGTGAAGACCTAGTCTGCCAGGGGGTTTTTTGAGGGAAAAAGTAGATTTTGGGGGGAGTTTTAATGAAGATAAATAAAAGGATTCAAATTTTTCGAGAGTTTATGGAGCAGAAGGGCGTCAGACTTAGTCTGATTTGGGATCCCGACAATCAATATTATTTAAGCGGGTTTCGAGCGATTATCTATTCGCGTCCCATTGTGACGCTCATCCATGCGGATAAAACTGAACTTATTGTTCCAGGGCTGGAAGAGCTTCATGCCTTAGAAAAGGCGAAAGTTGACAAACTCTATGTTTATTATGAGCAGATTGATATGGCTCACAAGGAGATTTCCTATTTAGAACATTTAACTAGATTGCTAAAAAAATATCCTGCCGGAACAAAACTTGGCGTTGAATTGGGGCTGCTGCCTGCGAGCGTCTATTTATTTTTACAAGAGCAGGGCTTTGAGCTTGTCGACGTTGGTCAAAAAATTATTAACATGAGGGCGATTAAAGATGAACAAGAGATAGAGCTGCTGAAAATTGCCGGCCAGCTGTCCGACTATGCAATCGGCGAATCGCTCAAACATGCACGGGCCGGAATTAGTGAATTGGAATTCGATTCGTATGGTGACAAGTTTTTATTGGAAATTGCCTCAAAGGACTATCCGGAGGAGTTAATTGGCTACGCGAATTGGACCTGTTCCGGAATCAAGCGGAGCGCCATGCCGCACCTTTACTCCAGCACGCGGAAATTTGCCGATGGCGATGTTGTCGTTCACAGCCGTCAGGTGTGGTTTAACGGATACCGAGCCGAAAACGAGCGGACGTTTTTTGTCGGAAAGCCATCTGAAAAACAAAAGGACTTATTGAAATTGGCGATCGAGGCGCAACGGGTCGGCATGGAAATGATTCAGCCGGGAATTACGGCAAAAGAGGTCGATATTGCGTCGTATCAGGTTTTTAAAAAGGCTGGTTACGGAGAATATGTGAATCATCGAATCGGACATGGGTTAGGATTATCGGAACACGAGGAACCGTACTTGCGGTTTGATAATGACTTGGTGCTCGAGGAGGGCATGGTTTACACTATTGAGCCAGGCGTGTATGTGCCGGGCCTTGGGGGCTTTAGGCATTCCGATACGATTATTTTGACCAAGACAGGAAGTTTTTCGATTACCCAATACCCTCGTGAACTAGAATACATGCTTTTTGATTAACAGCTGAGGTGGACGTCATGTCGTCAATTATTCTTACCATCATTGTGATTAACGTTTTATATGTTTCTTTATTTACTTTGAGAGTGATGATTGTCATTAAAGGATACCGGGTTCTAGCCTCAGTGCTGTCGATGGGTGAGGTGTTTGTCTATTTGATGGGACTGACGATTGTCCTTGATAATCTTGATAAACCCATGAACATCGCAGCCTACTGCTTTGGCTGGGGACTAGGTGTGTTTGTCGGCAGTAAAATTGAAGGGTATTTGGCTCTAGGTTACGTCGTGATGGAGGTCATCGTGGAGCCGGTGGACTGTATCCTGCCTGACAAACTCAGGGAACAGGGCTATGGAGTCACTTCTTGGGGGGCCGATGGAAAGGAAGGCAAGCGGCTGGTCATGAAAATCCTGGCCAAACGAAACCGCGAACAAAAACTCAAAAACCTCATCCTATCCCTATCACCAAAAGCCTTCATCATCTCCTACGACCCCACCCACTTTAATGGAGGGTTCTTGCTAAAGAGGCTTGGGTGAAGCATGGGGACGGTTCTCATGCCTCATTTAGAGAAAAGGGGACGGTTCTTTTGCTTCCAAAGTGAAGCAAAAGAACCGTCCCCGTGCTCTATTTCGACGTATTTTCTGATAGGATGGATGATATTTTGATGTAGACTAGTAGGTCTTCTTCGGAAAATTGGTGTAGTTTGTTTAGTATTTTGGTATATTCCGCTTTATCTAATTGGTAATGGAAATCGTAAACCATCTTCCCTTTTTCTGTTAGTTCTAGGATGTATTCTCGTTTATCGATTGGGTTTTTGGATTTTAATACTAGGCCTTTTTTTATTAGTTTATTAACCATTTGAGAGATGGCGCCTTTTGTTTTTTTTGTAAGATTGGCAAGCTCTGAAGCAGTCGTTTGGGTTTTGTTTCCGATTAAATTGATTGTATGTGCTTCGACCATATAAAGCTCATCTTCGGTACCGTACTTTCTAGGTATACTTTCGTAGGAGCTAATTTGTCTGGAAAGGTCATAGACAGATTCCATTAATTCATAAATAATCTCTTCCTTTTTCATTTCTGCTCCTTTTTAAAAATTTAATAGATTCTTATCTTTATTATAGCATAATACTTATTTTTCCAGTCACTTTTATCAGATGGAATAGCCTCCAATATCGATGAGCAGAAAGACCTAACAATTATATTTCGATATAATTATTTTAATTTTCAGAATTTTTATTGACTAAATATAGTATAGTTGCTAAACTATATTTAGATGGTTTAGGTGCTAAACTATCGTTAAAAGGATTTATTTTAAAAGTACTTGTAAGCGTTTTAATTCAAAAGAGGGGGAGTTGATTTCAAGTGAAGTACGATTTTGACCAAATCGTCGACCGCAGAAATACGTATTCCTTGAAATGGGACGGCGGCGATCTAATTAAGGAATTGGGAATTACCCAGAGGTATGATCAAGAAACTTTGCCTTTATTTACGGCGGACATGGATTTTCCAGTTCCTCAGCCTTTACTCGATGCCTTGCATCAAACAGTAGAGCATCGGATATTTGGTTACTCCATTTTTCCAAAGGAGTACTTCGAGGCGATTCAGCATTGGTTTAAAAAGAGACATGACTGGGACATCCAAACCGAAGAAATTGTCTATAGTCCAGGAACAGTCCATGCTTTGAATGTGGCGGTACGAGCTTTTACCGAGCCCGGCGATGGGGTGATCATTCAACGTCCGGTCTATCCGCCGTTTACTGCGGCGATTGAAGGGAACGGACGACAAGTCGTTAATAACGCCCTGATCCGCGAACAGGATGGCTCTTATTCGATTGATTTTGAAGATTTTGAGGCAAAAGCAAAGAATGAAAACACGAAGCTGTTTATCCTCTGCAATCCGCACAATCCGACCGGAGGAATTTTTACACCGGAAGAATTAGCAAGATTAGCAGATATTTGTGAAAAAAATCAGGTTCTTATCATTGCGGATGAAATTCACGGGGACTTAATTCGCCGGAACCAAACCTTTATCCCAATCGCTAAAGCGGCAGCGAACACGCAGCATATTATTACCTGCACGGCCATCAACAAAACCTTCAACGTGGCCGGGCTCCATTGCACCAATGTCATCATTCCGAATCCTGAACTTAGGAACATCTTCAGCCAAGCCATGGGTTTCCAATTACCATCGCCTTTTACCGTATCAGCGTTGATCGCTGTCTACCATAAAGGAGAGGAATGGCTGGAACAGTTGAAGGAGTATTTAGATGAAACGATGGAATATGTACAAGCTTTTTTTGCTGAAAAAATGCCACAAGTGAAGGTACACATTCCGGAAGGAACGTATGTGATGTGGATGGACTTCAGCGCTTATGGAATCACGCCAGAAGAGGTTCATGATCGTATTTACAATAAAGCCAATGTCTTATTGGAAGATGGCAGTATGTTTGGTGAAGAGGGACAAGACTTCCAGCGAATTTGCGTATCTTCTCCAAGACCGATTATTAAGGAAGCGTTGGAACGGATCGAAAAGGAATTTGCCGACCTCGCGTCTCCTAACCATAAAGCAGCTACCATCCGATGACGCAGTAACAATCCCAAAAAAACATATAAGAGGTGAATGAAATGGCTAGTCAAGAATCGAATTTAAAAAAGGTTTTAGGGCTTGGGGATGTAATGAGTATTAGTATCGGGCAAATAATTGGTGCGGGAGTCATGGCCCTTACCGGGATTGCCATTGGGATGACTGGGAGCGGCGTTTCATTAGCCTTTGTCATTTCATCCATCTTTACGATATTTATGGTTATTCCAGTTGCCGTGATGGGTTCTGCGATTCCGACCACTGGGGGATTGTACAGATATACAAGTCGGCTATTGTCTCCAAAAGTCGGGTTCTTTTGGTTAACGTTATTTATTCTTGGACAGCTAACCCTGGCTATGTACGCGATATCCTTTGCGGAATATGTTCAAGGCCTCGTGCCGAACGCACCGCTAAAGCTAATCGCCTTCTTGCTTCTGACTGTGTTTTATATTGCAAATATAGTGGGCGTACACTTCGCAGCCCTTGTTGAAAAATTAATGGTTGTTGTCTTGCTGCTGGCATTAATTGTTTTTGTCGTCTGGGGAATGCCTGAGGTGAATTATGCCGTGTTTAATTCAGGTGAAATGTTCACGGGAGGCTTTGTTGGATTTTTTATGGCGGTAGGATTGTTATCCTTTGCTACCGGCGGTGCGCAGGTCATTGCCGAGCTAGGCGGGGAGATGAAAAATCCGGGGAGAGATATCCCGCTGACAATCATCACAACGACATTGGGTGTCGGAATCTTGTATGCGTTTATGGCGACGATTGCTGCAGGGGTGCTGCCGATTGCCGATGTTGCGAACAAGCCTTTAACAGATGTGGCAAAAACGATTTTACCAAAACCGCTGTTTATATTCTTTATGGTGGGCGGAGCCATGTTTGCCTTAGCGACGACCTTAAATGCGACTCTTTCCTGGGTCACCAAAGGAATTATGATTGCCTGTGAAGACGGCTGGCTGCCAAAATCCTTAGGGCAAGTTAACAAAAAGTTTGGAACACCGCACTGGTTACTTACTTTATTTTACGTGATTGGAACAATTCCTATTTTAACAGGACTTTCTTTAAGTGTTATATCGGCTTTAGGCACTGGAGTATTCTTGCTGGCAAATATGATACCGGTTTTCGCCGCTACCAAGCTGCCTAAAAAACATCCTGAGCTATATCAAGCAGCACCATTTAAACTCCCGCCGCTGGTCTTAAATGCGGTTGTCTATATTGCGATTGCCCTATTATTTTTCCAAGGATATTTACTCATGTCATCATTGTCTATGCCAATCATTATCGGAACGATTGTCTATATAGTAGCTGCTGCAGCTTACGTTATGATAGTAGGTAAAAAAATAACCCACGATTCCGGCCACTTCGGCTTCGGCGGGCATGTAAACACAACTGAAAACCCCAAGGAGAATATAGGAGTCTAAAATGATGCATGGGGACGGTTCTCATGCCTCACTTTGTGAGGCAGAAGAACCGTCCCCGCGCATCCAATGAAATGGAGGTAAAAGATTTGATAGATGAAAGTTTATATAAAAAGTCAAATATTCGTAGGTTGCCGGAATTAGGAAAGCTTGCGCCCGAGACGTTTAAAGCGTTTGTGAAGTTTGACCAATTGGCTTTGGCGCCAGGTGCGATTCCTCAAAAAACAAAAGAACTCATTGCAGTCGCTGTGGCACATGTTACGGGTTGCCCTTATTGCATTGATGGTCATGTTTCGAAGGCAAAAAAACTAGAGGCTTCCAAGGAAGAGATGCTGGAGGCGATTATGGTCGCGACTGCTTTGAAAGCAGGTTCAGCCTTGGCACATGGATTAAATGCCTTGAATGCCTATGATGAGGATGGGGGAGATGAGCTTTACAACCGCTCCAACATGAATCGATTTGGCGAGTTCAAAGAATTAGGGCCAGAATCCTTTCAAGCCTTTGTGAAGTTTGATACGCAAGCCCTGAAAGCCGGGTTATTAAGCCGGAAGGAGAAGGAATTAATTGCTGTTGCTGTCGCCCATGTGACAGGCTGTGCCTACTGTATTGAAACCCATACGAAAAAGGCCAAGCAATTGGATGTTACGAAGGAAGAGCTCGTCGAAGCCATCTTTGTCGCAACCGCATTAAAGGCAGGGTCCGCACTTGCCCATAGTGTGAATGCGCTAAACGCATACGATGAAAATTGAATAGTGAGGCGTGGGGACGGTTCTTTTGCATCATGATGCACAAGAACCGTCCCCATGTTTCAATTTTAGGTTTATAGCAAATAATAGAAATGGTAGTAAAATTGTTTTTCGAAAAGGATTTGAGGGAACGTAATGTTACACACTGTGGTTTCGTATTTAAGATTTGCGCTGCCTTTTCTTTATTTGCTGGGTTCCTGGCGCTGGGGTGATTGGAGGAATTGGAAGGAGTACTATCCAACCATTCTTTTTTTCGTAACCGTGAACTTTTTTATTTCTATTATTATGTATGAATATCCACTATGGACTTATAAAGAATCTTTTTTTATTCCCAACCATACCATTGTTGATTTTATTATTGCTTTTTTGATTTTCCCCCAAATGGCCTTTATATTTCTTTCAAAATACCCTTTTCAGGCAAGCCTGCTTAAACAGATAGGTTATGCATCTATCTGGGTCATTTTTGGTATCGCAATAGAGAGCCTTTTTAAGGCTGCAAACCTAATCTCCTATGATCATGGCTGGAATTTCTGGTGGTCTCTCATAGTCTGGATCTTTATGTTTTTTGGCCTGCGCCTCCACCATACAAGGCCCATATTAGCCTGGTTCCTCTGTTTCGCATGTACCATTTTTTTAATCCTATACTTTCACATACCCATTACGAAATACAAATGATGCATGGAATGATGCATGGGGACGGTTCTCGTGCCTCACTCGAAATGATGCACGAGAACCGTCCCCACGCCTTACCATCTCACTCATTAAACAAACTCTATTACGTCCTCCAAAGGAATCCGTGTGGTTTTGAATGCTGGTGCTGCTGCTTTTCCCAGTGATATTAGAATCATTGGCATGTAGCGGTCGGATACTTGGAACTTGTCCATGAATTTTTGTTTGTCAAAGCCGCCCATTGGGACCGTGTCGTAGCCTTTTGCTTTGGCAGACAGCATTAGCTGCATCGACACTAGGCCTGTATCAAAAGCCGCGATATTTTTGCGAACTTCTTCGGGTAAGTTAGAGTACAAGCTGTTTGAACCAGTAATTAGACGGTGCATGTTGGCTTCATCCATATATCCGGCTTCATTAGCACTTCGGTACACCTTCTCAATATTTCTGTACATTTCCTTATCACCCAAAACCGCAATCACGGCTGAAGAGGTTTCGACCTGCTCTTGATTGTTTGCAATCTGCCGGAGCTCTTTCTTCATTTCTTGGTCCTCAATCACGATAAATCGCCAAGGCTGGAGATTGCTTGAAGAAGGAGCCAGGATAGCCTCATTTAAGATTTCTTCAATTTCCTCGCGGGCTATTTTAAAAGTAGGATCATATTTTCGAACAGAGTGACGTTCTCTGATTACATGGCTAAAACTTTGTGCATTCATAGTTACAGTGGACATTCTTATTGCCTCCTTATTAAAAATAAAACTTACTAAAAGTAAGCTATTTTAGTTCGTGTTTTAGCTTACTATTAGTAAGTAAATGAGTCAAGCAAAAACTATTGTGATATAATGTGAAAATATTGGTGATAAGCAAATGAGGTAAGGAAATGGAAAAATCAAACTGTAGCTGTACTGAACAAGAGATAAGTAAAATCTGCAAGGATTTCCATGGGACGATTGAATTTATCGGAAAACGGTGGATGGGGATTATTATTTATCAATTGCTGAATGGGCCGAAACGTTTTCATGAGCTTGTGGAGAACATTCCTGGCATTTCTGACAGGCTTTTAACCGAACGACTGCGCGATCTTGAAAAAGAAGGACTGATTATCAAAAAGGCTCTTGTCCCTTCGCAAAAGAAAGTAGAATATGAATTAACCCCAGCAGGCAAGCAACTTGAGGCGGTTATCACTTCCATTCTCCACTGGGTTAAAACAAGGCAGAAGTGAGGCATGGGGACGGTTCTTGTGCCTCATTAATGCACAAGAACCGTCCCCCAACTATTTTTCCAAATAAAAAAGGGCAGCAATAACATGCTGCCCGTAGCTTCGGATATCGAGTATTTACAGTTGATTCGAAACTATTGTTAGTAATGCACTAAGGATGATAGTGGCGAAAACAATAGAAGTATATACAAGGTTTTTCTTCATCTTTTTCCTTCTCAGTACTTCCTCCGGCGTAAGCCAGTAACTCTTTGACATCAAAATTCCCCCTATAGCTTTGATGGCAGCTGGCTGGCCTTGCTCCATCACAGAGGCCCCTATAGCTTTGCGTCATCACCTTACAGTGACTTTGCCCTTACATAGATTAAAGGATTTTAAGAAATTTGTCTATATTTGTCGAAAATGAAACATGGGGACGGTTCTCGTGCCTCATTTTCGGCTCGTTTTGATGCACAAGAACCGTCCCCATGCATCCCCCCATGCCTCGTTCTAAAGCTCTCCTATTGTTAATAGAATATATTAATTTGAGGAAGTTGAAAGTGGTGAATGTCGAGGATGAAGGAAACGGCCCATATAGAGATTAGTGGGATGTATTGTGCCGCCTGCGCTGCCAGAATTGAAAAGGTTGTCTCCAAAATAGACGGGGTCGAGGAAGTGCAAGTCAATCTGACAACGGAAAAGGGGCGCGTTACATTCAGCAAGAATCGGACAAGCATTCAAGAAATCATTAATAAAATTATTAAAATTGGCTATGATGCAAAAATCGACCGGCAGAATCATATACAGTCCGAGCTGGAGAAACGGAGAGAAATGACGGTTCTCAAGCGGCATTTCATTGTCTCGGCCTTGCTTACTGTACCTTTAGCGTGGGCGATGTTTGCCCACTTTACATGGGCTTCTTTTATCAACGTGCCAGAGCTGTTTCTCCAGCCCCTCTTCCAATTTGCTTTAACGATTCCGATTCAATTTATCATCGGGTTCAAATTTTACGAACGGGCATGGAAAGCGCTGAAAGGCGGCAGTGCGAATATGGATGTTCTAGTGGTGCTAAGTACGTCGGCGGCTTTTTTTTACAGCCATTATTTAACGTTCACACACTTAGGTAGTTCTGCGTATCCAGTGTTGTATTATGAAACAAGTGCTTTTATCATTACATTCATTTTATTAGGAAAATTTCTTGAAGCCCGAACAAAAATGAGAACCACTCAGGCAATCAAGCAGCTTTATCAATTGCAGACGAAAACGGCCACCTTGTTTTTGAACGGAAAGGAATCTCCATCGCCTGTTGACCGGCTGTCTCCAGGGCAAGTGATTATCGTGAAATCAGGCGAAAAAGTCCCGATAGACGGGGAGGTTGTTGAAGGGAACTCAATGGTTGACGAGTCATTGTTAACTGGGGAAAGCATCCCTGTTGAAAAAAGCAACGGTCATCCTGTCTTTGCCGGGACCATCAATCACAACGGCAATTTAAAAATAAAGGTCACAAAACGGGACTCTGAGACGACCTTATCGCAAATTATTCGAATTGTTGAGGAAGCGCAGGCCTCTAAGGCACCAATTCAGCATATCGCCGATAAAGTGACTGGCATTTTCGTTCCGATTATTATTGTTATTGCGCTGCTTACGTTTGTGCTGTGGTATTGGATTTTTGAGCCAGGGGTTTTAAGCGCGGCGCTCGAAAAGATGATTGCCGTCTTAATTATCGCCTGCCCTTGTGCCTTAGGATTGGCGACGCCTACGTCCGTCATGGTTGGGAGTGGACGTGCCGCCCAGTCGGGGATTCTTTTTAAAGAAGGGAAGTTTCTTGAATTACTAGGGAAGAGCACCACGGTAATCTTGGATAAAACCGGAACGCTCACGAAAGGCGAGCCGCACGTTACGGACGTGTATGTAGAGCATGTTAGCGAGGGAGAGTTCTTTGCCATTATCGGTGCGGTGGAGGGATCTTCGGGGCACCCAATCGCGAAGGCTATCGTAGCAGAAGCCCGAAGAAGGATAGGTAGTATTCCAATTGCAAATGAGGTTGTCGCGATCCCGGGTTATGGAATTAAGGCGTTTGTGAGTGGAAAAGACGTGTTGATTGCGAAT
Organism: Neobacillus citreus; assembly: GCF_018343545.2. Lineage (GTDB taxonomy): Bacteria > Bacillota > Bacilli > Bacillales > Cytobacillaceae > Neobacillus > Neobacillus citreus. Next base: position 11,234 of record NZ_JAGYPE020000006.1, on the reverse strand, counting down.
CCAAGTTATTTTTTGAAAAATAAACTTTATATTCCGCCTAGAGCGGGTAAAGAAATTGCACGACTTGAACAAGAAAAGAAGACGGTGATGGCGGTTGCGATTCAAAACCGCTTTGCCGGGATGATTGCTGTTGCCGATGAGGTAAAACCAGCCTCGAAAGCGGTGGTATCTGGCTTGAAAGGGATGGGACTGGACGTCATCATGCTGACAGGCGACAACCTTGAGACTGCCAAGGCGGTTGCAAAAAAGACCGGGATTTCAAAGGTGAAAGCGACCGTCACACCACAGCAAAAGGCGGAAATCATCCGAGCATTGCAGAAGCAAGGAAAGAAGGTGGTGATGGTGGGGGATGGGATGAATGATGCCCCAGCCTTGACCGTCGCGGATGTGGGCATCGCCATGGGGACCGGCTCCGACCTTGCCATCGAATCCGGTGACATTACCGTCATCAAAGGAGATTTGAGCAAGGTGGTCGAGGCCATCCAAATCAGCAAAGCCACCATGACCAACATCAAACAAAACTTCCTCTGGGCCTTCCTATACAACATCATCAGCATCCCATTCGCCATGCTCGGCCTTCTAGCCCCCTGGCTCGCCGGCGCCGTCATGGCCTTCAGCTCCGTCTCAGTAGTCCTAAACGCCCTTCGCCTAAACAACAGAATGTGATGCATGGGGACGGTTCTCATGCCTTAATTTCAAAAGCAGCTTGCCTCCGTTGACGGGCAAGCTGCTTTGTTTATTACATTAAAAGGAGGTTATTTTTTATTGACTTGACGTCCGCTTTTTTTCTGGCTTTGTGAACTGGTGCTTCCAATTTGAAATTCATTGCCTAATTCAATATCGTTTCTTTTATCGTGTTTCTCAATTTGTTCTCGCGTTTGATCTCGTTGCATACCCTGATTATTAGACACGGTTCATTCCATCTCGCTTTCCGATTAGTCTTTTTTAAAATCGCAAATAAGGCATGAAAAAAAAGGGGGTACTGAAGCAAATCAGTATCCCTTTTTTGTGGAAACACAGAAGAAATCCTGGGTTGGGTCTGTTCCGAAGACTTTTCTGATCTCACACAACTATTATTATGTACTCATACGCAATTTTATATTAGGTCATGGGGACGGTTCTCGTGCCTCACTTTTAAAAGATGCTTGCTTACATCTTAGGCAGGGTGGTTTTTTTTGCTAAAGGAAAACTCGAAATTTGTTTGAGTATAGAGGAAAAGCATGCTCTATTTCCCAAGCAATTTTCGACGAGTTTTTCCATTGCATTCTAAGAAAAGAGTAATAATAACGGGGTTTTGTCGGAATCCAACCAAACGATTGGTTGAAAAAAGAAAAACGGGAAACCTGTAAAAGTCTCCCGAAAAGATAGGTTAGATTTCATTAGGCAGCTTTATTGAACTTGTCATTTTGATGCACAAGAACCGTCCCCATGCATCACCTATGTATCAATTTGTGGTAAACTATATAATATTTTAAATTTATGTAAGGTGATTGATGTGCTTGGAGTTTAAACAGTTGGAGTGTTTTATTGAGGTTACACGGACGGGGAGTTTTACGACGGCGGCGGAGAATTTGTTTATTACGCAGCCGGCGCTGAGCAGGATTATTAAGTCGTTGGAGGATGAACTGGGGACGCCTCTGTTCATTCGGACGAGGAAAAAGCTGGAGTTGACGGATGCGGGGCGGGTTCTCGTCAAACATGCCGTAAAAGTCGAGGAACAGCTGCAGCTATTGAGCGAAGAGCTTGATACCGTGCTTAAGTTAAAAACGCGGCATGTCCGCATCGGGCTTCCGACGATCACCAATTCGATTTTTTTCTCGCAGCTGATTGCATCGTTCCATCAGGAATATCCAGAGGTGACCTTCCAATTAGAAGAGGATGGGTCGAAACGGATAGAAGAGAAGATTATTAATGGTTTACTCGACTTTGGAGTCGTCGTTCTATCTGAAGAAAATGATCTTCTGGACAAATATATGTTTGTAAAAGAAAAACTGAAACTGGTTGTTCCCCCATCACATCATCTGGCCGGGAAAAAAGAAGTGTCACTGCAGGAACTGAAAGAAGAAAGCTTTATCATGTTTAATAAGGATTTTGAACTGCGAAATCTCGTCATCACGGCCTGTAGGGGAGTTGGATTTCAGCCGACGATTATTTCTGAAACCTCCCAGTTGGACTTTATTCAGGAATTGGTTGCCTACAATATCGGGATTACGTTACTGCCTGAGACTACTTGTTTGGAATTGAAAAATGATTTTAAAACCATTCCCGTCACTAATCCGGTGATTGAATGGAATCTGGCGTTGATTTGGAAAAAGGAGGAGCACCTATCGAAGGTTGCTAAAGAGTTTATCCGCTTTGCGAGGGTAAAACTGGCGAAGGAAAACCCCTCCACTGGCAATTATTAGAAAGCTCCCTCTTGTAAAAGGGGGAGCTTTTTTCGGTTTCGCCTGACAGGAAGCGCCTTCATACGGTTTTGTTATGAACACCATGTTCTATCGGCATTGTATATTAACACAGTGGCAGTATTATAATTGACATATAAAAAATTTAATGTCTAATGAGGCGAACGCTTCAAAGGCATTTTTATATATAGGGTGATGGAAATGCAATCAAAAAAAGTGAAAGAAACACGTGTTGTTCAAACCGACCAAGTGCTCATCAATGATTTGAACAACTACCATACATTATTCGGCGGCGTTCTAATGAAGAAAATGGATGCCTGTGCAGTGCTTTCTGCCCGCAGACATACACGGATTAAGGAATGTGTAACAGCATCAACGGATTCCGTCAATTTCATCGAACCAATTCGCGTCAGTGATTCGGTCTGCATCGAATCCTTTGTCAGCTATACAGGGAAAAAGTCCATGGAGATTTTCTGCAAGGTAGTTGCTGAGGATCTGGAAACAGGAAACCGCAGAATTGCGGCTACGGCGTTCTTTACGTTTGTTCCTTTAGATGAAAATAAACGGCCAATCGAAGTACCAGCGGTGATTCCGGAAACAGAGGAAGAGAAGTTTCTTTTTGAAACAGGCAAAGAACGCGAACAAATCCGCAAGCTGAAAAGGCAGCAAAACAAAGAACTCGTGTCTAAACTTACAGTAGATAAGCCATGGGATTAATACGAATCAAGGGGGAGAAATACATGGTCATCGTTTCAAGCTATAACGAATTGAAAAATGTGCAAACAGCTATCGAAAAATTAAATGCTTCCATATATCAAAAATTTATTAATATTGTTAAACTGACCCGCCAATTTCATTATGGATATCAATATATGGGTTCCTTACTGATGGATGAAGACTCAAGCCATTACGAGCCAGCAACCCAGGATGAATACGTACTATCAGTTTATTATGGTGAAATAGAAAAATTAAAAACAGACAACAAATTCCGTGACCTAAAACAACTGCTAAACAACTACAAACAATTAGGCTACGTAAACATCAGCAAACTTGCATTAGGCGAAAACCCACAAGCACTAGTCGGTCCAACTCTCATCAGATAATGATGCATGGGGACGGTTCTCGTGACTCAAAAATTGAGGCACAAGAACCGTCCCTTTGCTTTACCTGTGCCCCCATTTCTCTCTCCTCTTTTTCAAGCAAAGACAATACCCATTTCTGTTAAGAAAACATGGAAATCGGTCCAACTTCATCTATTTTCGACTAATTATGACAATTTTGGGACGTAAAATGATCCTTTGTGACGATTACTATAGTGGGGCAGTTTTAACCAAATAGAGAGAGAATTGGAGACATGATGATTTTGACGAGAGAAATGGTTGTAAATGGTGAAATGACGCTTAGCAGGAAAGTGACGTACGGAAACGGCAAGAAAATGCAAAGTCTGCCAGTATTCGCTTCAAGGATGGAAAAACGTGAATATTATAAAAGCATCCAGTTTGATATCCGAAATGTGTTAGATGTTAAATGCTTCTTAAGAGACATTCGGGCAAATTGGAATACATATGTTTCGCAGGTTAACGAATGGATTCAAAGCAATGTCGTGAAAAAGCTTGTTGTGACAGGCATTTTTACCGTTGTTTTTGGTTTGTTTACAAGTGCAGCGAATGCCGCATTTATTCAAGAATACACCTATCAGGTTAAATCGGGCGAAAATATTGAAACCATCGCGGCAAAACACGGAGTCACCGCGCAGGAGATATTAGACGCCAATGGGATTACGTCCATTAACGGTAAAAAAATTCTATTGCCAAAAGTGGAAGACAGGACTGTGACCGCCACAACCCTGAATGTCCGTTCCCGGCCGAACACGGATAGCAGCATACTTGGAACCTATAAAAAAGGGGAAGATGTCAAGGTTGCATTTATCGAAAACGGATGGGCGGCTATCTTGATTAACGGACGCGTTTGTTATGTTAGTGCAGCGTACCTTTCGCAAAAACAAGTCATTGCTTCTCAAGCAAAAACGATGTATGTGACCGCCACATCGTTAAGAGTTAGAGAATCTGGTTCCATGAGCGGTGCCGTACTCGGTTCGTTAAAATTTAACGAAGGAGTGTCTGTGATCTCAACCTCATATGGCTGGGCGCAAATTCAATACAATGGCAAAAGTGCGTACGTAAGTGCTGCTTATTTAACTAATAACGCACCTACTTTGGCAAATAATGAGCCTAGTAAACCCAACAGCTCAACGACAAGTACATCTGTGTATGTTATTAAGAGCGGGGATACTTTTACAAAAATCAGTAAAGCGCTTGGGGTCTCAGTTGCAGCCATTCAGGCACTAAACCCAACAGTGGACCCGGTCAAGCTGAAAATTGGCCAAACTATTAACATCCCTAGTGAGGCAACTGCCTCCGCGCCAAGTCAAATTAGCGTAACAGCGCAAATCGGCGGAGTAAACCCAAACGGAGTCTTCCGTTTCAACACCCCTGATGGCCGAACCTACAGTGCAAAAGCATCAGGCAACATGATCAATGAACTTTTTAACCGCCAAGGAAAACAAGTGACCCTAACCCTTGAAGCAAAAAGAGGACAACAAATGACCCTGGTCGCGCTTAGATAAAAATCGGATCCGCGGGGACAGTCCACGTGCCTCACCAGTGGCGTGATGCATGGGGACGGTTCTTGTGCCTCATCCAGAACATCCGCAAAATAAAATAAATATCCCAAGACTCCTTCAGCACAACGCTGGGGGAGTTTTTTTTCTCCTTCAAATAAGTTTTCATTAAAAAATGTTTGTTTGTATCAAAAATTGAAAAAAATCCAATTGTTAGTCAAGTACATCCTATAATTTCCCTCACTTGTTCCTCTTTGATAGTTTTGTTAGATGTTCCTGCAAGAAACCTTATTTTGATGCACCAGAACCGTCCCCATGCCTCATTCCTTCTAGGTCTGAGGTCTTAGTTATAATTACAGCAGCTGCCCGAGGTTAATGGAGGGTTGGAAACTCTATAATAAAAAAGGTAAATACACCCAAATATATCCGAATAAAAAGGGGAAAAGAAGTTATGAAATCGTGGATTAGGTTTTCGTTAAAGAATGCAGGGGTTATTTTTATCGCCATGTTGATGGTGATTGCTGGGGGGATTTATTCCGTCAAAACAATGAAAATGGAGTCGATGCCGAATGTTGACATTCCGTATATTGTCGTTCAGGTTCCATATGTCGGCGCCACCCCGGAGCAAGGATTAGAGGATATCGGCAAGCCGCTCGAAGAAACGCTGTCGGGAATCAAGAAGCTTGATAACTTATATATCGAAGCCCACAGTAATATGGTTGTCGGAATTCTTGAATTTGAGATGAGCAAGGATATGGATGAAGCGGAGAAGGAAGTCACGACCGCAGCCTCAACCATCAAGCTGCCTGCTGGTGCAGAAAAACCGGAGATTCTAAAGGATGGCCCTTCTGCCATGCCTGTCTTTACCTTTGCGCTGTCATCGGAAACTGCTAATCAATCCGACCTGACGCAATATATCAACGAGCGGATCAAGCCGGTCTTGACCGGAATTGATGGAGCCGGGGCTATCGATATTTCGGGCGAGACTGAAAAGGAAGTGGCAATCAAACTCGATCCGGAAAAAATGAAGCAGCAAGGTGTGACCTATGATACGGTCAAGCAAACACTGCAGGCTCACCATTTTTCATTCCCAGCCGGGCAGGTCAATATCAATGACAAAACATTCAACGTGCAGGCTGATTTCAAGCTTGATTCGGTTGAAGATGTAAAAGCGATTCAGATTTTAGCACAAGGGCCAACGGGCGCGGTCGTAAAACTACAGCTGGCCGACATTGCCGATATTTCTTACACAAACAAACAAGAAATGGTGTATACCCGCCTGAATGAAAAGCCTGCGGTCCTCGTGGAAATGAAGGCGCTGCCTGGCGCCAATACCGTTGAAGTCGTTTCGCAAGCAAAGGAAAAGCTGGATGCACTGGATCTTCCAACTGGCTACACCTTAACGAAATTATTTGATACGTCAAAAGAAGTGAAATCATCTGTTGATGGCATGCTTCGCGAGGTATTGCTCGGAACATTGTTCGCCGTAATTGTCACTTTTCTTATCTTACGTAACATCAGGGCAACGCTGGTGGCTGTGCTTTCCATTCCACTGTCCATCTTGGCCTCAATGATTACGCTGAAGTATTTTGACTATAGCTTAAACATGATGACACTCGCCGGAATCGCCGTGGCAGTCGGCCGCGTCATTGATGACTCAATCGTGGTCATCGAAAATGTTTACCGCCGCACGCTAACAAGCCCGAACCGAAATGAAAAGCTTGTGCTGTCAGCGGCAAAGGAAGTGGGCGGAGCCATCACTTCTTCAACGTTGACGACGATTGCCGTCTTTGGCCCGCTTTCCTTTGTACCTGGAATCATTGGCCGCTTCTTTGCCCCGTTCGGCATTACGGTCATTGTGGCACTCGCCTTCTCACTGATCGTGTCGTTAACAGTCGTGCCGCTGTTGGCAAAATTATTTTTACTTGGAATCAAACACAAAGAGGTCAAGGAATCGATTTTTGAAAAAGCCTATCGGCATACGCTAGCCTGGGTGTTGAATAAACGGGCAATCACCATTATTTTGGCTGTGATACTCTTTGCCGGTTCGCTCGTATTGGTTCCACTGATTCCAAAGAACTTCCTGCCGCAGGAAAAAGCCGTATCATACCGTCTGACAGGCGATTTACCGGCTGGAACTTCGCTGGAAAAATCAAACCAGATAGCTGTAAGAATGGAAGAAATCCTAAAGCAGGAAAAACAGGTGAAACATATCCAAACGGTTGTAAATGGAGAATACATTCGCTTATCAATTGATCTAAAGGATAACACGACAAAGAATCAAACAACTGATTTTGAGAAAAATGTCAGAGATGAAGTTGAAAAGCTGAACCCTCAAATGCTTGTAGCGCTTAGCCCTGTTGGCATTGTTGGAACAAGCGGCTTGGCGTTAATGGTTGAAGGCGGGAATGCCGAGGATTTAGAGAAGGCCGGAAACTTGATCACAGAAAAACTGAAAGGTATCGATGGTCTGGAAAATGTCGAATCCAACCTTTCTGGTGTGAAGGAACAGCTGCAGCTGGAAATTGATGATAAAAAAGCCGCTGAAAAAGGGTTAAACCCGATTATGGTCGCGGGCTTCGTAAGAGAGTTGATTTCCGGTGATACGGTCGCCAACATGCAGGTGGAAGGGAAAACGACAAGCATCCAGCTGTCATTGGCAGGGGATTCGTTAGATTCCATTGATAAGATCATGAGCCAAAGCATGACAAATCCGATTGGGCAGCAAGTCACCCTATCCGAAGTGGCAACATTGAAAAAAGCACCAAGTCCGTCGGCATTATACCGGCTAAATCAGCAGCAATATGTGCAGGTGACGGGCCGCATTACCACTGACAATGCTTCGGGTGTGCAGGCTGAGGTGGATAAACGGATGAAAGCATTGGATTTGCCGGAAGGAATCACCTATCATTCCGAAGGCCAGGCGCAAGCGATGAATGAAGGCTTTACGAATATGATGATTGCGATGGCAGTCGCTGTTGTGCTGGTGTTTATTGTGATGCTTGTTGCATTTGGCAACACGTTAATGCCAGTTGCGATTCTCTCGTCGCTGCCATTCTTATTCTCAGGCGGATTACTAGGATTGTATTTGACGAATCAGTCCCTTGGGATGCCGGCGTTAGTAGGGTTTTTAATGTTAATCGGAATCGTGGTCACCAATGCAATTGTGCTGATGGACCGGGTGAAGCAAAATGAACAGAAGGGCATGGAGTTAAAAGCTGCCCTGCTTGAGGCCGGAAAAACCCGTCTTCGTCCCATCCTGATGACGGCACTAGCGACAATCGGCGCCCTATTACCATTAGCCCTATCCGACGAAGGCGGACTCATCTCCAAATCACTCGCCATCGTCGTCATATCCGGACTGCTCACATCCACCCTGCTCACACTCGTCATCGTCCCAACCATGTACCACCTACTAAGTGGTGCACGGGGACGGTTCTTGCGCATCATCGCCAAGGGTGAAAAACGAAACACGGGGACGGTCCTCGCGTTTCATCAGCAAAAACAGTAAAAAAGCCCGACTCCCTATCAAGGGAAACGGACCGTTGCTTTATTGAAGGTGCCAATAAAAAATGCACATGCGGATTGCAACACTCAATCCCATGTGCATTTTTTGTAACATCAAGCTTACAGGTGCTTATTTCTTTTCAACTTTCACTAACCCTTTTCCAAAATTATGCTTATCAAAATAGCAAATGACCGTATCGTGAACTTGAATTCTTTCACCCTCGCTGATTTTATCCGCAGAAAATTCGATTTTCGTCCCGTCGGTACCCTTACCGTAGTATTGCTCACCCTTAATATCGGTAATCTCGTATTCTATAGTAGTGAACCCAGCGGAATCGCTGCTTGCCGTTGGCGTATTGTTCACAGGAGAAGGTGTATTATTTTTCAGCAAAACCAATACCAATAAAACTGATAAAAGAATAACCAAGATAATTAGTCTTTTGAACATATTGCTAACCCCCATATATGTATTTTATGAAATGAAAGGCAAAAGTAATATCCCTCTAAATTCCCTCGGACTTTATACCCATAAAGGGTTGCCGCGATACTTTTTGAGGCACAAGAACCGTCCCCATGCCTCATTTGAAAAAGTAAAAACCTTCAGTTGTGCTTTTTAAAGAAGATTATTCTATAATTGGGTGGGCCGGCAAATAGCGGCTTTCAAAGTATGTTTGGACCAGTCGAGGAAAATAATAGATGATATGGTTTGGTTCGAACAAGTTTGTTTAAGGTGTGTGAAAATAATGTTAGAAGAGATATTGTCGCAAGTCCAAAGTGGGAAATTAACGGTTTCTGAGGCGAAAGAAAAGTTGGCTACCTATGAGAATTTGGGTTTTGCTAAAGTCGACCATCACCGGAAAAATCGGCAGGGGTTCCCGGAAGTGATTTATGGGGAAGGGAAGACGCAAGAGCAGATTCTTTCCATTATCCATGCAATCCGGTCAAAAGATAACGATGTATTAGTGACACGAATTTCAAAAGATAAGGCGGATTATATCCTTCGGGAACATCCGGAATTTATTTATAATGAAACAGCGCAAATTCTCTTTTGGAAAAAGAACACCACTAAAGTGGATGATTATCAAGGCTACATTGCCATTGTTTGCGCAGGCACGTCCGATCTGAAAGTGGCAGAAGAGGCTGCGGTTACGGCCGAAGCACTGGGCAGTAACGTCCGCCGCTTTTATGATGTAGGTGTTGCAGGAATCCACCGCTTATTTGATAATATTGAACAAATCCAACAGGCGACAGTCTCCGTCGTTGTTGCAGGCATGGAAGGGGCACTGCCGAGTGTGGTTGGCGGTCTTGTCTCTCATCCGGTCATCGCCGTTCCGACGAGCATTGGATATGGTGCAAATTTCAACGGTTTGTCCGCCCTGCTGACGATGTTGAATTCCTGCGCCTCAGGTATCAGTGTGGTCAATATTGATAATGGATTTGGTGGAGCATACAACGCTGTCCTGATTGATAACATCGCAAAAAAAGGAGCAAACAAGGGATGAGAACACTTTATATTGACTGCTTTTCAGGGGTCAGCGGGGATATGTTTATCGGCGCCCTCCTGGATGCAGGTGCAGATCCAGCTATTTTAGAAAAAGAATTAAAAAAACTTCATTTTGAAGATGAATATCAATTAACCTGGAAGAAAATCGTGAAGAACGGTATTACTAGTACGAAGTTTGATGTGTTGTTGACACAAGCTGACCATCACCATCATGAGCACGACCACCATCATGAACACGATGATCATCATGAGCACAACCACCATCATGAACACGATCACCATCATGAGCACGATCACCATCATGAGCACGACCACCATCATGAACACGATCATAATCATGAACACGATCATCATCATGAGCACAATCACCATCATGAACACGATCACCATCATGAGCACGATCACCATCATGAGCACGACCACCATCATGAACACGATCATAA
>NZ_JAGYPE020000006.1:0-658 GCF_018343545.2 Neobacillus citreus | reverse complement strand
TCATGAACACGATCATCATCATGAGCACAATCACCATCATGAACATGACCATCATCATGGCCATGACCATGGTCATCATCACCGGTCATACAGTGATATTGTAAAAATGATTGAATCGTCCGAGTTAGCAGCGGAAGTAAAAGCGACTTCGTTAAAAATCTTTCGCAAAATTGGTGAAGCGGAAGGACATATTCATGGTGTGCTATTAGAAAAGGTTCATTTTCATGAAGTAGGTGCCGTCGACTCCATCATTGATATTGTTGGTGCAGCAATCTTACTTCATCAACTAGACATACAGAAAGTCAAGTCCTCACCTATTCCTGTCGGCACAGGAAGAATACATATCGACCACGGCATTTATCCAATCCCAGCACCAGCCACGTTAGAAATTTTAAAAGGTGTGCCGATCGAACAAAGCGATGTCAGATTTGAACTGACAACCCCGACAGGTGCAGCGATTGCATCCGTACTGGCAGAAGAATTTTGCACCATTCCATCATTTGAAGTAAAAGCTATTGGCTATGGGGCAGGCACCAAAACCTTCAAAGACCGTCCAAATGTCCTTCGAGTCATTATTGGAGAGTAAGCGATAGGATTAAAAATAAATATTCAAAAAACGGATAAAGGTGTCTTCCCTTTATCTGTTTTTTTTTTTTTT
>NZ_JAGYPE020000059.1 GCF_018343545.2 Neobacillus citreus | reverse complement strand
CGTGGGGGAAATCCAGCAATTTAAGGATAAATATCGTTTTAATCAGAACCTTCGGGACTATCTCCGCAGAATTAAAAGAAAAACGGCTTTGTTAATTGCTGTCAGCTGCCAGCTTGGGGCGGTTGCCGCAGATGTTGAAGAAGCCATTCATAAAAAGCTTTATCGGTTTGGGTATTATGTGGGAATGTCCTATCAGATAATTGACGATATTTTGGACTTTACGGGAACAGAAAAAGAATTAGGCAAGCCTGCTGGCGGTGATCTTCTGCAAGGAAATATCACGGCGCCCGCTCTGTTTGCAATGGAAAATGAGGCAGCCCGGAAAGAAATAGAAAAGGTCCATGCAAACAGCTCAAAAGCCGACATAGAAAGAATTATTTCTTTGATCAAGCAAACCGGTGCAATTGAAAAATCGCTTGCATTAAGTGACCTTTATTTAGAAAAGGCCCTGTCGATTCTAGAGGAACTGCCTGCCAACAAAGCAGGTAAAGCGCTTCGGGATATTGCCAGGAACATTGGCAGAAGGAAATTCTAGTTTGATTATAGTCTTGCCATTTATACCAAACAATGTTAATATTTTCGTGGATTGTTTTCGCTAGCAATCATATACATAATTTTTAGGAGTGGAATAGATGGAAAGAACTTTTTTAATGGTTAAACCAGATGGTGTACAACGTAATTTAATTGGTGAAATTGTTGCCCGTTTCGAGAAAAAGGGCTTCCAATTAGTTGGAGCAAAATTAATGAACATCTCTACAGAACTTGCTTCTGAGCATTATGGCGAGCATAAAGAGCGTCCATTCTTCGGGGAATTAGTTGATTTCATTACCTCCGGACCAGTATTTGCAATGGTATGGCAAGGTGAAAACGTGATTACGACTGCCCGCCAAATGATGGGTTCTACCAATCCAAAGGATGCTGCACCTGGAACAATCCGCGGTGACTTTGGCTTAACGGTCGGCAAAAATGTTATTCACGGCTCTGATTCACCTGCAAGTGCACAACGTGAAATCGGCATTTTCTTCAATGAGGCTGAGTTAGCAGAATACACAAAAATAGTAAACGAATGGATCTATTAATCCAAATATTAAAAGCACTTGTATGACAAATACAAGTGCTTTTTTGTATACGCATTCATAAAGAAAATTTCTTTTTTCTGAATTGTCCTACTATGTTTATTCGGCTGTATATGTTATATTGATACATAATTCTTTAATGAGTTGAAGGGGGAAAGAATATGGGAATGAGGTACTTAACTGCGGGAGAATCCCATGGTCCGCAGTTAACGACAATATTAGAAGGTTTTCCAGCAGGTATGCCTTTAGAGGCAGATGATATAAATAATGATCTTTCAAGAAGGCAAAAGGGCTACGGCCGCGGCAGAAGAATGCAAATTGAAAAGGATACTGCAGAGATTATGTCAGGTGTCCGCCATGGATTGACACTCGGCTCTCCGATTGCTTTAGTCGTTAAAAATAACGATTGGAAGCATTGGACAAAAATCATGGGGGCTCAACCACTTGAAGAAGGCCAGGAGGACGAAGTAAAAAGAAAAGTTAGCCGGCCAAGGCCAGGCCATGCCGACTTAAATGGTGCGATAAAATATGGACATCGTGACATGAGAAATGTCCTTGAACGTTCGTCCGCACGTGAAACAACGGTTCGGGTAGCAGCAGGGGCAGCAGCCAAAAAGCTGTTGTCGTTAGTTGGTGTGGACCTTGTATCACATGTTGTTGAAATTGCTGGGATAAAGGCGAATGTTGACAGTTCAATTACACTGAAGGAATTAAAAGAGCGGGCAGAAAATTCACCAGTACGGACCGGGGACCCAAATGTGGAGCAGGAAATGATGAATGCTATTGATGAGGCCAAGAAAAATGGTGATTCCATAGGTGGCGTAGTGGAGGTCATTGCGACTGGGATGCCGGCTGGCGTGGGCAGCTATGTTCATTATGATCGTAAATTAGATGCAAAATTGGCCGCGGCAATTGTCAGCATTAACGCATTTAAAGGTGTGGAAATCGGCATTGGTTTTGAAGCAGCCTCTAAACCAGGCAGTCAAGTCCATGATGAAATAGCTTGGAATAAAGAGCAAGGCTACCACCGTTTGACAAACCGGCTAGGCGGTTTTGAAGGCGGAATGACAACAGGTATGCCAATTGTTGTCCGCGGTGTCATGAAGCCGATTCCGACCCTTTATAAACCGTTAATGAGCGTTGATATTGAAACAAAAGAACCGTTTTCAGCCAGCGTTGAACGTTCCGACAGCTGTGCCGTTCCAGCGGCAGCTGTGGTGGCGGAAAGTGTCGTAGCTTGGGAGCTTGCAAACGCGTTAGTAGAGCAATTTTACAGCGACCGTTTCGACACCTTTGCGGCAGAAATCGATAAGCAGCGTGCCTATGCGAGGGATTTCTAATGGACACAATTCAAATCCATACAAAGTCAAAAAACTATCCTGTCTTTGTTGGAGAAGGTACCCTTCAAGACATAGGCCCGTTTTTAACGCATCACTTTCCTAAATTGACAAAACTATTCATTATCACGGATGAAACAGTTGCAGGGCTTCATCTAGAGAAGCTTCTGACCGTCTTAGAACCCTTCAAAACGACTGTTTTTACTGCTCCGAAGGGTGAGAAGGCTAAAACCTTTGAGGTCTATTATAATGCCTTATCAACCGCACTTGAGAACCGTCTTGACCGGAAATCCATCGTATTAGCCTTGGGCGGGGGTGCTGTTGGAGACCTGTCAGGATTTGTTGCGGCTTCTTTTATGAGAGGAATTCCATTTATTCAGATACCAACCACAATCCTTGCACACGATAGTGCCGTAGGCGGTAAGGTAGCCATTAATCACCCGCTTGGCAAAAATATGATCGGCGCTTTTTATCAGCCAGAGGCTGTTTTTTATGACTTGGAATTGCTTAAGACTCTGCCAATCCAGGAGATTCGCTCGGGATTTGCGGAAGTGATTAAGCATGCCCTTATCAATGATGCTTATTTTTATCAATGGCTTTCCTCCAATATAGATGATTTAAATTCCCTAAAACTGGAGGAATTATCGAAGTCATTAACAAAAGGAATTCGGATTAAAAATGAATTTGTCAGTCAAGATGAAAGGGAAACAGGCGTCCGTGCCTTTTTGAATTTCGGGCACACATTGGGTCATGCCATTGAAGCGGAAATGGGCTATGGGAATTTCACTCATGGTGAATCGATCATGATTGGGATGGTGTTTGCCTTAAAGCTCAGTATCGAGTATAGAGGGCTCTCTTTTCCATTGCCAGAATTCATCCAATGGGTTGAAGGGCTGGGGTATCAAACCAAGATACCTGATCATTTATCTCTTGAGAAATTAGTAACCAAAATGAAACAGGACAAAAAGTCCATTGGGGAAACGATTCATTTTGTATTCCTCGAAGAAATAGGGAAACCGGTACTTCAAGAAGTAAATGATGCTGATATTCTTGAAAGACTCAAAAGTTTTTAAAGCGAAGGGGGAGTTTAGCCATGATTAGAGGGGTGAGAGGAGCGACAACGGTTGACGCAAACACGGAAGAAGCGATTGTATCTGCAACCGAGGAGCTTTTGGCAAAATTGATTGAGGTCAATCATATCGAGCCGGACTCCGTCGCATCCGTTTTTATTTCTACAACTGAGGATGTCAATGCCGTTTTTCCTGCAAAGGCATTGCGTAATTTCGCTGGCTGGACATATGTTCCGGTCGTATGCATGAGAGAGATTCCTGTTCCAGGTTCTTTAAAAATGTGCGTAAGAATCATGATGCACGTCAACACATCTGTTTCCCAAAAAGACATCATTCATGTCTATTTAAAGGATGCAGTGGTACTTAGACCAGACTTAGGCAGCAGTTTGTCATTATAGGGCTCTGTCCATTTTAGAAAAATACAGAAAGGATGTAAATGATCATGAGATGGAAAGAACAATTATTAACTCTTACACCATATCAACCAGGGAAATCCATTGAATCAGTAAAAAGACAATATAATTTAGAGCAAATTATTAAGCTGGCTTCGAATGAAAATCCGTTTGGATGTTCACAAGCGGCTCTTTCAGCACTAAAAGAAAATTCGACAAGCCTTGCTATTTATCCTGATGGGTATGCCACAATTTTAAGAGAAAAGCTTGCTTCCTTCCTACAAGTGGGCGAGGATGAAATTATCCTTGGAAACGGTTCAGATAACCTAATCCAGATGATTTCAAGGGCGCTCCTGCATCCAGGTGCCAGCACGATCATGTCGACCCATACGTTTTCCCAATATAAGCACAACGCTGTAATTGAAGGGGCTGTCATTAAAGAGGTGCCTGACATTGATGGGGAGCATGATTTAGAGGGATTTTTGACGGCCATTGATGATCAAACCAATGTTATTTGGGTGTGCAGTCCGAACAATCCAACTGGTACATATATACCGGAAAATAAACTGATCCCATTCCTTGATCAAGTTCCTGAACATATTCTTGTCGTACTTGATGAAGCCTACTATGAATATGTGGTGGCGGAGGATTACTATGATTCCACAAGTCTCGCACAGAAGTATCCGAACTTGATTGTGCTAAGGACATTTTCAAAAATTTATGGCTTAGCAGCGCTCCGTGTCGGTTATGGGATTTCCAATAGCAGCATTATCAAAGCGCTTGAGCCAGCAAGAGAACCATTTAACGTAAACTCATTAGGGCAGCTTGCCGCAGCTGAAGCTCTTTCCGACCAAGAGTTTGTCGAGCAATGCAAGCAGAAAAATAGACAGGGTCTTGCTCAATATTACGAATTTTGCAAGAACAACAGCCTGAAATATTATCCATCCCAAACGAATTTCGTTTTAATCGATTTTCAAGTAGATGCGAATGAGGTATTTCAGTATTTGTTAGAACGAGGCTATATTGTCCGCTCCGGTAAAGCACTTGGTTTTCCAACAGCAGTTAGAATTACAGTAGGCTCTCCTGAACAAAATGAAGGATTAATCAAGGTTCTAGAGCAATTCCTTTCAGAAAAATAAACAGCAGTGCCTAAGAAAATTGTCCAGCATATGGCGCCGATAGAAAGGCGCCTTACGCTTTTTGTTTTAGGGGGAGTGATCCATTGAAAGGCCGGGTTTTTGTTATTGGATTAGGGTTAATCGGGGGCTCGCTGGCGCTTTGTATAAAAAAGGAGCATCCGGAATCGACCATTATTGGATTTGATATTAATAGAGAACAGGTCAGACTTGCCAAAATGCTGGGTGTCATTGATGAAACAGCGGAGAATATTCCCGATGGCTCACAGAATGCTGATTTAATTATCGTTTCCGCACCTGTAAATGATTCGAAAACGATACTCAAGGCTCTCTCCACATTACCATTAAAACCGGATGTCATTATTACTGATACGGGCAGCACAAAGAAGATAATCGTCGAAAATGCTGCTGATTTAAGGGACAAGGGAATCACTTTTATTGGTGGTCATCCGATGGCGGGGTCGCATAAAAGTGGTGTTTCAGCTGCGAAGGATATCTTGTTTGAAAATGCTTTTTATCTTTTAACCCCTGAAGAAATGGTCGATATAGACAAGGTAGATGAGCTTAAGGGCTGGTTAAAAGGAACAAAGGCAAAGTTTTTGACAATAACACCTGAAAACCATGATTATCTGACAGGCATTGTCAGTCACTTTCCGCATATTATTGCCGCATCCATTGTCCGCCAGACAGAAAAATTATCTGAATCGGAATCCCTAATCCCCCGTCTTGCGGCAGGAGGCTTTAGAGACATTACCAGAATTGCCTCCAGCAGTCCAAATATGTGGAAGGATATTTTGTTGCACAATCGGGAAAATCTAATTGCTCTATTAAATCAGTGGCAGGAAGAAATGGAAGGGGTAAAGGAATTACTCCAAACAGGTAACGAAAGGGATATCTATCAATATTTCTATCAGGCTAAACAATATCGGGACGGCCTGCCAATCAAAGAAAAGGGTGCAATCCCAGCCTTTTATGATTTATATGTTGATATTCCAGACGTTCCCGGGATTGTTTCTGAAGTGACCGGTTATTTGGCGAAGGAAAATATCAGTATCACAAATATTCGTATCCTCGAAACACGAGAGGATATTATCGGAGTCCTTGTCATTAGTTTTCAAACAGAAGGAGACAGGCAAAGAGCCGAGAAGTGTATTCTTACTTATACAAACTACTCCACCTCCAATGGGAGTTAAAAAGATTTAAATTAAAAGGTGATGACATGACTTCATTAAAGCTAGCAACAAATAAAAAAAGTTTAACCGGTGAATTAACGATTCCAGGGGATAAATCAATCTCCCATCGTTCTGTCATGTTTGGTTCGATTGCCCACGGAGAAACGCGGGTCACGAATTTCTTACCAGGTGATGATTGCCTAAGCACCATTTCCTGTTTTCGTAAACTCGGAGTAACCATTGAAGAAAATGGCGGAGACCTCCGCATTCTAGGCCAAGGTTTTGAAGGCTTAACCGAGCCTGACGAAGTTTTAGATGTGGGCAATTCCGGCACAACCATACGATTACTAATGGGAATATTAGCAGGCAGACCATTTTTCTCTACACTTGTGGGTGATGAGTCGATAGCGAAAAGACCTATGACCAGAGTAACAGGTCCATTATCGAAAATGGGTACCGCTATCGACGGTCGGAAAAATGGAGCATTTACTCCCATCTCCATAAGAGGTGGCAAATTAAATGCTATTCATTACGAACTTCCAGTTGCAAGTGCACAGGTAAAATCAGCACTGATTCTCGCCGGTCTTCAGGCCGAAGGCGAAACGACGATTTTAGAACCGGCCGATACTCGTGATCATACCGAGAGAATGATTCGTAAGTTTGGCGGAAAGATTTCTAAAGAAGGTCAAACCATTAGGGTAGAAGGGGGACAAAGGCTGTCTGCAGCAAGTGTAAATGTGCCAGGAGACATATCTTCCGCGGCGTTTTTCCTAGTTGCCGGCGCTGTTGTGCCAAATAGTGAAATCGTTCTGAAAAACGTAGGTTTAAATCCGACCCGGACAGGGATCATTGAAGTTCTGAAAAACATGGGCGCTGAACTAGAGATTATCCAGACCGAGGATGATTCTTTCGAGCCAGCGGGTGATCTTGTGATCAGAACATCAAGCTTGAACGGTACGGTAATCGAGGGCGAGTTAATTCCTAAATTAATCGACGAAATTCCCGTCATTGCTCTTCTTGCCACGCAGGCCGAAGGTCAAACGGTCATAAAGGATGCAGAGGAGTTAAAGGTAAAGGAAACTAACCGGATTGACACAGTTGTTCATGAACTGAAGAAACTAGGTGCGGACATCGAAGCAACAGAGGATGGGATGATTATTCACGGCAGAACCAAACTTCATGGCGGAGTAGTGTCCAGTCACGGGGACCATCGAATCGGTATGATGCTTGCTATCGCTTCTCTCCTTTGTGAAGGTGAGGTCACCTTGGATAACCCAGAAGCAATCGCCGTCTCCTACCCTAATTTCTTTACACATTTAGAAAGTCTAATTCACTAAAAAGCTGCCTTCCGGGGCAGTTTTTCCTTTTTAAGCCTCATGTCCTATCATACTTTTTCAAAAATCTGCATAGCTTGTCTTAAACAGATGAAAAGGGTGAGAGGATGGCGTATATCATTGAAAATGCCAATATCCTAAAAAGGAAAGAGCTGAAAACGTGCTCGTTATTCATACAAGACAACCGGATTGCTTCCATCCAATCAAATTTTAAGTACTACCGTCATATTAAAATGGACCTAGAGCCATATATCATGACCCCTTCATTTGTCCTGTTGAATTCAAACATTCCACTGAAAAACTCGTTTCAAGACATGAAAAAATGGATGATTGATTACTTTCTTACCAAAGGCTCCACTACCTTATTCACTTATGTACAGGCTTCCTTTGCAGAGGAAATACCCGATAAAATCAATGAACTGAAAGTTGCCCTCAGTAGCAGCCCTATTGATTATCTAATCGGAGTAAAAATACCAATGCGACTGATTACCCCTTCAATGATCCGCAAATGTAAAAAAGAAAAAGTGCCTGCCATTTTTGTTGATTTGGATAACCCTGATGAATTAGCGTCCGTACCATGGGGATGGATTAGAGAAGCGTTATTTCCCTACAATTGCCCGTTAATTCCAATTTTTTCTTCAACAGAAAAGAAGGAAGCAAAGGCCGTTCTGTCGAAATGGTTAACTATAATGGAAAAGGAAAAAATACCGGCACTATTAGAGGAATTAGAAGAAAACATACCGCTCTCAGCAACTGTTTTAAATAAGATTGGTTTATTTCCGCATAAAGGCAGCCTGATGAACGGGACAGAACTAAGCTATAATCTATATGAAAAGTCCAGGGAAATCATCAATGTTGATGAAGCTGCTTTATTTCATTATTATGGTGATAGACTAGCAATCACAGTACACAAGGGAAAAATCGTCCGTTCTGGGAAAGAGGTATTATTTAAACCAGGATATGGAGAATATGTAAAGGTGCGAACACCATCGTTTTTTTCCTTGTAAGTAAACGGGAGAGGTATTTGTCAATGGAGCGAATCAAGAAAATTATTACGATGTTAGAAAACGGCCAACATAAAGAGGCCTTAAATGAATATAATGTTGTACTACAAAGCGGCATGCCAGAGGAGAAATTTCTTCTTGGTGAAGAGTTATTCCAATATGGTTTTCTCGATGAAGCAAGGGCCTTGGTAGAGAATTTGTTAAACAGCTATCCTGAAGAAGGAGAACTGCTGATTCTTCTTGGTGAAATTCTGATTGAAGCAGGTGAAGAGGAAGAAGCCATTCTTGTTTTGGAAAGAATCTCCGAACTTGATGTTCATTATGCGCAAAGCCTGCTGCTCATGGCTGACCTTTATCAGCTGCAAGGATTATATGAAGTTTGTGAAAACAAACTCTTAAAAGCAAAGGAAATCTTACCAAATGAAATCATCATTGATTTTGCACTAGGCGAACTTTACAGTGAACAAGGGGAAGTAACAGCAGCTTTAAATGCCTATGAAAAGGTTCTTAAAGAGACAACTGAAGTTGCCAGTGTTAACATTTATGCCCGAATGGCAGACCTGTTAAGTGCATCCGGCGTTTTTGAAGAAGCATTAGTTTATTACGACAAAGCGCTTGAAGAGAAATTAGAAATAAACACACTTTTTGGTTACGCCTTCACAGCCCTGCAGGCAGGCTACAACCGGACAGCTATTGAAAAGTTTATAGAATTAAAAGAACTAGATCCGGAATATCATTCGCTTTACTTACTTCTTGGAAAGGCTTATGAGCGGGAGGAAGAGCTTGAAAATAGCCTCCGGATAGTTCAAGAGGGCATTAAAATTGACGAGTTTAATAAAGATTTATTTTTCTATGGTGGTCAAATTGCCGCCAAGCTAGGGAAACTTCCCGAGGCTGAACAATATTTGCGGGAAGCACTTGTTTTGGACCCCGGATTCACTCAGGCTGTAATGGTGTTGAATAAGCTGTTTTTACAGGAAGAGCGCTTTGAGGATGTTTTACTTCTTCTATCAGATCTTGGATTGACCGACGACGAAGAGCCTCAGCTTTTATGGGACTCAGCCCTTGCTTATCAAAAGTTGGAGTCATATTCAAAAGCATTAGACAAATATGAAAGTGCATATACTTTTTTTAAGAATAACGAAACTTTTTTACAGGATTATGGATATTTTCTAATGGAAGAAGGAAAAACCACCCCTGCCGCCGAAATTTTTAAACAACTGCTCGCATTTGATCCAACCAACAGCGAGTATCTGGATGTGCTTGAACGTCTTGGCGAATTTGAAGAATAAATAAAACAAAAAAGATGAATATGCAGAGGAGGGAATACGACTATGGCAACCCCTGTTTCTGTCAACGAGAAGAAGGATTTTATACGCTGGTTTTTAAATCATTATCAATTAAAAAGAAGAGAATGTGTATGGATTCTAAATTATTTAATGAGTCACGATCAGCTTATGGAAAAAGTTCATTTTGTGGAGCAGGCCCAATATTGTCCGCGCGGCCTGATCATGTCGACTCATTGTGTGGATAAAGTGCCATTCCGCTTTTATAAAGAAAATGTGATGACCACAGATGCCGAAAAGTCCTTCCATGATATTCGCTTGAATCGCGATGAGGACATTTATATTCAATTAAATTTTCATGCTTCTAATCAAGCACACCAGTATGCAGCTGTTTTGGAGGAGAATCCATACGTTCCGAAACACCTCCAGGTAAATGAGAAGGATGGAATCGTAGCAGAGCAATTTTTGCAAAACAGTATCGAGCGCTTTCAGCGGGAAAAACTCCTCCAATTAATAGATGAGGCCCTAGATAAACAAGACCGCCCCGCTTTTGAACGATTAACCAAACAACTAAATAAATTAAAAGCAACCGAACCAAAAGGAAGCCTGCGCTAAGCAGACTTCTTTTTTTTTAATCTAGCTGCAGCTTTTTTATGTTATTTTAAACAAATTTTTTTAGAAGTTTTATTTTCTTTTAAAGTTTTAGGAAATAATGATAATATAGGGGGAGATGAATAAAGGTTGGTGTAACATAGATGAAATGGATATCCCAAGAGGTTGAGACCTACTTAAATGCGAAGGAGTACGTCGATACCGCTGTTGTACCGTTATATTCGGTAGCCATTGGCGGGGAGATGAAAGAATCAGCAGAAGCTGCCGAATTTATTGGCCTGTTGACTACTCATCTCGAAAGACAATTTACAGGAAGAATTTTGCTATTCCCGCCATTTACATATTTAAAAAATGATTCAGGCGAAAAAGTTTTAGGCGAATTAAAGAATTGGGAGGTGAACATATTAGAGGCTGAATTTAAACATGTATTTTATATTACCTCGGATATCGAATGGAGAACACGTGAAAACGAACTTGATGGTGCTGTTATCTGGGTTCCCTCGATACCTCTCGAACAGATGAATGATTCGCAAAAATTAAAAATGATGGACAGCCAAGTAAAGCAGCTTTTAATACTTTTTACACAAAAGTGGCATCAAAAAGCGTAAAAACTATGCATAAACCTTATTTTAAAACAGTATTGATATTGACCTTACTCAGAAGTTGATATATCATTGTTATGTCCTAGTTTTATATGTGTTTAATTAATGTCCGCTGGACTTACTTCGTGAATAGAGGGGGGATAATCATGAGTAAAGAGCGCGTTTCTAGACGTCAATTCTTAAGCTACACATTAACAGGTGTAGGCGGTTTCATGGCTGCCGGCATGTTAATGCCAATGGTAAGATTTGCAGTTGACCCAGTGTTAAAAGCCGAAGCTGGCGGTGATTTCATCGCAACTCCAAAAAAAGTGTCAGAACTTACTGACGAACCGGTTCGTGTAGACTTCACATTCAAGCAGAAAGATGCTTGGTATGAGTCAGAAGTAACCGAATCTGCGTGGGTTTACAAGGACGGAGATAAGATTATTGCACTGTCGCCAGTATGTAAACATTTGGGCTGTACCGTTAACTGGAATTCTGACAAGGAACATCCGGAACAATTCTTCTGTCCGTGCCACTACGGCCGTTACACGAAGGATGGAACCAACATACCAGGTACACCACCACTTCACCCGCTAGATGTATATCCATACAAGGAAAAAGACGGTTTCCTATACTTAGGAAAAGCAAAACCACGGAAGGAGGCGTAATCATTGTTAAACAAAATTTACGATTGGGTAGATGAACGTTTAGATATTACGCCTATGTGGCGCGATATCGCAGACCATGAAGTGCCAGAGCATGTTAACCCTGCCCATCATTTTTCTGCGTTTGTCTATTGCTTTGGCGGTCTGACATTTTTCGTTACTGTAATTCAAATTCTTTCCGGTATGTTTTTAACCATGTATTATGTGCCGGACATCAAAAACGCATGGGAATCTGTTTTTTATCTGCAAAACCAGGTAGCGTTCGGTCAAATTGTCCGTGGAATGCACCACTGGGGAGCAAGCTTAGTATTAGTTATGATGTTTTTACATACGCTTCGGGTCTTTTTCCAAGGAGCCTATAAAAAACCTCGTGAATTAAACTGGATTGTCGGAGTACTGATTTTCTTCGTCATGCTTGGCTTAGGTTTTACAGGCTACCTTTTACCTTGGGATATGAAGGCATTGTTTGCAACTAAGGTAGGTTTGCAAATTGCTGAAGCGACGCCGTTTATCGGTTCCTATGTTAAGATTCTGTTATCCGGACATGAAACCATTGTCGGTGCGCAGACATTAACCCGTTTCTTTGCGATTCATGTATTCTTCCTGCCTGGAGTATTATTCGGTTTAATGGCAGCACACTTTGTCATGATTCGCAGACAAGGTATTTCTGGACCGCTATGATTCAAATTCTAATCTAAACTAGAAAGTTATCATATTACGATGAAAAAGGAGGGGATTGCTCAATGCATCGCGGTAAAGGTATGAAGTTTGTCGGTGATTCACGTGTAGTTGCACCTGAATCACGAAAACCGAAACTTCCTAAAGATTATTCAGAATACCCTGGCAAAACTGAAGCGTTCTGGCCTAACTTCCTTTTGAAAGAATGGATGATAGGTGCAGTTTTCCTTGTTGGCTTTTTATGTTTAACCGTTGCTCATCCGGCTCCGCTTGAAAGGATTGCGGACCCGACGGATACAGGTTATATTCCATTACCAGACTGGTATTTCTTATTCTTGTACCAATTGTTAAAGTATACTTACGCATCTGGGCCCTATACGGTTATTGGTGCAATGATTATCCCAGGACTTGCTTTTGGAGGATTATTATTGGCTCCATTCCTTGATAATGGACCGGAACGCCGTGCAAGTAAGCGTCCAATTGCAACAGGAGCTATGTTATTGGCATTAGCTGCAACTGTGTTTTTAACTTGGCAATCAGTAGCTACACATGACTGGAAAGCTGCAGAACGTCAAGGGAAAATCGTTGAAAAAGTCGATATTGATAAGTCTGCAGAAGGATATCAAATCGCTAAAGATAACACGTGTTTAACATGTCACGGCGAAAATCTTCAAGGCGGTGCCGGTGCACCAACCTTGATCGGTACAGGTTTAAAACCTGAAGAAATTGCTAAGATTGCAAAAGAAGGTAAAGGCGGCAAAATGCCTCCAGGTATCTTTAAAGGTGATGACGAACAGCTGAAAAAGCTATCTGAATTTATCTCTGGTCTTGGCGCAAAATAATGCTGTACTATAAAAGCTGACGGGATTACGTCAGCTTTTTTGTATATTCAGTAACAAGCTAAAAACGAATAATGGAAGGGGAGTCGTTGTGCGCTGGATTTACCCTCTTTTGGCCAATCGGTCGATTCTTAAATTGCTATTAATTGTCAATATAGTAGGAACAATCTATGGGTATTATTGGTATGGATGGCAGTTGGAGAATACCCCGGCTATATTTTTAATTTTTGTACCGGACAGTCCCACTGCAAGTCTCTTTTTTGTCTTTGTTCTTATTGCCTTTTTATTGAGAAAAAATTGGCCGCTGATGGAAGCACTGGCGATTGTCACACTTTTTAAATATGGAATTTGGGCTGTCGTGATGAATATCCTTGTTTTTGTTGTTCAAGGGGAATTGGATCCAGTCGGTTTTATGTTGATTTTCTCTCATTTTGCCATGGCAGTCCAAGGACTGTTATTCGCACCGTTTTATCGTCTTAAACTATGGCATCTAGTAGTGACTGCAATTTGGACACTGCATAACGATATCATCGATTATGTTTTCTTTATGCTGCCAAGCTATCAAATGCTTGACCGCTATATCCCGCAAATCGGCTACTTTACGTTTTGGCTGTCTATTCTTTCCATTGGAATTGCCTATTACCTCTGTATCCGCCAAAAAAGTTTTAAACTTGAAATTAAATAATTCAATACTGTAAATTATGGTCTAACCTTGTCCACCCTTTCATACATTTTATTAGTAACGAAAAGGGGGACAAGGTTAGTGAATATAAAGAAGTTCCTGTTATTAGCAATTATATGTTTACTAATGCCGATATCAGTATATGCGGAAGGACAATCCCCGATGGAGCGGCTTGATGACATTTCCGATGAAGCTCTTCAAATGGTCAAGTTTCATAGATATGATGACGCCAGGAAGTTGCTTGATTATTTTTCTGATCAGTTTAAAGGTGTGACAGTCACCGGACAGCCATTAACAATGGATGAGGTTCGTATCATTAACACTTCCCATGACGAAGCAATGGAAGCGGCAGTAAGTCCAGATATGAAACATGAGGAACGTATTAATAAGTTGACGAAATTCAGGCTGGTTATGGATGCGATTGCCACAAGTCATCAGCCCCTATGGACGGAGATGGAAGGTCCAATCATGACAGCGTTCCATCAAGCCAGGGAAGCGGCTGTGAACGGTAATTCTGCGAACTTTCATGCAAGTTTTAATACGTTTTTATCTCTCTATAACGTCATTTACCCAAGTATGAAAATTGATGTTCCTGTGGAAAATATACAAAGATTAGATGCACGTATCAAATTTATTGATGAATATCGCTCTCAAGTTTTAACTGATTCACAAGGCCGGGTAGAGCTAGATAAACTTGATACAGACCTGCAGAATTTATTTGCCAATATAGAGGATGATGAGGCCGATCCTTCCCTTTGGTGGGTGATCATTTCAACAGGGAGTATTATCATTGCGACATTATCTTATGTCGGCTGGAGAAAGTACCAAGGGGAAAAGGATGTTAGAAAAGACCGGTCCAGAGAGCATAAAGATTGACGCCTCTAATCCCTTTTACTAAAATGTAAATCATCATAGAGCTCTCTTAGGAGGTTTCATCATGTATTTGCTATATTTTGCTTTCATCATTCTGATTCCTTTATGGGCACAGTGGAAAGTAAAAAGTACATTTACAAAATATTCTAGAGTTTCTACCTCAACATATCGTAGAGGTGCAGAAGTGGCGAGGGAAATATTGAATGCCAACGGTTTATATAATGTTGCCGTAGAAGAAGGCCGTGGATTTTTAAGCGATCATTATGACCCAAGAAGCAAAACCGTTCGTTTGTCACCAGAAAATTACCACGGACATTCCATTGCAGCGGCAGCAGTTGCGGCTCACGAATGCGGACATGCCATTCAGGATGCTCAAGGATATGCATTTTTGCGGTTTCGCCATGCCTTAGTTCCAGTTGCAAACCTTGGTTCAAATGCCTCGTGGATTCTTATCATGATCGGCATATTTGCCCATCTGTCAGGAATGCTGCTGTTAGGAATTATTTGTATGGCAGCGGCTGTACTTTTTCAAATTGTAACTCTTCCTGTTGAATTTAACGCCTCAAGCCGGGCGATGAACCAAATTGCCTCACTTAGATTGGTCGGCAGCGGTGAGGAAAGGGAGGCCCGCAAGGTTTTAAACGCGGCAGCCCTTACGTATGTAGCAGCGGCAGCAGTTGCCGTTCTGGAATTACTTAGATTAGTATTAATTTTTACTGGGATGAATCGAAGTGAAGATTAATCAGAAAAGGCTGACTCGTTCCCGAGTCAGCCTTTTAGTCTGTTATCGGCATTTTATTTTCATCCAGCGTAAAGCCTTCCCCGTGGACATCATGGACGATAGAAATGGAGATAAATGCATACGGATCGACTGAAGTAATCAGATTTTTCAAACGCATAATTTCATTCTTAGCGACCACACAATATAGGACGTCCCGTTCATTTTTTGTATAGGAACCGAAACCTTTTAGAGCTGTAACACCGCGTTCCATCTCCTCCATAATTTTAGCGGCAATTTCTTCGTTTTTTTCGGAAATAATCATCGCGCCTCTTGCTGAGTAGGCACCTTCTTGAATAAAGTCAATTACCCTGGCCCCAACAAAAACGGCAACCAAGGTATACATCGCCTGTTTGTAATTCAAATAGGTGATTAAGGAGAGAGTGATGACACAGGCATCAAACAGAAACATCGTTTTGCCCATGTTCCAGCCAAAGTATTTTTGGACTAGCCGGGCAATAATATCAACGCCACCAGTTGTGCCGCCATACCTGAAGATGATCCCTAATCCGATACCGGCAAAAACTCCAGCAAACAGGGCAGCAAGCGTTAAATCATGATTTAATGGCATGTCAATCGCGTTGCGTTGAATAATCCATAGAAAGACGGACACACTGACTGTCCCAATTAGTGTGTAAAAAAAGGCATTACGACCAAGCATCTTCCATCCTATAAAAAATAGCGGGATATTTAAAATCAGGTTGGTATACGACGGATCCCATTTCCAAAGGAAAAATAACAAAAGCGTGATCCCCGTAAACCCGCCTTCCGCCAGTTTGTTCTGCATATTAAAATGAACTAGTCCAAATGAAAATATCGCTGCCCCAAGCAGGATAAATAATATATTTTTTATTTTAAGGCTAAATATCATATCCTTCCTCCTCATCCATATTTTTCTTCCTAATGGCGGATTTAATTATATCGAATAATTTATTGTTGGGCAATCTGGCCAGCGAATTCTAATCATTCCGGTGAAAACATTTGTAAATCAGCCATAATTTAGCTAACATAAAATAGTGAGCAGGAGCATGCCTGCCTGAAAAATAACAGCATCGTTTGGAGTGATAAGGTTTGGCTGATGGGAAGACAATGAAAGAACTTCAAGAAGAAGTTGATGCATATATAAGTCAATTTAAAGAAGGATATTTTAGTCCTTTGGCAATGCTCGCAAGAATGACAGAGGAGCTAGGTGAACTGGCACGGGAAATCAACCATTATTACGGCGAGAAACCGAAGAAATCAACAGAAAGCGAGAAAGCTGTTGATGAGGAGCTTGGCGACCTTTTGTTTGTGTTAATTTGTCTTGCCAATTCCTTAAACATTGATTTGGAAAAAGCGCATGATTATGTGATGAACAAGTTTAATACACGGGATAAGGATCGTTGGACAAGAAAAAATCAGGAAAATATGGAGTGAGAAAAATGGAGCAGATTAATATAATAATCGCAGGTCCTAGAGGCCGAATGGGCAGTGAAGCAGTAAAGCTTGCGGCAATAACTGAACACTTTAACCTAGTGGCTGTCCTTGACCATAAATATGATGGAATGATGCTTAGCGACATTGAGGGGTTTCAATCGATACATAACGTTCCCATTTATACCGATATTGAAAAGTGTCTACAAAATGTTCAGGCAGATGTACTAATCGACTTAACAACGCCAGAGTTTGGCATGCTGCACGCCAAAACAGCACTTAGCTATAATGTACGGCCTGTAGTAGGTACGACTGGTTTTTCAAAAGAAAATCTGGAAGAATTAGAGCGCCTTTGCAAGGAAAAGGAACTAGGCTGTATTATCGCTCCAAATTTTGCTATAGGAGCGGTGCTAATGATGAAATTTTCGCAGCTTGCGGCAAAATATTTTCGTGATGTTGAAATTATTGAATTGCATCATGATAAAAAGCTAGATGCCCCGTCCGGTACAGCAGTAAAAACGGCTGAAATGATATCGGCTGTCAGGGAAGCGAAAAAACAAGGTCATGAAAATGAAAAAGAAACTATAACAGGAGCACGTGGTGCTGAATTTGACGGGATGCATATCCATTCTGTCCGCTTGCCTGGGCTGATTGCCCATCAGCAGGTATTATTCGGTTCAGACGGACAAACCTTAACCATCCGCCATGATTCCTATAACCGTGAATCATTTATGTCCGGTGTAAAGGTCGCTGTTGAAACGGTTATGAAACATAACAGCTTTGTGTACGGGCTGGAAAATATTTTGGACTAAAATAATCAAAGTTGGTGAAGGACATGCAAGGTAAATCACTTGATATTCTTGCATTTGGGGCCCATGCCGATGACGTCGAAATCGGTATGGCAGGAACAATTGCAAAATTAACAGGAGAAGGGTATCGGGTTGGGATATGTGATTTAACGGATGCGGATCTTTCCTCTAACGGAAATGCGGCACTAAGGAAAGCGGAAGCGGCTAAGGCTGCAGATGTTTTAGGGGTCTCATACCGGACCTCACTTGGGTTTCCTGATAGAGGGTTATATTTAAAGGATGAATACATACGAAAGATAGCGGATATCATTCGTCAACATAAGCCGAAACTCGTGTTTGCTCCTTTTTGGGAAGATCGTCATCCGGATCATGGGAATTGTGCCCGTCTCGTCGAAGAGGCGGTTTTTTCGGCGGGAATAAAAAAATATGAAACAGAATCTAGCGAGCCCCATCGGGTAAATAGATTATATTTTTATATGATAAATGGCTTTCACAAGCCGGACTTTACTGTCGACATTTCCATGTCCATGGAGAAAAAGATAGCGGCATTACAATCCTATAAAAGCCAGTTCGACCGGACAGATACAAGCTACGACACACCTCTTGTCAATGGTTATATTGAAACCGTCGAGGCAAGAGAAAGAATGTTTGGGAAGCTGGTCAATGTTACATATGCGGAAGGCTTTAAAACAAAGGTTCCTATTCTATTGAATCGTGATTTGCTGGGAGATTAACGTATGAAAAAATTAAAAATTGGCATTACCTGTTATCCGACTGTCGGAGGTTCCGGGGTTGTCGCGACAGAATTGGGAAAACTCCTGGCGGAGAAGGGGCATGAGATTCACTTCATAACATCAAGCATCCCATTTCGGCTGAACAAAATCTATCATAACATCTATTATCATCAGGTAGAAGTAAACCAATATTCGGTTTTTCAATTTCCACCCTATGACATCGCTCTCGCCAGTAAGATGGCAGAAGTGGCCAATCGAGAGAAACTGGACCTGCTACATGTCCATTATGCTATCCCGCATGCGGTGTGCGCTATTTTGGCTAAGCAAATGGCAGGAAGGGATATAAAAATAGTCACCACCCTGCACGGTACTGACATCACCGTGCTTGGGTATGATCCGTCCCTCACAGATGCAATAAAATTTGGCATTGAAAAGTCAGATGCGGTGACGGCTGTTTCAAGTGCATTAGTCCAGCAGACATATGAGGTCATCAATCCCGACAAGCAAATTGAAACAGTATATAACTTTATTGATGACCGAGTTTATCAAAAAACAGATTCAAACCATTTAAGAGCTGAATTTGGGATAAGGGAAGATGAAAAGGTCATTATCCATGTATCCAATTTCCGCGGCGTCAAGCGCGTCCAGGATGTGGTTAAAACATTTGCCAATATTTCCGCCGTAATGCCGGCGAAGTTGTTACTAGTCGGGGATGGACCCGAAATGACCATCGTTTGCAAGCTAGTCAGACAGCTTGGATTAGAGGATCAAGTCATTTTCCTAGGAAAACAAGAAAACCTCGAAGAGTTATATTCCATCAGTGACTTGATGCTCCTATTGTCGGAAAAGGAAAGCTTCGGTCTTGTTGCCCTAGAGGCAATGGCCTGCGGAGTGCCGGTGATTGGAACCAATGTAGGAGGCATCCCTGAGGTTATTGAGGACGGTAAAACGGGCTATACTTGTAACGTCGGTGATATTGGGGATATTTCTGATAAAGCAATTCGTTTATTGAATGATGGAGCTCTTCATCAGCAATTTTCACAGCAGTCAGAAGTAACAGTCAAAACGAAATTTAAAGCAGAGCAAATTGTCGAGCAATACGAAATGCTTTATTTTAAGCTGCTGAAATAAGGTGAGATAAATATGAAAGAACCCTTTTTATCGGCTGTTCCAGTCATCAAAAGGCTTGAGTCCGCCGGATATGAAGCCTATTTTGTGGGCGGATCGGTTAGGGATTATTTACTTGGAAATAAAATTAGCGATGTCGACATTGCGACGTCAGCCACACCTGATGAAGTGAAAGCCATTTTTCCTAAAACTGTTGATATCGGTATTCAACATGGAACGGTTCTTGTCCTGTTAAAAAACAATTCTTATGAAATTACCACCTTTCGGACCGAAGGAGAATATCAGGATTTTCGGAGGCCTAAGGAGGTTTCCTTTATTCGCAATCTTAACGAAGATCTGATGCGCAGGGATTTTACCATGAATGCCATCGCAATGGATGCAAATGGCAGCATTATTGACCCTTTTGACGGCCAAACAGCCATTAAGGAAAGGGTTATTCGAACTGTAGGAAGCCCGGAGGAACGGTTTCGCGAAGACGCCCTAAGAATGATGAGAGCGGTACGCTTTGTCAGCCAGCTCTCTTTTCATATTGCAGGTGAAACATTACTAGCTTTAAAAAAGGATGCACACCTGCTCGATAAAATTGCTGTTGAGAGGAAGAGAGCCGAGTTTGAAAAGCTGCTCTCTGGCGACAATCGAAAAAAAGCTTTCAGGATTTTGCTTGAAACGCAGGTTTTTGAATATTTACCTGGGCTCAAGAACCAGGAATTGAAAATTGAAAAATTACTTTCTTATCTATGTGATTCGTTAAATAAGAAAGAAATGTGGGCATTGCTTCTTTATTGTCTAGAACTTAATCAACAAGATAGCGAGGCTTTTCTTCGAAATTGGCGACTTCCTGTAAAGGAAATGAAAGAAATTCAGGACATCTTGCTATATGCCAAACAAAGACTTATAAAAGATTGGTCCCGGTACGATTTGTATACAGCTGGCAGCGAGACAATTCAATCCGCAGAAAAGCTTTATCTTGTTTTAAAAGGCATAAATGATTATGACTCTGTAAAGTATTGGTTAAACACTTACGACCATCTGCCTATCAAGCAGCGGTCTGAACTGGCTGTGACCGGAAGCGACATAATGGCTTGGCGGGAACAGGCAGGTGGCCCATGGCTGAAAGAGCTGCTAACTAGAATAGAACATGCAGTTTTGCAAGATGAAGTTGTAAACGAAAAAGAAAAGATAAAGGAGTGGCTGAAAGCGTGCAGTCAGAAATCAGAAAAAAATTGCTAGATTCCTTTACCAACGCTGGTGAATCCTATTTATCCGGCCAATTTCTTGCTGAATTAATTGGCTGCTCGCGAACGGCAGTCTGGAAGCATATAGAGGAATTAAGAAAAGAAGGCTTTGAACTTGAGGCGGTCAGGAAAAAAGGTTATCGAATTATCAAAACACCTGAAAAAATTACTGCCGATGAAATTAGACTTGGTTTGACTACAGAGTTTATTGGGAAAAACATCCATTACGAAGAAACCGTAGAATCAACCCAAAAGATTGCCCACAGATTATCTTCTGAAAATGTGCCAGAGGGAACAGTTGTAATAGCAGAGGAACAAATTTCCGGCAGGGGAAGAATGAATCGCCCGTGGCATTCACCAAAATATACAGGGATTTGGATGAGCCTTATCCTCCGTCCTAATATTCCATTGACAAAGGCGCCACAGTTAACGCTTTTAACAGCCGTGGCTATTGTCCAGGCAATCGAAGAAGTGACAGGCCTTAATCCGGAAATAAAATGGCCAAATGATATTTTGCTGAATGGGAAAAAAATAACCGGCATTTTGACTGAAATGCAGGCAGAGGCTGATCAGATTCATTCCATCATCATTGGGATGGGCTTGAACGTCAATCAGACAAAGGATGATTTCCCACCTGAATTGCAAAATATTGCAAGCTCTTTGTTGATTGAAAAAGGAGATGCACTTTCACGGGCCAGCATCATAAGAAGTATTTTTACCCATTTTGAAAAATTATATTTGCTCTTCCTCGAAAAAGGTTTTTACCCAATTAAACTGCTATGGGAAGGCTATGCCATAAGTATTGGGAAAATGATCAAAGCTAGAACCTTGACAGGTGTCATTGAAGGAAAAGCCCTTGGGATTACCGATGAAGGCGTTTTAAAGATTGAAGATGCATCCGGTGTGATTCACCATGTTTATTCCGCTGATATAGAACTATAGTCCTAACATTTCATTCTGTACGGAATGGATAATATTTGCTATAATTTTTTATGGGCAGTATCCCGAAGGAACTGCACCTTGGAAGTCTATAAAACTAAAAGGTATCTGCCTAGATCCGTCAAACGGACCGGGACAGAGGGATGGAACAAGAAGTAAAGTAACGAAAATCCTTCTGCCTTCAGAAGGATTTTTTTATTTAGCTTCTTATTTGTTTTATCACCTCTCCCCTAATTTAAGGAGGGAATAAGGATGAAGCAAACGACAGATTTTCTGAAGATGAAAGAAAAGAATGAAAAAATTGTAATGTTAACGGCTTATGATTATCCTTCGGCAAAGCAGGCGGAACAGGGTGGCGTAGATATGATTCTCGTCGGTGACTCTCTCGGAATGGTGGTTCTTGGTTATGATTCTACTATCCCTGTCACATTGAATGACATGATCCACCATACAAAAGCTGTCAAGCGCGGGGCTAAAGAAACATTCATTGTTGTGGACATGCCATTTTTAACCTACCATTTATCGGTCAGGGATACATTAGTGAATGCAGGCAGATTGATTCAGGAAACCGGAGCACATGCTGTTAAGCTTGAAGGGGCGGATGAAGTCATCGAACATATTGCTGCCCTGACGCGGGCGGGAATTCCAGTGTGTGCCCATCTTGGCTTAACACCGCAGTCAGTCGGTGTATTAGGCGGCTACAAGGTTCAAGGCAAAGATGCAGATGCGGCAAAAAAGTTAATTGAAGACGCTAAAAAATGTGAAGATGCAGGAGCATTCGCGCTCGTCTTGGAATGTGTTCCAAAGCAGTTAGCGGAGCAAGTAACAAAAGCATTGTCTATTCCGGTAATTGGCATCGGTGCAGGAATTGATGTCGATGGCCAGGTGCTTGTCTATCATGATATTCTTGGCTACGGTGTTGAACGGGTTCCTAAATTCGTCAAACAGTACCATTCTGTAAGTCCATTTATGATTGAATCGATTCAAGCGTATGCCCAGGATGTGAAAAACAAACAGTTCCCTGAAGACAAGCACAGCTACACCATGAAGGAAGAGCAATTGCTCGTTTTATATGGAGGTAAAGAATGAAGGTTATTACAACCATAAAAGAGATGCAGACTGAAATAAAACAACAAAAAAGTGAGGGTAAATCGATTGGCTTTGTCCCAACGATGGGATATCTTCACGAAGGGCATCTCACTCTTATAAAGCAGGCCCGACAGGAAAATGATATTGTGGTCTTAAGTATCTTTGTCAACCCATTGCAATTTGGACCAACAGAGGACTTTTCCACATATCCTCGCGATTTTGAGCGAGACCGGGCGCTGGCCGAATGTGAACATGTCGACTACATTTTCCACCCAACAGTCAAGGAAATGTATCCAACTGAACCATCGGTGAAAGTCATTGTCCAGGCTCGGACCGATGTGTTATGCGGGAAATCGCGCCCTGGTCATTTTGATGGCGTCGCTACAGTTGTGTCTAAGCTTTTCCATATTGTCATGCCGACAAGGGCTTATTTTGGCAAAAAAGATGCGCAGCAGGTGGCGGTCATTGAAGGATTAGTTTCCGACCTCAATTTTCCACTAGAAGTAGTGGCGGTGGATATTGTCCGCGAAGAAGATGGGCTGGCCAAAAGCTCTCGTAATGTCAATTTGCTGCCCGAAGAAAGAAAGCAGGCAGTTGTTTTGTATAAAAGCCTGCAGGAAGCAAAAAGGGCAATTGATCAAGGCGAACGGAACCCTAACAGTTTAATCATTTTAATGAACGAAATGATTATGAGCAATTCGTCTGGGGTAGTCGACTATGCGGAGATTTATTCCTATCCTCAGTTAAAACCACTGGAAAAATTAGAGGGTAAGATAATCATAGCGCTTGCTGTAAAATTTACAAAGGTTCGTTTAATTGATAATCTCATTCTGGATATAGAGTAGACACTTGAATAGAGGAGGAACCACATTTTATGTTTCGCCACATGATGAACGGAAAAATCCATCGAGCAACAGTCACAGAAGCGAATTTAAACTATGTTGGCAGTATTACAATAGATGAAGATTTATTAGACGCAGTTGGCATGGTGCCAAACGAAAAGGTGCAAATTGTCAATAACAATAACGGAGCTCGTCTTGAAACCTATATCATCCCGGGTGAAAGAGGATCTGGTGTTGTCTGCTTAAATGGGGCAGCCGCCCGCCTCGTACAGCCTGGAGATATTGTGATTATCATTTCCTATGCTCTTGTGGCAGAAGACAAAGTCCCTTACCATAAACCAAAAGTAGCGATTATGGACGAACTTAACCGGATAAAAGAACTTATTCATGCCGAACCGGCCCATACAATCATGTAAGATTACGTCCCCCTTTCAATAGGGGGATTTTTCTTTTCAATGGGACTTTATTATAATGAATAGCGAATATATTAATTGTTTTCATTTTTTATTTTTTTATGTTACCGTTTAAGGAATGAAGCTTTGGGGTGTTATGTAAATGTCTAATAAATTTGTTGTAATCGATTTAGAAACTACCGGAAATCTTCCGAAGAAGGGCGACAAAATTATTCAATTTGCCGCTGTTGTAATTGAAGATGGACAAATAACGGAGAAATTTTCGTCACTGATCAATCCCCAAAAATCCATTCCGATATTTATAGAAGAGTTAACTGGAATCAATGATGAAATGGTGAAGAATGCCCCTGTTTTTTCAGAGATTGCTGCGAAGGTTTTTTCCTTGCTGGACGGGGCTTATTTTGTAGCCCATAATGTTTTATTTGATTTATCCTTTCTTCAAGAGGAATTAATCCAAGCCGGATTTGAAGGGTTTTACGGGTCTGTCTTGGATACCGTGGAAATGTCGCGGATTTTATATCCGACAGCGGACGGATATAAACTTACTGATTTGGCTGAAATGCTAAACCTCAAGCACGATCGGCCTCACCAAGCCGACAGTGATGCGGAAGTGACTGCGGAAATTTTCCTGCTGTTGGTCCAGCGTTTACAACAGCTGCCCTTTATTACGCTTAAGCGGCTTTTTCCGTTATCCGGCGGATTAAAAAGCGACCTTGAGCAGCTACTTGAAGAAATGATTGACAGCATGGATGAAAAGTCTGTACATAATGAGGATTTTGAGGCGTTTAGGGACCTCGCCATAAAAAAAGTGCTGCCTCAGCTGGAAACATCGTCAGAATTTCAGGCTTATCATTATCCTCAAGCTGAAGAAGAGAAATTAAGGCTGATGAAAAGCGGCCTTAAATCCTTTGAGAACCGGACAGGGCAATTTAAGATGATGGATGTGGTCTACAAAGCCTTCGTATCCGAGCGTCATACGTTAATTGAAGCAGGAACGGGAGTAGGAAAATCGTTAGGGTATCTGCTGCCAGCTGTCTTCTTTGCTAAACAGAGGAATCGCCCGATCATCGTCAGTACACATACCACTCAGCTGCAGGAGCAAATATTAAGAAAAGAAATGCCACTTCTGGAAAAAATGATTCCTTTTCCGGTAAAGGCTGTGCTCTTAAAAGGCAGGAGCCATTATATCTGTTTGGAAAAATTTCATCAGTCGCTGCTTGATGAAAACGATAACTATGATACCACCTTAACAAAGATGCAGATTCTTGTTTGGTTAACCGAGACAGAAACCGGTGATAAGGATGAACTGAATCTTTCCAGCGGCGGATTCCTTTTTTGGAATAAAATTAAAAATGAGCAAACCGCTTTTTCAAAACATCCTGATTGGCAAGAACGGGATTTTTATTTGCGAGCAAAAAAAGAGGCTAAAGTCTCGGATATTGTTATTACCAATCATTCTCTATTATTAAGTGATATTAAAGGGAACGGCGCTGTTTTGCCGGAATATGATTTTGTCGTTATTGACGAAGGACATCATTTGGAAAAAGCGGCAGTTCAATTCTTTGGTACCTCCTTGGATTACCTATCTGCAAGAATGCTGGCCGGTCAATTTGGTTTATACGAACAAGAACAGCTTTTTTATGAACTAGAAAAGATTCTTGCTATTTATCCTTTCACGATGGAACCGATTATCCATACATTTGAGCTTAATCAGATGATGATAGACTTTTCGTATGAAATGGATGAATTTTTTAAGTTAATTGCTCTATTTGCTAAAAAGAGGATTAATAACAAAAATGGATATTACCGCACAAAAATCTCTTTTAGTAAAGCTGATAGTTCTAAAGAAAGAATGGCTTTAGTGCATAGTGCGGAAAGGCTATCATTTTTAATAAAGGATTTGCATGCCGCAATTAGTAAAAGGGTGGAATGGATTATTTCCCAAAAGGATGGGTTAACCAGAAAGCAAGAGGGGAAAATCGAGGAAGTCCATGTGTTTCTTATCGAATTAGAGGAATTAAGGGGCAGGGTAATAAACAGCTTTTTAAGGGACACCAATGATGTTAAATGGATTGAAATCGATGTCCGTGCACCGCAGAATATAACAACCTTTATCGCACAGCCGGCCAGTGTAGCGGCTGCTTTAGAAAAATATTTTTTCGCTAGTAAAAAGGCAGCAGTCATTACTTCTGCAACGTTAACTGTTAATAATACCTTTGACTATTATCTCAAGGAAATCGGCCTTGATTCCAGTAATCCGGAAAAGGTAATCATCCCCTCTCCTTTTAATTACAAGGAACAGGTACAGCTGATAATTCCTGATGATTTGCCCGAAATCAATTCGGTTTCCTTGGATGAATTTGTGATTGCTATAACCGAGCACATCATCACGATTGCTGAGGCGACGAAAGGAAGGATGCTGCTTCTTTTTACTGCGTACGACATGCTGAAGAAAACGTACGAATTGATAAAGGAAAGCGGCTTTCTCGATGACTATGTATTAATTGCCCAAGGGATTACGAGCGGGAGCAGAACAAGGTTGACGAGAAATTTCCAGCGCTATGAAAAGGCCATTCTGTTAGGAACGAGCAGTTTTTGGGAGGGTGTGGATATCCCAGGGGAGGATTTATCATGCCTGTGTTTAGTACGGCTTCCCTTCAGCTCACCGGATGAGCCGTTAACAATGGCGAAATGCCAAATAATTGAGGAAAGTGGCGGCAATGCCTTTTTTGAATATTCTCTGCCTGAAGCTGTACTAAGGTTTAAACAAGGCTTTGGCCGGTTAATCCGAACTGAAACAGATAGGGGGATTGTGATTGTTTTTGACAAGCGGATAATCACAACGAAATATGGAAAAGCCTTCTTAAATTCCATTCCGCCAGTCACGATAAAAAAAGAATCGGCCAAAGAAATAGTCAAAATTATTCAATCCTGGTTATGATAAAATTTGGAAGAAATACACATCCTATAGATGACAGGAGGAATGTGTATGCGAATTTTATTCATTCTATTGGCCTTGTTTTGTCCGGCTGTTTCAGTAGTTCAAGCTGAAACGGCTATTTCAGGTAAGGTTGAAAATATAGATTTAAATATAAAGGAACACGAAATGGCCGTTACTTTTATAGGACTGTCCGCTGGCGAGGCTACTTTAATTCAAGGCCCGAACAATGAGAATATTCTGGTCAATGTCGGGGGGCAAAACACGGAAGCGGAATTAGAAGAGTGGCTCAAACTTTATGATGTAAAAAGTATTCAAACCTTAATCATTACTACAGATGAAAATAGCCTGTCTTTTAAAAAAGTAAATAAGCTGATGGACAAATATAACATAGAAAAATTGATTACCACTCCAAAAATATCAGCCCAGGCAGCCTTTGGACTTGATGATCAAAAGCAGGCAGCGGTATCAACATGGAAAGAAGGGACAGCAGAATCACTTTTTCCTGACCTGACGGCCGAAGTCCAATTTGTCGGAAATGAAAAAAACGAAGGGATGGATTTTATCCTTAAGTTTTTCAATCACCGTCTCTTTTTAATGTCGTCGTGCAGCGAAAGGGCGGAGCAGGCATTACTGACAAAAAACCTTGAAGATGTCCATGTTTTAAAAATTCCGGATTACGCAAAGGCTTCTTTTTTATCAACTAACTTTATCCACTAT
This sequence comes from Neobacillus citreus, assembly GCF_018343545.2. Taxonomy (GTDB): domain Bacteria; phylum Bacillota; class Bacilli; order Bacillales; family Cytobacillaceae; genus Neobacillus; species Neobacillus citreus. Next base: position 9,536 of record NZ_JAGYPE020000059.1, on the reverse strand, counting down.
TTGAATCCGGAGATTTCTGTATTGTTTACACCGGAGGAATATCATCCGGACCGTGATATCCTTCAAGGCCTGCACGAAACGTGGTCTGAAGTTTATTTTACAAAAAAGCATGGAACGGTGACGCTAAAGTTCACGGATTCCAAATACGAGGTTTTTACCATCCCAACAGAAGAAGAATAAAAACTTAAAGAAAAATTACGATTCCTTGGTTTCAGATAGGGCATTTTTCCTTTTACCTGTTATAATGATATTTGGTAGGAAACAAGTAACAAGAATTAATTGGAGGAAAAATATCGTACATAAAAGAGTGATTTGAAAGTGAAAAAGTGGATTATAATTGGAGCATGTTTATTACTTGCTGTGGTGATCGGGGTTTCGATAAAAGTATATCATAGTGCAATGGAACCATTAATTACCGCTGAAGAACGTGCTGTTCAGGCTGCTGAAAAAAAGGTTCCATTAAAAAGCGTTGAAGATTTTCATGTTTATAATGGTCAAGAAACCGTTAATGTCATTGAAGGGAAAAATAACAAGGGCGAAGAGATTATTGTCTGGGTTCCCGAAAAGAGCAAAAAGGTTATTGTCCGAAAGGCCAAGAGCGGCCTTACAAAAGAGGAAGCAATTCAAACATTGAATAAAGAAAAAAATCCCCAAAAAATCATTTCAGTCCGGCTGGGAATGGAACAAAACATCCCTTTATGGGAAATTTATTACCGTTCTGATAATAATTTAATAAATTATTATTATCTCCATTTCGAAACTGGCGAGTGGCTGAAGGAAATTGAAAATCTATAGGGTAGAGACAGGAGGAAAACATAATGAAAGTGGAATTGGCAAGCCGGGTGTTGTCCTTAACACCTTCAACAACATTGGCCATTACTGCGAAAGCAAAAGAATTGAAGGAACAAGGTGAAGACGTAATTGGACTCGGTGCAGGTGAACCCGATTTTAATACCCCTCAGCACATTTTGGATGCTGCGGTAAAATCGATGAATGAGGGACAAACCAAGTACACTCCTTCGGCTGGTCTTCCTGCCTTAAAAAAGGCGATTATTAAAAAGTTCGAAACAGATCAAGGCTTAACCTATAAGCCAAATGAAGTGATTGTTGGGAATGGTGCAAAACATGTCCTCTATACGCTGTTTCAGGTTCTTTTAAATGAGGGGGATGAGGTTATTATTCCTACTCCTTATTGGGTAAGCTATCCGGAGCAGGTTAAGTTAGCGGGCGGAGTTCCTGTTTATATCGATGGATTGGAAGAAAACCATTTTAAAATAACACCGGAACAACTGAAAAAGGCGATTACCAATAAAACCAAAGCTGTCATCATTAACTCTCCAAGCAATCCAACAGGGGTCTTATATTCCGAAGAGGAGCTTTTGGAAATTGGTAAGGTATGCTTGGCAGAAAACATCTTGATTGTTTCTGATGAGATTTATGAAAAGCTTGTATACGGCGGTGTAAAGCATGTTTCGATTGCGGAAATTTCGCCGGAGCTTAAAGAACAAACAATTATTATTAATGGTGTTTCCAAGTCCCATTCGATGACAGGCTGGAGGATTGGCTATGCTGCTGGTAATGCTGAACTTATTAAAGCAATGACCAACCTCGCTAGCCATAGCACATCTAACCCGACCACTACCGCTCAATATGCAGCCATCGCGGCTTACAACGGGCCGCAGGAGCCTGTTGTAGAAATGCGGAAGGCATTCGAAGAAAGATTGGAAATTATCTATGATAAGCTGGTTGCCATTCCTGGGTTCACTTGTGTAAAGCCGCAGGGTGCTTTCTATCTGTACCCAAATGTGAAAAAGGCTGCTGAAATGGCTGGCTACAGCAATGTCGACGACTTTGCATCTGCCCTTCTGGTTGAAGCAAAAGTAGCTGTGATTCCGGGTTCAGGATTCGGAACACCTGACAACATCCGTCTATCCTATGCAACATCACTAGACTTATTAGAAAAAGCCGTATCCCGCATGCAACAATTCGTAGAATCAAAAGTTAGGGTATAACCTTTAGTAAAATCAAAAAGTCTGCGACCTGCAGGCTTTTTGATTTCTTTACCAAAACAGGATGCCTAATTCTCTTACTCGAAATCACCTGTTCGTGATATACTTTTTAGGAGGTGTCCTAACATGAAAGATAATATAATAGCTTGGCTAGAAGAAGGTACCATTACCGTACCCTCTTTACTATTTACCGAATATCGCAATTTGAATTTAAACGAAGCAGAATTAGTTCTGTTACTAAATATCATGACGTTTGTAGAGAAAGGTAATGATTTTCCAACCCCTGAAGAGCTTTCCTCAAGAATGACCATTTCGCTATCAGAATGCAGTGACATGCTTAGAAAGCTGATTCAAAGAGGCTTACTTGCCATCATTGATGAATATTCGCAAGACGGCATTCGTTTCGAGAAGTACACAATTAAACCATTATGGGAAAGACTCGTGACACAATTTTTAACAAGCACGCAGAATGTACATGAGAATCAAAAGAAAACGGATGAAACCGATTTATATACGTGTTTTGAAAATGAATTTGGCCGTCCTTTGTCTCCTTTTGAATGTGAGTCTCTTGCGATGTGGATGGATGATGACCATCATGATCCTGTCATTATCAAAGCCGCACTTCGTGAAGCAGTCATGTCAGGTAAATTAAATTTTCGCTATATTGATAGAATTCTTTTTGAGTGGAAGAAGAACGGCATTAAGACACTTGAGCAGGCCAAAAATCAGGGTCGCAAATTCCGGCAGAAACAAGTTCAAAAAGGCAATCCAAGAGAGGATGCCCCGCCATCATCCATTCCATTCTATAACTGGTTAGAGCAATAATTCTCAAATGACGAGTGACAATTCACTCGTTTATTTTCTGTAATAAACATTTAGAGGGGTGAAAACCTTGCTTAATAATACACAAATTCGGCATTGTTTAGATACAATGGGTGAAATGTTTCCAGATGCCCATTGCGAATTAAATCATTCCAATCCTTTTGAACTCGTTATCGCTGTCGCTTTATCTGCCCAATGCACCGATGCACTCGTTAATAAGGTAACTGTTGGTCTATTTAAAAAATACAAGACCCCAGAGGACTACTTAAAAGTCCCTTTGGAGGAATTGCAAAATGATATCCGCTCAATCGGTCTTTATCGGAACAAAGCGAAAAACATTCAAAGCCTTTGCCGTATTTTATTAGATGAATATAATGGGGAAGTGCCTATGGATAGGGATGAATTAACAAAGCTGCCGGGAGTGGGCCGGAAAACAGCCAATGTTGTTGTTTCGGTTGCCTATGGCATTCCCGCCATCGCTGTTGATACCCATGTTGAACGTGTCAGTAAGAGGCTCGGCATTTGCCGTTGGAAGGACTCTGTATTGGAAGTGGAAAAGACGCTGATGAAGAAGGTACCGAAAGAGGAGTGGTCTGCGACACATCACCGCTTAATCTTTTTTGGCAGATATCATTGCAAGGCGCAAAACCCGCAGTGCCCAAGCTGCCCGCTCTTAGGTCTTTGCAGGGAAGGGAAGAAAAGAATGAAAGGAAAGGCTGCTGTAAATGAGTAAGCCTTCAGAGTCTTTAAACGATATTCTTAAAGAATGGGCCAGTACACAGGAGCATCTTGAGAAAGTTTTTCGAAACAGGGACCAAATAGGGGCGAAAGAATGGATGAATAAAGGAATTCAATTATACCTTAGGTTTTTGTTTCTGACGAATGGATTGCCACTTAGCTGCACCGATCCCATTCCATTTGAAAGCTTCGAATACAAGCCTGTCAATCTTAAGGAGCGATTCGCTTTTATCAAGTCCAGACCATCACTCTATCATTCATATCGACAGTTATCAGAACTCATGGTAGAACAAGAAAAACAATATGCCCGGAAAAATATCCAAAAAAACAAGAGGCTGACAACCTAGTGTCAGCCTCTTGTTTTTTTAGCTAATAGGAAATTCAACTACCCCTCTGTCTTCGTCCTATCGGACTAGCCAATCGGCGAGTTTTCATTTAATGCCCGCTGGAAGGAGTTCCAGGGGTTACGATTGGCGGGATCACGACTCCGCCGGTGTTATTGCCGCTGCCATTTCCACTGCCGGTACCAGTTCCGGTACCATTACCGTTCTCATTGTTAGTGCCGTTTCCGTTTCCATTTCCGTCCCCAGTGCCGTTATTTCCATTTCCTGGTTCACTATCGATTTCTGCCTGCGGAACCTCAATGGTAGTTGTTGCAGGATCGCTCTTCCGATCTCCGATAATAGCCAGAACAGTAATAGTGTATTTCTCACCCGGCTTAACTGGGAATAGGAATCCTTTTTCTGCCTGCACCACATGATTTGGAGTAGTGCCGTTATCAACGGTAATATCAAACTGAACATTTTGTTGTGCTGTATTTGGATAATCCCAAGTTACAGCGATTTTTTGTGTATCTTGATCAAATTTTGCTGCCAAGCCGCTAGGTGCCTCAAGCTTGTTAAATTTCTCGGATACTGTTTTCGGGGCATGGCCCTTTACAGCATATTCCGTGAGTACTTCGCTGTCAGGAGTGTATTCACTCGCAAGCACAGCCGGCATGGAGCCTTTTTCGATTCTGACCTTCTCCACACTATTTGGCATAGTAAAGTCAGCTGTTTGTTTGCCTTTTGAGACATGCGCTAGTAAATTTTTAAAGATTAACTGGGCAATTCTTTGGTTATTTCCCTTTGCCTCAATCGGCGTTTTATAGTCACCGTAACCAGTCCATATGGATGCTGTATAATTGGTCGTATACCCTGTAAACCAAGAATCTGGTACCGCGCTTTTACTAATATTCCAGGCATTTCTTTGTTCTTCCGAATAGTTTGTAGTCCCTGTCTTACCTGCCATTGGGAGTCCTGGTACTTTTGCGTTTGTCCCCGTACCCGGAGAAACTAGGACACTCTTTAGCATGTCGGTAACCATAAACGCTGTGGAATCCTTCATGGCCACCTTTGGTTCTGGTGCTGTGTCAATAACGGTACCATCACGCAGTTGAATTTTCGTGACAGCATGCGGCTTATTGTAAATACCTTTGTTGCCAAACGCCGCATAAGCTCCAGCCATTTCTAAAGGTGATACCCCAACGGTTTTTCCGCCAAAGCCGCCAATCGCATAGGATTCAGAGATTTCTTTTAACGGGATGCCCAGATTTAAGGCAAATTTCATGGCATTATCCAGTCCAACCTGTTGAATGGCCTGAACCGCCGGTGTGTTCCTAGATAACTGAAGGGCCGTCCTCATCGTCATCGGACCCTTATATTGACCGTCCCAGTTTCCGAATTTCTTACCAGACGAATACGTAATTGGTTTATCCTCAATCATTTGGTAGGTGCCCCAATTCAGGTATTCGATGGCAGGGCCGTAATCCAACACAGGTTTAATGGTAGAGCCGGGCTGGCGCTGTATATCAATGGCATAGTTGTAGCCGCGCTGCACCTGTTGGTTTCTGCCGCCGCCAATCGCCCTGATTTCTCCAGTCTTTGTGTCGAGAAGTGCGACTCCTGCCTGGAATTGATCATCAGGATATGGAATAAGGTCTTTGGAGTTTAAAAGCTCGTTAACATAGTCTTGCGCGTTTTTGTCAAGTGTTGTATAAATTGTTAAACCGTCAGAAAAAATATCAAAATCGGTTGTTTTTTTAACTTCATCAATGACAGCATCTACGAAGGCATCATATGGTTTGTCATTTATTTTACGCTGTTCCTCTTTCAGGACCGTATCTTTTACGGCAACCTTCTTAGCTTCTTCCATCTGTGCCTTTGAAATAAAACCATGCTGATACATTAAACTCAATACGATGTTTCTTCTTTTTTCGGCTAAATCCGGATGGTTAAAAGGATTGTAATTATTCGGGCTTTGCGGCATCCCAGCCAATTGGGCTGCTTCCGCAAGTGTCAACTGATCAAGTGTTTTTCCGTAATATATTTTTGCAGCAGTGGCAATACCCCAGCTATTTTCCGAGACATATACCTTATTGACATACATTTCAAAAATTTGATGTTTTGTATATTTTTGTTCCAGCTGATAGGATAGCCATGCTTCCTGAACTTTTCGTTTCAAGGTTTTATCACGTGATAAAAAGGCGTTTTTGACAACCTGCTGGGTAATCGTGCTGCCGCCTTCCGAACCAAAGCCATCACGGAAATTTGCGAGAACCGCACCGCCAAGGCGTATCGGGTCGATGCCATGATGTTTATAAAAACGATAATCCTCCGTTGCCAAAATGGCATTTTCAACCTGCTCCGGTATATCTTTATAAGTAACATATTCCCGGTTCACTGAGCCGGCTTCGGAAATAAGCTCTCCATCTTTATCTAGAATCTTTGAAGGGATAGGATCTTTTAATAATTTAGGATCAAGCTTGGGAGTGTCCTTTACTAAATAGGCGAAAGTGCCGACACCAGCCAATAAGCCGACAAAACAAAGCACCACTAGGGAAAGGAAAATTTTCTTTGCCATTCCGCCTTTCTTAGCCTTTGCTTTTGGTTTGGCCTTATTGTTTGACTGCTGTTTCTTTCGGCGCTCCTCTCTTGATTGGTATTGCTCAGCCATTTTGAAATTCCTTCCTTTCTGCTCTTTATTTGTTTATTAATAAAGAGGTAAAAGATTATCTAATATTTTAATATAATCAATTCTTGGATGAAATCCAAGCGGTATGAGATAACCGTTGTGTATAATTTCTTCCCTTGTAATCGATTTTCTTCCTCCACTCATCATTCTGTCCCAAAAACCTAACATATGCCTTGCCTCTAGCAAATATACCTCATCAAATCGCGAAAATCGGATGATAACAAAGCAAATCCCACCCTGATTCATCACTTCTTCCATATGGGTAATTTGGTGCTGATGGAAATTTTTCAACGGAAATGAAGTTGGATTTTCTGTTTCCTTTGCTTCAAAATCAATATATTTCCCTTTATAAACGCCATTATAATCAGTGGTGGAGGCAAGTTTAAAATAGGCTTCTTTAATAACTGCAGCACTTCGCTTTGGGTAATCCACTTGGACGATTTGAATTGGTGTCGGTTTCTTATGGATAACGGCCATCTTCCTTGAACGGTAATATTCATTACTCTCGTTTAAGTCCTCTTCAAGTGTCATTCCCCGATTGCCATATCCATCATTTTTTTTGATTTTTACCGGTGCTTTTTTCTCTTGATCCAAGCGAACATACTTTTTTCCATTTGGATAATTAAAGCTCATTTTCTTCACCTCTTAAGACACTCACTATCATATCAAATCTTAGAAAAAAGTGGGTGAATAAAATAGCCCTTCAGGTAAACGCTAATATTAATTGTACCGTTTTTGTTATAAAAATAAATGATTCATTCTTCTTAAGGGATTAGCATGCGCTAATAATCTATTAAAAACTGAAGGAAAGATGCACAAAATATGAGTCTCCTTACAATACACGAACAAAATATCATTCGTCAAATTGAAACCGAAACAAGCAAAAAAAATATCGATAATATTTCAAGGACTAATGCATATTTTTCCTACTTTAAAGAAAATCCGGATATTCAATGGTCTTTTCTGGCAAGCATGGTATCCCGAAATGGCGGCTGGAATATGTGCGATCTTGAAGGATCTATGTTTCGGCAGCTGCTTGCCCCCCAGGTCAGAAAACAGCTTTTTTTTACATATGAAAGGGCAAATTGGCTAATATTTCATGATGTTTTCCCCCAATTATTGGTCTATCAATATTCGACGAAATTAGGCCGGCCTCTGTTTCATTTACTTCCCTATTTTCATGTTTCATCCTTTATTCAAAATGAGTGGCACCGCTTTTGGAGGGATAAAGATAGTAAAAGGCTCACGACCGCCCTAATCATTAATGAACAAAATGTGATTCAGAAACCGGTCATTGAACACCCTGTTTATAAGAAGAAGGTATTTCAATCACTTATATTCAATTTTCAAGATTGGCTGCATTTTAGCTGCGTGTTGTTCCCAACCTGCGGCGGGGAGGTATATGGCGCAAGCGTGAATGGCTTTAGGTCTCTTTCAAAAAGGATTAATCTTGGAAAAAGGCTGGCGAGCATTCTTTTTCAGCCGAGGTTATTTCCTCATTTTTTTGAGTTTGCTGAAAAGACAACACATACAGGCTCAAGAAATGATTATGAACAGTATTTCAAAATGAAAACGGAAGGAACTACTCCTATCTTAAGAATGACCTACCCGGTAATCAAGCACCATCGGCAGGATAATCAGGATTGGAGTAAAGTTCGAAAGGTCTCTTCCTCGTGGCTGCATTTTCCAGTCCATCATCGCCACCCGATTCACCTAACCGATTGGTACGTGGCTAAATCCCATCAGCTGCAGCTGCTTGTTTCCTTGAAAAAGGCACTGGATTTAAAAAAATGGAAATAAGAAAAAAGCAAGGAGGGTGATCTCCTTGCTTTTTTCTTACTCAGCCGGTCGGTTTGGTCCTTCTAACTTTTTATCGCCGTAACCTGTTCTTTTTTCTGTATCAGATTGCCGCGGTTGGCTTTTGTTTTGTTTATTGTTGTTAGACAAAATAAACACCTCCACTAATATCATGTGCTGAATTTTGGTTTTCATACGATTCTAGATTCTGTCGAATGAAAATAGAGAATATGCCAGAATGGCACTTTCTTTGCCGAAATGCTTCTAGTTTTGTCAAGGGTGAAGGAACCATTGATTGGAAAGAGAATATTAACTTTAGGAAAAACGTGGGGGAGGTTTTAGAAAATGAATAGTTCATTTAGTGATAAGGATAGGCTCCTGTCTAAGCTGGCGGGGATATATGACCAATTGGAAGAATTAGATGAGGCACTAAAAGCATCCTTTTCTGAACTTCGCATCGAGCTTGATCAAAGGGAACAAGATAGACTGCTTGATTCGGCTGAAAAAATTACAAAGTTGGAAAGAATTACAGACCAAATGCTTTTGAATGGAGAGATGGTCCAAAATCCGCTTTCCCACCATTCCGCAAAATCATTAAAGCTTGAAATGGGTTTTTAATATTCGGTATCATAGTTTTAAATCTAAAAGTGGCATTTAAAATAGTGCTGCTTTTTTATTTGGCGGGAAGGGAGTGAGCATTCTTGGAAAAGGAAATAGAGCATTTAACAAAGGAGTTATTATCATTCAATGAAGAATTTTTGAGGCATTTTCAGGAAGCAAGAGAAACGGGGAGTGAACAAAATTTTGATAAGGTGATAAAGCCATTTGCCAATAAGGTTAACTCAATAAACGGAGAGTGGAAAGAGGAGATGAAAAAATGGCTTATAAACCTTCCATTAAAACATATCCGCATTCAGCAAGTCGAATCTGTTTCAGAACATATTGAACAGCTCTCCATCCAGGCTTTCTTTCCGAAAACAAGCAAATCAAGATTTCTAAATGCCCAGCGGACAGTCGAATTTTTTCTGACGGAAGTTTTAAAAGAAGTTAATAAAGAGAAAAGAGATGCATGAGCATCTCTTTTCAGACTGTCGACAAATTCGAAAAAATTCGGGTTTGCTGGCAGTCTTTTTTGTATAATTAAGGTATAGAGATTTT
>NZ_JAGYPE020000058.1 GCF_018343545.2 Neobacillus citreus | reverse complement strand
GCTTTTACTGCTTGAAGACCTTCGATTTTAACTACTGGTGTACCGATTTCTACGATATCAATGTAGTCTTTAACTTCCTCCACCAATTTAATTGCTTCTTCAGTATTTACAAGGTCTAGAGCTAATTGTAATTCCATTTTTTGTTCCTCCTCTAATATTTTGTTTGCTTCACTGTTATTATAAGCTGTAATTTCCAAAAAACAAAGTATGCACTTTTTTAACATATAGTGTTAAAAAGTATACTGTTCCTTTTGTTTCTTTTGGAAAGAAAAAGCAGGTCTTTGATACTATCTGACAAAAAAGTGCGTACTTACGAATAGAATGAAGAGTTATTATACTTGGAATATATCGAACTTTGAGTAATATTGTTGAAAAATTCAATAAAATAAAGAATATTAAAAGTTATCTTTTTAAATTAAAGGAGGTTATAAAAATGACGTTCGTATTAAAACGGTATTATATGAAAGAATTAGAACGAGAAAGTTATGAAAAGCAGGTGCTTGAAATAATGCCTGAATTAGGTGAAGGGGTATTTAAATTAGATGATTTTGAAATTAGAAATTTAGTAGAACAAATTATTAAGAACCAACAACATGTACTTTGTAATTAACAATTCACAGTATTATTTTTTATACTATATGTTCTTAAAGTGCATACTTACCAGTTTATTGCTTTAAAATTATAATAAAATTATGGATCATAAATAAGATTAACATTAGAGATTCATCAGGTAGATATCAGGATAAAATTGAAATCTTGTATAGATAATCTCTAAATTTTTATTATTAGCTAAATTTAATTTATCACTTTTTCTTATACTATTTAGGTTTTAATATGTACTCACATGAAGATTTTGTTGCTATTAAAACATTTCTATTATGATGGGAGGAGAAGAGTTGATGAATAAAAATTTAAAGGAAGTGTTACTTAAAAATATTTACTTAAAGCGAAAAGAAATGATTGAATTTGCTCAGTTAGCGGGGTATACCTGTGAAAAGACTGTTAAATGCAGCCAAGAATTGGATATGTATTTAAATGAATATCAGGTACTTTTTTTGAAGAAGACATCCTGAAAAGAGGTGATATTATGAAAATCGATGTATGTATTACTTGTGGGGAAGAATTAGCGATAATGGAAAAAAACAGGAGTGTATGTTGGGAATGTATCTTTAAAGCGAATGAAACTTATGGAGAAGAATCATGCGACGAATAATTAATCTAGCTTTTGATGCTTATAAAATTAAATTATCAATAATTACTCTCAAATCTAAGATCCTTTCGAATCCCGTAAAATACCTCAATAATAGACTACTTCTCAGTTAATTAGAATTTCCAAGTCGTCACTAATGACCGCTAAAAGAAGACAGTTGGATTGCCTTGTGGCATCCTTTTTTCTTTGGAATAAATTATATAATTCAAAGAATGCTTGTTTGTATTTGTAAATTATTATCCTGTTTTTACTCGATTAATACAAAAGTATATTACAAATCACTAAATGAAATAAAAGTGCATACTTTGTTTTCTGAAAGCGCTGTCTTAAAATAGTTACTAATACCAAAAGTGTTAACTGGCTACATTTTAAGTTTAAATTAAATAAATACGATATCAGTACGGTTAGAAAGGAAATTATCAAAGTGTAAAGGAGTGGTTTCATTGAAAGTACATACCACGAGGAGTTTACAACTTTCTAAGTCAGTATTAGCGATTGGAGCCCTTGACGGAGTTCACCGAGGGCATCAGGTATTGATACAACGAGCAAGAAGCCATGCAAATAAGCTCGGAGTACCTCTGGTTGTTTATACCTTTGATCCGCCACCTAAAGTTTTCTTCAAAAATTTATTACTCTTGACACCTTTATCTGAAAAAATAAACAGATTAAAATCACTTGGGGTAGATCATGTCATTGTTGCATCCTTTGATTTTAATTATATTACTAGGGGAGTAGATGCCTTCCTGAGTGAAATTTCAGATATAAATCCCTTGGCAATATATGAAGGACACGACTTTAAGTTTGGTAAAAATAGAGAGGGAGATATTAATACTTTACGTGAACGTTTTTCTGTCACTGTCATAGAGCCGGTTTGTTGTAATACAGGAATAGTCATTTCTTCCAGCCGAATTCGAAATCTTCTCGTACAAGGCAGCTTTTTACAAGCTGAGCAACTATTAGGTTGGTCATTACCCGGTACCCGTGCCAAATCTGTTTTCTGCATGGAATTTTAAAAACAGAATGGTTCCAAATATAAAGAGTTTATTTGTTTTTAAATTTATAAAAACAAAGCAATATATTATTTTAATATATCCTACTTAAGGTTTTTTAAGCCATTACTTTAGATTTAGTTAGTAAATAATCAAGGTATTAATAACACAATTTGAAATTAGCCTTACATCCACTAGCCTACAAAATTATATTAATTTATGTGGCAAGTGGATTATTACTTGAATTATTTTATGGATTTGGTTAATTTTAACAAAATTAAAAAATATTTTAATTTTTCCCAATATTCGGGAAACTATGATTTATTTTATTAATTTTCTATGTGAATATAAAGTCATCTCATAAAACTTTTTGGAACTTTTTGTAAGATTATGAGAAGTATAAAAAAACTATCAAGGAGTGAAGAGAGTTGACAGTAAATAATACGGTACTAGAAGAAGGTATTATGCAGATTCCTCAGTGGTGGACTTGCCCGTCGGGGTATGAGGAATTACAAGAAAAGGCACATTTAGTTGGTAAAAATGAACTGCTTCCTCGTGCTTCTATTTCTGATCAGCAAAGTCTATATCCTCGGGAAAGCTTAAGGAAAATTGCTGAAGCAGGGTTTGGTGCTGTAACTGTTCCTGCTTCTGACGACGGTCTTGAAGCAGGATTCACAGGTTTTGCTGTATTGGCTGAAACTTTTGCTCAATATTGTGCCTCTTCTACGATGTGTTGGGTAATGCATACAGCAGCCACGCAGACACTTTATGCAGCAGGAAATCCGGAACAACGTAGGCGCTTTATTCCTGGCGTACTTAAGGGAGAAGTTGGAGGACTTGCATTCAGTGAACCAGCTACTGGAAGTCATTTTTGGAATGTGGTGAGTTCAGCACCAAGACATGGGGATGGATACTTATTAAATGCACATAAATCATTTGTTACAAGTGCGGGAGAAGCTGACTGGTATATTGTATGTACAAATTCTCCAGACAGCAAACTGGATGATAAGCTCATGTTTTTACTTGTTCATAATGATCAAGAGGGGTTGGAATTCTTCCCGTTTAACGCAATGGGATTACGCGGTAATTCAAGCGGACCAATGAAGTTCAATGATGTTTTTGTTCCGACTAATAACCGCATTGGAACTGAAGGCGGAATGAATTATTTTAACGATAATGTTATTGACCCATTATTTTTACTTGGAACTGCTGCATGTTGGACTGGAGTTGCCCAAGGTGCCCTTAATGCAGCAATTGATAGTGCAAAGAAAAAGGTTCACGCAGATACTGGTAAATCCGTGGCCAGCTATCAGGTTATTCGCCACGAACTAGCAAAAGCGCAAATTTTAATTGACAGCTCAAGGAGCATAGTATATCGAGTAGCCCAGGGGTTAGATCAACTTGTTAAAAATGGCGAAAAAATAGGAGATCATCTTTTACCTGTTTGGCAAGCAAAGACTCATGCTGCTGATATTGTCATTCAGGTAACAAATCAAGCTTTACAAGTTTCAGGCGGAAGAGGCTATTTAACTGGTCAAGTAGAGAAATTCTTACGTGACGGTCGTGCTGGGGCAGTAATGGGACCTACAAACGAAATTTTACGTGAATGGATTGGCCGTTCTTTAATCGAAGTTCCATGGTTTGAATAAAAAGAAGACGTCCCAAACTTTTCTATAAAATTAATAAACAAGCAAATTGCCTACGAGAATAACCACTAGTTTTATAACCACCGTCTTATTCGGGTCCTGAAGAAGAACTCGAAATGATGGTGGTTATCATTCTGAAATCATGAAGTAAAGATAACATTTGCTAAGCCATTTTTTCATTGAGTTAATAAAATTAAAATTTTCTATGAACAAAAGGCATTATTTTTACGACAAGGATTTTACAAGGAGGAATGAGAAAAAAGATGAAATTATTAGGAATATCGGGGACTATTACAGGAGCGAAAATAAAAGTTGTAGTTGAAAAAGTGTTAGAAGAGGTAAAGAAAAACAATCCTGATGTTGAAATAGAATTACTTGATTTAAAACAATATGATGTTCAGTTCTGCGATGGACGTGATCCAGCCACATATACTGGGGATACAAAAAAGGTTATTGATATTGTTTCTTCGGCAGATTTTTATATTATTGGAACACCGATATTCCAAGGATCAATCACTGGTGCCTTGAAAAACTTATTTGATTTAGTCCCTCCAAAGGTTTTTCGAAACAAAGTAATGGGTTTTGTCGCTACAGGAGGAACATATCAGCATTATTTAGTGATAGAAAATCAATTAAAACCAATAGCAAGTTATTTTCGAGCATTTGTAGCGCCAGGTTTTGTTTACACTAATTATGACCATTTTAGTCCTAAAAATGAATTGGTTGACCAAGATGTCTTAGAACGTATTACACAGTTAAGCCAGGAAGTCGTATTAATGCAAAAGGCATTAAAGAAAGAGCCTCAATTTAGTTAGAAATGGGCAATCTGTGTGAAGTAGTTCGCACAGATTTTTATTTAAGTTAATAGTTAAAAACCTAAATAAGCTTGATTCGTTCATGGTTAATTTACAAAACGCTACATTTAAAATAGGGAGGGTACAAAGGTGAAAACTATTGATAAAAAAGGATCCATTCAAAAATATGAAGAGTTTATTTCTTTTATTGAGTCTTTAAAAAATCTTGACGAAAGAAAATGGGCATCTCCAATTGCTGAAAATAAATGGAGTGTTAAAAATATTATTGGACATATTATGGTCTGGGATAAATATATGCTAGAGGAGGCTATTTTAAAGATTAAAACTAATCAACATGTGACAATTGAAAATCTTAATATCGATGATTTCAATAAAAAGGCAGTTGAATATGTTAAAACGAAAAATAAAGAAGACATTCTTAATCAGACCATACATTATCGAAAAGAAATTATTGAAAATTTAACATTATTACCAGAAAAAAAGTTTTTTTCTAATTATACCGATAACAGTGGAAATAATTTTGCGATTTACAATTATCTCGAAGAATTTATTGAACACGATGAGCATCATAAACGGCAAATTGAACAATTTTTAAATTCCATTAATTAAGATTTAAGGAAACTGTAAAGGTAAGAGGTACATTATTTACTTTTGTTCTAATTCGGGACTTAATATTATCAAATTAAAATGAGAACCTTTAAACAATAAGGTTCTCATTTTTAATTTAATAAATAGGTGGAAAGTTCAATCCATTTAATAGGTTAATAAATAGAAAAATAGAAATTTAATTACCTTCTCGATTATCGAGAAAATCGGGTAGGCTTTTTTAGTAATTAATTATAAGATTGTGCTACTAACATCAATAGATCATATAGAACACTAATAAAAATTTAGGAGGCAAAGAAGGGGTGAGAAAAAAGTGAATCAATCTATATGTCAATAATTTACTGAAAATTTTAAAGAGTATAAAAATTAATTTGAGAACGATTTTGATGAGGAGGAGTTTTATGAATCCAGTAGGAGCCGCAAGAGCTAAATACAAAAATAATATGGTACGTTGGGGATATATGTGGGCTTTATGGGCCGCGATTTTATGGGGAGCATGGTATGTGCCAGGATCAGCAATTTGGTATGAGTTTCCTTTTTCTCAAATGACACATTCAAATTCTGAGTATTTAACAGCGACAGCGGTTATAACTGCTTTAAATGCAATATCTGTTTTATTATTTATGTTTATATGGACGGGTGTCTTAGGTAAGTGGAAAGATTACGGTAGAACATTGGCCCAGTTTAGAAAAATTACTAAGTGGTACTTCTATGCTGCAATTTTCGGAGGGCCGATGGCGATTTTTGGTAGCTTTTTGGCGATTGGTTACGTTGGAGGAATTTTTGCTGCAGTTGCCGCACTGATGTATCCTATTGTAGGTTCATTTTTGGCAAATAAATGGTACGGTGAAAAGATTACACGGAGGGCTGTTTTAGGTATTTTTGCAATTGTTGCAGGTGGGTTAGTTGTATTTGCGCCAGGTATTTTAGAAGAACTTCAGGGCAGTAATTCAAGTGCTTGGATAGGATACATTGGAGGCTTAATGGCTGCAGTTGGCTGGGGTATTGAAGGGGCCATTGCTGGAAGAGCATTAGATGTCACAGACCCTGATGTTGGTTTAACCCTTAGATTTACAGGCGAGGTATTCTGGTGGTTAGCTGTCATTCTACCACTTTTCATGATTTTTGGAAATGTACCGGTTCTTCCAGTGATTGCAAAAACAATGTCTGTTCTTCCAATCACTTGGCTGCTTCTAGCAGGTATTACATTTGGATTTTGTTATGTTTCATGGTACAAATCATTCCCGTTGATAGGTGTGGGCAGAGGTCAGGCAATCGGGGATTTATACGGATTATTTTCAATCATTTTTATAAGTATTTTCACCCTGACTTTGCCAAAATGGAATTTCGTAGTGGGAGCTATTGTTGTTATTATTGGTGGATTTGTTATGTTTACAGAAAAACGAGATGAAGAGGAAATCCGGTCAGTGTCTGTGGATAATAAAAAGGATGAGGAGGTCATGCAATATGCCGAAAATACACATTAAAGGGAGGATATTACAAATTGTATATGAAAACACCATAGGGAATATTCATAAAGGAATATGGGATTATGAAATTGTAAGGCAGATTCTTGAGGAGTATAAATTGGATGGTGCTTATGCAATGGGAAACGTACGGGTAACTTTAACAGATTTGTTTTCTGGGGCACTTATTGAAACAGTTGACGAAAAGCTTGACGAGGGGGAGCACTTCGGGAAGGGGAAGATATTATTTAAGTTTGTCCTAACTCGTTTTGGTGAACAACGAATGCTGGATACCGGAATAATTTAATTAAATTGAACATAGGGGAGGAACTTGTGTGCCAGAAATGAGTTCATTTTGGGGCTTTGCATTTGCTCCATATCTTTCAATGATAGGCATTCCTGCATTGTCACTTTTATGTCTTTTTATAGCACGGAAATATGTGACAAAACTATAAATTTATAAAAGGTTGGTTCAGAAGGTATTACGATTAACTTTTATCAAGTTGAATTTTTTAGGTAATGAACAGCCACAGGCATTGTGAGAGCTTGGGCTGTTTTTTTGTATTTATACCACTATTTTGTTCGCTTTTTATTATTCCGACTATTCAAAATTGTTGGAACCAGGTGTATTTTTTTATACTATATATTAAAAAAGTGCGTACTTACAAATAAAATTTTTTGAGATTATACTATTCTCATAAGAAACAATAACAAACGACTGGGAAAATTGTTAATAAAAGGTTTTTTTAGATCTAAAAATCAGGAGGGAAAGGCATGAATGGTGTAATGATCCCTAAGGAGATTAAATCAGTAGTCAGTGATTTTAACAGTGTGAAGCCATTGGAATTGGATTCGTTGACATTCGTTTTGTTTGGCGCAACCGGTGATTTGGCAAAGAGAAAAATATTTCCTTCACTGTTTAATTTATTTTTGGATAAAAAAATGCCGGATTCATTAACAATCATTGGATTAGGCAGAAGAGAATGGTCAGATGAAGTATTTCAAAAACATGTTGAAAAATCTCTGCAATCATTTTCCGAACGTTCCAAAAATGTAGACGCTTACAAGATAAAGGAATTTTTACGGTTTTTTCATTATCGTCCATTGGATGTTACCGATCAAGAAAATTATAAACAACTACTAAATGTCATTCAAAAATATGAGCAAGAGTTGAGTATTCCTGAAAACCGCCTCTTTTATTTATCCGTCGCCCCGGAGTTTTTTGATGTGATCGCGCTGAACATCAAAAAAAGCGGATTAGGGTCAAGTAAGGGATGGAAACGTTTGGTTATCGAAAAGCCATTTGGACATGATTTGAAGTCTGCACAGGAATTAAATGCAAAATTAAGAGAAGCCTTTGAAGAAGATGAAATTTATCTCATTGATCATTATCTCGGCAAACCGATGGTTCAAAATCTCGAAGCATTGGCGTTTGCAAACCCAATGCTGCAGGCGTTATGGAGTAATAAACATATTTCCAATATTCAAATCACAGCAAGCGAAACGGTCGGTGTTGAGGAAAGAGCGGATTATTACGACCAGGCAGGTGCCATTCGTGATATGGTCCAGAATCATCTGCTGCAGCTAGTGATGTTGACTGCTATGCAGCAACCGGAAAAATTAAGTGCAGACGAAATTCGCAGACAGAAAATTAGAGTATTGGAACACTTGAGGCCATTGCAACTGGACGATGTAGGAAAAAATTTGGTCAGGGGCCAATACAGTCTTGGGGAGATTAATGGGGAATCAGTTCCATCATACACGGCAGAACCTGGAATCAAGCCATCTTCTATGAATGACACATTTATTGCTGCCCGTCTCTGGATTGATGATGCCTTTTGGGGCGGTGTTCCATTTTATATCCGAACAGGAAAAAGAATGAAGGAGAAGTCCACTAGAATTGTCATTGAATTTAAAAATACAATATCAGATTTATATAAAGAAAAAAATGAGAAAACACCTCCTAATCTTTTAATCATTGAAATCAGTCCGAACGAAAGTGTTTTGCTGCAATTTAATAGTAAAAATCCATTAAATAACAGCAAAATCGAGCCTATTAAGGTCACCTTTTCGGCAAATAAAAAGGATGTCCCGGAGGCTTATGAACTCTTGTTATTCGACGCTCTAAATGGTGATTCCACGTTCTTTGTACAGTGGAAAGAGGTGGAATTGTCTTGGAAATGGGTGCAGCCTATTTTGGAGGCGTTTGAGCAAAATGCTTTGCTGCTTCATGGTTATTCTGCCGGAACAATGGGTCCAAGAGCAGCTGAACAACTATTGGAGGAAGATGGATTTAATTGGTGGTAGGTAAAAGCGATTGAAACAACAGGATTGGAGGAATTAGGAAATGAAAGCGAGAGTAGCCATCAATGGTTTTGGAAGAATCGGCAGGCTTGTTTTCCGTAAGGCGATTGTGGATGAAACACTTGATGTCGTCGCAATCAATGCCAGCTATCCTGCAGAAACCTTGGCCCACTTAATCAAATACGATTCGATTCATGGCAAATTTAATGGCGAGGTCATTCCGGCTGATCAAGCCTTGATTGTAAACGGCCGCACCATTCAGTTGTTAAATAGCAGGGATCCTCAATACCTTCCCTGGCAGGAATACAATATAGACATCGTTGTCGAAGCGACCGGGAAGTTTAATTCCAGGGAGAAAGCAGTGCTTCACTTAGAGGCAGGGGCAAAGAAAGTGATTTTAACCGCCCCCGGAAAAAACGAGGATATAACGGTAGTGATGGGGGTAAATGAACATCAGTTGGATGTTGATCAGCATTTTATTATTTCTAATGCTTCATGTACAACAAATTGTCTTGCGCCTGTAGTAAGAGTGTTGGATGAGCAGTTTGGGATTGAAAATGGTTTGGTTACTACGGTACATTCTTACACGAATGATCAAAATAATCTTGATAATCCACACAAGGACCTGCGGCGTGCCCGTGCATGTGCCCAGAGTATTATCCCGACAACCACCGGTGCAGCAAAATCACTTTCACTGGTATTACCGCATTTAAAAGGTAAATTACATGGCCTTGCACTTCGTGTGCCAACGCCTAATGTTTCACTTGTCGATTTAGTTGTTGATTTAAAATCGGATGTAACGGTTGATGACATTAATCTTGCCTTTCTTTATGCTGCGGGCAGCTATTTAAACGGAATTTTAGAATACACAACAGAACCGCTTGTTTCCATTGATTTTAATACAAATTCTCATTCGGCTATTATCGATGGATTATCAACGATGGTAATCGGTGAAAGGAAAATAAAGGTACTGGCATGGTATGATAATGAATGGGGATATTCAAACAGGGTAGTTGAGCTTGTGAAATTTGTCGCTGAAAAAATGGAACAATCAGCAAAAGTAAAGGTGAACTAGAAGATAAAAATCCCTGTCAATCAATACGAGAGTAAAGATTGACAGGGATTTTCATTGAGAAAGTATTTTTAAAAGGAGATTAATCTGCCTCAATCAATTTCTTTCTTTCAACCAATACCGTATCCATGTAGTTCTTTCCCCATTCATACATTGATTCAAGAATAGGCATTAGGGATTTCCCCTGCTCGGTCAGTGAGTATTCTACTTTTGGAGGGACTACGGGATAAACTTCACGATGGACAATCTGGTCTTCCTCTAATTCGCGTAATTGATTAACAAGCATTCTTTGCGTAATTCCCGGCATCAGAGATTTTAGTTCGTTAAATCGTTTCGTGCCTTCTTTGCCAAGATACCATAAGATCAGCATCTTCCATTTTCCACCAATAATTTCCAACGTCAATTCTTTTTCACAGTTAAAGGTCTTACTATCAATATGGCCCATCATCAATCCTCCAAAATTCTTTATTAGTATATTATTTGATACTATATGAAGTTAAAGTGCGTACTTACATAATGTTATTATACTATTTATAATCATAATTGTACAGGTGATTCAGAATTTACCATATATTCTGACTCCAGAATTTATAACAAACACAAGGGGTGATGTTTTGGGTACTAGTAGTGTTGTAAAAGAAGGATATGTTCATTCCCTGGCAATGGATTTTCTTTCTGTCGCACAACAAGCAGCGATTGCTGCCTATCCTTGGATCGGAAAAGGCAATAAAAATGATGCCGACCACGCCGGAACAGAAGCGATGCGCAATCGAATGAATCTCATTAAGATGAGCGGACGGGTTGTGATCGGTGAAGGGGAAATGGACGAAGCCCCAATGCTTTATATTAACGAAGAACTGGGAACAGGTGAGGGTCCTTTAGTGGATATTGCGGTGGATCCAGTTGAAGGAACGACTTTTTTGTCAAAGGGACAGGAAAACTCGATCACAGTTCTTGCTGTATCAGAGAGAGGTAGCCTATTACATGCTCCAGATATGTACATGAAAAAACTTGCTGTCGGTCCAAAGGCGAAAGGTCATATTAACATTCAGGCATCTTTAACGGAAAATATGATATCCGTCGCAAAGGCCTTAGGTAAGGATTTATCAGAATTAACTGTCATGATTCAAGACAGGCCGCGTCATGACCACTTAATTAAACAGGTTTTTGAGGTCGGAGCCAGAGTGAGGTTATTCCCCGATGGAGACGTCACAGCAGCAATTGCTACGGCAATTGACGAATTAGGCATTGATATTTTAGTAGGTACAGGGGGTGCTCCGGAGGGGGTCATTGCTGCCACCGCTTTGAAATGTTTAGGTGGTGATTTCCAAGGTCAGCTGGCCCCGCAAAATCAGGAAGAATTTAATCGCTGTATTAAGATGGGAATCCAAAATCCCGAACAAATCTTTACGTTAGACGAAATTGTGAAATCAGATGATTGCTTTTTTGCCGCAACAGGGATTACAGATGGAATGCTAATGCGGGGGGTGAAGAAAAAGGAAAATGGTTTAATGCTTACCCATTCGTTCATTACCGGTAAAGGGGTAAGTGAAAGATATCAGTTGGTTGAAGCGTATCACTCGTTATGGAAATAAGGTTGTATTGTCAGTTGAAGAATTGAATTGAAAAAGGGAGAGGAAATAATATGCCATTAGTTTCAATGAAAGAAATGTTGATTCACGCAAAAGAAAATCATTACGCAGTGGGACAGTTTAATATTAATAACCTTGAGTTTACGCAAGCAATCTTACAGGCTGCCCAAGAGGAAAATTCACCGGTCATTCTAGGCGTATCCGAAGGCGCTGCTCGTTATATGGGCGGATTTAAGCTGATTGTTACGATGGTGAAAGAATTGATGGAAACCTATAAGGTGACAGTACCAGTCGCGATTCATCTTGATCATGGCCCGAGTCTTGAGATGTGTGTCCAAGCAATCCATGCCGGATTTACTTCTGTCATGTTCGATGGTTCGCACTATCCGCTTGAGAAGAATATTGAATTAACAAAAAGGGTAGTGGAAGTGGCACATGCTGTTGGCGTATCGGTTGAGGCTGAGCTTGGCCGAATTGGCGGGCAAGAGGACGATTTAAGCGTTGAAGATGCCGATGCGATGTATGCGATCCCTGCTGAATGTGATCAATTGGTCCGCGAAACTGGCGTAGACTGCTTTGCACCGGCGTTAGGTTCCGTCCACGGCCCATATAAAGGTGAGCCAAGACTCGGTTTTGACCGGATGAAGGAAGTGAAAGAACTAACGGGTGTTCCGCTTGTTCTTCATGGCGGTACAGGAATTCCAACAAAGGACATTCAAAAAGCAATTTCGCTTGGAACAGCCAAAATTAATGTAAATACAGAAAGCCAAATTTCTGCTACAAAAGCTGTTCGTGATGCTTTAAGTGCGAAGCCAAAAGAATACGACCCACGCAAGTTCTTGGGACCTGCCCGTGAAGCAATTAAAGATACAGTGAAAGGCAAAATGCGTGAATTCGGCTCGTCGGGAAAGGCTCAGCAAGCGGAAGCCTACTTGGTTACAAATTAAGGGGCCGATTAGGGAGAAAGGGGAAGTATAATGATTGAGCAAAAGGTAGATATAGACCTGCTGTCTATTAACACGATTAGAACGCTAAGCATTGATGCAATTGAAAAAGCTGGAACAGGTCACCCCGGCATGCCGATGGGTACCGCACCGATGGCTTACACGCTTTGGTCGAAATTTATGAATTATAATCCGAAAAACCCAGGATGGTTTAACCGTGATCGTTTTGTATTATCAGCAGGTCATGGATCGATGCTGCTATACAGCTTATTGCATTTAACAGGTTATGACTTGTCATTAGAAGATTTGAAAAATTTCCGCCAATGGGGAAGTAAAACTCCAGGGCACCCTGAATTTGGCCATACAGCTGGAGTTGATGCAACAACGGGACCGCTTGGGCAGGGAATTGCCATGGCAGTCGGGATGGCTATGGCAGAAAGACATTTAGCATCCGTGTATAATCGCGATGATTTCAATGTGATTGACCACTGCACCTATAGTATTTGCGGTGATGGGGATTTGATGGAAGGTGTAGCAGCCGAAGCGGCTTCACTTGCCGGTCATTTGAAGCTTGGCCGTTTAATTGTGGTATATGATTCCAATGATATTTCCCTCGACGGCGATCTCCATATGTCCTTTAGTGAATGCGTTCAGGGCCGTTTCGAAGCTTACGGCTGGCAAGTATTGCGGGTCGAAGATGGGAATGATGTTGAGGAAATAGCGAAAGCGATAGCTGCTGCCAAGGCCAATCAAGAGCAGCCAACGTTAATCGAAGTGAAAACAACTATTGGTTACGGTTCTCCTAATAAAGGCGGCAAGTCTGCTGCACATGGCGCCCCGCTTGGAAAAGCGGAAATAAAACTCGTAAAAGAGCAATACAACTGGGAATACGAAGAGGACTTTTATATCCCAGAAGAAGTAAAACTGTATTTTAAGGAGCTTGAAGAGGCATCTCAGAAAAAGGAACAGGCTTGGAATAACTTATTTACCAATTATGAGGAAGCCTTCCCATCTCTTGCATACGAGTTAAGACATGCAATTAGCGGCCAGCTTCCTGTAGGCTGGGATGAGTATGTACCACAATACCAAATTGGCAAAGATACGCTTGCAACCCGTTCTTCCGGCGGAGAGGTGTTAAATGCCCTTGCGAAAAGAGTTCCGCAATTATTTGGCGGCTCTGCTGATTTGTCTTCTTCCAATAAGACCTTGATGAAAGGTGAAGGAAACTTTAGTTCAGCAGATTATAGCGGACGAAACATTTGGTTTGGAGTACGCGAATTTGGAATGGGTGCTGCCGTAAATGGAATGGCACTACATGGCGGTTTAAAGGTGTTCGGGGCTACTTTCTTCGTTTTTTCTGACTACCTGCGCCCGGCAATACGTCTTTCTGCGTTAATGAAAGTGCCGGTCATCTATGTTTTCACACATGACAGCATTGCAGTCGGGGAGGACGGTCCAACGCACGAACCGATTGAACAATTGGCTTCGTTACGGGCTATGCCTGGCCTTTCAACGATTCGGCCGGCAGACGGAAATGAAACAGCGGCAGCATGGAAACTTGCCTTAGAAAGCACACAAGAACCGACCGCGCTAATCCTTTCCCGTCAAGATTTGCCAACACTTGTGGACGCCAAGACAGCCTATGAGGGTGTTAAGAAGGGAGCCTATGTTGTTTCCAAAGCCCAAAATTCGGATGGACTGTTACTTGCCTCCGGTTCAGAGGTTTCCCTCGCCATTCTTGCCCAACAGGCACTTGAAGAAGAGGGGATTCGTGTTTCGGTGGTAAGCATGCCTAGCTGGGATCGTTTTGAAAAGCAATCGCAAGAATATAAAGAAAGTGTGCTTCCGAAAAATGTTCCGGCACGGCTTGCGATTGAAATGGGCGCTTCCATGGGGTGGCATAAATACGTGGGTGATTGTGGCCACGTCATTGCTGCAGATCAATTCGGCGCTTCAGCACCATGTGAAAAAATCATAGAAGAATATGGTTTTACTGTTAAGAATATCGTTTCTCAGTTTAAATCGCTCCTATAAGGTTCACTGAACAATTTGGATGAGGGCAGACTTCAAGCTTTTGAACCTGCCCTTTTTATGGAGGAAATAAGCATGAAAAAGATAGCAGTATTAACGAGCGGCGGGGATGCACCTGGAATGAACACGGCCATTCGTGCTGTTGTTCGCAGAGGAATACACAAGGGATTAGAAGTATTTGGTGTGGAAAATGGTTACAAAGGCTTGATTGAAGGAGATTTTATTCCCATGAGCCTGGGAAGTGTAGGGGATATTATACATCGGGGAGGTACAATCTTAAAAACATCCAGATGCGAGGAATTCAAGGACACAAAGGTACAGAAACGTACAATTCAAAGATTAAATGATAAGGAGATTGAGGGGGTAATTGTCATTGGAGGGGATGGGTCTTTTAGAGGTGCCAGAAAATTGACAGAATTAGGATTTCCGTCGGTCGGCATCCCGGGCTCCATTGACAATGACATTGCAGGGACAGACTATTCGATTGGATTTGATACGGCCGTTAATACAGCTGTAGAAGCAATCGATAAAATTCGCGATACAGCGTTTTCCCATGAGCGCACTTATGTCATTGAGGTGATGGGCCGCGATGCTGGAGATATTGCCTTATGGGCAGGTGTGTGCGGCGGGGCGGAGTCCATCATTATCCCGGAAGCCAACTATGATTTAGAAGATGTGATTGATCGGATCAAACAGGGGCATCAGCGCGGAAAGAGACACAGTATTATTGTAGTGGCTGAGGGTGTTGGTAAAGGGATGCAAATGGGGAAAGAGATACAAGAAAAAACCGGATTTGAAACAAAGGTTACCATACTCGGGCATATTCAAAGAGGAGGATCTCCTAGTGCTTATGATCGGATGATGGGCAGCCAAATGGGAGCGCTAGCCGTAGATTTACTCACGGATGGGAAACAAGGTGTAATGGTAGGTTTGAAAAATGGCCAGCTGACCCATACAACCTTCGCAGAAGTGGAAAAAGTTCGGCACAAGATAGATCTTTCAATTTACGAGTTAGCAAGAAGTCTTTCTATTTAAAGAAAATATCCCTCTTAATACTTAAATATAGAATAGGAGGAAGGCCGCAGGTGGAGAAAAAATATTGCATTCATTGCAGAACGCTCTACTCAAAAGAATTAATCTGCAGTATATGTGGAAAAAGTGAATTTCAGGATATAAAAATAATGATCCACTACCAAGAACAATCGAATCGAAAAAAAATCCCCGCTAAAAACTCTTTATCTTGTAAACTGGAATTAGCTTAGTCCCCCTTCCATTTATGCAGGGGGACTAAGCTAACACCTATTTTTGGACTATATTTATGATTCCACCTTTTTTTCTTGATGACTAACATCTTTAATCGTTTCGATAAATTTCTGCATTGTATTTGTCAGGAATGAATCTGCCCGGCGAATAAAAACCGTTGTGATTTTGGAGTATTTTTCGGGAATATGATAGATTCGAACAACCCCATCTGCCTCCAAGAGACTAACCGTAGATTTTGGGATAATCGTAATCCCCAAACCGGCTATTACACTGCCCAAAATCGTCTCCCATGTGCCAAATTCCATGATTTTTGCATTGATTCTTCCCTCATCGCGGACCCAGCCCTCCAATTTTGAACGGTAACTGCACCCTTGTTTGAAAACAAGGAGCGGCTTGTTTTTTAATTCCTCAAAAGGAACCTCTTCCTTGTTGGAGATTAAAACCAACTCCTCTTCAAAGACTTCATATTGAGCAATTTGTGGATGATTAAAATTTCCTGTCACAAATGCTCCGTCCAGTTTATAGCTGAGAATATCCTCGACAAGATCCTCCGTTACACCACTTACAAGAGACAAGTCAATGTTGGGATATTTCTTGTGATAGGCGGAAAGAATCAGTGGAAGTTTGTATAATGTCTCAACAGTGCCTATTTCAAGGGTGCCAACTGGGTTATCCGAGTCTTGGACCACTTTTAACATCTCATCGACCATGGAAATAATTTTTTGAGCATAAAACAATAGTTTTTTTCCTTCCGAATTGATAACCATGCCGCGGCTTGAGCGGTGAAATAACTCGGTTTGAAGTTCTTCCTCCAACTGCCTGATCCTTACGGTTACATAGGATTGAACATAATTTAAGCTTTTGGCGGCCTTTGAAATGCTTCCGAATTCAGCTACCTTTTGAAAGATCCGCAAATCCTTAATTTCCATGGCTATTCCCCCGTATCAATCTGTTATTCCTATTACCATATTGCTAATAGAGATAATATTTCTAATAGAGATAGATAGTATCTCTTTTAATCATTTTACATGATAGCAGAAAGGTCGTAAGATGTTATTAAAGAATTAAGAAAATTTAAATTATTGAAAAAGGAGAGCAGAAACGATGAGCAAAAAAGACTTTGATGTAATTGTAGTTGGCGCAGGATCGATGGGAATGGCAGCAGGTTATTACCTGGCCAAACAAGGTGTGAAAACATTATTGGTAGATGCATTTGATCCGCCTCATACGAATGGCAGCCATCACGGTGACACACGGATTATCCGCCATGCCTATGGTGAAGGACGGGAGTATGTACCGTTTGCCTTAAGAGCACAAGAGTTATGGTATGAACTTGAGAGAGAAACACATCATAAGATTTTTACAAAAACCGGTGTTTTAGTATTTGGACCTAAAGGTGAATCTGACTTCGTTGCTGAAACGATAGAAGCTGCTAACATTCATGGGTTGGATGTTGATTTACTAGAAGGCGAAGAAATTCATCAGCGCTGGCCGGGTGTAACCGTCCCTGAAAACTTTAATGCAATCTATGAAAAAAACTCCGGCGTCTTATTCAGTGAAAATTGCATTCGCGCCTATCGCGAGCTAGCCGAAGCAAATGGTGCAAAAGTGTTAACACATACAAGGGTTGAGGATTTTGAAATTTCCGAGGACTCTGTCAAAATCCAAACTGAATTTGGTTCCTTTACCGGAAGTAAGTTGATTTTGAGCATGGGGGCTTGGAACAGCAAACTTCTATCAAAATTAAATATTGATATTCCGTTACAGCCTTACCGCCAAGTTGTTGGGTTCTTCGAATGCGAAGAATCACAGTATAGCAATACCCATGGTTTCCCGGCCTTCATGGTTGAAGTACCGACAGGCATCTATTACGGGTTCCCAAGCTTCAGCGGCTGCGGTTTGAAAATAGGATACCATACTTTCGGTCAAGAAATCGACCCGGATACAATTAATCGTGAATTTGGTATCTATACGGAGGATGAAGGAAATATTCGCAGATTCCTAGAAGAATACATGCCGGGTGCTACTGGAACTCTTAAAAGAGGGGCAGTTTGCATGTACACAAAAACACCTGATGAGCATTTTGTGATTGATTTGCATCCGCAGTACTCCAATGTGGCAATCGCAGCAGGCTTCTCCGGCCATGGATTTAAATTCTCAAGTGTTGTTGGTGAAACGCTAAGCCAACTAGTGACAACTGGCAAAACCGAACATGATATTTCTCTTTTCTCTATCAATCGCCCTGCTTTAAAACAGAAAGCAAAGATCTAATAGATTATTAAATTGCCATTATCCTAGAACGATAAAAAAAAATAATAAATTTAGAGGTGCAAAAATGAGCGAAAAAACATTAACACAAAGCCAATTAACTTATTTAGATGCAAAACCGGGCATTCAATTAATTAAAGCAGGAACCTATAAATTAAATGAATTAAGCGTATTGCGGGGAACACCTGAGTTAAAGGGGCAAATCCTTGATGTGCCGATTACAGACAAAAAACAAGTATTAACAATGGGTTACTATGCACTCCAGCCTTCGGTTGATTATTCTGCAGAATTTACGTTTATCGAAATTAAAGTTGTGACCAAAGGTAAAATGGTTGTCCGCGATGTAGAAGGAAACAAATATGTGGCAGAAGTTGGGGACGTATTAGTCTTCTCCCCTAATACAACGGTTATTTTCGATGGTGAAAGTGATGGCGAAGTGGTTTACTTCAAAAATGTAGAAGCAAATCCTACTTATTTGTAATAACCAAACTTATTTAAAAAAGCATTGACAATTACAAACAGAATGATTATTCTGAAAATAATAAAATTGAATAGAGCGGATGATTGTTGTGGGAGAGTGTAATATCTACATCTACCACCGAAGGAGCAAGTTCCAAAAAAACCCTTGGAACCAATCTCTCAGGTAAAAGAACCATAACAGGACGCACCTCTGGAGAGCGTATTTGAAAATGCCACCAAAGGAGAAAGCTCCAAATGTTGGAGTTTAACTCTCAGGTAAAAGGACAGAGAAGGGATGATTTTACACCCCTTTTCTGTCCTTTTTTGTTTTTTTAAAAGCAATTATGGAAAAATGGAGGAATTGTCAATGAGTTTACAACAAAACGATTCAACAATTTTTGAGGCAATTGAAAGTGAGAAAAATCGCCAGCTTCATACGTTGGAATTAATTGCATCTGAAAACTTTGTCAGCCCGGATGTTTTGGAAGCAATGGGAAGTGTGATGACGAATAAGTATGCCGAGGGTTATCCCGGTAAGCGCTATTATGGCGGCTGTGAATTTGTGGATGTCGCAGAACAGGCAGCGATTGAACGGTTAACTAAATTATTCGGCGCCAAATTTGCCAATGTCCAGCCACATTCCGGTGCCCAGGCCAATACTGCTGTATTTTTCGCCTTGCTTCAACCAGGCGATAAGATTATGGGGATGAATTTATCGCATGGCGGCCATTTAACTCACGGCAGTCCGGTAGCAATGTCAGGAAAATGGTTCGATGTCGTTTCTTATGGGGTAAGAGAAGACAATCACCTGATTGATTACGATGAGCTGGAAGAAGTTGCGAAAAGGGAACAACCAAAATTAATTATCGCCGGTACAAGCGCCTATCCGAGAGTTATTGATTTTGCGAGATTTAGACAAATCGCCGATCAGGTTGGCGCAAAACTGATGGTTGATATGGCCCATATTGCCGGACTTGTTGCTGCAGGTCTCCATCCTTCTCCGGTTCCATATGCGGATGTTGTGACCAGCACCACTCATAAAACATTGCGCGGCCCACGAGGCGGTGTGATTTTAACAAACGATGAAGAAATCATCAAACAAATAAATAAAGCTGTTTTTCCAGGAATTCAGGGCGGACCGCTTATGCATATTATTGCCGCTAAGGCAGTTGCTTTCAATGAGGCATTGCAGCCAAGCTTTAAGGAATATGCCAAACAAATTATTGAAAATTCAGCTGCACTGGGAGAGGCGTTAAAGCAGGATGGGGCAGCGCTTGTATCCGGCGGGACTGATAATCATATTGTGCTCCTCGATGTGCGTCCATGGGATTTAACAGGAAAAGAAGCAGAGAAACTGCTTGAAGAAGTCGGGATTACAGTTAATAAAAACACCATTCCATACGACCCGCAAAGCCCGTTTGTGACAAGCGGAATCCGCATGGGAACAGCCGCGTTAACAACACGTGGAATGAAACAAGAGGAAATGGTGCAAATCGCAAAAGTGATCGCAGCCGTTCTTAAGAGCAAAGGGGATTTAGCCGTAATCGAACAGGGGAGAAAGACAACAAAAGCAATTTGCGGGAGATTTCCATTATTTCAACAGCCAATCACTGTGTAAGAAAGGGGTAGCTTAATGGAGTATCAAAGCTGTTTTGACATCATCGGCCCGATTATGGTAGGGCCATCGAGTTCCCATACCGCCGGTGTTGTATCAATTGGGAAATTTGTTTATGAGTTGCTTGGAGGGTCCCCGCAAAGGGCGGATATTACGTTCTATGATTCGTTCTCCGAAACATACCAGGGACACGGAACGGATAAAGCGCTTCTTGGCGGCCTGCTTGGGATGAATACAGATGATACCAGAATTAGATATGCGGTTGAATTAACCAAACGATACGGGCTTCACTATGAATTTAAATTTGAAGATCGCTGTCCTTATTACGATCATCCCAATACAACTGTTATTAGGGCAAGACGTACGGGCCATTTTGTTAAAGTAGGCGGTGTATCATTAGGCGGCGGTTTATCAAAGATCTTTATGATTGATGATGAAATAGTTGATATTCGATTAAGCACAAGTGATGATTTTTCAGAAATCGCAGCAAAATTTCGTTCCAATCCTTTTCATGAAGCGATCTTGGAGGGTGTATGATGGATTTTCGGTCAATGAACGAGCTTATTGAACTTTGTAACCGTGAACGGAAAACAGTTGGCGAAATGATGCTGATGGTGGAAATGGAAAAATCAGGCCGTGACAAAGAGACGATCATCGATATGATGGCAGAGCGGTTAATTAAAATGAAGCAAGCAGTGGAGACCGGTGTAGAAGATGCTTCCCCGGCACCAAGCGGTATTTCCGGCGGTGATGCCGTCAAGATGAGCGAATATGTAAATAACGGGAAGGGCTTGTCAGGTCCATATATTAACGATGCAATGACGTTCTCGATGGCAACATCTGAAAGCAATGCACGGATGGGCGTGATTGTGGCGACGCCAACGGCCGGGGCAGCCGGTATTTTACCGGGGGTTTTATTTTCACTGCGAAAGAATGACGACACCTCCTATCGGGATTTAGTCATGGGTTTGTTTACCGCAAGTGCACTCGGATATGTGATTGCCAACTGCTCCTTTATCTCTGGGGCGGCAGGAGGATGCCAAGCGGAGGTTGGTTCGGCCACCGCAATGGCGGCCGGGGCAATTGTTGAATTAAAGGGCGGGACACCAGAGCAGGTCGTAAACGCCACCGCAATCGCGATGAAATCCCTTTTAGGGTTAGTATGTGACCCAGTTGCCGGTCTCGTAGAAGTTCCTTGCATTAAGCGAAACGTGATCGGCACGTCGATTGCCTTTTCAGCAGCCGACCTGTCGCTGGCCGGAATTGAAAGCCGGATCCCATGTGATGAAGTCATTGAGGCAATGTACAAAATAGGCAAGGAAATGCCGCGTACACTAAGGGAAACGGCGCTCGGCGGCCTAGCGATGACGGACACGGGAATAAAATTAAAAGATCGGTTACTTTGCAGAAACACTTAAGACGGAGGGGCTCAGATGAGTACAGATACAGTATTAAAGCGGACACCGCTTTTTGAAACTTATAAAAAGTACGGCGCAAAGGTCATTGATTTTGGAGGCTGGGAGCTTCCGGTTCAATTTTCCGGAATTTTAGAAGAACATGAGGTAGTCCGTAACGAAGCAGGCCTGTTCGATGTTTCACATATGGGTGAGGTCCTTGTAGAAGGAAAAGATGCTGAGAGCTATATTAATTACCTCGTAACAAACGATGTAACCAAGCTTCAGATCAACCAGGCACAGTATACGGCAATGTGTTACCCGGACGGCGGAACAGTCGATGATTTACTAGTTTACAAGTTAGCGAGTGAAAAGTATCTGCTCGTGATTAATGCGGCAAATATCGAAAAAGATTACGAGTGGATGAAACAGCAGGCACAAGGGAATGTAGCCTTAACAAATATTTCTTCTGATACTGCCCAGCTTGCCATTCAAGGTCCAAAAGCCGAAAAAATTTTACAAAAAGTAACCGATACAAATTTAGCGGAAATTGGCTTTTTCCATTTTGCTGATCATGTCACAGTTTCCGGGATCTCTGGTGTACTAGTCTCGCGCACCGGCTATACGGGAGAGGACGGATTTGAGCTTTATTTAGCGGCAGACAAAGTGGAAGCGCTTTGGGAGAGGCTCTTAGATGCAGGAACAGAAGATGGCTTAAAGCCTTGCGGACTTGGGGCCCGGGATACACTTCGCTTTGAAGCCCGCTTGGCACTGTATGGTCAAGAGCTTTCCAGCGACATCGGACCGCTGGAAGCAGGCATTGGGTTTGCCGTAAAAACAAACAAAGAATCAGCATTTTTAGGTAAGGAAGTACTCGCTAAGCAAAAAGAAGAAGGATTAAAACGAAAAATAGTCGGAATCGAAGTGACAGGGAGAGGGATCCCGCGGCATGGCTATAAAGTATTTTCTGAAGGCGGAGAGGAAATTGGCTTCATTACATCGGGAACCCATTCCCCGACATTGAAGAAAAGTTTAGGCCTTGCCCTTTTAAGCGCAGAATTTGCAGCAGTTGGAACTCAGGTTAAGGTTGAAATTCGCAATAAGCAAATTGAGGCAGTTGTTGTGAAAACACCTTTTTATAAAAAGAGTTAGGTTCATTTTTTCCGAGATTGATTGGTTTTACAGGAATGACTAAATTTTGAAAACTAGGGTGGAAGGAAGGGTTCATATGACAAACGCAACAGCAAACCTTTTATATAGCAAGGAGCATGAGTGGGTATTATTATTGGGTGAAAATCGTGTGCGAATCGGAATCTCTGATTATGCACAGCACCAGTTGGGGGATATCGTTTTCGTTGAGAATCCAGCAGAAGGCGATGAATTAACGGCTAACGAAACAATCGGGACAATTGAGTCGGTTAAAGCAGTTTCTGATATTTACTCACCTGTATCCGGTACAGTTGTAAGTGTCAATGAGGAACTGGAAAGCGCTCCTGAGACGATCAATGAACAACCATATGATGGCGGCTGGCTGGTAGAGGTAGAATTGTCCAATCCAGAAGAATTAGAATCGCTTTTAAATGAGGCTGAGTACCAGGCATTTATTAATGAAGGAGAGGAATAGGATGACAGCGACTTATCGATACCTTCCTGATACAAAAGAAGATCAAGCGGAAATGCTTGAATTGTTAAATGCTTCGTCTGTGGATGCCTTATTCGAGGATTTGCCGGCGGAGATTCGTCTCGATGGTGAGCTAAATATACCGGAAGCAGTTCCCGAACCGCTTCTGTTGAAAAAAATGCAACAGCTTGCTGGGCAAAATATAAATGCCAATCAATACCCGACGTTTCTTGGTGCAGGAACCTATGACCATTACATCCCAAGTGTAGTGAATCACATGATATCTCGCTCTGAATTTTATACAGCCTATACACCCTATCAGCCGGAAATCAGCCAGGGTGAACTTCAGGCGATCTTTGAATTTCAAACAATGGTATGTGAACTGACAGGTATGGATGTAGCCAATTCTTCGATGTACGATGGCTTTACCTCATTGGCTGAAGCTGCCTCTCTTGCAGTTGCTCATACGAAGCGCTCTAAAGTAATTGTGTCAGAGGCGGTTCATCCTGAATCCCGCGCCGTTCTGAAAACGGTAGCTGTGGGACAGACATATATAATGGAAGAAACTCGTCTTGATGGTGATGTAACAGACTTAAAGAAGCTTGAGGAACAAGTAGACCAAACCACTGCGGCTGTGATTGTCCAATACCCAAATTTCTTTGGTTCGATTGAAGATTTAGCGGAATTGAAGAAAATTGCAGCGGCAAAAGGGGCTCTGTTTATTGTCAGCGCTAACCCGCTTGCGCTGGCACTCTTGGAGGCACCGGGAAATCTCGGGGCGGATATTGTTATCGGTGATATGCAGCCATTAGGAATCCCCATGTCCTTTGGCGGTCCGCATTGCGGTTATTTTGCCGTTGATAAAAAGTTGATGCGTAAAGTTCCGGGCCGGATTGTCGGGCAAACGTCAGATGATCAAGGGAAACGCGGCTTTGTGTTGACCCTGCAAGCACGGGAGCAGCATATTCGCCGTGACAAAGCATCCTCCAATATCTGTTCCAATCAGGCATTGAATGCCCTTGCTTCTGCCATTTGTATGTCGGCACTTGGAAAACAAGGGATTCGTGACATGGCCCAGCTGAACATTGAGAAAGCTGCTTATATGGCCAAACGGTTAAAAGAAAAAGGCTTTATTATTGAAAATCAGGCACCATTCTTTAATGAATTTATCGTTGAGCTGCCGCTTCCGGTCAAGCAAGTAAATGCGAAGCTTCTTGAAGCAGGCATCATTGGCGGGTTTGATTTGGGAAGTGAGTACGGGTTCGAAAATCAAATGCTGATTGCTGTAACTGAGCAGCGGTCGAAAGAGGAGATTGACCAATTTATCAATGTATTGGAGGCAGTTGTAAATGGTTGAGTATAGTGAGTTAATCTTTGAAGTCAGTCGCCCGGGCCGTGTTGGTGCCAGCCTTCCGGCAAGCGATGTTGAAAAAGTTGATTTGCAAGAACTGCTTCCTAAGCATTTGATCCGTCAGGATGCAGCGGAGCTGCCGGAAGTATCAGAACTTCAGCTGGTACGCCATTATACAGCACTTTCGAATAAAAATCACGGGGTTGATAATGGGTTCTATCCGCTTGGTTCTTGTACGATGAAATACAACCCGAAAATTAACGAAGATGTGGCACGGTTTGACGGCTTTAGCCGCATTCATCCTTATCAGCCAGTTGAAACCGTACAAGGTGCTCTTAGGCTTCTATATGAATTGCAGGAAGAATTAGCTGTCATTACCGGAATGGATGCCGTTACATTGCAGCCTTCTGCCGGTGCTCAAGGCGAATGGACCGGGTTGATGATGGTAAAAGCTTATCATGAGCAAAAGGGCGAAAAGAGAACAAAGGTACTTGTTCCCGACTCTGCCCATGGAACCAACCCTGCCAGTGCCACCGTTGCTGGTTTTAAAACGGTAACCATTCCATCAAATAAAGATGGGTTGGTCGACCTCGAAGAATTAAAGAAACATGTCGATGGTGACACAGCTGCATTAATGCTGACAAACCCGAATACACTTGGATTATTTGAAAAAGAAATCCTGGATATTGCCAAGATTGTCCATGAAGCAGGCGGGTTATTATATTACGATGGAGCCAATGCGAATGCGATTTTAGGGAAAACGACTCCAGGAAAAATGGGCTTTGACATTGTCCATTTAAATCTTCATAAAACCTTTACAACCCCTCATGGAGGCGGAGGTCCTGGCGCGGGTCCGGTCGGAGTCAAGAAGAAATTGATTCCGTTCCTGCCTGTACCGCGTGTTGACAAAGACGGCGACCGCTATGTGCTGGATACGAATCAGCCCTTGTCAATCGGCAGGGTAAAAGGCTATTATGGGAATTTTGGCATTCTTGTCCGCGCGTATACCTATATTCGGACAATGGGGCCAGAAGGATTGCGTCAAGTATCAGAAAGCGCTGTGCTTCATGCGAATTATCTTCGCAAGAAACTTGAACCGTATTTTGAGGCTCCATATTCACAAGTTTGTAAGCACGAATTTGTTTTATCGGGATCCAAACAGAAAAAGCTTGGTGTCAGGACTCTTGATATGGCTAAACGCCTGCTTGATTTCGGCTATCATCCGCCGACCATCTACTTCCCGTTGAATGTAGAAGAATGCTTGATGATTGAACCGACAGAAACAGAGTCAAAAGAAACGCTGGATGCTTTTGCTGATGTGATGATTCAAATTGCTAAAGAAGTAGAAGAAAATCCTGGCGTGGTGCTGGAGGCCCCGCATACAACCGTGATTGGACGATTGGATGAGGTACAGGCGGCAAGGCAGCCAATCTTGCGCTATAAAAAGGAAGAACGCAAAGAAACAGTAAAGTCTTAATTTTGTTCATGGTTAAAAAAATAAACCACCATGTTTGAAAAGTCTTTATTTTCATGCGTGGTGGTTTTAAGCAAATAATACAAAATAACTGAAATCAATGTATCGTAAATTTGACTCGATTCGTTCATGGGAGTAGATGAAATGACTGTGGAACACGTTCGCAAACCTGATTGGCTTAAAATTAAATTAAATACGAATGAACAATATACCGGTTTAAAGAAAATGATGCGTGAAAAAAAGCTTCATACAGTCTGTGAAGAGGCGAAATGCCCTAACATTCATGAATGTTGGGCTGTAAGAAGAACCGCAACATTTATGATATTAGGAAGTGTTTGCACCAGGGCTTGCCGTTTCTGTGCTGTACAAACCGGGCTTCCGACAGAGCTGGATTTGGTGGAGCCGGAACGTGTAGCTGAATCGGTCGAGCAAATGGGTTTAAAGCATGTTGTCATCACCGCGGTTGCCCGAGATGATTTAAAAGACGGGGGCGCGAGCGTTTTCGCCGAGACCGTTCGTGCAGTCCGGCGCCGGAACCCATTTTGCAGTGTAGAAGTTCTTCCGTCCGATATGAATGGAGAATATGAAAATTTAAAAATATTAATGGATGCAAGGCCCGATATATTAAACCATAACATTGAAACAGTAAAGCGCTTGACCCCAAAAGTGCGTGCCCGCGCTACATATGAACGGTCGCTTGAGTTTTTAAGAAGGTCAAAAGAAATAAACCCAAACATTCCGACCAAATCCAGCATTATGATTGGCCTTGGCGAAACAAGAGAAGAAATTATGGAAGCGATGGACGATCTTCGTGCTAACAATGTGGACATCATCACAATTGGCCAATATTTGCAGCCGACAAAACAACATTTAAAAGTTCAAAAGTATTGGAGTCCGCAAGAGTTCAACGAATTAAAGGAAATCGCCATGCAAAAGGGGTTTAGTCATTGTGAAGCAGGTCCACTCGTTCGCTCTTCTTATCATGCAGATGAACAGGTCAATGCGATAAAAATGAATGTGTAAATTATCGCGTTAGACTATAAAGGGGGAGAGAGAAATGGTAATCAGCTTAACAGAAGCAGCAGTGAACAAGCTGAAAAAAATAGAGACAAACGAAAATCAGTTCCCAAGGATTGATGCGGATATTGCCGGCGGATGCGGAATTTCAGTTAAATTTACTCTTATTTTTGATGAAATGCGGCGGAATGATACGGTGATCGAATATGAAGGAATTCAAATTCGAATTGACCATTTTACAAAACGTTATTTAGATGAAGTAACACAAATTGATTATACAGAGGAACAGGGTTTTCAGGTTGGCGAAAGTTTTAGCTCAAGTGCATGTGCCACCTGAGATTTAAATAGATATAAAAGGAGATATATAGAATGTCACAGGAATATGATGTTGTCATTATCGGCGGAGGAACAGGCGGGTATGTTTCTGCCATTCGGGCGTCCCAATTAGGGTTAAAAACGGCAGTAGTGGAAAAAGGAAAACTAGGTGGCACATGTCTTCATGCAGGCTGCATTCCGAGCAAGGCACTGCTGAGAAGTGCCGAAGTATTTGCAAATGCAAAAAATGGCGAAAAGTTCGGAGTGATTGCTCCTGAAGTCAGCCTTGATTTTCGAAAAGTTCAGGCCCGGAAGGAAGAAATCACGGACCGCTTATTTAAGGGAGTTCAGCATTTGCTGAAAAAAGGTAAAATCGATGTTTATGAAGGCAAAGGCAGGATTATAGGGGCAGGTAATGTTTCAGTGCAACTGAATAATGAGGAGGAGGAAATCCTCTTAAACTGTCAAAATATTTTAATCGCAACAGGTTCCCGACCAAGAACACTTCCTGGTTTGGAAGCGGACGGGAAGTTTGTTATGACATCGGACGAAGCACTGCAAATGGAAGAACTGCCTAGTTCGATTCTGATTGTTGGCGGCGGTGTTATTGGGATCGAATGGGCTTCCATGTTAATTGACTTTGGTTTGGAGGTAACAGTTATCGAGTATGCCGATCGCATTTTGCCGACAGAGGATAAGGAAATTTCGAAGGAAGCACAGCGCCTTATGAAGAAAAAAGGCGTAAAAATTGTCACTGGGGCAAAGGTGCTGCCAGAAACATTAGAAAAAGGCGAAGGTGTATCGATTAAGGCGGAACAAAAAGGGAAGGAAGTTCCATATTCTGCTGATAAACTGCTCGTTTCAGTCGGAAGATTGGCCAATTTGGAAGAGTTTGGTCTTGAGAATACTATTGTTGAAGTTGACCGTGGTGTAATCAGGACAAATGAATTCTATCAAACAAGTGAATCGAATATTTATGCCATTGGTGATGTGATTGGCGGCCTGCAGCTTGCCCACGTAGCCTCCCATGAAGGCATTATTGCCGTTGAACATATGGCGGGTGAAAAACCGGCACCACTCGATTATACGCTTGTTTCAAAATGTATCTATTCAAGCCCGGAGGTAGCAAGTGTCGGGCTGACAGAAGATGAGGCCGTAGCGAAAGGCTATCAGGTGAAAATAGGTAAATTCCCATTCCGGGCAATCGGTAAAGCGCTCGTATTTGGTGAAGCGGATGGCTTTGTCAAACTGGTTGTTGATCAAGAATCTAATAAGTTGCTAGGGGCTCATATGATTGGACCACATGTAACCGATATGATTACGGAACTGGGCTTAGCTCAGGTTCTAAATGCAACATCGATGGAGATTGCTCATACCATCCATCCTCATCCGACCTTAGCCGAAGCGATTGGTGAAGCGGCACTGGCGGTTGATGGGAAGGAACTTCATGCTTAATTAATAAAAGGGTAACCCAGTATAATTTGGGTTACCCTTCTTCTATAAGGAATTCACTCATGGCCTTCCCTTAATTCATGATGCTTTTCGAATACCAGCTTTCCTTTTACTTTTTTATTTAATTGTGTAGATAATACAAAGGCTACGAGAAGTAGCCCGCTGCAAAGAAATAACGCAGAAGGGATCCCGCCAAGATAGTCAATGAACCAGCCGCCAAGGCCGGGTCCAATAAACTGTCCTACAGCAAAATAAACAGTGGCATAACCTAATGCAACAGGTGCGTAAGATTGATGAACCTGCTCTGTTGAAAGAGCTTGAATAAGCGAAAGCATTCCGACGTACGTAATCCCCCACAGGAATTGACAGATGACAAACCCAAGGTATACCGGAAATACGATCGGGATGATCATGGAGACGGCGCCGAGAAAAAGGGTAATCAGCATTGAGGTCTTCCTGCCTATTTTGTCCGAAATCGTTCCCCATAAGGGCCCGCTAAAGATGGACATAATGCTGCCCAAAGACATGATATGGCCGGCAGAATATTGATTAATGTGAGCCTCCAATAAAAAGCTAAATAGGAAACTTTGTGGAATTAAATAAGCAAATCCAATCAACCCATAAATGACTGCAACCAGGACAACTTTTTTATTTAGGTACACATCATGAACAAAAGAATGTCCCTTTTGAGCAGTTTTATGTAACACTGTTGGAGGGTCTCGAAGGATTCTATAGGAAACAAAGGAGGAAAGAAGAGTAACGAAACTGAATAAAAGCCAGAGATATCGCCAGCCATTGGTGGAAAACCAATCAGTAAAGACTGATATTAGTAAGCTTGAAATCAGTGACCCTAATCCTAAACCGCTAATAATAAAGCCAATCATCATTCCTCTTTGCTGTGGATACCATCCCACCACGATATTTACCAGCGGGGTATAGGTGAAAGCAGCCCCGATCCCTAACAGCACCATTCCAACTAAACAGCTAAGAAAAGTTTGCGTCCAGGTTAAATAGACTAAACCACAGGTGACAAGCAAGGTCCCGATGATGATTAACTTCCTCGATCCCCACTTCGCCGCAAATATGCCAACAAAGAGAACTAGGCTCAAATAGCCGACAGCAGTAACTGTGCCCAATAATCCGGCCTGCTGGTAGGTAAGTGATAAACTATCTTTCATAAAGGGCATTAGAATCCCATAAGACATCCTGCCGAAGCCAATTACACATAAAGATACCAATGTGGATGTCAAGGCATACTTCCAAATTTGCTGGTTTTTCTTCATTTATTTCTAATGCTCCTTTCTACATAGATTAATAGCAACCTCTTTTGCTGAACAATAGAATCTATGTGTCTGCTTCAAAAAAGTTTCCTGCTTTATAAGCGAATAAAACTGGGGGCGATGAACCCCCAGTTCTAGCAAACTTTTGTTTTATTAAACGCCTGAATTACTTCTTAATAATGTTATATTCAGGGCCAAATGGGAAGCCAGTGATATCTTCAGCAGTACCATCTTCGTTAATAACCAAGATATCATGCTCACGGTAGCCGCCGGCACCTGGCTGTCCTTCAGGAATATTGAAGCATGGCTCCATAGAAACGACCATTCCTGGTTGAAGAACTGTTTCGATATCTTCACGGAATTCTAGTCCGCCTTCACGGCCATAGTAGTGTGATAGAACTCCGAATGAGTGGCCATATCCGAATGTACGGTTTTTAACTAGGTCATGCTGGCGGAACATTTCATTTAACTCTGCACAGATATCTTTACATACTGCACCAGACTTGATTAATTCAATACCGCGCTTGTGTACGGCAACGTTGATTTCCCAATATTTAAGATGGGCATCAGAAACTTCTTCCAAGAACATTGTACGCTCTAAGGCAGTATAGTAACCGGCAATCATCGGGAATGTGTTAAGGCTTAGGATATCACCTTTTTGTACTTGTCTAGATGTAGCCCAGCTATGAGCACCATCAGTATTAATACCAGACTGGAACCATACCCAAGTGTCTCTTAATTCAGACTGCGGATATAATTTCGCAATTTCGCGCGTCATTGCTTGTGTTCCGGCAAGAGCTACTTCATATTCAGGCACACCTTCACGGATTGCTTCAACAACTGCATAACCGCCAATGTCAGCGATCCTTGCACCATTTTTAATGTGTTGGATTTCTTCAGCAGATTTGATCCAGCGTGATCTCTGAATGTCTTGAGAAACATCAACTAATTCAAAGTTTGGAAATGCATCTTCAAATTTTTTGCGAAGATCAACGGATACATGGTCTTCTTCAATGCCTAAACGGCCTTTTTTAACTCCTGATTCTTCCAAAACTTTTAGGATTGCATAGAAGTAGTTGTCTCTTCTCCAGTCAGTGTAAACGATATTTTCATCGAAGCTTCTTCTCCAAGGCATTCCGCCGTCGATGTTGGCGCTGACTGTTACGTGTTTGTTTTGGGTAACAACTAGTCCGTAATTCCGGTTGAAAGAAGTAAATAAGAAATCACTGTAATAGTTTATGTTATGGTAAGAAGTGAATAGTACAGCGTCAATATCTTTTGTAGCCATGTAATTGCGCAAGTTCGTATTACGGCGCTCCATTTCCGCTTTTGAGAAAGTTCCTTTAAACTTTTCGCCGTTGTGCAGAATTTTCGTTCTTTCAAGATCTGTGATTTGTTGCATGTTTCTTCTCCTGCCTTCCTGATAATAAAATTTATTTTTAAACTTTGCTAACCTGGAAACTAAAAATCTTCTATTCTTATGTACTTATATCAACCACCACCAATTTTTTAATATTTTGAAAACTACCTGATATAATTTCATCTTACAACCGATATTCCGTGTTAACAATTGGATGTTCATGCTTAATATTTGATTTAAAAACAGGGGATATTTTGTGCACGCAGTACAAGATAGTTCCAATACATTGAAAGATAGTTTGTAGAAATCTCATCTTTTGCTTGTTATTTTGTTGTATTTGTCTAAAATAGATATAAAATTATGTGTAATTTTCCAAAAATTCAGCACTTTCGGTCAATAGTAATCGCTTTCATAGGGTGTTAAGATTTAAAAAACAAAGCCAATAGCAGCTTAGAGATACATGATAGAAGATGGGAGGTAACAACAGGATTTTAGATTAATGAAAGCAGTTTCAGCTCGTGATGCAGAAGGTCATTACAATTGAAAGGAGTAGAGGAATGAATCGTCTTATTAGTAATATGACCTGGAAAGAATATCGTGACAAAGTAGAGAATGGGATCTTAATCTTACCTGTCGGCTCTACAGAACAACACGGACCCCATTTGCCGCTTGGTGTTGACACGATTATCGCAACACAATTTAGTTTGGCTATCGCCAGGGAAGTGAATGCGGTAGTAGCCCCAACAGTATCTTATGGGTATAAATCACTGCCGGCCTCAGGCGGCGGGCCGATGTTCCCAGGAACGATTGATCTAAACGGCTCTACTTTAACCTCATTAGTATACGATTTATTGAAAGAGTTCGTGGCCGATGGCTGGAAGCAAATTCTCATTTTCAGCGCACATTATGAGAATGAGGCATTTCTTTCGGAAGCTTGTGATCTCTTGCTTCGAAATCAAACAGAAGAGTTTCCTAAGGTTTTAATTTGCAATTGGTGGGATAATCTATCTGCTGAAACAGTGTCAAGAGTATTTGATGAAGTAAAATTCCCGGGCTGGGCCCTGGAACATGCGGCAATTTCCGAAACATCCTTAATGATGCATCTTTCACCAGAACTTGTTAATGAAGATTTGATTACGGATGATGGAATGGTAAGTCCTCCAACCTATCAAAGTTTTCCTCCATCTAAATCTCTTATTCCGGCTACAGGATGCTTGCATTCAGCACG
This sequence comes from Neobacillus citreus, assembly GCF_018343545.2. Classification (GTDB taxonomy): domain Bacteria; phylum Bacillota; class Bacilli; order Bacillales; family Cytobacillaceae; genus Neobacillus; species Neobacillus citreus. Next base: position 5,341 of record NZ_JAGYPE020000058.1, on the reverse strand, counting down.
ATCCAGCTCTGCTGAGAAAGGGAAACTAATCGTAGAAGATGCAACAAAAACAATCGTTTCCTTTTTGAAAAAAGAATTCTCCTTAGATTTGGTCACTTTTAAATAGTCTCCATTTGTTTGTTTTACATCTGAACAAAAAATAATCTTTAATAAGGGGAGATTTTATGAGTCAGGAAGGACAACTGCAAAAAGGCCTAAAGATTAGGCATTTAACAATGATTGCTTTTGGCGGTTCAATCGGTGCGGGTTTATTTGTCGGGAGCGGGGCTATCATTCAGATGACAGGACCGGCTGCTGTCATTACAGCATTATTGGCAGGAATCTTAGTTATTCTTGTTATGAGAATGCTCGGAGAAATGGTTGTTGCTAAGCCATCATTAGGATCATTTTCTGATTATGCACGTGAGGCGCTGGGGAATTGGGCGGGGTTCACCGTGGGCTGGCTGTACTGGTATTTTTGGGTTATTGTTATTGCAGTAGAAGCAATTGCCGGTGCTCAAATATTAAGAGATTGGTTGTTTCCTAATATGTCTTTATGGGCATTAAATCTCATTTTGCTTGTAGCCTTAACGATCACGAATATCTTTTCAGTTAAAGCCTATGGTGAATTTGAGTATTGGTTCTCATTGATAAAAATTGTTGCCATCACGTTATTCCTTACCCTTGGTGGTGCCTACATTTTTGGTTTATTGCCTGGTACAGAAATGCACTTATCTAACTTGACGGCACATGGCGGATTTATTCCTAAAGGACCTGGAATCGTTTTTATCGCTGTTGCCACCATTATTTTTTCCTTCGTTGGTTCCGAAATCGTAACAATTGCCGCAGCTGAGTCAGTTGAATCTGAAAAAGCAGTCGTAAAAGCGGTAAACTCTGTTATTGTCCGGATCATGACATTCTATGTAGGGTCCGTCTTTATTATCGTCAGTGTTATTCCTTGGAATGATGCAAAAGCACTTACAAATCCGTATGTTAGTGCACTTAAAGTAATGGGGATGCCATACGCTGATACGATTATGAACCTGGTTGTTGTAACAGCCGTCCTTTCATGTTTGAACTCCGGCATATACACTGCTTCGAGGATGTTATTTGCTCTGGGTGATAAAGGAGACGCTCCTAAATGGATTACACAAGTGACAAAAAGAGGAGTCCCGTTAAAAGCAATCCTGACATGTACGATATTTGGATTCATTTCCGTCATTATGGCTTTCGTATCACCAGATACAGTGTTTCAATTCTTATTGAACTCTTCCGGAGCTATTGCGCTGTTCGTCTACTTATTAATCGCTATTTCGCAGCTAATACTTCGCAAAAAGATCGAGCGTGAAGCGCCTGAGCGTCTTAAATTACGGATGTGGGCATACCCGTATCTGACAATTTTGGCCAGTTTATCCATCATCGCGGTCATCACGACAATGGCTTTTAACGCTAGTACCCGGTCTCAGTTTACCTTAAGCATCCTTAGTGCCATTGTAGTAGTCATCTTATATGCTATTAAAACGAACATAACCAAGAAAAATTCTATTAATGCCAACATTCTTAATCCTGAAATAACTAAGCTGGATTAGCGTGAAAAAGGTCTAATGGGAGCCGCCATTAGACCTTTTTTCAAATTATCGCGATATCGCCTTCTGATTCGTTCTTCAGATCCGATTCCTTGTATTCAGTGGCCAATGATTCAAGATCAAGCGCTACCTGAATCCAAAATTGGCACCGTGGCGACGTTAAACTTTCTTCAAAAAGTTGTTCAATTCTTTTAATACGATAGCGTAAAGTATTAAGATGGATGTGAAGATCTTTTGTTACCTTATCGCGATTATAGTTATTTAATGCAAGGCATTTTAACGTTTCGTATAGGGTGGTTCCATGTTCAGTCAGTAATTCCTTTGGCAAGATGATATTTCTAAATTCCATTGCTTTCTTGGGGCTTAGCCCCCCGTAAAGAAACATTTCACGTTTCAATTGCTCCGAAAAGTATGCTCCCCCCGAATGGCTTTGATGAATAACTAAAGGCGCCAAGGCTTTAGCCTCCTGGTAACTTTCTTTAAAAGACAAAACATGCTGTTTGATCTCTCCTAATACCACGACTGGAGCTGTGTGAGCTGTTGTATTTCTTACATTATTTTGTAAATGATGGACTGCTTGTTTAATAGAAGCTTTATCCAGATTAGATGCTAGAAAAAGCACTAACTGCTCTTTATAAATCTCGCAAAAGCCGTTTAGCCCTTCGGTTTCATCAATCCACTTTTTACATTCATCACGAATTGACTCCATCCCGATTGATAGGGGAGAGGTAAGATTGTTTACCCCGACAAGAATCAGTCCTGCCAGCCAATGCTTTTGTTGTTCGATTCCAAGCTCCTGAATTCTTTCTTCAATGATGATAGAGGCTGTTTCAGGATTTTCAAGCAGAAGTTCCAGTAATTCCAGATGTAACTGTCTGCCTCTTGCTTCGAGATCTTGCTTATTTAAAACGATATCAACCAGGAGGTCTGCGGCAAAATCGAGGCTATAAGCAAACTCTTCATTTACTTTTTGCCCCGGACTGATCAGCCAAAGAGCACCCCTTGTTATTCCCTCTATCTTTATCGGAACGTTCATAATATAGGATAGGGGATTATCAGATAAATAAACGGTTTTTGCATTATTCATCAGCTGTTGGGACTGCTTGTTTTGAATAAAAGTATTAATGCATTTTTGAAAATTAACACGCTCTCCTACGTTTGGAGATGCCTTTACATAGATTTGATTGGCAGTATCCGTTATCGCAACTGGGCAATTAAGATAACCGGCAAGAATTTCACAAATGGACGAGTAACTCGGAGAAGATTGTAATTTATCCCTGAGTTCAATTGGAACCCGTGCGGATCGCTCCATTTTTTTATAGTGTCGGTCTATGATTTCCAGATGAATTTGTTCGGTAATTTTCACGAACGGGACATTATATGGAACTTCGATTACAGGAATGGAGTTTTTTTCACCAAATTCTAATGCAGCGGCAGGGCATCCAGTTAAGTATCGTCCTGTGGCAAAGAGAATACCCGAAATTTGGTTGCGAAGAAAGGAGTTGAGAAGTCTTTCTTCCGCTTGTTTATTTTGCGGCCATATTTGTCCACACGTCAACAGAAATTCTCCACCCTCTAAAAAGAGGCCCACGTCCTCAGTATCCATGACGTGAACCCAGCGGACCTTACGGCCTAAACCGCCTTTTCCGGCATGGACCACCGCTTTCTGGAGTTCAGGAAATTGTAAGACTTCTCTCATTGTAATCATAGCAATCCTCCTTTATTTAATTTCATAGATATAGCGCTTTCATATCAGGGGGTCTGAAAGTGCAGAAAAATTATTAAAGTGATAGAATAGTTATGTAAGTGTTATCGAAAGATTTGGAAAATTATAAGTATAAAGCTAGATTGCTCTACACTATTTTATCATAAAATAGTAGCTTAATAAGATTAGCATTATTTAATATTTTGCACAATTGTAAGATAATGCTAAAATATAGTAATAAAATTTAGAATTTTCTATACATATGGCACAAAGGGGGAAACTGCGTGATAACAGTTAAAGAGGCATTGCAGCTGTCGCAGTTGAGCAGTATAACCGTCCGTTCAGGGCAAAAAGGACTGTATCGAAGAGTACGCTGGGCCCACGCTTTTGAATATGATGATGTGCAGCATTTCCTGGAGGGAGGGGAACTGCTTTTAACTAGCGGACAAAGCTGGCCGAAAGATAAGGAATTGGAGAGTAAACTTCTTGAAGGATATTTGAGTTATCAAATTTCAGGCATTCTATTTGCGACCGGACGTTACTTAACAAAATGTCCTCCGGCTGCCTTGGAATTTGGAGAAAAATATGCGATTCCTGTTTTAGAAGCACCCTATCATGTACCATTTGTGAAAATAACCCATGCGATTCATATTGAAATTATGAACCGCAAAATTAAAAAAAGAGAATTAGCCGCACAACTACCTAGTAAACTTGCCAAAGAATTAGGAGAGGCAAATAGCAGGATAAAAGTTTGCGAGCTTTTGAGTGAACATTTGAACTGTCCAGTCGTCATTTCGGATTCTGTGAACAAAGTACTAGAACAATCAGTTCCAAAAGAAACCAGCATTAACCTGCCAGAAGTATTGGGTTCCCTTATTCCAATATTCCAAAAAAGTTTATCTGATCGTCTGCTTGACGAAAGACCGATAGAAACTGAAGTACAGGTAATCAGCGAACAAACTAATGCTTTTGTTGTTCCGCTTCAAATAGAAGGGGATTTTTGGGGAGCTCTTTGGCTTTTACCCTCAGGTAATGACTTGACGGAGGAACAGCTTCCTATCCTTGAATTTGCGGCAGCTCTCCTTATCGATCAGGTACTACATAACAAGGAAACGGAGCTGAAAAATAGACAGTTACGTTTGGAATTACTGGAGTTTCTAATCGAAAATCCGCAAGAAGCCCCCGCCATTATGGAAGAAAAAGTACAAGAGCTGGGTTTTTCACGGAGCACAAATTGGCTTGCGGGTCTGATTCTCTTTGATGAAAATAAGCATGGACCTCGGGAAAGGGAAGATATGGACAAGCTGCTGGCTGAATGTGAACAATGGATCGAGGATACAGCTGAAGTTGACGGATTATGCGAGATATATGAGAATCAGTTTGTCTTAATACTGTCTTTTAGCGGAGATCAGAATTTAATCGAAAGGGAACTAAAGCGCTTACAACTTAACATAAATAAAAGCAGTCAAGAAGCAGCCCCGGTGTTTATATTGGGGGAAACAAAGCAGCACGTTTCATCTCTGGCTGAAAGCTACCGTGAGGCCAAAGCTTTAGTCCCCATCGTTTTATACAAAAGTCAATCAGAGGGGCCTTATTTTGCCGGCCGATTTAGGCGTGAGCTGCTTATTTATGGAGCAATGAGTTCGGATAGGGCTGAGCAATTACGGAACTTAATCCTGCCGAAGGAACTGCTGTCTGAGCGTGGTTTCATATTCTATGAAACATTAAAATGTCTCGCCTCTCTTGAGTTCAACCGGGAAAGTGCCGCAAAAGCCATGCATATTCACCGTAACACCTTAAGGTATCGAATAGAACGGATTGAGGAACTCATCGGGGACAGCTTGTCATCCACGAGCTGTCAATTTTGGATTAAGGTTGCGCTTGACCTTGAATCATTGTCAAATCAAGGTAGTTGAAATTAACTTTAAATCGCTGTTTACTTAGTGAAATAAAACAGCTTCACCGGATGGTGAAGCTGTTTTGAATTCTATTCCAAATTTGCATGTCTGCCATACATAACCCCGGATTCTAATTCCTTCTTATTCATGATCCTTAAGATGGAGGCATCAAA
>NZ_JAGYPE020000057.1 GCF_018343545.2 Neobacillus citreus | reverse complement strand
TGTATTATTTTTCCTAAGTTTAGTTATGGAGCCAGGCGGGTTAAAGGAATTATCTAACGGGTCCTTCGGTATTTGGATGATTTTTCTCGCTTCCGCCGTATTCGCCACTGCGATTGGCCATATGATTTACAATTATGCGGTAAGCAAGGTTGGCGTAACGGAAGCAGCCATCTTCATCAACTTCGAGCCCTTCTTTACCTTAGTCGGCGCGGTGACGATTCTTGGAGAAAATATATCCGTAGCGCAGATCCTTGGGTTCCTCCTTATTTTATTTGGAGTGTTATTTGGCTCTGGGGCGCTCGAGGAGTTCCTTCATCAGTCGCGGCGGAAAAAGAAAACGGTGTATGGCGGAAAGGCAAAGCATTTATAATTTCTAAAAAATCGCAGGCGCTTGAAAAGTCATTTTTCAAGCGCCTTCTGAATTAAATTAGTCAAAACTTTTCCTGTCTCCCTGCGGCCTAATCTCTTTAAGGCCGGAAACCGGCACAACTGCTCTTCCACTTAAATAAATCCTTGCCTCGCTGACAATCGCAAACAGGGCGGTTCCAATAGCAAGGTGAAGGACAGCCCACGGGATGGAAATCGAAGTTTCAATAACGGCTGCACCAATAACCAATTGAAATAAGACAGTTAATGTCCCCAACAATAAACGTTTCTGAAGACTCCTTCCCCATTTTTTTGAAAAAGACCAGTATGTCAAAAATAGGATGTAAACTGCGGAAATACCGGCAAGACCACGGTGGAGAGTTTGCAACAACTCTGGTGTGCTTGAAGGAAAAAATGTTTGCCGGCAGCCAAGCCACCCGCAAGCCATACCAAACGATTCATGTTTAATATAAGCGCCAAATGCAAGTGTACATGTCAGAAGAATGAGTAATATGTTCAAATGGATAATAGCGGTTTGAGCCTTTTCAGTAATGTAGGCAACCCGACTAGCCTGATTTTGAAATCCCGGGTATCTCCAAATCCAAATTAAGCAAGCAAGAAAAGCAAAAGCGATGGTGAGATGGATGGTAATAATGATGGATGGCAAATCGCGGACTACAACAATCGCACCAAGCAGGATTTGAATAATAAGAAGCCCTAACATCGAAAAAGCGGCTAAACGGACAACTTGCTCCTTCTTTGCCCTGAAAAGCTTCACAAATAGCACCAGGGATAGAATTCCAAGAAGCGCACCAATTACCCGATGACCAAACTCGATTAAGGTGGCCCCTTTTAATACAGGAACTACTTCCCCATTACATAACGGCCATTCCGGCCCACAGCCCATTCCGGAATTAGAGGAAGCCACATAGCCGCCAAACACAATTAAGAAATACGTGAGAAGCATACAAATAAATGCTAACCGTTTGATTGTCACCTTTCGTCCTCCAATTCGGGGAAAATTTTGAATCTATTTACAATTTAACAAAAACGGACAATCATTTCGGTGATATGCATCACGATTCTGCCGCTAGGAACCAAATTTCCGCCTTAAACATACCGTATACTGCTATGCTGTTTTGCTATAAAAGGAGTGTTATGATGTATTACAACCCTTTTCATTATCCTGTAAATCCTCCAATGACATATTATCCTGCCTACACCATACACTTTCCTCCGCCAAGGGCCTACCCGCCAGTGGATACGAAAATTTTTGAACAATCCATCAAGTCTTTCCGTGTTTTAATGAGGCAGGGGAGCCTGCTGCTCGATCGGCTTAGTGATGTCGGATTTGCCCGCAAAATCATGAACGCCGCCCAGCAAGGGAAGCACGCCGAGGTTGACAGCCTCATTAAATCGATTGGACTCACCATTCCTGTTGGCACAAGGTTTACGCCATCAGGTGTAGCTTTCATCCTCACTACACCAGCCACTCAGGCTCAGCCTGCTGACTGCTGCACTTTATCTATTAACATGAAATGGGGGCAATGAATTCCCTGCCGAACGGCAGCCAGCGATATTTTCAAAATAAAAAGTGGTACCCATTAAAAACGGATACCACTTTTATTGCGTTCAAGATACATCTCAATCTCGTCTGCCGGTAATGGTTTGCTGAATAAGTAGCCTTGGCCGACAGCACAGTCATTTTGCCGCAGGAACTCCAATTGATGTCCGGTTTCAATGCCTTCTGCGATGACTATATAATTCAGGTTTAACCCCATATCAATAATTGTTTTTACCAGCATTTCTTGGCTTACAAGGAAAGGTACATCCTGAACAAAGGATTTATCGATTTTGATTTTATGAATGGGAAGACGGTTTAAATAGCTTAACGAGGAATAACCCGTCCCGAAATCGTCAATGGATAAAAGCACTCCCATCCTCTCCAATTGATGAAGGATGTAAGACGATCTTTGCAGATTCTGCATGATGCTCTCCGTGATTTCCAATTCAAGAAGCCCTGCATCGAGTCCTATTTCTTCCAAAACCGCTGCAGTATATTCAATAAAATGGTCATCTTCGAACTGGCGTACCGATACATTGACAGCGATTGGAAAATCCGCTATTCCCGCTTTGCTCCAATCCTTCCTTTGTCTGCAGGCTTCCCTAAGAACCCATTTGCCAATTGGGACAATCAGCCCCGTCTCCTCCGCAAGCGGAATAAATTCAGAGGGTGAAACAAAGCCGTATTCCGGGTGATCCCAGCGGATTAATGCCTCCATTCCCACGATTTCCCCGGTTGTCAAGGAAAATTGCGGCTGATAATAGAGCATCAACTGATTGAATTCCAATGCTTTACGCAGGCCATTTTCCAATTCCATCTTTCGAACTGATATTCCATTTAAACTAGATGAATAAAATTGAAAGTTATTCCCGCGCTCTTTTGCCTTATACATGGCGGTATCGGCATTTTTTATTAAGCTTTCCTCATCCGCGCCATCTTCAGGATAAAGACTAATTCCTATACTTGTTGAGACAAAGAATTCCTGATTATTTACGCAGAAGGGCTTGGAAAAGGCATTTAGGATTTTTTCGGCTATATAGGTCACTTGCTCCTTATCGATGTCTTCAAGTAAAATGATAAATTCATCTCCACCCTGCCGTGAAACAATCCCATTCTGTTGAACTGCACCTTGCAGTCTGGCTGCTGCCATTTGCAGGATTATATCCCCAATAGAATGGCCTTTCGTATCGTTAATAATCTTAAAGCGATCCAAGTCTAAAAATAACACAGCCGGTTTTTGGTGTTGGTGATTTGTTACTGCCTCAGTTAAGTGGGCCTTAAAGCTGTTTCGATTTGGCAAGCCGGTTAACGCGTCATAGTAAGCCATTGTTTTAATCGTTTGCTCTGCCCTTTTCCTTTCCGTAATATCCCTGCCGACAATTTGCACAGCAAATCTGCCTTCGAAAAGAATTGGGGTTGAAGCCATTTCGACATCTATTAATTCACCATCAAGCCGTTTTACCTGAAATTCGAAACTTACTCTTTCCTGAATAGGGTTATCATAGGATCCAACCCTCCTTCGAATTGTCCGGATAATGTTATTGGGAACATAATTTAATGGCGACTTGCCAATCAGTTCCTCCGGATAGGCTGCGCCCATCAGCCTCCATCCAGCCTCGTTAATATATTCAATTTTCTCCTCACTAACAACAGCGATGATGTCAGGGGACATTTCTACTAAACTGCGATAGCGGTCCTCACTTTCCTTCCGGTCGGTAATATCAAATAGTACACTACTAAAATAAACAAAGTTTCCTTTGGAATCCAAAGTCGGGAAACCCCTGTCATAAATCCATCTCACCTCACCGTTAGGCCGGATAATTCGATACTCACTTGTAACTGTTTCCCCAAGTGCTATTTTATGCTCACGTTCAGATATGATCGGTAAATCATCCGAAAAAATGACCTTTTTCCATAAAGCATGGTCATGATAAAAGTCTTCTAACGATACTCCATACAATTTTTCTATCCCTTGGGTAATGAAAAGCTGATTGGTTTTGAGGTCATGGGACCAAATCGCTACATCTAGGGAATCATAAATATTTTTTAACTTTTGTTCATTTTTTTCATATTCTAATGATTTTTTCCCCATTTCCTTTAAAGTGACCAGGAGAAAAGGGATGGCACATACAATCACCGCAATGGTTGTAAAGTGAAATAGTTTAATAGATGGAAAATTGAAAGAAACAATTAAATCAAGTAGCTCTGAAAAAACAAGCAAACAAATGATGACCATCCACTTTATTCGAAAATTTGCCAATTTCATTTCCATCAACGTTCTTTCCCCTTTTTTCGCTTCGAAAATCATTAATTTTAAAATAACAAAAAACATCTAACTTTACAATTGTTGTTACAGCGAAAGTGGCAGCGTTTTCAATGACAAAAAATGCGAGCATCCGCTTTGAATTTTGTACCGTTCAAGGAACTGTCAAAACATTTCGAACAAACTTTGAACTTATTACTATAGCCATGTTTTTTACTGAAAAATTCTATATATTGGAAGTAGAAAGAAACAAATAAATTTTGAAAGGTGGAATGAGTTATGTTTAACAAATTCTTAAGGGAGAACAAAGTCTCCGCAGCCATCTTACTTGTTATCCGCTTATACCTTGGTTACGCTTGGTTCACAGCAGGTCTTCATAAATTAACAGGCGGCTTCGATGCAGCAGGATTCTTAAAAGGAGTGACAGCAAACCCTGTAAAAGGTCCAGATGGAGCTGTTGTTTACGGCTGGTATGTAGATTTCTTAAAAGGTGTGGCCCTGCCAAACGTAGATCTCTTCAACTTTATCGTCCCTTGGGGTGAAATGTTGGTTGGTCTGGGATTGATGCTTGGATGTTTGACAACTGCTGCTATGTTCTTCGGTCTTGTGATGAACTTCGCCTTCTTCTTAGCCGGAACTGTATCTCATAACCCTACTGACATCTTCCTTGGCTTTATCATTCTAGCAGCCGGCTATAACGCAGGACGATTTGGCTTAGATTATTGGGTAGTACCTTTCCTTAGAAAGATTGGCAAAAAGAATGCAGCTGATAAACCAAAAGTAACAGTGTAACAACTTAAGCAAAAAGACGATTCGGCTTTCCGAATCGTCTTTTATTATTTCAAGCGATATACCCTTGTTTCATATGGTTTTAAAATTGGTTCGCTCGTTTTTGGAACTTCATAATTATGAAGCAGCAAGGAGCTATTTTCAAAGTTAACTCCTTTTACCTTTGCCTTACTATCTGAAAGGTTGGCAATTACCAGCACCTTTTCCTTACCAAGTGTTCTGGTGTAGGCAAATATTTGTGGGTCTTTTGCCAAAAGTAAATCATACGTGCCATACGTAAACACTTCATTGGCCTTTTTCAAGCGGATCATTTTTTTGTAAAAATTCAATATGGAGTCCTGGTCGTGTTCTTGTGCCGCCACATTGATTTTGCGATAATTTGGATTGACCTTTAGCCATGGGGTTCCGACGCTAAATCCAGCATTTACTTCATTTGACCACTGCATCGGCGTCCGGGAATTATCGCGGCCGCTCGCCCAGATTATCTCCATGATGTCCTCATGTGGTACACCATCCGCCCGTTTCAAGCGGTACATATTTTTTGCCGAAACATCATCATAATCCTCAATGGAATCAAAGCGGACGTTAGTCATGCCGATTTCCTGGCCTTGATAAATAAATGGCGTCCCCTGCATCAGAAAATAAATCGCAGCAAAGGCAGTGGCACTTTCCTGCCAGTATTCCTTATCATTTCCCCAGGTGGAGACTACGCGGGCCTTGTCGTGGTTTTCAATAAAAAGGGCATTCCAGCCGCTCCCTTCCAGCCCTTTCTGCCAGCGCGACAGGACATCCTTAAATTCTACTATATCCAGTTCTTTTTTTACCTCAGCATCCCAAAGGGCAAGGTGCTCGAATTGAAAAATCATGTTGAATTTGCCCTGCTGTTCCCCGACCCAAAGCTCAACGTCCTTAGCATCATCAGCGGTGACACCATTTGCTTCACCAACCGTCATAATGTCATATTTGGAGAACGTCTCTTCCTTTAATTCCTGAAGAAAATCGTGTATCCCGGTCACGTTCATCATTTTTTCAAAGCACGGAACAAAGGGAAGCCCCTTTGGATTCGGCATGTCGGGGAGGCCGGCTTCCTTTTTGATATGGCTGATGGCATCGACGCGGAATCCGTCAATCCCTTTATCAAGCCACCAATTTACTGTTTGATAGAGGGCTTGGCGGACCTCTTCATTTTCCCAATTAAGGTCAGGCTGTTTTTTTGAGAAAAGGTGCATGTAATATTGGTCAGTTGTTTCATCATATTCCCAAGCAGGCCCGGAAAAAATGCTTTCCCAGTTATTCGGTTCCTTTCCGCCCTTACCGTCGCGCCAAATATACCAGTCGCGCTTCGGATCGTCCTTAGAGGCGCGGGATTCAACAAACCATGGGTGTTCATCGCTCGTGTGGTTGATGACTAAATCAAGGATTAGCTTCATCCCTCGGCGGTGGGTTTCTTGTAAAAGCAAATCAAAATCCGCCATCGTTCCAAACTCTTTCATGATTTCCTGATAATTGCTGATATCGTAGCCGTTATCATCATTTGGTGACTCGAACATTGGGCAGACCCAGATGACGTCGATTCCTAAATCCTTAAGGTAATCAAGCTTCGTGATGATCCCCTGGATATCGCCAATCCCGTCACCGTTCGAATCCATAAAGCTGCGCGGGTATATTTGATAGGCCACCGCTTCTTTCCACCATAATTTATTCATATCTTCCTCACTGACTTTCTATTTGTAATACTTGTTAGTAGTTAGCTTTTTGGGGCGCAGGATTTCCGTTCAATCAACTTCGTCGGTATGGTGATGCGTTTTGGCAGGGTGTCTTGGTGTTCAATTTTTTCAATTAAACATTGCGTTGCCACCTGGCCCAGTTGAAAGGTGCCGATATCCACTGACGTTAATGGAGGCTTCGAGTGCTCCGATAATGAAAGGTTATTAAAGCTGATAATCGAAATATCTTCGGGCACCCGGATGTTCAAAGCATCCAAGTGGCTGATGATTTCATACGCCATTAAATCGTCCTGGGTGACAAATGCAGTTGGCCGCACTTCCAAATTAATCAAAGATTGAATGGCATCCCGTCCATTTTCATTAACAAACCTTTCATGAACCAAATAGGCTTCATTTACGGGAAGACCGGCTTCTGTTAAAGCCATTCGATAACCATTTAAACGGTCATGAGCGACAACAAAGTCCAAATTCCCGCCCACGAAGGCAATGTTTTTATGACCAAGGTCAATCAAATATTTTGTCACCTGATTAGTTATAAAAATATTATCGTTGTCAACATACGTAATTCGTTCTTCATAGGTGCTTGGCCGGCCCACTACGGTAAATGGGAAGTCTATTTCCGCAAGGTACTGCATGGTGCGATCATTAACCCGTGAATATAACATGACAATCCCATCGACCCGTCTCCCATTTACCATCGACAGCACTTCCTCGTGAATCTCCTCCTCCGTTGAACCTGTGGAAAGGTAAATCCCGTATCTGCTGTCATGGGCATTCATGCTGATTCCTCGTAAGACTTCAGGGAAGAACGGGTTGCGGAAAGCATGATAGGCTGAGTTCGGCATAATGACACCGATCGTTTGGGTGCTTTTGGCGGCCAGACTTCTTGCTTGCAAATTAGGATAGTATCCTAATTCCTCCATGACCTCTTTCACACGCCTCTTAGTCTTCTCACTGATTCTCGGATTGTTGGCTATCACCCGAGAAACCGTTGAGGGCGCCACATTAGCTGCCTTTGCTACATCCTTAATCGTTACCACAGTGCTTCCCCCTAAGCCAATAAAGTTTGCTTCTATTATATAGTAAATTTGTTATTTAACTGCACCTTCGGAAATCCCTTTAATAATTTCACGCTGAGCAAAGAAATAAGCGATGATGACTGGAATAATCGCAATGGTTAGTCCGGCAAGGGCCAGATGCCACTGCTTCGTATACTCTCCAAAGAAGAAGAACATCTTGAGCGGAATCGTCTCCATCCCTTCCTGGTTAATAACCAAGGATGGAAGCAGGTAGTCATTCCAAATCCAGATCGTATTTAAAATCGCAACGGTGACCGTAATCGGTTTTAACATTGGGAAGATGATATACCAGAAGATTTGGAAGCGGTTAGCTCCGTCAATAGTTGCCGCTTCATCCAATGATTTTGGAATGCTATTTAATGTACCATGATATAAAAAGATCGATAAACTGGCGCCAAATCCGAGGTACATAAAGATAATGCCAGCCCGGTTTAACATTTCTAATTTCCCAAATATCGTCACCAATGGAATCATAACTGATTGGAACGGGATCAGCATTGCTGCAACAAACAGGAAGAATATAAAACTACTGATTTTGCTTTTATTCCGCGATAAAGCATATGCTGCCATCGATGAAAAAACAATGATCACCAGTACGCTGACTACTGTAATCAATACGGAATTCATGAAAGTTTGAAGAAAATTGAGCTCCGTAAAGGCTTCGATATAGTTATCGAAGTTAAAGCCTGCCGGAAGCTTTAGTGTATCCTCGAACATTTCACGCTTTGTTTTAAAGGAGTTCACAATCATTAAGTAAAAGGGAGAGAGCCAGATAAGACCTAATATAATACCTAGGATCTCAATGGGCCATTTATTTTTCCTCATTACATTTCAACCTCCCTCTTCTTATTGATGTATACCTGTGTTAAGGAAATGACAGCAACAATCACAAAGAAAATAACCGCTTTTGCCTGCGCATACGCCATTTCACTTTCAGTAAAGGCCGTTTTAAAAATTTCCATTGCCACCATTTGTGTGGAGTTATATGGTCCTCCGCCAGTAAGCGATAGGTTTTGGTCGTAAAGCTTGAACGTATTGGACAAAGTCAGGAACATGCTGACTGTAAAAGCAGGTGCGACTAATGGGAAAATAATGTAGCGGAGACGTTGGAATGGACTTGCTCCGTCAATTTCTGCTGCTTCTATCAATTCACCAGGCACGCCTTCCAAATAGGCAATGTAGATGACCATGATGTATCCGGACATCTGCCAGCTCATTAAAATGACAAGTCCCCAGAAACCTGTTTGGGTAGTAGAAAGCCAGCCTTCTAAACTTTGAATTCCAAACACTGAACCAATTCCAGCAAACACTTTAATGAAAATAAACTGCCAGATAAAACCAAGAATCAAACCGCCAATTAAGTTTGGCATAAAGAAAATCGTTCTTAAGAACTTATTGGATTTAATTTTTGAAGTGACAATAAGGGCTAAAGATAATCCAAAAAGGTTAATCAGAATAATGGAAACCACTGAAAATTTCACGGTAAACCACATGGAATCTAAAAATTCCTTATCATCCAAAATGGCCAAATAATTCTCAAGGCCGACGAAACTGCCCACTTCGATTCCGTTCCAATTAGTAAAAGAATAATATATACCAAATACCAGCGGGACGATCACAACCATGGATAAGGCCAAAAGAACCGGTGCTAAAAATAGCCAATAGGATAAATCCCGAGTACGCATCATGGTAAAAAACCTCCAAGCAATAATCTCTATCTCTCGTTTTATAATGAGAGAAAAGGGGCTGATTGATAAGGGGAAGCTTCCTTACGAACCAGCCGCTTGTCTCTCAAACAATAATGGGTCCTTTTGTTAAGGACCCATTATAAATTTGTGTTAGAACAACGCCTCAGCGTTCATTGATTATTTATTTCTGGATTTCTCCCAGGCTGCTTGAGTAGCTTTCACAACATCTTCCCACTTAGCTTCTTTGCTCAAGTATTTCTGGATTTGTACGCCAAGCTCGTTTTGTCCCCAGCCAGTTGGGTAACCCATGAATGTCCAGCCGATTGTTTTGCCATCTTGGGCATATTGATAAATTTCTTTTGAAAGCGGATCGCTGATTTTTGATGCATCAAAGCCATCATAAGCAGGGATAAATTTAAAATCGTTGATAACCGCTGCTTTGCCTTCGTCAGAAGTATATAGCCAGTCTAGGAATTTCTTCGCTTCAGCAACAGTTGCTTTGTCCTTGTTGCTGTTTACGCCCCAGTACATTGGAATCCCTACAGGAATCGCATCTTCTTTGTAGCCTTCAACAGGGATTGGCAGGATGCCGATGCCTTTTTGGGCAAATTCCTTGTCAATGCCTTCGATGGAGCCATATACCCAGTTACCTTGCTGGATCAATGCTACTTTTTGCAGGGAGAACAATTCTTCAACCTGCTTAGAGTAATCTAAGCTTACAGTTGGCTGTACAGAATAATCATTTTGCAGATCAAGTACTTTCTTGAATGCATCGCCGTATTTGAAGTCAACCTTTTTCGCGTTATATGCGTTTAATACGTTGTTATCAAATTCCGGAGCAAGGAACGCATTGGATAAGTGAAGACCAGTTACCCAAGTTTCTTTACCAGGAAGAGCAAATACCGCTTCAAGTCCAAGTTCTTTTTTCTTGGAATCTAATGTTTTAACTGCTTTTTCTAGGTCAGCATAACTTTTGATTGATTTTGCATCAATGCCGGCTTTTTCAAATACAGCTTTGTTGTAAATCAAACCGTAGCCCTCTTGGTTGTACGGTAAACCAAGAATTTTTCCGTCCTTTGATACTCCGTCAAGAGTACCTTTTAGGGCAGCTTTTGATGCTTCAGTATCAGAAAGGTCAGCAAGTTTCTTCTGCCAATCTTCTACGTCCTGCGGACCGCCAATGTTATAGATGGCTGGTTCTTTGCCGGAAGCAAATTTGGATTTAAGGGCCGCACCATAATCTTCACCGCCGCCAACAGTCGTGATATTGATTTTTACACCCTTGTGTTCTTGCTCATATTTCTTAGCAACTGTTTCAAATTGCTTTTTAAATTCAACCTTAAATTGGAAAACATCAATTGTCACATTGCCTTTTGAACTTTCGTTGGAAGAGCCCTTATCAGCGTTTCCACAGCCAGTTAAAAGAAGGCTTAGCGATAAAACCCCTGCACCTATGCCGGAAAATAACTTTTTCTTGTTCATCATTTACCCCCATGCTTTGCATAATAATTTTTGGTCCATCGTCTTTTGCGCAGCTACCATATTGACAGAGATGTTGGTAGTATTGACAGATACGACTTCTGTTACTCTAGTAAAGATTTGCGAAATCGTTTGCACAATTCCGTATAGTAAAAAATCTAACTACTTTGTTAAAGGAAAGTCGAAATTGTCATCTATCAAAATACTATTTTGCGAAATCGTTTGCGCAAAAGTGCAAAAAAACATAATAAATCTAGCAGGCAACAATTCAATTTAACTGCGTATAACAGCCTTTGTCTATTTAGACCCCCTATCTCATTATGTAGCAATTAGTGAAAACGTTTGCACTAATCGGTAGATTCATAGTAACACTTCTGGGCTAAATGTGCAAACATTTTTTTGCAGAGCCTGGATCCCCACTCTTTATCAGGACAGTTCGGGTTCAGGCCCCTGGTTAATTAGCGTGTTAAAACGACTACTTCAAATGGCCGGAGTTTTTCTATGTTTGAGCCTTCGTAATTTGAAAGAATGACGTTGTAATCAGAAATTCTTGTCAAAAGTTCATTCTCTATAGCCACGTCCTTATCCCCAAAATTGCAAATAACAATCACGCATTCTTCTTTCCATTTACGTTCATAAGCAAACAATTCGGGGTGGTCTTCAAGCAGCAATTGAAAATCACCTTCGGCAATGATGTCCAGTTCCTTTCTTAAGGCGATTAATTTTTGATAAAAATAAAATATAGAATTCTTATCATCTAGAGCATTCTTCACATTTACTTCTTGATACCTCGGGTTCACCTTAATCCAAGGGGTTCCCGTGGTGAAGCCTGCATGTTCCGAATCATCCCATTGTATCGGGGTTCTGGCATTATCCCTTCCCTTTGCATAAATGGAGGCCATGATTTCCTCATGGGAATATCCTTGAGATGTCCGTTCATTGTACATATTAATCGTCTCAATATCACGGTAATCTTTAAAAGATTTGAATTTTACATTGGTCATGCCGATTTCCTCGCCTTGGTAAATATAAGGTGTTCCTTGCATAAAGTGCAGGCACGCGGCCAGCATTTTTGCTGATTCCACCCGATATTCTTCGTCATTGCCAAAACGCGAGACAATCCGAGGCTGATCGTGATTGTTCCAGTACAGGCTGTTCCAGCCCCTGTTATGTATAGCTGTTTGCCATTTGGCCAAGTTTTCTTTTAAATCGAGGAGATTTAAAGGCTTGAGATTCCACTTTCCACCGGGTGCGCTGTCAAGGTCCATATGCTCAAACGTAAAAATCATGTTCACTTCACGGCGGTTTGGATTCGTATAAAGAACTGCATCCTCTGGAGTGGTTCCAGGCATTTCCCCGACTGAGATGGTTGGGTACTGGGACAATACTTCTTTATTCATTTCTTGTAAAAACTCATGAATTCTAGGGCCATTCATAAAATAAGGAGCGCCGTCACCAAATAATTGCCCGCTATGCTGCACTCCATCCGGCAGCCCTGGAGCTTTGGAAATCATGTTGATGACATCCATCCGGAAGCCGTCGACACCCTTTTCAAGCCAGAACTTCATCATCTGGTAAACCTCTTGGCGAACCTTTGGGTTTTCCCAATTTAAGTCGGGCTGTTTTTTTGAAAAAAGGTGCAAATAATATTCATTCGTCGCCTCATCGTATTCCCAGGCCGGGCCGCTGAAAAAAGACCCCCAGTTATTCGGTTCTTTTCCGTCCTTGCCTTCCCGCCAAATATAGTAATCACGATAAGGATTGTCCTTAGATTGTTTAGATTGGACAAACCACTCATGTTCATCAGAAGTATGATTGACGACTAGGTCCATCATTAACTTCATATCCCGCTTATGAATTTCTTCAAGAAGCCGGTCAAAATCAGCCATCGTTCCAAATTCGTTCATGATTTCCTGATAGTTCCGGATATCATAGCCGTTATCATCGTTGGGCGAATCATAGATCGGACTCAGCCAGATGATATCGACACCTAGTAATTTTAGATAATCCAGTTTTTCAATAATCCCCGGAAGGTCTCCAATTCCATCCCCGTTCAAATCACGGAAGCTGCGCGGATAGATTTGATAAACGACGCTTTTTTTCCACCATTGGTCAGTTGTATTCATTTTTGCTGCTCCTTCCCTTCAATAACACCTACATCATAACACAACGGTCTCATTTTGAAAGGGCTGCCAATACAAAATAAAAGCAACCCGAATGGCTGCTTTTTGCCTGTTAATCCTGTTGCTCCGTTGATTTTTGTTCTGCAATACTGCCTTTCATTGATTCAGCAATTTTTTCGTTCATTTTTATTTGTTCAGTATCTAATTTGGTATCCCAAATACTGTAGGGGATTGAATTGGGAGTGTTTTTCTTTGCCATTTTTCAAGCACCTCCAATTTCTATCATTTCTTTTATCAATAAAACTATGCAGGATGATTTGGGCATAAAAAAGATCCTCTGTGTTTATGAGGATCTTCACGATTTATTCATGGTCAGGGCTATTCACCATAATGCCGGCTACTTGAGTTAAGCGTTCATAGAATGCCTTACCTGCAGGAAGCTGGTCAAGGCCGATTTCTTGAAATGCTTCCTTCATGCAGCGAAGCCAGCATTTCGCCCGTTTTGGTGTCACTTCGAATGGGAGATGGCGGTGTTGCATTGCAGGTGGGCCAAATTCCTGGCTGTAGAGTGCCGGACCGCCTGTAAATTGCGGCAGAAACATTTTCTGCTTCCGTTTGATTTCTTCCATATCCCCTTCAAATAATGGAGCTAAATCAGGATCGGCATAGACGCGCGGATAGAAAGCTTCCACCAGTTTATCAATCGTCTCTTGGCCGCCGATTTCCGAATAAAGTGTTTTTAGTTGGTATTCCAAAGTTCTACACCTTCCTCTGCAAAATTTTCCCTGTTTTTATTATTATACTGATTTACCTGACGGTGTTTCGTGATTTATATCACACTTTCTAACGAATACACAATTTCCCATTGTGTTTAATTCGGTTTGAATCAATTTTTTTAGCGATTGTGATATCCTAATATACTATAGGTTAAGCTAGCTTGTAAAAAAGCTGGCTTTCATGAAGTGAGACGATTGAAAAAAGCTTGGTTATTTGTAGCTTTAACTTGTTTATTTGAATTGATGTGGGTGTATGGATTTAATGTCGCTGAAACCTGGTGGCAGTGGGCAATCGTCATCGCGATTATTTTTACCGATTTTCACTTTCTACCGGAAGCCTGCAAAGAATTGCCGACTGGAACAGTTTATGCCGTTTTTTCCGGTGTTGGGACGATTGGGACCGTTATGATGGATGTCTTCCTTTTTGGGGAAGGATTCAACAGCGGCAAGCTTTTGTTTATCGCGATTATTGTGCTTGGGGTGATTGGTTTGAATTTGGCGGACAACACGGATGGGAAAAAAGAAACGGCGAAGGAGGCTGCCTAAGGTGGGGTGGTTATTTGTCGTTTTGGCAAGTGCAAGTGAGATTATTGGTGCCGCCGGGTTAAAATTGTACAGTCAGCAGAAAACATTGAGAAATGGCGTGCTCTATATTGGCGGGTTCAGCGCATCGTTCGGATTTTTATATACGTCTTTTCAATATTTGCAGGTTAGTATCGCTTACGCTGTCTGGATTGGGGTCGGGACGGCTGGCGCGGTTTTAATTAATATGTTTTTATTCGGTGAGTCGAAAAATACCGGGCGGTTTGTCAGTGTTGGGTTGATTATTGTGGGAGTTATCGGGTTGCGTTCAGTATCTTAGTGTGCTGAAAACTCAAGAATTTGCGGATTTTACATTGGGGAAAATTATATCTGCGAATTATTGGAATATATCTGCGAATTTTTCATTTTATCTGCGAATTTCTGATTATATCTGCGAATTTTTCAAAATATCCGCGGATTTTCAATTATATCTGCGAATCCAAAAATAACGCCACTGCCACATACAAATAGAAAAATCGGTACCTAATAAGATACCGATTTTTTTATTGTTATAATTGCTCCCCATTGGTAGCAATGACATTTTTATACCAATGATATGACTTTTTAGGTTTGCGCTCTAATGTTCCGCTGCCGTCATCGTGTTTATCGACATAGATAAAGCCGTAGCGCTTGGACATTTGACCAGTTGACATACTGACCAGGTCGATACAGCCCCAGCTTGTATAGCCCATTAGCTCTACACCATCTTCAATAGCCTCCCCCATGGCTTTTATATGTTCACGCAAGTAATCTATCCGGTGATTATCGTTGATGGTACCGTCTTCCTCCACTTGGTCATACGCCCCTAAGCCATTTTCCACAACAAATAGCGGCACCTGGTATCTTCCATACAGCCTGTTTAAGCTGATCCGCAAACCGACAGGGTCAATCTCCCAGCCCCAATCGCTTGCTTTCAGGAATGGGTTCTTCACTCCTCCGACAATATTTCCATTTGCCTTTTCCTCTTCAGCCTTAACTTTTTTATCAGTACGGGACATGTAATAGCTTAAGCCAATATAATCTACCGTTCCTTGTTTGATTAATTCCAAGTCCCCATCCTGAATCTCAAGTTCAACACTATGCTCTTTAAAGAAGCGCTGAATGAAGGCTGGGTACTCGCCGCGCACATGAACATCTGCACAAAAATAATTGAACAGTTCCTCTTCTTTTAAGGCAAAGAGGACATTTTCCGGATTACTATCGTAGGAATAAACAGGTGCAAACAGGATCATACAGCCAATTTTTGCATCTGGAATGATTTGCTTACAGGCTTTTACGGCTATCGCACTGGCCACAAATTGATGGTGAAATGCCTGGAAGGTCTGTTGGTATCGGACTTCTTCGTTTTGAGGAGAGAAGCCCATACTCATGATTGGCATCTTTAAGGCACCATTAATTTCATTAAAGGTCATCCAATATTTCACTTTATCCTTATAGCGATTAAAAAGCGCCGTTGCATATCTTTCAAAGAAAGTAACCACCTGACGGCTTCTCCAGCCTCCGTATTCTTTGACCAAATGCAGCGGCATTTCATAGTGCGAGATGGTCACTACGGGCTCAATTCCGTACTTATGTAATTCATCAAAGACCCGGTCATAAAAAGCCAAACCCGCTTCATTCGGTTCTAACTCATCACCATTTGGAAAAATTCTCGTCCACGCAATCGACATCCGAAATACTTTGAAGCCCATTTCCGCAAACAAAGCGATATCTTCCTTGTAACGATGGTAAAAATCAATCGCTTCATGGTTTGGGTACCTATACTTCTCATGGTCAATTTCAAAGTTAAATCCAGGTGACATCAATATTTTAAGCCGCTCTTTCCCCCCAGGTAGAACATCAGAGATATTCAAACCTTTATTGCCTTCTCGAAATCCGCCTTCTATTTGATTGGCAGCAGTTGCGCCGCCCCATAGAAATCCTTCGGGGAAACTTTGTTGATTACGTTCCATTAAAAAATCATCCTTTTCTTTAAATATCAATTATGTACTTTCTTTATTATTCTTTTTTTTGCCTGAAAGATGTCCGTCAGAGGAAAATATAAGCAAAGGGGCTGACACAAAGTTTCCTCGTCAGCCCCAATAGTTTGATTACAATTTCTCTCCGTTGTTTGCAATGACCTCCTTTATACTAGTAGAAGCTAGTTCCTTCTTTAATCTATTTTTCTTTCGAATATGGCTTCATAATAAGCTGCAGACCCATATGCCGCAATTCCCGGCGCAAAAATCTGGATCAGTCTCCAGCCGTTTTTGGCATTTTGTTGAATGATTTCATGGTAATCTTCCTTAGGTTTTCCGCTTAACTTGCTTAATTCAATTCTTTCAAATTTATATTCGTACATAGTTCTCCTCCGCAACAATATTTTTTATATTCCCATTATCCCAAAAACTGTCATTGACTGCCATTTTTTCATGTAATATTATAATAGTTTGTTAGTATTTTTACCTTTAGTGGTTCGAGAACCTCCCACTATAAAAAACTAAGGAGAAATGAATATGGAAAAAACAACAAACATGCTAGACGCCCAGTACGCGACGGGCACATCGAGCAGCAAGGTAAGGGAAATCGTTGTAAACGGAATTATTGCGGCGCTGTACATTGCGGTTTCGGCATTAATTCAGCCATTCGGGTTTACCCAGGTGCAATTCCGCGTTTCAGAGATGTTTAACCATCTCGTCGTTTTCAACAAAAAGTATTTATACGGGATTATTTTAGGGGTATTTTTAACGAATTTATTCTTCTCACCAATGAAGGCGTATGACCTTATTTTCGGTGTAGGGCAGTCATTGATTGCTTTGGTGATTACGATTTTGTGTGCACGGTTTATTAAAGGAATTTGGACACGGATGATTGTGAATACATTGGTGTTCACCTTTACGATGTTCCTCATTGCGATTGAACTGCATTTAGCGTTCGATCTGCCATTCCTGTTTACATGGTTAACAACGGCAGTTGGGGAATTCGTTGTGATGGCTGTCGGCATGCCGGTCATGTATTTCATTAACAAGCGCGTTCATTTTGATAAAATCTTTAAATAAATTTTATGAGCTGTTGCCTTAAGGGGACTCCCTAAGGCGGCAGCTCTTTTTTTATGGTATTTAATTGAAAAAAATTCTAAAATGAAGATAGTTATTTTTTCAGAATCTTTGAAAGGGGTTTTTCGAATGTTGCAGCGACCTAATAACAATGAGTTTCCAGATTATTATGTACCGTATGTTCAGTTAGTTCCAGAAGGAGATTTATTGCAGGTTCTTAAGGAAAGTCTTGAAAAAGTGGTTTCTCTTTTCGAAGGGATTTCAGAGGAAGATGCGCAATTCCGCTATGAACCTGGTAAATGGAGGATGAAGGAAGTGCTTGGCCATATGGCAGATACCGAGAGGATTATGAGCTACCGCCTGCTTCGAGTTGGCCGCGGCGACAAGACTCCATTAGCAGGGTTTGACGAGAATGATTATGTGGCTGGAGCACAAATGGGCGAGCTGCCACTAAAATCTATCCTTGCTGACTTCATCGCAGTCAGGAAAGCAACTATCACGCTGATCGAAAACATTCCAGAGTCAGCCTGGACAAATGTCGGCAACGCCAATGGCACGGAGGTCACCACCCGCGCCATCGCCTACATCATCGCCGGCCATGCAATCCACCACCTCAGCATCGTGACAGACCGATACTTAACTAATTTGAAATAACGGGTGGTGTCAGGCACCGCTCGTGGACAGTGTCCGCCTCAGGCGGACACTGTTTTTTAAATCCGATAGTTTGAGATAAACTCGAGAAATTCTTTTTGTTTGGAGTGGTCGTATTTCATGATGGCGTAGGTGTTTGCTTCGGGCAGGTGGATGGTTTGGCAGTCTACTTCTAAGAGCCTCCCTTCTAGCAGCTCTCTTCTGACCGTTGATGTCGGAAGGAAAGAGACACCCAGCCCTTCAACGATGAATCTTTTTGTAATGTGTACCTGTGATACTTTCATCATTTTTACCTTTGGATATTTGCTTTTTACCGCGTGGCAAAGAACATCCCAGTAACCTGGGTGATTATGGGTTAACAAATAGTTCGATGTTAGAACCTCTTCTTCATCTAACGGTGGTGCTGTTTCGGAATCTCTCCCATCGTGAGGCGCAACTAGCATAACCCTATCCCTATATAAAAGCTCACTAATCAATTCAGGATGAAGGCTGTGTAAACAGGACAGTCCGATATCAACTTCCTCCCTTAATACCGCTTCTTCGATACCAACGGATTCAATGATTTTAACCGAGATCTCCACTTCCGGATGCTTGTTTGTATAGCTTTTTAAAACATATGGCAGGATGGTATCTGCGATTAGAGGTGATATGGCAATGGAAAATTTCGTTGTGTAGCCTTGACTAAATGAGTGAATGTCCTCGAGTCCCCCCTGATAAACCTTTAACAGTTTTTTGGCATGAACCAAATATCTCCTCCCCGCTTCAGTTAGTTTTACTTTTTTTCCATCTCGATCAAATAATTGAATACCGAGCTCTTGTTCCAATTGTTTTATATGAACCGTTACAGATGGCTGTGAAATATAAAGGATTTCCGCCGTTCTGCGGAAATTCCCACAATCAGCTGCCGTAATAAACGTGTTAAGCCATTGGAATTCCATATTCTCCTCCTTATTAAAGAAATTAATCAATTCGTTTAAAATTATTTAATTTCATTAATCAAATTTATTATATAAACTATTAACAAATAAAGGAAGGAGAGATTTTGTATGATTCAGAAGGGTTTAAAAGGAATTGTCGCCGCCGAAACATTGATCAGTCATATTGATGGTGAAAAGGGAGAGCTTATTTATCGGGGATATGAAATCGGAAGGCTTACTAATCGTTACTCATTTGAAGAAGTTGCCTACCTGCTCTGGCACGGCTACTTACCTGATGATGCTCAGTTACGAGCTTTGAAAAATGAGTTAAAGAGCAACCGTGAACTTCCGGAAAATATAAAAAAGTTAATCGACCTGCTCCCTTTTGGTATGGACCTAATGAGTGTGATGAGAACAGCCATTTCAGCTGAAGCCGGGAATTTCAATTATGGCTGGAAGCCGACTGTGTCACAGGCTATTCGTATTACCGCCCTCGCCCCGTCAATCATTGCATACCGGCAAAGACAGCTGGAAGGTAAAGAGTTTGTTGCTCCGTTGAATGAATTGGATCATGTGGCTAATTACCTTTATATGCTTAATGGTTCGATCCCACTAGAAGCCCATGTGGAGGTACTCGAAACGTATATGATTTTGACACTTGAACATGGAATGAATGCCTCAACCTTTTCAGCAAGGGTTACGGCATCAACTGAATCTGATTTAGTATCAGCCGTTTCATCAGCGATTGGAACGATGAAAGGACCGCTTCATGGCGGCGCCCCTTCAGGAGTAATTGAACTTTTGGATGAGATTGCGGCGGCAGGTGATGCCGAAAAGGTAATGAGAGAAAAAATATTAAGAGGAGAAAAATTAATGGGGTTTGGCCATCGTGTGTACAAAACCCACGATCCGCGTGCCATTGCCTTAAAGGCCAAATTACGGGAGCTAGTTGGCCAGGATGCTTGGCTTGATCTTGCTATGGACGCAGAAAAAACCGCAGTAAGGGTGTTAGAGGAGTTAAAACCCGGCCGCTCCCTTTATACAAATGTAGAATTCTACGCCGCAGCCATCATGAAAGCCATCAACATGGAGGCAAACCTTTTCACACCAACCTTCACTGCAAGCAGAATCGTCGGCTGGACAGCCCACGTTCTGGAGCAAGCAGAAAACAATACCATCTACCGGCCGCAATCCAAATATATTGGAACACTAAAATAAATTCCAGACCATCCAATCCTCGTTGATTGTATCTTTTTTCAAGAAAAGTTATTGCGAACATTAGTTCTGTGTCTTATAATAAATTTATTGGTTAATAATAGAAATTGTGTTTCTTTATATGGCTGTTGGCCATTGGAGGCCTCATTATTGAAAGGTTAACTAATAAATTAAATTATGATTAATTCAGGGAGTGAATGTTCATGACAGTAAGATTGATACCCTATTTTGTAATGGCAGGAAATGCAAAGGAAGCAATTCAATTCTACCAACAGGCACTGGATGCCCAAGTTTTATTCCAGCAAAGTTTTGGTGACATGCCTGAAAATCCAGAATATCCTCTGCCTGCTGAAGCCAAGGATCTGGTAAGTCATGCGACCATTAAAGTTGGTGAGTCTGAAATTATGTTTTCTGACACCTTCCCTGGACAGGAGCATCAAAGCGGGACTCAAGTGACCATTTGCATTTCAACAAATGATGCTGAGCAAGCAAAGAAGATGTTTGAAGCCCTTTCAGAAGGCGGGAAAGTGGAGATGCCTCTGCAGGAAACCTTCTTCAGCCCTGCGTATGGTTCCGTAATCGATAAATTTGGCATATTTTTTCAAGTGTTTACGGAAGGAAAACCCCACGAATAATACACAAAGCGGCTCTGTTTGCAGCAATTGCAACAGAGCCTTTGTTGTTTAAAGAGCCTCCCAATACTAAGACTTATTTTTAAACATCATAATTTTCCTCATTTTTCTAACACTAACGAGAGATGAAAATCAATGGAGGGTTAGAAAATGAGCAGCAATAAAAGCCAAAAAAAGCAGACGTTTCCGCCGCAGCATCAAAACCATCAGCCGGGAACTGAGAGTGAAATGAACCCAAAGCCGATTTCCGTTAATTCCAACTATAAGCCGGCCGGAAAATTATCCGGAAAAACCGCGATTATTACTGGCGGTGACAGTGGAATTGGAAAATCAGTTGCGATTTATTTTGCTAAAGAAGGTGCAGATGTAGCAATTGTTTACCTAGAAGAACATCAGGATGCTGAGGAAACCAAAGGAATCATAGAAGCCGAAGGACGAAGATGTCTTCTCTTTTCTGGCGATATTGGCAATGAGGACTATTGCAAAGAGGTTGTGAAGAAAACAATTGATGAGTTCGGCGGATTGGATATTTTGGTTAACAACGCAGCGGAGCAGCACCCGCAGCCAAGTATTTTAAATATCACTTCAGCGCAGCTGGAAAAAACATTCAGGACCAATATTTTCTCCTATTTTTATATGACGAAAATGGCGCTTCCTTTTTTAAAGAAAGGAGCATCCATCATCAATACGGCTTCCATAACAGCTTACCATGGACATGAACAATTGCTTGATTATTCGGCCACAAAAGGAGCGATTGTCACCTTTACTCGTTCGTTAGCCCTTTCATTGGCGAAGCAGGGAATCCGCGTAAACGGGGTTGCCCCTGGTCCAATCTGGACTCCGCTTATTCCATCGACCTTTACGGCGGACCAGGTCGCCACTTTCGGATCAGATACTCCAATGGGGCGTGCCGGGCAGCCTCATGAACTGGCGCCAAGCTATGTTTTCTTAGCCTCAGAGGATTCGTCCTATATGAGCGGGCAAATGATTCATGTGAATGGTGGGACGATTATTAATGGGTAGAAAAAACGCATCGGGCTTACCGATGCGTTTTTTTCTGAAGCTCAGGCGCCTATTGGCGACTATTACACTCGTTTTTTCAATAGTTTGGGCAGCACAAATCGGATACAACTAACCCATCTTCGCTCTTGATGCAGCCGGCTGGTATTTTCTCATCGGTCCAAATTCAAGAACTTCTTGCAGATAAAGGTTACCTTTTGGACTTGTCCGCTTAAGCAATTCCATCAAATATGTAATATCGTCCATCGCTCTATGTGTTTGATAGTTTGTGATTTCATGGGCTTCCAAAAGGGTAATCAGCTTGCCATTTGGAAAGCCATACTGTTTCCAAGGCACATTCCTCATCGTGCAGAACCACTGCAAGTCATTTATTTCCGGGTACATGTGATAAAGGAAACTGCGGTCAAAGGAAGCATTGTGGGCAAAAACAGAATCAGCACGTTGAAAATAGGTTTTAACTTTTACATCATGAAAGCTTTTGCCCTGAACCAAATCATATGGTATTCCATGAACCCGATAAGCCCTATCATAATTCCTGCGTGCCGAGTTCGAAAGCGGCTCTCGCAAAAAGGAGTCTTCCTCCAAAATCTCTAATATTTCACCAGTTTCCGTACAGTAGGAAAATAACTTCAGGGCCAGTTCAATAACCTCATCAGTAGTCGGTCCCAGCCCCGTAGTTTCCACATCCAGCATTAATCCTAATTTCGCCTGTCTTTGCAAAGTGATCATTCCTTAAATCGAAAATTTCCTTTATTATACCAGATTCCCTTCACCCATCCCATAGCTTAAAAATTTCCACGCTGCTCTAATCCAACCATAAACGCTCTTATGACAATTTCCAGACTCTCATCCAAATCCAATGACATCTTGAATCCACCTCTTTGCTCTAGGGACGAGAATCCGTGCAGGACACTCCGCAGTCCCCTTACAGCATGGATGGTGAGATCACCTTCGAGATGAAAAGCCTGCAGGACCCGGACGGAAAGGTCGACTATTTTTGCCCCCGCCTGCTGGACATCAACATCCTCCGGATCCGGTGCCATCAAGGTGGCCTCATAGATTCCAGGATGTCTCCTGGCGAAGCTTACATAAGCCTGACTAATCGATAGCACCGCAACAATGCCTGACACCCCGATAGCTGTCTGGGCCAATTCATCATACAACATGTTGAGTCCATAGATAGCCAGCTTTTTCCTTAATCCTGGCAGTCCATCGAAATGATTATATAGAGAAGGCGGGCGAATGTTCAGCTCTTTTGCCAGATTTGCCAAGGTAACCTCCTGCATGCCATATTGGTCAGCAAGGTCCCCTGCCACTTCTAGTATCGCGGATAATTCAAGTCCAACTTTCGGTCTAGCCATTTTAATGCTCCTTTTTTCGTAATTTCTGTTCGAATTTATTGATTGCCATCGCCATGATTGCAACAGGGTTTTCTACCATTTCCCCGTGTCCGACAGCAAGTAAACTTGGGTTCAATTCAGCCAGTTTGCTAGCACTTTTTAGAGCGGTTTGTTTGCTCCACGTACCGAACGCGGGAAATGGAAACAGTGGTCTTATATCCCCTGCAACCGCTATGCCTCCTCTTGTCTGGAAGGCGTCACCTGCTACTAAAGCCTTCGTCCGCAAATCAAGAAATGATATCGACCCAGGTGTATGGCCCGGTGATTCAACCACCCTTAAGTGTCCAAGCTCATCCCCTTCCTTCAATAATACACTGGCTCTAGTTTTCAATTTCTTCGGCACACCGCCTTTAATCGGGGTCTGATCTTCATGGGAATCGAGGGAACGGTCGCCGCACATTAATCGGTTATCTCTCACCGAAATATAAACAGGGACGTCCGGCAGTCTTTCCTTTAACAAATCCATAGCTCCCACATGATCCTCATGGGCATGGGTTAAAACAATCTTTTTAATAGGTTTTCCAATTCTCTTGGCAGCCTGCAATATTCCCTTTGCACCAAACCCTAAGGCCGCATCAATTAGGGTTAAACCGTCGTCTTCGTCCACTAAATAGCAATTCACCGGAAACAAATTCGCCATAAACGTTACCTGATACAAATATCCCTTCTTGATCATTCTCATTATGACCAACCCCTTAACTAATATCGTTAGTTTTATTTTAACTAATAACCTTAGTTAAATCAAGATGTTTATTTGAAAAATTTTCCTAAACTATCTTCCCTTCCAGTATGTAACAAAGTGTTCAAAGCTTTTTGACTGATATGTGAATTAGTGAACAAAAAGCTCTCAATTCAAACTAAATTTGATATATTAACAGTGTAGAAATTATTTAAAACTTATAAACCTTTTAAGGAGATGTTTCAAATGTTTGCTCGTTGGTTAAGAGAAAACAAAATTGCCGCTGGTATTTTAACTGTCTTACGTTTATATCTTGGGTATTCTTGGTTCACCGCAGGTTTTCATAAATTAACTGGAGGATTCGATGCGGCAGGATTTTTAAAAGGCGTGACTGCTAACCCTGTAAAAGGTCCTGATGGTGCCGTTGTTTATGGCTGGTATGTGGAATTCCTTAAAGGCTTCGCCCTTCCAAACGTCGACATCTTTAACTTTATCGTTCCTTGGGGAGAAGTTTTAGTCGGCTTAGGATTAATGTTAGGCTGCTTAACAACTGCCGCTGCATTCTTTGCCTTAGTGATGAACTTTGCGTTCTTCCTTGCAGGAACTGTATCTCACATTCCTACTGACATTTTCCTTGGCGTGATTATCTTAGCTGCAGGCTACAACGCCGGTCACTTCGGTTTAGACCGCTTGGTTGTTCCATTCTTCCGTAAAGCAGTAATCAAAGGAAAAGAACCTATTAAACAAACCGCTTAACAACCATTAATCGCCCCAGTTCCAGCCGAACTGAGGCGATTTTATTTTGTTCTGCCCGAATTCTTTTCAGCCTGAGATCAGTCGATTTCCGCCTCCAGCATTTCCAATATCGTCATGTAACAAAGTGTTCAAAGCTTTTTGACCGATATGTGAATTAGCGTACAAAAACCTCTCAATTCAAATTAAATTTGCTATATTAACAGTGTAGAAATTATTCATTACTTATTAAACCTTTTTAAGGAGATGTTTCATATGTTTGCAAATTGGTTAAGAGAAAACAAAATTGCCGCTGGTATTTTAACTGTCTTACGTTTATATCTTGGGTATTCTTGGTTTACCGCAGGTTTTCATAAGTTAACAGGAGGATTCGACGCCGCAGGATTTTTAAAAGGAGTGACTGCTAACCCTGTAAAAGGTCCTGATGGTGCCGTTGTTTATGGCTGGTATGTGGAATTCTTAAAAGGCTTTGCCCTTCCTAACGTTGATATCTTTAACTTTATCGTTCCTTGGGGAGAAGTTTTAGTCGGATTAGGATTAATGTTAGGCTGCTTAACAACTGCCGCTGCGTTCTTTGCTTTAGTAATGAACTTTGCGTTCTTCCTTGCAGGAACTGTATCTCACATTCCTACTGACATTTTCCTTGGAGTGATTATCTTAGCCGCAGGCTACAATGCTGGCCGCATCGGATTAGACCGTTGGGTTGTTCCATTCTTCCGTAAAGCAGTTTTAAAAACAAACAACCCGGTTAAACATACTGCATAACTAAAAAACACCTCTATCTCAGCCTTGAGATGGAGGTGTTTGTCTTTTGTAGATTAATAGCTGCTATCTTCCTTGAAACTCTGTCTGTTAACGTACCAATTTGTAACCTGTGTCAGAATAGCAAAAACAGCAAAGAAATTCATTGCCCAAACGTTAATAAATGGCGTAAGGCCGCCGAATTCTATCGTAGCATAGCCTTTAAACTTCATGACAATCATGGATTCAATAAAAATCAAAATGAAACCTACAACACCTGCAACTGCCGCTCTTATCATTAGTAATCCCTCCGAAAAGTTTTTGCTATATACTCAAATGAATTTTTGTCTAAATTGTGAACTTGTTATACCCATTATATAGCAATTCAGAAGGAAACCAAAGTAAAAAAAATCACATTTTAAAAAAATAATTTGGTTTAAAAGAATGGCTTCGAATAGTGAAAAAGAAAAGCCCAGATTATCAAAAAATGCAGGACTAACTTTAAAAGGTGTCAGTACGGTGACTGACAGCTTTTTTGGTTTTGGATTGACCTGCTTCATTTAGGCAAAAGTAATTTTACAGTGGTTCCTGATCCTTCATTACTCTCTATTTCTATTTCACCTTTGTGCAATTTCATGATACTTTTGGCGATATGCAGCCCCAGTCCAGTTCCTCCGGTTTCTCTGCTCCTCGCTTTATCAACTCGGTAAAACCGCTCAAAGATATTATGAATCTCATCCCGCGGGATTCCAATCCCATAATCTTTTACACGAATAATGGCAAATTGTCCTTTCTGCTCTAAGAAAACCTCAATTTTTTCCTGGCTATATTTCATGGCATTGTCCAGCAAAATGATAATTACTTGTTTGAGTTTTAATTCATCTGCATGAACAATGAGCGGGGACATGTCATATTCTAATGTTATTTCTCGTCTATAGACTTGTTTTAGTTGCTTTAAAATACTCTGGCATAAAGAAACCAGGTTTACTTCGTTGATTTCTAATTCCGTTTCCTTTTCCAGGGTGGCTAAGTCCAAAAAGGTATCAGTCATTTTTTGAATTCTCGTTGCCTCAGAATGAATAGCCTGAATGGCTTCGTCAGCCATTTCTTGATTTTCAAGGCCGTGCCTTCTCAGCAGATTTGCATAGCTTTTAATTACCGTTAACGGGGTTTTTAATTCATGAGAGGCATCAGAAATAAACTGCGATTGCTTCGCTAGATTTTCCTGAAGCCGATCTATCATCCGATTAAATGTTTTAGCCAAGGTCTGCAGTTCGTCCTTTGCCCTATTTTGTATTGTGATGGTCTTCGGAACACCGCTTTTTTCAATTTCCTCCATGGTTGTAATCATATTAGAAATCGGTCGCATGATTATATTGGACAGCCATCTTCCTCCTAGTAAAGATAATAAGGCAGCAAGGATCGTACTAAATATTAAAATCGCTCTAAGAATCTCTTTTCTTGCTTCTAAACCCTTTAATCGTTCTCCAAGCTCGAGGCTTCCTTTCAATTGCTTCGTACTAATCGGAAAATGAACAACTAATACTTGTTCTTCCCCGTTTTTTCCAGAAATTACGTAAGTTTGTGACTGTTGATTAACTGCGTATTTCCCTTTTATCTTACTGGATAATACCTTATCATTCGAAACCTCGTGGACGACAGTGTTCCAGGGCCCGATAATTCGGATATAGGAGTATTCGGATAATAGTCCTTTTAACTTGTCGTCTATATCATGCGGGGATTGGCTGTTATCAATTTGTTTTTCAATATCTGCAGCCTTTTGAAAGAGCATATCCTCTTCCATATTGATGGTCGTTTTCATAAATAAGAAGAAGACAACAACATTAACGAGTATTAATATACAAAGCATCCAAGCCGTTGTTAACAGGTTAATTTTCGTCGAGATCTTCATCCGTTTTCTCCTTTATCGTAAAACCAATCCCTCTGACTGTTGTAATTAACGGGACAGAAAAGCCCTCGTCAACCTTTTTTCGCAGATGTCTGATAAAAACATCGATTACGTTGGTCTCTCCCTCGTATTCATAGCCCCATACATTAAGGATGATGTTCTCACGTGTGACGACCTTATTTTTATTCATGACTAAATAGACCAAGAAGTCATATTCCTTCGGTGTTAATGCAATGGGTTTTCCGTCCCTTTTCACTTCTCTTGATTCCTTATTAATAATAAGATCCTCTACAATCAATTGAGATTTTTCCCCATTCGGGCGATTCCGCAGACACGCGCGAATACGGGCTAGGAGTTCTTCAATTTCAAAAGGCTTTGTGACATAATCATTAGCACCATGATCTAGCCCTGATACTTTGTCAAAAGTTGAATTCCGTGCTGTCAAAAGAATGACAGGAGTGACTGTGTTTTCCCTTCTAAATCTCCTTAATACTTCCATTCCGCTTAGCTCTGGCAGCATGACATCCAATAAAATTAAATCAGTTTCTGTTTGTAAGGCCGTTTCTAATCCTGCCTTTCCAGTGTGTTCAACTGTTACCTGATACCCTTCATACTCAAGCTCCATCTTTAAGACACGAGCAATTTGCGTCTCATCCTCAATGACTAAAATATGTGTTTTCACGAAACATTCGCCCTTCCAAAGACTTTTATTAACTTAATTTCTTTCCAATACAAGCCGAAACATTTCAAACATTAAAAAGTTAAAAAAGATCCAGACGCCACCATATACATATCCTCCAGCTATGTCGCTTGGAAGTACTTCCGCTGATGCTATATTTGCTACTGCAATTTCTATTAATAAGATTACACCAAATATAGAACCAAAGAGATGTATAAAATTATTTTTCGAATGACGGACGAGCAAAAATAAGCAAGTCCCATAAATGATAATTGTTAAAGTACTAAGTAAATCAGGAAAATTACTTGAATGAATTTTCCCTACAAACCCGATCGATTCAAGAAAGGAAAAAAGCTGAAGGACTGATTCATGAAACAACCTTGCCCCTAAAATTGGAACAAAGAGTAATAGAAACTCAAGTACCCTGTCCTTTCCTTTTCTCCAAATACGGATGATGGTAATTCCGATCATAGCACCGAAGGCATATGGAAATTGGAATACAAGAAAAACTTTCATCCATTTCCTATAAATGGAGGATTCAACCATATATTCAGTAATTTCATTGAACTGACTAAACTCACCATATAAATAGTCTTGAGCCATTCCCAGCATCAAGGTCACCATACCTATTAAAACAAAAGTGAGAAAAACAAGGAAGATTTCTGTCTTTCTAACGGTTTTTAGATAACTTAATAACCCCTGTATGAAATGAATAAGAAAGTCCTTAATTTGATTTTTAAAATAACGATATACCAAATAGCCTGCTAACAATACAGCCAAAACAATGATAAAGATAACGAAGTATTTACTTGCCGCGTGATGAAAAACCTCCCAGCGGGGCCCCAAGACCTTTCCTAAAGTAATAAAGCAAATCCCCCATAAAAAAGACCCTAAGTAAGCAGGAATGATGAATTTTTTAAACGGCATTTTTGAAATCCCGGATATATAACCAGTAAAATGCCTAATTCCAGGTATAAAATAGGCAAAAATCAACAATTTACTGCCATACCGTTCAAACCAAGCAGCTGTTTTTTTATACCGCTCAGGTCCAAGATGAATATATCTTCCGTATTTTTCTATAAGTTTATATCCTCCCGCTCTCCCAATCCAATACGTTGCGGTTATTCCTGCCCCTCCTGCTAAAAAAACTGTCAGAAGCGCTAAAATATAATTCATTTTTCCCTGATAGACAAAATAGCCAGCATAGCTCATTAAAAATTCGCCTGAAATAGGCAGAGCCATTAATTCTAGAAAAATTCCTATAAATAGAATCAGATAACTATGCTGTTCAAATAAAGTAATTAAATGTGACATATACATGCCTCCAAAATTTTTAAAAAGGAAAACAAAAGGTCGTTCTAAATACAATGTAGCACCACAAAACATATATTTACTATTTTAATGAATTCTTAATCCTTTATTAAGAAAACAAAAAGGCGAATGGATAAAATAAAAAAGCTACGAATATGAAGGTTCCTAGCTTTTTTAAAAAGGAAAATTTAATTAAATTTTTTTAACCCTAATTGGACTTACCATTAAGAGGGCTAGGATTAAGGTAATCCATGCATTGCTATATGAGAAGAATCCCATCCCAGCCAGCGGCAGGCCGGCCGCTGGAATGGGCAGGCCTTTAAAATAGCCGATGGTTGGCTTGACACTAAACCTGGCTAATCTTAATGCCCCCATCATTGGAAAAAGCATAAATGCTATGGAAGTTAGAATGGATGGTGCTGCTATCGAATGAAATAAAAGTGCGGGAGCTACCCCAAAACTCACAATATCTGCTAAAGAATCCAGTTCAACCCCAAGTTCACTGTTTACTTTTAATTTTCTTGCAATCCTTCCGTCAAGAAGATCAAAAACAGCTGAAAAAAATATAAAAATTGCGGCTGATTCGATAAAGCCACTCATATTCAAGGTTATATAAAGAACACCGCACAATAAATTTCCTAATGTAAATAAATTAGGAATCGTTTTTATTAAATGTTTGAACAAGGTTGTCCCCCCTGACTTTTAAATCCTCCACTAATTTAGTTTTTTCTATACATTCTTCCGTTATTCTTAAAAGATTTTTCCATCTTAATGAAATATTAATCTTTTATTAAGTGAACAAACAGACTCGTCTTATATACTTTGAAGTGCCCAATTTTATTGCAAGTCCATTCATGAATTCACAGCAGAAAAAGATCATGTTCTGGGTTAAAACATATATGGGAGGAAAAACAATGAAAAGATTAGTTGAGGCAACCATGCAACGAGCCATTCTAATGATTGTGTGTGTTGTCATCATACTGGCTTGGGGAGGCATCTCCGCTTACCAGATGCAGCGGGATTACTTGCCTGGGATTAACAATACGACCCTGACAGTAAGCATGAGAGTTCCTGGGTATCAAGCGGCTCAGGTAAAACAGCAGGTTACCGATAACCTTTCGAGTGCCGTCAAAACAGTGGATGGTTTGTCCAATGTGGAAACGACCTCTTATGACGGCGGATTATTTATGAGTTTGTATTTTCCAATGAATACAGACATGAAGGCAGCCGAGGATCAAGTAAATAAAGCCTTGGCAAATGCTGACCTTCCGTCAACGATTACAAGTAGTCCTTCAGTGACTCGCTTAACAACAAGCTCATTCCCAATTTTGACTTACAGTGTAACAAGTTCAAAAATGGATGAACAAACACTAAGATCTACTGCAACGCAGGAAATAATCAAACAATTAAAATCCGTTCCTGGTGTAGCGGATGTATCTGCAATCGGTGGAGCAAAAGATGGATATGTATTAACTGTCCGCATGAAAGACCTTGTGAAAAACGGTTTAACATTGGATGATGTGAATAAATCGTTTGCTTTGGCAGTTCCATCCATGCCACAAGGCAATATTGTAAACAACCAATTATCGATTCCTGTTTCCTTTGACGGGCTGCCATTAACTGAGCAGCAAATGGAAAACGCAACAATTAAGAATAAGGAAGGAAAAGTTATTCCTGTATCGGCATTCGGTACAATTACTCATTCCTTGAATGACGTGAAGACTGTTTCAAGAACAAACGGAGCACCAAGCGTGACTTTAAATGTAATTAAAACACCATCAGCCAATATTACTGATGTCGCAGAACAAGTTAAAGATCGTGTTGCTCATCTTCACTTGGACACAGTCAATTCAAAAGACATTTCGTTCCAAGTTTTACTTGACCGAGAAAAAGAATTAAACAGCTCTCTTTTCGGTTTAGTTCGAGAAGGTTTGCTCGGCTGCTTATTCTCTATGGTCTGTGTGTTCTTCTTTTTCCGAAATGTAAGATCGACACTGTTAATTGCGATTTCGCTGCCAATTTCATTGTTAGCGACAACGGCTTTCTTGAAGACAATGGGCATCACATTAAACATCCTAACTGTTTCTGGATTAATCGTTGCGATGGGACGAATTGTCGACGATTCCATCGTTATCTTAGACAACATGTATCGAAAACGGGAAGAATCGAAAGATAAACCGCTGCTTTCCATTCTTGCTTCATCTGTTGTTGAAATGATTCCAGCAATTTTAGGCTCTACCTTAACG
The DNA here is from genome assembly GCF_018343545.2 of Neobacillus citreus. GTDB lineage: Bacteria > Bacillota > Bacilli > Bacillales > Cytobacillaceae > Neobacillus > Neobacillus citreus. Next base: position 6,606 of record NZ_JAGYPE020000057.1, on the reverse strand, counting down.
ACTATTGCGGTTTATATTCCAATTGCCTTTGTTGGAGGTGTCATCAGTGCTTCATACAGCGGTTTCGCTTGGTCTGTCGTGATTGCGCTTATCATTTCATTCTTTGTTGCCATGCTTGTCATTCCTGCTCTTGCGTTTATGGGATGGAAAGGCGGAAACGGAGAAAAACAAACGGTCAAACTCGATGCAAAAATGAAACCAATTTTGCAATCTGCATTTAAGCACAGAAAAGCAATGATTATTGTGTCAATCTTAGTATTTTTAGGAGCTGGCATTTATTCCGCTTTCCTTCCAGTAAGTTTACTGCCTAGCGGAAAAATCGGACAAATTGCCATAAAAGCAGAATTACCTAAAGGAAGCACCCTAATCCAGGTCGATTCTGAAGTGCAAAAAATTGAAAAAGCATTAAAGGCAAATCCAAAAGTCGATGCGTATTCAGCCAATTTTGGTTCAACGATGACACCACAAAGTGACGACGTGTTTGACCAAGGCGGCGGCTTTATCACCTATCCGAATGTTGCTAACCTTTCTGTTGTTTTGAAAAATGACAAGGATGCAGATTCCGTCATTAAACAGTTACAAAAACAGCTTCCATCATTATCGAAGGATGTTACTTATACAGTAACAAGCCAGAACATTTCTGGTGATGATTCACAAATGCGTATCTTGTTTACTGGTTCCGACCAAGCGACATTGGATCAGGTAGCGCAAGAAGCACGAACAAACCTATCGAAAATTGCAGACTTGAGTGTCGATGGAAAAGTGGATTTAACAAACGGTGCGCCTAAGTACAAGGTGACGTTTGACCAAAAGGCGATAGAGGATAAAGGGGTTAAAGTGGCGGACATTCTAACCGTAGTGAACCGTTACATGTCTGCCTCTAAGGATGCCACGATTACAGTTGATCACAAGGCATTTCCTGTGGACCAATATTTAGATCAAATCGCCTCAGGTGAAAACTCAAATATTACATTAGAGGCTTCTGCGGATGATGTTTTATCATCCCTTGCTGCTGAAACGTTTAATGGAAATAATGGTGAAGCGGTCCGTTTTGACCAGATCGCTAAAATCTCGAAAGACCAGTCCCCATCAACAGTTAGCGAACGGGATGGGCAGCCTTTCTCTTTGGTAACAGCACAGATAACATCAAACGATATTAGCAAAGTGTCAAGCCAAGCAGAAACTGCTCTAAGCAGCATGAAACTTCCTAAAGATGTAACGTACTCATTAGGAGGAATCACCGAACAAGTAAAAGACATGATTTTTGATATGTCGGTTGCAGTTGCCTTTTCAATCCTGTTAGTATTGCTCATTACTTCTTCTATCTTCAAAGGATGGAAGGCGCCATTATCAGTATTATTAAGCATTCCGCTGGCATTAAGCGGTGTGGTTATTGCGTTAATTTTATTCCATGGTGAATGGAATTTAGCAGCATTAATCGGCATTCTAATGCTTACAGGTATTGTCGTAACGAATGGAATTGTGTTGATAGACAAAATTGAAAGAAATCGAAAAGAGGGAATGCCTGTTGAGGAAGCAGTTTTGAATGGCAGTCTTTCAAGGATTAGACCAATCTTGATGACAGCAGCAGCGACAGTGCTTACCTTATTGCCGCTGGCATTATCTCATAACGCAGATACGGTGATTTCGCAAACACTTGGTATCGTCGTGATCGGCGGTATGGTAACATCGACCATCAACAGCTTTATTATCATTCCGATTATTTATCAATGGCTGCATAAAAAGACATCAAGAAATATATCGATAAATTCAAAAAGCATCAGCTAAAAAGCCTATAAAAATGGCTTGGAGTAATGATAAAAAAGGTGACTGACACACTTTTGTGCCGTCACCTTTTTTACCATTAGAATGTCACCAGCATATCCCAAGATGTTCCATCAACACCAATCTTTTTAAAGCCAAATCGCTTGTATAACTGCAGGGCAGGATTGTTTGGGTCAACGCTTAAAGAAATTCCTTTATATCCTGATTCTTTTGTGATTCTTAGTATTTCGCCAAGCAGAACAGTCCCTATCCCCTTTCCCCGGTATTCCGGCATAAGCGCCATTCCCAATAGAGGAGTTTGACTGTCGATATAGCCGTAGGTTTTATTGGATTCATCGAACAATCGAACCCAAACCGCACCGATGGGATGATGATCATTATCCTCTGTAATAATAGCCGTATCCCCGTTTCGGCCCCAGCCTTTTAAAGATTTTTCAATATGCGGTTCGTTCAAAATATCCCTGGATGGCCTCGGCTGTCCTTCCGGTATATAGATAGCTTGATAGAGCATTTCCCATAAAAATTGTTCATCTTTATTGGTCGCAAGTCTGATTTGATAACCGTTCAAATGCATCCCCCTTAATTTTTTGCAATAATTGCTTCAATTTTATCTCTGCCATAGAAGATAGCCTGTGACTATGGCCATAAAACTCTAAATGCGATGTGACTTGATTCGGCACTACCACACAATGAACTCCTGCTTCTCTCGCCGCTTTAAGTCCGTTCAAGGAATCCTCAAAGGCAACAGCTTCGGATGGTTTGATGTCTAGTGCTTTGACAGCTTGAATATATAATTCTGGGTCAGGTTTCACTTTTGAAACATCGTCCCTCGTTTTAATCACATCAAAATATTTAAGAATATCGAGCCTTTGCAAAAAACCTTCCACCCATTCACGTGTCGAGCTAGATGCTAAGCCAATTTTCAATCCTAATTCTTTTGCTTCCTTAAGGTACTCCTCCACACCTTCCCGTGCGGCAAGCTCCTTCATTTTTTCTAAAACTATTTGTTTGACAGAGTTTTCAATGGCTTCGGGATTTATTGGCGTCGACAGATTTTCTTGAATATAAGCAAATAGTTCGGTGTCGTCTGTTCCTATGACTTTGGAAAACTGCTGCAAGGTAAGGGTTAGTCCATATTCATTAGTTAAGACTTCTTTATACGCTTGGAACCAAATCGTTTCTGTATCCACAATCAGTCCGTCAAAATCAAATATGATTGCTTTCAATTTATGTATCACCTCTTTTAATTTAGACGAAAATTTTTGGAAAAGGTTTTACCGGATCGGAATGTTTTTGCTGGGGTTATAATTTATAACGACCGGAGCATCGTTTTTTTATATCGTTCGGGTGTTATGAGCCTTTCATAAAACCAGGGATTTAATTTGTCCAGGTGTCATAGATTTTAAAGGAATTACGGGACCTCATAGGAAAAATATGTTAGATTTTATTTAAGCCGTACTTCATATCGACTACGTTAATTAAAAAATAGTTAAGGAGTGTTAAAATTATCAAAAATCAGGAAGATATTATTCAAGTTATTAGAGAAGATATCTGGATGATGGATATTTTAAAAATAGTACAAACTATGAATCTGCCTGATTGGTGGGTATGCGCCGGGTTTGTCCGCTCAAAAATCTGGGATGTACTCCATGGATTTACCGCTAGGACCCCTCTTCAGGATATCGATGTAATTTATTTTAATCCAGAAAATATCGATGAGTATGAAGAAAAGATGTTTGAAGATAAACTAAAAATCTTGAGGCCTGACATCCCATGGTCGGTTAAAAATCAAGCCAGAATGCATGTTGTTAACAACCTGAATCCCTACTCTTCTGCTGTGGATGGTATTTCGAAGTTTCCCGAAACAGCAACAGCAGTTGGAGTAAAACTCGATGAAAAAAACAACTTAGTAATTGCTGCCCCATGGGGAATCGAGGATTTGATTCATATGGAAGTTAAACCGACTCCATTATTTTTGGCAAATATGGAGCTTAAAAAAGTTTATTTTAATCGGGTTAAAACAAAGAAATGGGAAGGAACATGGAGTCAATTAAAGATATTAACCTAATCATCGGCTAGCGAAAATCTTCACAACTTCCACACAAGTTCCCTATAAGTTCTACACAAGATTCTATTAATATAAAAGTAACTTAATTAGGAAATAAGTTCATTGAACTCATTTCTTAAAACTTCCCATAATTTTGATTGGTGCTGGCGCCAATCTATTTTTTTGTCCTTAAAAAATAGAGCCCCTCACTTTAGTGGTAAAGTGAAGGGCATATTTTTTTAGAAGGTTTCCGCCAATGTCTGGCTTTCTGTTTCAAATGGGTTGTCTTCAATTTCGAAGCCAAGGTCTTTGATTAGTTGATAGTCTTCACTAGCCCCTTGGCCGGCAGTTGTCAGGTAATCGCCGACGAATATAGAGTTGGCGATGAACAGCCCTAGATTCTGCAGTGAACGCAAGTTAAATTCACGGCCTCCGGAGATGCGGATTTCTTTTGTCGGATTGATAAAGCGGAACAGTGCTAATATTTTGAGGCAACGGATTGGAGTCAGCTCGTTTAGATCCTCTAGCTTCGTTCCTTTGACTGGATGAAGGAAATTAACCGGAATGGAATCAGCATCCAGTTCCCTTAACGCAAAGGCCATCTCAACGATATCATCATCGGTTTCTCCCATTCCGCAAATAACGCCGGAGCAAGGGGAAATCCCCGCTTTTTTCACATTTTCAATCGTTTCGACACGGTCGTCATAATCATGTGTGGTGGTGATATTGGCATGGTGATTTGCACTTGTGTTGATGTTGTGATTGAAACGGTCCACCCCTGCCTCTTTCAGCCTGACTGCCTGCTCTTCGTTAACCAGCCCCATACAAGCGCAAATCTTGATTTGCTCGACCTCGCTCTTAATCTCCTGAACTGCTGAAATGACGGTATCGACCTCATTGTTGGTCGGTTTCCGTCCGCTCATGACGATGCAGTATGTACCAATTTTGTTTTTCTTCGCTTCCTTGGCACCCTCGACAATCGTCTGCTTGCTGATAAGGGTATACCGGTCAATTTCGGTTTTCGCATTAATCGACTGTGCGCAATAGCCGCAATCCTCCGGACATAGGCCGCTTTTAGCGTTGATTATTAAATTCAACTTTACCTTTTTCCCATAATAATGTCTGCGAATTTCATAGGCGGCATTGACCAGGGACAAGATTTCATCGTCTTTGGAAAGCAGGATTTCCTTGGCTTGCTCTTTTGTTAAAACATATCCATCAATCACTTGATTTGCTAGTTTTGACCAACTCAAATTATCACCTCTAATTTTATTTGTTAACTAAAAACACAATTTGGTTTACAAATAAAATTATAAAGCAATTATTCTGTAAATTGAACCATTTTGTACCAAATTTTTAAGAAAGGTTTTCGAGGAATTGGGGAAATACAGGTTTTGAGCAAGGTAACAAGAGTAAATCTTCACAACTTCCCCACAACTTTCCCCTAACTTCTACATAACTTTTCACTATTATAAAAGTAACTTAATTAAGAAATAAGTTCCTTGAACTCATTTCTTAAAACTTCCCATAATCTTGATTGGTGCTGTCACCAATCTATTTTTTTTGCCTTTTTTTCCAATTCATTGTTAAGATTCAATTAGAATATATTTTAATTAGAGAAGGAGGGGTCCAATGCACGTAGAAGATTTTTCGCCGACACAAGGGTTTGCCAGGATGTTAGACAAGGAGGATGCCCTATCGAGGTTCCGTGATGAATTTTACATAAAGTCAGATTCCATTTATATGGACGGGAATTCGTTAGGACTACTTTCCAAACGGGCGGAACGTACACTTCTCGATACTATCGAGAATTGGAAGGACTATGGAATTGACGGCTGGACAAAAGGAAAGCAGCCATGGTTTTTCCTGTCAGAAAAAGTAGGAGAAATGATCGCACCGCTTATAGGGGCAGCTCCTGACGAAGTAATTGCAAGCAGTTCCACAACTACTAATCTCCATCAGCTCGTTGCTACTTTTTATAAACCAACAGGTTCCCGCACGAAAATATTAGCGGATGAATTAAACTTTCCTAGTGATATTTATGCTTTAATAAGCCAGCTGCAGGTTCATGGTCTTAATCCAGATGCTCACCTTATTCGCGTGAAGAGCCAGGATGGGAGATTTATAGATGAGGACGATATTATCATGTCAATGGCCGAAGACGTTGCTTTGGTTATCCTCCCGACGGTCTTGTACCGGAGCGGCCAAGTGCTGGATATGAAACGGTTAACCTTGGAAGCACACAAGCGCAATATTTTAATAGGCTTTGATGCCTGCCATTCAATTGGCGCCATCCCCCATTCCTTCAGCGAATGGGATGTTGATTTTGCCTATTGGTGCAATTACAAATATTTAAACGGAGGGCCTGGGGCCGTCGGTGGTTTGTATGTGAATCGAAAACATTTTGGGGCATCCCCTGGTTTAGCTGGATGGTTTGGCTCGAACAAAGAGAAGCAATTTGACCTGGAGCATACCTTTACACCGGCGGAAACAGCGGCCGCTTATCAAATTGGCACACCGCATGTTTTGAGCCTCGCCCCGCTTATTGGCTCCCTGGAGATGTTTGCTGAAGCCGGGATTGAGAATATTCGGCAGAAATCTTTGCATCTTACCCAATATCTAATGAAATTAATTGAACATGAGTTAGCTAACATGAATTTCATCATCGGAAACCCTCGTGAGGATTCCCGCCGCAGTGGACATGTCAGTCTTGAGCATGATGAGGCTGCCCGCATTTGCAAAGCATTAAAAGAAAATGGGGTCGTTCCAGATTT
>NZ_JAGYPE020000056.1:12739-39108 GCF_018343545.2 Neobacillus citreus | reverse complement strand
AAAAATATTATTCTAAAATTTGTAATGATTAACTCTAAAAAGCTTCCAGACAAGTACATAATTAAAAGAAACACCCTGAAAGTCTACGAAGGCACCAATACCAACTTCAACGACTCAGGATTGAAATCAGGAACGACTTATAACTATACATTCGAAGCTTGGTCAAAAGGTAAATTACTTGATACAGCAACTCACAGTGCAACAACTTCAGCAATCCTAATCCAACAAATCGGGATAAACTCCTCAGTACAGTCAGACAAAAAAATGCTTATTAGTTGGATCAATCAGTATATAGTTTAAAACCAGATCAATATAAAATATGTTGTTCTTAAAACTACCGAGCCTCCTTCATCATCTACAACTCAGACTATAACTATTTCAGACCTGCAGCCAGGAATTTACACCTTAAAAATTGAGGGCTGGTACCAAGATAAGCTTACCAGCCAAGGCAGCACATCGGTTACCATTCCTAAGCCCGAACCGGTTGTCCTTTCACAAATTAAAGTAAAGGTCATCAATGCCAAGTCTGTTGCCATCTCTTGGGGAAATCAGACCAAAGATAACCCGCCTGACCACCATAGGATTTCTGTCAATAATGTACTAAAAGCAACTCAAGCACCTTCTAGCTTAGCAACTCAGACAGCCACCATCACAGACCTGCAGCCTGGTGTTTACACGATTAAAATCGAAGGATGGTAGAAAGATGAGCTTACAAGTCAGGGCAGCACAACGGTTACAATTCCTAAACCTGAACCCGCGGTGATTTCGCCAATTGAAGTGACTGTCGATCAGGATCTTATCTCAAGAATTGATTATTCAAAAACGAACCTGGAAGCTAATCAATATAAAATTATCTGAATGGAAAAGAAGTTAGTAATGAAAATTGGAAATATTATTCCTTCAACACGGATCGCCTTTTGCCGAATCAAAACTACAACGTCACCGTAGAAGCCTGTTACAATGGAAACCTGATTGCCCGAGGCAGCACTGGCTTTACCACTCCGTATATGGGCGGATACGATGATGCAAACTTTGAAACAAGGGAAATGTTTGTCACATCTATTAATGACAAATCACTTACTGTAGACCGAATGGTCATTACCAGGACAGCTGTAATCGTAGAAAATCGTGAACTATATGAAGACACATCCACAGCTAAAGTTGTTCATGACGGAGCACCTATTGAGACATATACAGGAACTGAATTCAAGGAAGGAAACCGAAAATACATCTACCATGTAGTCAATTATCAAAACGGTTCTATGGTAGGCAAGGTAATATTTCAGTTTCGAACTATTTATATTATTAATAAAAAGGGATGAACTTTAGAGGACTCTTCAGTTCCTTTTAATTCAATCAAGGTAGAAATTTAAAAAATTTTTACCGTCTCAGGTTATGCATTTTCCGATGATAAATCTGCAATATAACTTCTAGCTTAAATCTAATATGTTCTTTTACACCATTTAAACAACATCCTCTGGAAATAAGTACAGTTGCTTATGATACACAAGACCCCACTTGCCTCAATGGAAAGTTTTTATAAATCTCAAAAGAGAATAACAATCCTCGCTTTAAACAAAATAATGAGTGGCTGTGTCCAATTTTTTTGAGGAGGAGATTCGATTGATGATTCAGAATCAGCAGGGGCAAATGCACCAAAATATGCATACAGGGACTGTGCCGCAGCAGTTGAACCATGGCGGCCATGAAATGTTTGATGTACATGAAGTGTTAAATGGGTCAATTGGGACCTTGAATCAGTATTTGATGCTGCGTCCGCATGTAAAGGATCCGGAGTTGCTTGATATTTTAGACCGTCAATATCAATTCATTCAGGATGAATATAATATAACATTGCAGTGCTTCCAATCCGGGCAGGACCCGTCAAAGCCGACGCAAAGCTATAAAATGAAGCAGGGGAATGACTTTGTTTATGGTTTAACGCCGACCCAGCCGAAAAAGCCGATGCAAAACATGACGGAAATATCCGATGAGTTTATTTCAGGCTGTATGCTGACAGCGTGCAAATCCGGTGCCACACATAAGACAATGGCTGCGTGTGAAACGACAAATCCAGTTGTCCGCCGCGTGCTTGCGGACTCTGTTCCAAACTGCATTGAAATGGCTTATGAGCTGTCTATTTACCAAAATAAAAATCATTACTACCAGGTGCCGCAGCTTGCTCAGCAGGATATGACGCAAATTGTTAATTCCTTTGCACCTGCTCAAGGGATGCCGCAAACGCAAAACATGAATTTGAACATGAACGCTAATATGAATATGGGCATGAACAACAACATGAATTTGAAGCATTAAACATAAAAACTGGAGACTGTCTTAAAGGGGGGTTAGACCCTAATAAGACAGCCTCCAGCTCGTTTATTTCTCCCCTAAATACTCAATGGCCAGTGCCATAAAATAACGTATCGATTCGATGAACTTGTCAATTTCCACATATTCATCTGGCTGATGGGCAAGCTTCGGGTGCCCCGGGCCAAAGATGAAAGTTGGAATCTGCAAATGAGGCTGATAAACAGATGCATCTGTATAATAATTGACACCGGTCGGACTCAAGTCCAAGTTTAACTCTTTCTTACCAGTTCGGATCGCCATTTGGACAAATTCATCGGATTCCTTTGTACTAACCGATTCCATTCTATTAATTATTTTAATCTGATAAGACGCCTTTGATTTTTCAGTGATTCCCTTTAGCATATCTTCAATATCTTTTAAAATCCGGTCAATATCCTGTCCCGGAACTGTTCGAATATCCAGCGTCACGCTGCATTGGTCCGGCACGACATTTGTTTTGACGCCGCCTTCAATGGTGCCGATATTTAAGGTTGGATGCCCCAGGATTGGATGCGGAGTATAAGAAAACTCATACTTAAGAAGAGCATTGATAAAATCGTTCATGGCTAAAATTGCGTTAACGCCCTGATCCGGCATGGAGCCATGAGCAGTTTTTCCATATGTAGTAATCTCTAGCCACAAGCAACCTTTATGGGCATTATAGATTTCATTTTCGCTCGGTTCCGAGATGACCATGGCTGTAGCCTTGTCAATCTGGCCCTTTTGGACAACCGTCTTGGCACCATAGCCGTCGACTTCTTCTCCTGCAGTTCCAACAAACTGCAGCTTACCCTTTAGTTTCACACCGGCCCGAGATAAATACTCCATCGCCAGGATCATCGCGGCAACTCCAGCTTTCATGTCAGTAGTTCCGCGGCCATACATTTTGTTGCCGACGATTTCCCCGGAAAAAGGAGCATGCTGCCATTCCACTTTACCGGTTGGGACGGTGTCAAAATGACCGCTGTAAACTAAATACCTCTCGTCAGTTTTTCTGTCTGGATAAGTAACAAACAAGTTGGCCCGGTTATTGCCTAGGTCATCCAGCTCCACTTGAAGCTTGGATGAAGCTAAAAACGTTTCAATAGCCTCAGCGACCCTTTTTTCATTGCCGTCAGGATTCACACTGTTAACTTGGATAAGAGATTGCAAAAATTGGAACGATTCTTCTACATTTACCATCTCATATATCGAATGCAGTTTCTGCATTTTCTTCCCCACCTTGATATTATTATTTGGTTGAACGTTCACTGAGCCAGTCATCCAAAATTCCGGCAAATTTACCGGACATCGCTAAGTTCACATGGCCGCCTTCTATACGTAAAAACGTTTTATCTTCACTTGAAACCAAATCCATAATTGGCTTGCTTTGCTCTTCTGGAATCAGGTTGTCACTTTTCATGCTGACGGCCAATAGATTCGCCTTAATATTTTTTAAATCTGCTTTTTTGCCGTGAATGGTAAATTCGCCTTTAACCAACTTATTTCCTTTAAACAAGTCTTCGTTTAACTGCTTAAACGCTCCGCCGGTTAACGGGACGTGCCCCTTTGTCCATGTGTTCATCCGATGCCATTTTTCCGTAAACCTTTGATCATGCGCCCGTGATAAAAGGAGCGTATAAGGGGTGTTGTAGACCGGTGAAGTGATCGACCTGAACATGGCCTCCACATAAACAGGCGGTACTAATCCATACACTTCGATAAAGCGGTCGAGATTCATGTTCCCTTCAAGCATCGCTTCCGCCCAGTTTTCCGGAAGGGAGGCCGCCACACTAAAATCAATCGGAACAGCAGCCGTCACCAAATTTTTGATTGGCTCCTCTGCTATGGAGGCATACATCGCTGCCAGCGTGCCGCCTAGACAATAACCGACCACCGATATTTCCTCCGCGCCGGAATGCCTTAAAGACCGCTGAACCCCTTTTTTGATATAGCTGGCTACATAATCTTCAATTGAGATATTTTTATCCTCATAGCCTGCGATGCCCCAGTCTAATAGATAGACATCATACCCCCTGTTTACCAGTCCTTCGAGGACACTCGAGCCCGGGGCAAAATCAAGAATAGTCGGCTGATTGAACAGAGAATACACAATAAAAATTGGAACGTCATATTTTTTTGTTTGTGCCGGATAGTGCCATAAGGTGGCTTTATTCTTTTTCCAAACTAATTGTCTGGACGTATGACCGAATCGAAAATCACCACTGTTAAGAGTTTTGAAAAATCTTTCCCAGCGCTTCTGTTCTTTTTCAAGAATAGATGACTCATTATTTGCTGTATTTGTTGGCACGATTTGTCCCCCTTGCTTCAAATAGCGGGAACGAAGATGCTTAGAAAGACTTCGTTCCCTATTTTCTAAAAATTAAATTACTGATTTCTCATTTTTTACTACCGCAAGCTGATGAATCTGCTTCTCTTTCAAAATAATCGCACACACAGCCGCCAACGCTGCCGTCAGAGCAAAGAAAATGAAGACTCCGCTGAAATCCTGGGACCCATTCGCGCCTACTTTTACTAAATAGCCAGCAACCAGTGGCGAAACAAACGATCCCAATTGGCCGATACCATTTGCTAATCCAGTTGCACTTCCGACGATTTCTTTTGGATAGCGCTTAGGCAAGTAAGCATAGATGGAACCGAAGTTTAAGTTAACAAAGAAACCAGTAAGTAAAAGGAGCGTCAGTAACATACCTGTATTCCCTTTTTCAACAGCACCAAGCATCCATAGAACTGGAATACAGCCGATATAGGCAATCAAGGCCACAGGCTTCATACGATGAAGAACTTTATCCATCAGCCAGCCGCCAAGCATCATCGCGAAGAAGGCCACAATGTAAGGAGCAGATGCGAAAAAGCCCATTTCTTTAATATTTAATCCATGCTGGGTAACCAAGAAAGACGTCAGCCAAGTGGATGAACCCCAATAGACAGCCAGCTGGCAAAATAAGCACAACGTATACACATAAAAATTGCTATCCTTTAAGAAAACTCCATATTGCTTTCTTTTTTCTTCTTTTGTAAGAGTGGCAGAAACTGCTCCATCTTCAATATCTTCGTCCTTGCTCAATCTTCCTTTTTCAATCATTTCTTTTGGAGAATCCGCTACAAAACGCCATAATAAAAAGATTCCAAGTGCACCAGGGATGGCCAGAACATAGAATACCGGACGCCAGTCTCCTGCGAAAAAGTAAACCGAAATGCTGGTAACGATAACCGGAACAATAGCAGGTGCAACAGCCCAAGAGGTAGCAAAAAACGACACCGCTCTTCCTCTTTCCTTAAATGGGAACCAGTTATTGATGGCGCGGATGGCCGGTGCGAAATGATGTCCTTCCCCTAGTCCCAAACCGATGCGGAGGGCTAAAAACTGCGCGAAGTTTTTCACCATGCCGGTTACGGCTGTAACGGCTGTGAACACGGTAATCGCAATATACATAACCTTTTTGGCACCAATTTTATCAGCAAGAAAACCTGCGCTGATTTGGGCGGCAGCGTAGGCGAAGAAAAACACGGAAGCAAGCTGGCCAACCTCGACCGGTGTCAGATTTAAATCCTTCTGGATAAACGGAAGGAAGGTTAGAACGGCCATCCGGTCAAAATAGTTAATAATGTAGACTAACCAAAGAATGACAAGAACGACATAACGATATTTCCAAGCTTTTTTTGCCATAGTGGACAATGGAATCAAATCCTTTCGAATGTAAAATTAGCTTTGCAGGTTCTTCAACGCATTTTTTAAAACCTTCCCCGCAGGGTTGCGAGGCAGCTCGGAAACAAATTCTACTAGTTTCGGAATCTTGTAATTTGCCAATCTTTCAGCTACAAAATCTCTTATTTCCTGTGGGTCAATAACCGCCTGGTCTTTCGGTACAATGACCGCTTTGACCACTTCTCCAAAAATGGCATCAGGAACGCCGACTACGGCAGCTTCGTGCACCTTTGGGTGATTATAAAGGACATTTTCGACCTCGATGGAAAAGATTTTTTCACCACCGCGGTTAATCAAATCCTTTTTTCGGTCGACTATATAAACAAAGCCGTCCTCATCCATTTTGGCCAGGTCGCCGGAGCGCCAAAATCCATCGACAAACGAGGATTGATTGGCAGTTTCATTGTCCCAATATCCCTCTACAACCATCGGCCCCTTAATTAATAGTTCCCCGACTTCTCCCGGTGAACATGGCTCATCCTGATCATTTACGACCTTTAACTCGCCAACCGGCACCGGCAAGCCGACCGATTGAAATTTCGCTTCGTTATATGACTGCGGCATAAGCGTTGCCGGAGAAGATGTTTCCGTTGCCCCGTATGCATTTTGCAAATAGGCGTTTGGAAAATATTTTTTCAATTTATAAATGGTTTCTGTCGACATCGGCGCGCCGCCGTATGCGATACAGTTTACATTTGTGTAGCTGTATAATGAGAAATCCGGATGGGCCATCATCATGACATAAATGGTCGGTACATTAAATAAGAATGTTACCTGTTCTTCGGCTGCCAGGCGGATGAATTCTTCCGTCTTAAATCTCCTTATAATTACGGACGTGCCGCCCACTCGTACCATATGAAAAAGCTGGCCAATTAATCCGGTCACATGAAATAGCGGAACCGCAATCAGTGTCTTCGCCTTGTGCGTCGTTTTAAAGACAGTTTCATAATTGGTGGAACTGTGAATGGCACCTAAATGGCTTCCGACCGCTCCCTTTGGCAACCCGGTAGTTCCAGATGTATACATAATAAATAGTGGGTCATCCTCTGAAACAGGAACCTCGGAGACAGACGCAGGCTGCTCAAGGATTTCAAAAGGTAAATAGTCTTTCCGTTTAGGAGTTTTATTTCCTATTAAAAAGAAATTTTGAATCGTTTCAATAGAATTGCTGTCTCTCATGCTTTCAACTGTTTCCAAAAATTCATCATCGACAAACAAGAGCTTGCTGCCTGATTGCTTCAGCATATAGGAAAGCTCGTTTTCTTTTAAACGGGTATTTAACGGTACAAAAATGGCACCCAATTTAGCGCAGGCAAATACCAGCAAACTGAATTCAATACTGTTCCCAAGTAGCAGGGCAATTCGGTCGCCTTTTTTCACACATAAGGAACTTTGTAAATTGCCGGCAATTTCTAGCGCTTTATCGTACGTTTCTTTGTAGGTTAATCGTACTCCGTTCATGACCAGCGCCTCGTGATCAGGGTACTTCCGGGATGCTTCCTCCAACATTGCAAAAAGATTCCGGGGCCGGTTCTCAAATACTTTAAGTTCTCGGTTAAAATGGGTTTCTTTTACGATCTTCATGCAGTAAACCTCCTTTAACGTGCCGTCCAACCGCCGTCGACGTGGAGCACTTGGCCTGTCACATATTTTGATGTATCAGATGCCAAGAACACGACTGGACCAACAAGGTCTGATATTTCCCCAAATCTTTTGATCATCGTAGAGTTGACGATCTTTTCGACCCGCTCAGGATCGGAAAGCCAATCCTGCGTCATCGGCGTCATAATATAGCCAGGGCCAATCGCGTTGACAGTAATGTTATTTGGTGCCAATTCCTCAGCCCAGATTTTTGTTAATTGATTAATACCGCCTTTACTGGCAGCATAGGAAGTTTGAAACGACATTCCCACGCTTCCAAAAATGGAGGAGATGTTAATGATTTTCCCGTAGTTTTGTTTGATCATCTGCTTGGCACATGCCTGCCCTACCAGAAAAATCCCTTTTAAATTGACCCCCAATACTCGGTCCCAATCGCTTTCTTCCACTTCGACCAACGGCTTGCGGATATTCATGCCGGCATTGTTAACCAAGATATCAAGCGAGCCAAAGCGCTCGACTGTTTTCTGGACAAGCTTTTCTACCTGCTCCTTTTTTGTCACATCAGCTTGAATATAAGCGGCATTCATGCCCTCTTCCTTTAATTGTTGTACGGCCGTTTCTCCTTCATCGGCCCCCCGGCTGGTAATGACAAGAGTTGCCCCATAACGGCCCAAAGCTTGTGCCATACCTAAGCCAATTCCTTTACTTCCTCCGGTTACAAGGGCCACTTTTCCACTAAGCTCAAAAGTTGGAAAATCCATCAATTTTCATCACCTTCCGTCAAATTTATTTTTTTAATGACAATCCATATTTTTATATTGCAATTATCGTGCCAATTTTTGAATAAATAGAAAATTTAATATTTAGATATTAATCGACAAATTCTTATAAAATTTTTTGTCAAACAATGTTGAAAAGAACAGAAAAAAGCCGACAAATAAACGTCGGCTCTAAAATAAGGATATTAGGGTTTGATTCCTTTTTTCATCAAAGATTTTATATACCTAACTTTTGCATCTTTTTTACTAGCGCAGACTGACTAATTCCTAATTCCATCGCAGCACGCCTGGTTGTCCTGGATTCCTCCATTTGTTCTTTTATGACCTTCCGCTCCACATTGGCCAAAATTTCCTTTAACTTTCCCTTTTCTGTTGTTGTTTTTTCCAAACCTCTGAGTAAATTTGGCGGCAAATCTTTAATCTGGATTTCGTCATGATCGGAGGTAATCACTAGTCTTTCCACCAAGTTTTCCAATTCTCTGATATTCCCTGGCCAATGGTATTTTTCAAAGAAATTCAGAATTTCAGGATGAAATCGTTTATTCAGCTTGCTTTTTTTATTCGTTTTATTTAAAAAATAGAACGCAAGCGGCACAATGTCGGCTTTCCTTTCCCTTAATGGCGGAATCCGGATAGGAACGATGTTTAGCCGGTAATAAAGGTCCCTTCTGAAATCATTTTTATCGACCATTTCCTCCAGATTCATATGCGTCGCGGAGATAACCCTTACATCAATTTTAATACTTTTCCGGCCGCCGACTCGCATGATTTCAAACTCCTGAAGCACCCTTAATAATTTCACCTGAAGATCAACTGGCATATCACCAATCTCATCCAAAAAGATGGTACCCCCATTTGCCAGCTCAAACAACCCCGGTTTTCCATGGCTGTCCGCACCGGTAAACGCCCCTTTTTCATAGCCAAATAGTTCGGATTCAAGCAGGTGTTTAGGAATGGCACCGCAATTGACTTTAATTAATGGCTTATCGGCCCGGTCGCTTTCGTTATGCAAATAATTGACAATAACCTCTTTTCCTACTCCAGACTCCCCCAAGACCAGCACACCGGAATCTACCTTGGCCACTTTTCTTGCCAGATGAAAAACCTTCATGATTTCCTGGCTTTGTGCGACTATCCCATCAACATGCATCTGGATTAATTCCCGTTTTTTGAAATCTTCAATTTCACTTAAATATTTTTCTGTTAATTTTCTAGATTGATAGAGTGCGTTTTTCATTTGATTTAAATCTGATATGTCCCTAACATTCGTGACAACAAACGCTATGTCACCGCCCGGGTCAAAAATTGGACTCCCGGTTACCAGCAGTTCCTTGCCTCTTACTGTTTGAATGATTGTGACCGGTCTTTTTTCTTCTAATACTTTTAATGTGACCGATTCAGAAACAATCCCTTCTTTCACCACAGTCTCCATGCTTTTTCCAAGCAGTTCGTGACTTTTCACACCGGTTATTTTGGAGTAAGCCCGGTTTACCATCACTCCGACACCGTTTTTATCCGCAACATAGACTCCATCGTAGCTTCCATGAAAAATCGACACCAAAATAGTTTCGATATCCGACTTTTCCACTCCATTCATCCGCATGGCTTCCGATAAAAAGAAGTTCTCATTTTCCACTGGCGCTCACCCCTAAAGATTGTTGATGAAAAATCGAATCAACTTTTCTGTTTGATTCCTTTTATAATCAAACATTCTCCAAATATTTGAAATTCCCTCTTTTTTAATACAAAAAATCCGGTTTTATTCAACCGGATAGGCATAAATGATATATCGTTTCGGCGCATTGCCGACAAAATGGAACGGGTAGCAGGTGGACAGGACCAATTCCTCCTTGCCCGCCTTTCTAATGATGGTCCGATCATTTTTATCGACAATTTTCGAAGAAGCCATTTTGTATTTAAAAGTGCCATAAGGGAATTCAAGGATAAATTTTTCAGATATAAAAAAGACCAGCATTTCTGCTGATCTTGTATCCACCTATGTATGGTGGAGACGGCGGGACGTGCGTTTCCATGCTTTCGTCATGGCACTGACTATATCTTGAACCTGTTTGTTGTTTACAGGTCCTCTGGCGTTTTATGCGAAATGTAGATTTACCCTTTTTTGGGGTATGAGATTTCGCATCTTAGTACTACCAATGGATTGTTTGGCAGCCTATAAGTCGATACACGGCTGTTGGATTGCTCCACATACCGCTCGGCATTGCCTTATCGCTTTTTCAAGCAACTTAGGTTTCACCGATAAAGCCAGATTTTCACTTATGTGTTACCACATAAGGCGACTAATTACTAATCGAACCCGCGTCCAAAGATATTGGCACTTAAGCTTCTACGAGTGTAGTCGACATATTCGCGCTTCGCTGATCCATCTGCCTATCGACAGGCGTCCGGTCAGCTAGCCTGGTTGTTCTCTTCCTTTGTCCTCAGGCGGTGGACTCCGGCGTAGCCTACTAAGAGTGAGTCCGCTACCCTACCACATAGGCGATGGAGGGGCGAACAGCTATGCAGTTATTAAGCTGCGAAAGCTAAGTTGTTGTTAGTTTTGCCAGTTATGGCTTTGACGTTTTAACGAGGCCGATCCCCTCGACTCGCAACCTAAGCTCAAACTACCCCTGTCGAATCCGTAGCGTCCCCATTATAAAAAGTTGCTTTTATGAAGCAAGACGTTAGGAAAATGGCAAGCTCTTGAGCCAAGTTGTTTGCCGCTCATCTCAGCGACAAATTTATTATAACACATTTAGAGGATTTTTCAATTGTAAGTATTTGTAAGATATATCAAATTGCCTTTTTTACATCTTCTGACGATCGCGGAAGGCGCGCTCGATTTCACGTTTTGCTTCTTTTTGCTTCAAAGACTCACGCTTATCGTAGTTCTTTTTACCTTTTGCAAGTCCAAGCAGCACCTTGCAAAAACCATTTTTCAAATAAAGCTTTAATGGAATTAAAGAATACCCTGCTTCTCTAGTATCCCCAAAAAGCTTTAAAATTTCACGCTTATGAAGCAGTAGCTTTCGTTCTCGTTCCGGGTCATGATTGTAGCGGTTTCCTTGCTCATATGGGCTGATATGCACTCCGATAAGGGTGATTTCTCCATTATGAATTCGCGCGTAGGAGTCTTTTAGGTTCACTTTGCCGGCACGGATGGACTTAATCTCCGTTCCCTGCAAGACGATTCCAGCCTCGTATGTTTCCTCGATAAAATAGTCATGATAAGCCTTTTTATTCTGGGCAACGACTTTTCCTTCACCTTTTGGCATAATTTTCACCTCGTTTACGTGTTAATTTTAACAGAACAGGTGAGTCTATACAATTAGAAAAGAAGGTGAAAGGGATGAGGCGGTGGATGAAGGACATTTTCAGCCTCGCACTTCTGCTTTTTGTCCTTCATCCGCCTTATGAAGGACATTTTACGACTTCCACCTCTGCACTTTGTCCTTCATCCGCTTTATGAAGGACATTTTACGACTTCTACCTCTGCACTTTGTCCTTCATCCGCTTATGAAGGACATTTTACGACTTCCACCCCTGCATTTTGTCCTTCACCTGCAACATGAAGGACATTTTCTAGCTCGTACAACTAAGTCCTGGTCTTCATACTCAATTAAAGTTAATAAAGAGAGCCCAAAAAAGGCTCTCTCCCTAATATTTCTTTTTCTTCCGCTTCGTGCTTTTATTTTTCGGAACGTTCTCATAAAATTTGCGTTTCTTTCTCGACTTTCCGCCTCCCTGACCGCCACCAGCATCGGACTTGCCGTCACCTTGTTTGCCTCCACGGCCGCCCTGCTGCCCGCGCTCACCCTGCTTATTCCGGCGTGGCTTGGACTCATTGCTGCCCGTCTTAAAGACCTTCGGCACTGTAGAACGCTCACGCCGTGGCGTGCCCTTCATACCAACGATTTCAAAATCAATCGAGCGCTCCTCTTTATTGACCTTAACGACCCGAACGGTAATCTCATCACCGATACGGAACACATTCCCGGTTCGCTCGCCAATCATCGCATAATGGCGCTCGTCAAAACGGTAATAATCGTCGGTCATGTAGCTGACATGGACAAGTCCTTCAATCGTGTTCGGCAGCTCGACAAACATTCCGAAGTTCGTGACGGAGCTGATGATTCCATCGTACTCTTCGCCAATCTTGTCTTCCATATATTCAGCTTTCTTCAATTCATCGGTTTCGCGCTCCGCATCAACGGCACGGCGCTCCATTTTTGAAGAATGCATTGCAATATCTGGAAGCTCGGCATTCCATTTTGCCCTTGTGGCCTCATCCAGTTTTCCTTCAATAACATAGGTTCGGATTAACCGGTGCACAATCGTATCCGGATAACGGCGGATTGGCGAGGTGAAATGGGTATAAAACTGGGCTGATAACCCGAAGTGGCCAAGATTTTCCGGATCATATTTTGCCTGCTGCATAGAGCGGAGCATGACCGTGGAAATGACCATTTCCTCAGGCTTGCCCTGAACCTCTTCAATGATTTCCTGCAGGGCCCTAGGGTGGACGTTGTTTGCCGTCCCCTTCACGATATAACCAAAGTTAGTGATAAACTCGAAAAACTTGCGCAGCTTATCTTCCTTCGGATCTTCGTGGATACGGTAAATGAATGGGACATCCATCCAGTGGAAATGCTCGGCAACAGTTTCGTTGGCCGCCAGCATGAATTCCTCAATTAGGCGTTCCGCTACTGAACGTTCGCGCAAGACCACATCGCTTGGTTTTCCTTCCTCATCAACCAATACTTTTGATTCTTTAAAATCAAAGTCTATTGCGCCCCGCTTCATTCGTTTAGCCCGAAGAATCGAAGCAAGCTCCTCCATCAATTCGAACATTGGCACCAGCGCCTCGTAGCGCGCCCGGGTTTCCTCGTCCTTATCAACGAGAATCCGGTTTACATCGTAATACGTCATCCGCTCAGTCGTTTTAATCACGCTTTGGAAAATTTCATTAGAGACGACATGGCCTTCCTCGTTGATTTCCATTTCACAGGACAGAACAAGACGGTCCACCTTCGGGTTCAGGGAACAGATTCCGTTCGACAAACGATGCGGAATCATCGGAATTACACGGTCTACTAAATATACACTTGTAGCCCGGTCTGATGCTTCGACATCAATCGGCGTTCCTTCTTTTACATAATAGCTTACATCTGCAATATGGACGCCGAGCTTGTAATTACCATTCTCAAGTCTTGTGACAGTAACGGCGTCATCGAGGTCCTTCGCATCCGCACCATCAATCGTCACAATGGTTTCGCCACGAAGGTCACGGCGATTCACCAGCTCACTTTCATCGATTGTGTCTGGTGTCTCATTAGCCTGCTGCAGAACTTCATCCGGAAACGCCATCGATAACCCGTGCTTATGTATGACAGACAAAATATCCACACCAGGGTCATTTTTATGGCCAAGGATGGTAATTACTTCGCCCTCAGCACTTTTTCTCCCCTCAGGATAGGAGGTAAGCTTTACGACTACCTTATGTCCTTCGACCGCACCCTTGGATGCCTCTTTTGGGATAAAAATATCACTAGCAAATTTCTTGTCATCCGGTACGACGAAACCAAAGCTTTTGCTTTCAACATACGTACCGACAATTTGCTGTATTCCCCGTTCGATAATCCGGATAATGCTTCCCTCACGGCGCTGGCCCGAGCTTTCAGAGGAAATTCTAACTAGCACGGTATCCCCATGCATGGCATTATTCGTTTCTGTCGGCGGAATAAAAATATCATCCATCCCTGGCTCTTCGGGAATAACAAACGCAAATCCCTTTGCATGCCCCGTCAACTTGCCACGGATTAGATTCATTTTTTGAGGAAGACCATAGCGGTTCGCCCGGGTTCTTACAACAAGACCCTTTTCCTCCATTTGCACAAGTGCTTTGACAAATTCCTTAAAATCAGCAGAATCCGAAATACCCAACGCGGATTCCAGCTCCTGAACTGTTAACGGCTTGTATGCCTCGTCCTTCATATATTGCAAAAGCCTGTCGACGTGCTTTTTAATATTTTCTTCCATATTAATCCCTCCTTTAAAAAGGTTTTTAACGTTATACGAGCCAATCTAGTTTTTCTAAAAAGGCGTACACATCTTCATGCAATTGTTCCTTCTCTTTGTCCAGCGTAATGACGTGGCCGGATTCTTCGTACCATTTGATTTCCTTCTTTACTGATTCAATATTTTCGAAAATAATATTGGCGCTCTCGGTGTTGATCATGTTGTCGTGGCGGGCCTGAACCACAAATGTTGGGGCATAAATCATATCGACATTGTCGCGTACATCGGCAATCAATTCCTGGAGAGCCTTAAGCGTCCCCATTGGTGTCTTTTTAAATTCATCCATTTCCAATTCGATTTGCTCGTCTGATTTTCCTTCCCGCTTTTTAAATTCACGGGCATATTCTAGAACTCCTTCGTACATAACTTGTTCACTTTTGATATACATCGGGGCACACATGGTGACAATTCCCTTTACAGGTACAGTGTATCCCAATTTCAACGAAAATACGCCGCCAAGGGATAAACCGGCAACCGCAATTTCATCGTAGCCTTTATTTTTCAAATATTCATACCCGTTCAATACGTCCTGCCACCAATCCTCTGGACCAGTGTGAACCAGTTCTTCTGGGGGTACTCCGTGGCCCTTATAATGCGGCGCATGGCAGGTGTAGCCCTTTTTTTCTAGAAAACGGCCCAGCATCCGAACATCTGAAGAATTGCCGGTAAATCCGTGCAGCAGCAAAACAGCCCGCTTCCCTCCCTCAAACAAAAATGGCTTCGGTAACGTAATCCTCATACATACTACTCCTTCACTAACACAAAATATCGCTATTCCTTAGTTTAATCAAAGAAGAAGTGAACATTCTACCAAAATGCTTGAATAGTGCCGCGCGGGACATTGTCCTGCCCAGATGGACACACCACTGAAGCTCTCGCTCAAAATGCAGAAAACCCGGCAAGAGGCCGGGTTTTTGTTTACTTATATTAGATTTTGAAGTAGGTAACGGCTAAGGTGAGCAAGAAGAATAGAACTGATAGGACGACTGTGATACGGTGAAGGATCAAGTCGATTCCACGTGCTTTTTGCTTACCGAATAACTGTTCAGCACCACCGGAAATGGCACCGGATAAACCAGCGCTTTTACCTGATTGAAGTAAGACAACAACGATAAGTGCAATACTTACGATCACTAATAATGTAACTAAAAATGCATGCATGAAGGCCACCTCCTGTAGACGTACAATACACAGTATATTAAATTTACCATAATTAAGCCTTTTTAACAATACAACTTTCTGTGACAGGTTTTGGATTGGAGGACTGACTGAAAAAAATCATTGTTTTACCTTAATATTGAAATTGGCCTCAATATACTTTTTCTCCTCATCCAGTGATAATACTCCAGTCGCTTTTCCTATCGTTCCACCTTGAAGATTCCAAATAGCATTGTGGTCGGTATCAATCCTAGAAAACTCTCCTTTTTCCCAGCGATTTAAGATAGCGATGTAAAGGGAAGCATTTTCATATTTAGCAGGGTGGGCATTAACTATTTCCAGCAATCGTTCCACCCGTTCCTTTGTTAATGGGATTGCTCCCCACTTTTTATTGGCGATCACCTTTTGGTGAGACATTTTGTGAATAGCATCCATGATTGCCGTTTCGGACATATCCATTGGGAACTCCACTGCAATTTGGCTGACGTCAGCATCCTCAATTTGGATGACGGTTTCCCCACTCTTTGCTTTTTGCTCCTTCATGGTGACATCCGCTTTTTGAAAAGGCAAAGATCCGTTGAAAAGATAGTATCCAGCAGCAAGAACAGCAACAATTATAAGCACCCACTGTATCTTCGATAACCTTTTCAGAATTTTTTTCATTCCCATCTTCCCCAGTCTATCTGTTTTAAACAATGTTGTTTTCTAAGTATTATTATACAAAGGCAAGTTCATTCCCTGCTTTTCATTCCAATTTTTTTCATAAATGGATGCTACGACAGTAAACTGGTTTTATCCGACAGTGACGAAATGCTATCCGACAGTTGGAGCGATTTATCCGACAGTAACCATACGTTATCCGCCAGTAAAAGCGACTTATCCGACAGTCACCCCCGAAACATAATAAAAGGACCTCCAGCCTAGTACGGCAGGAGGTCCTAATTTTATTAAAAATTACTTCTTCAAGTTATAGAAAGACTTGATTCCGTTATATTGTGCAGTTTCACCTAATTGATCTTCAATGCGAAGCAATTGGTTGTATTTCGCAACGCGGTCTGTACGAGATGGTGCACCAGTCTTGATTTGACCAGCGTTTGTAGCAACAGCGATGTCAGCAATTGTTGCATCTTCTGTTTCACCAGAACGGTGAGAGATAACGGCAGTGTAGCCTGCGCGCTTAGCCATTTCGATTGCATCAAATGTTTCAGTTAATGTACCGATTTGGTTTACTTTGATTAGGATAGAATTGGCAATGCCTCTTTCAATTCCTTCTGCAAGCTTCTTAGTGTTTGTAACGAATAGGTCGTCACCGACTAATTGAACTTTGCCGCCGATGCGCTCAGTTAATAGCTTGTGGCCTTCCCAGTCGTTTTCATCAAGACCGTCTTCGATAGAGATGATTGGGTATTTAGAAACAAGCTCTTCGTACCATGCAACCATTTCTTCAGAAGTCTTGACTTTGCCTTCGCCTTCAAGATGGTATTTGCCGTCTTCTTTGCTGTAAAGTTCAGAAGAAGCAACGTCCATAGCAAGCATAACTTCTTCGCCAGGCTTGTAGCCAGCTTTTTCGATTGCTTCAATGATAGTTTGCAGTGCTTCCTCGTTAGAGCCTAGGTTTGGTGCAAAGCCGCCTTCGTCACCAACAGCAGTGTTTAAGCCTTTGCCTTTTAAAACAGACTTTAAGCTGTGGAAAATTTCCGCGCCCATGCGAAGAGCTTCTTTGAAGCTAGGAGCACCGACAGGCATAACCATGAATTCCTGAATGTCTACGTTGTTATCAGCATGCGCGCCGCCGTTTACGATGTTCATCATTGGCACTGGAAGCTGCTTGGAGTTGAAGCCGCCAAGGTATTGGTATAAAGGAACATCCAGGTAGTTTGCTGCAGCATGAGCCACTGCCATAGATACGCCAAGAATCGCGTTAGCACCTAATTTGCCCTTGTTTTCAGTTCCGTCTAACTCGATAAGAGCCTTATCGACAGAAACCTGATCAAGCACGCTGTAGCCTTCTTCTACTAGCATTGGCGCGATAATGTCGTTTACGTTGTCAACTGCTTTTTGAACACCTTTGCCAAGGTAACGGCTCTTGTCACCGTCACGAAGTTCAACTGCTTCGTATTCACCAGTGGAAGCACCACTTGGTACTAATGCACGGCCGAATGCGCCTGATTCTGTGAAAACTTCTACTTCAACTGTTGGGTTACCGCGGGAATCCAATACTTCACGAGCATAAACATCAATAATATATGGCATTTTTAATTCTCTCCTTTGAAAAATTAATTTTATCAATTAAGTTTTGTTCAATTTAAGGTGAAAAATTACACCCTATTAGCGAATTTTCGGGTTCTATTAGCGGATTTCTTTATTCTATTAGCGAATTCAGAAGTCCTATTAGCGAATTTCACAGTTCTATTAGCGAATCGATAAAGCAGCTTACTTAATCAACGACTTTCCTGTCATTTCCGCCGGTTGCTTCACATTTAGAAGATCAAGAATAGTTGGCGCTAAATCTCCAAGGATACCGCCGTCACGCACCTCAACACCCTGCTTTGTGACAATAACCGGCACGGGGTTAGTGGTGTGTGCTGTCATTGGATTGCCTTCAAGAGTCACTACTTCATCAGCGTTTCCGTGGTCGGCAGTAATAATCGCTGTACCGCCTTTTGCAAGAATTGCATCAATAATTTTTCCTAAGCACTCATCCACTGCCTCGATTGCTTTAACGGTTGGCTCGAGCTTACCTGAGTGGCCGACCATATCAGGGTTAGCAAAGTTTAAGAGAATCGCATCGAACTTGTCCGCTTCGATTTCCTTCAATAAAGCGTCAGTAACTTCGTAGGCGCTCATTTCCGGCTGCAGGTCATAAGTCGGTACCTTTGGTGAGTTGATTAAAATCCGCTCCTCGCCAGGGAACTTATCCTCGCGTCCGCCGCTCATAAAGAACGTCACATGCGGATATTTTTCCGTCTCGGCAATGCGCAGCTGTTTCAAATTATTTTGAGACAGTACTTCACCTAACGTGTTGTCCAAGTTCGTCGGCTTAAAGGCCACGTAGCCGTCGACCGACTCGCTGAAATGTGTTAAACAAACAAAGTGTAAATGTTGCGGATGCTTCGGTCCGCGGTCAAACGAACGGAAGTCTTCGTTTGTAAATGTATTCGAAATCTGGATGGCCCGGTCCGGACGGAAGTTATAAAAAATAACTGCATCGTTGTCCTGGATGGTTGCAACAGGCTGTCCGTCTTCCTTGACGATGACCGATGGAAGAACGAATTCATCATAGATTCCGTGAGAATAAGAATCCTCTACAACCTCTTGTGGGCTCTTGTAAGAAGGTCCTTCTCCATACACCATTGCCCGGTATGATTTTTCAACCCGCTCCCAGCGCTTGTCACGGTCCATGGAGTAATAACGTCCGGAAATGGTGGCGAATTCACCGATACCAATCTCCTTCATTTTTTCCATAGTCTCTTTAATATATGTTGGCGCTGTTTGTGGGCCGACGTCACGGCCGTCAAGGAATGCGTGAATATATACTTTTTCCACGCCTTCTTCCTTGGCCAATTTTAAAAGGGCAAACATATGATTAATATGGCTGTGCACACCGCCGTCTGACAGAAGGCCAAACAGATGCAAAGCTGTGCCATTTTTCTTCGCATGCTCCATTGCGCCAAGGAAGGTTTCATTTTTTTCAAATTCTCCTTCACGGATGGCGATGTTCACACGAGTTAAGCTTTGGTAAACAATCCGACCAGCACCAATATTTAGGTGACCTACTTCCGAGTTACCCATCTGCCCCTCCGGTAAACCGACTGCTTCACCGCTCGCAGTTAAATGGTTATGCGGGTAAGTTTCCCAATAGCGGTCAAAATTTGGCTTTTTCGCATGGTAGACCGCATTACCTTTATGCTCATCCCGGCAGCCGAAGCCGTCAAGAATGATGAGGGCAACAGGAGCTTTACTCATATTTACCACCCTCTAGTAATTGCAAAAATGATTGCGGTTCAAGACTAGCGCCGCCAACAAGGGCACCGTCGATGTCAGGCTGTCCCATGTATTCTTTAATGTTTTCTGGTTTCACGCTGCCACCATACTGAATACGGATAGCCGCTGCCACATCTTCGGAAAATTGCTTAGCAACAACTTGGCGGATGTGCGCGCACACTTCGTTTGCATCTGCAGCAGTCGAAGATTTACCTGTTCCGATTGCCCAAATTGGTTCGTAAGCAATGACCGTTACTTTTACTTGGTCCTCCGTTAAGCCTGTAAGAGCTTTTTCAATCTGAGAGCCAACAAGGTTCATAGTCTCGCCGTTTTCACGCTGCTCTAATGTTTCACCGCAGCAAACAATAGGAGTTAAATTATGTTGGAATGCAGAAAGAACCTTTTTATTAACGGATTCATCAGTTTCATTAAACATTTCACGGCGCTCAGAGTGGCCGATAATGACATATTGAACGCCTAAGTCAGCAAGTGCTACAGGGCTGATTTCGCCTGTAAAAGCACCCTTTTCTTCGAAATGCACATTTTGAGCACCAATTTTCACTTCGCTGCCTTTGACCGTTTCCACAAGGCTTTGTAAAAATAACGCAGGTGCGCAAATGACAGAATCCATCTTGTCAGCAGCAGGCACGAGGCCTTTCACTTCTTCCGCAAAGCTTTTCGCTTCGGAAAGTGTTTTGTGCATTTTCCAGTTACCTGCAATAATTGGTTTACGCATGCTGGAACATCCCTTTCTTTGGTTAAAAAAATTGAAATGTAGATATCAGTCCAAAATTTGTAGATATCTGCCTAAAATTTGTAGATATATTTTAAAAATTGTAGATAACGGTTCAATCTTTGTAGATATCCACCTGAAATTTGTAGATAAAAATTATTTATCGTTCAACGCCACTACACCTGGAAGTGCTTTTCCTTCCATAAACTCCAATGAAGCGCCGCCGCCTGTGGAGATGTGGCTCATTTTATCAGCAAGGCCGAATTTTTCAACTGCCGCTGCGGAATCGCCGCCGCCAATAACGGAATACGCACCTTCAGCATCTGCCAAAGCCTGTGCAACGGCCTTCGTACCGCCAGCAAACTTATCGATTTCAAACACACCCATTGGCCCGTTCCAAATGACAAGCTTGGATTTTTGAATGACATCGCGGTAAATTTCTGCTGTTTTTGGTCCGATATCTAATGCTTCCCAATCAGCAGGAATCTCTTCGATCGCAACCACTTTTGTATTGGCATCTGCTGAGAAATCGTCAGCAACTATCGCATCAACCGGCATATAGAAGTTAACACCCTTCGCCTTTGCTTTTTCCATAAAGGATTTAGCTAAGTCAATTTTGTCTTCTTCAAGCAGCGATTTACCGATTTCATGGCCCTGTGCCTTAACGAACGTATAAGCAAGGCCGCCGCCGATAATCAAGTTGTCAACTAATTCTAGTAGATTTTCAATAACACCAATTTTGTCCTTTACCTTTGCCCCGCCAATAATCGCTGTGAATGGACGTTCCGGATTTGACAATGCCTTGCCAAGAACATCAAGCTCTTTTTGCATTAAGAAGCCTGATACTGCTGGCAAATGGTGTGCGATTCCTTCTGTGGAAGCATGAGCACGGTGTGCAGCACCAAATGCATCATTTACATAAACATCGGCAAGCTCTGCAAATGACTTCGCAAGTTCTGCATCATTCTTTTCTTCACCAGGGTAGAAACGAACATTTTCAAGCAATAAAACTTCGCCTTCAGTCATGGTGTCGATTAACGCTTTAACAGAATCCCCGTAGCCTTCATCTGCCTTCTTCACTTCTTTTCCAAGAAGTTCAGACAGGCGAACCGCCACTGGAGTTAGTCGCATTTCTTCAACCACTTTGCCCTTTGGTCTGCCTAAATGGCTCGCCAGAATTACTTTTGCACCCTGCTCGATTAAATATTGAATCGTTGGCAGTGCCGCACGAATTCGCGTTTCGTCGGTAATTTTTCCATCCTGCATCGGAACGTTGAAATCCACCCGGCAAAACACGCGTTTACCCTTCACATCAACATCTTTTACTGACTTTTTGTTCATCGAAAAAGGACCTCCTTATGTATGGCTTTTGAAAAAATCCCTGTAAACACAGTAAAAAAGGAGAGGGGCTCCCATCACCCACTCCCCTTGGAATACCATTAATCATTATAAATAGTTTGCGGTAAAAATTCCATTCCTATCCAACGGGATTGGAGAAAAAGAATTAAAGTCCTTTTTTAGCGATGTAATCAACAAGGTCAACAACGCGGTTAGAGTAACCAACTTCGTTATCGTACCAAGATAATACTTTTACCATGTTTCCTTCAAGAACCATTGTTGATAAACCATCAACAGTAGAAGAAACTGTAGCACCGTTGTAATCGCTAGAAACTAATGGAAGATCGCTGTATGCAAGAATACCTTTTAATGGACCTTCAGCAGCTTCTTTAAGAGCTGAGTTGATCTCGTCAACAGTTACATCTTTTTCTAATTCAGCAACTAAGTCAACGATCGAAACGTTTGGAGTTGGTACACGCATAGCCATACCGTTTAATTTACCTTTAAGTTCAGGTAAAACAAGTGCAACTGCTTTTGCAGCACCAGTTGAAGTTGGGATCATGTTTTCAGCTGCTGCACGTGCACGACGGTAGTCCTTATGTGGTAAGTCAAGGATTTGCTGGTCGTTAGTATAAGAGTGAACAGTTGTCATCATACCGCGTTTGATTCCGAAAGTATCATTTAATACTTTAGCAAATGGAGCTAAGCAGTTTGTGGTACAAGAAGCGTTTGAAAGTACATGGTGGTTAGCTGCATCGTATTTGTCTTCGTTAACACCCATAACGATTGTGATATCTTCGTTAGTTGCTGGAGCAGAAATGATAACTTTCTTAGCGCCTGCTTCAAGGTGTTTTGCTGCATCTTCGCGCTTTGTGAAACGGCCAGTAGATTCTACTACTACGTCTACACCAAGGTCGCCCCAGCCTAATTGTGCAGGGTCGCGCTCAGCTAGAACCTTCACTTTGTGGCCGCCAACTACTAGGTATTCACCATCAACAGTTACATCTTCTGCAAGTGTTCCGTGAACAGTGTCATATTTTAAAAGGTGAGCAAGCATATTTGCATCTGTTAAGTCATTGATTGCTACGATTTCCACTTCGCTATTGTTTAATGCCGCACGGAATACGTTACGACCGATACGTCCAAAACCATTAATACCAACTTTTACTGTCATGTTAATTTCCTCCTTTAAATGGGCAGGGATATATTTTTAAAAAGGAATAATCCTTTTCATTAACGATTACTGGTTTAATAAATTGTTTGCGGCTCCTTCATCCGTAATAAATATCGTGGATGGTGGTGCCTGCTTCATATAAGCCCTGATTGCTTTCGCCTTTGACGTTCCGCCAGCGACTGCAATCACATTTTGAATCTTTTCCAAATCCTCTAGCTGAAGCCCAATGGTGACCACTTTGTGGACAATCTCGCCAGCCTCGCTAAAATAATAACCGAAAGCCTCGCCGGCAGCTTTACCATTTCCCAGCTTTTCCAATATATCAGGGTTCGTCTTGCGCCGTTCGGCCATTGTCATAGCATCCCCAATTCCATGGAGAACCATGTTGGCGGAGCGGATTAATTCCAAAACTTCGTGGATGCCGGGTTCCTTAATCAAGGAGTCATAAATTTCCGTGCTGACCTGATCGGGAACATAAAAGACGCGGTGTCTAGAATGGGTGTTTTGCGCCATATTGGAGCAAATCGTGTTGGCTTGATTTTGAACATCCTCGCCAACCCCGCCTCGTGCAGGTACAAACAGCAATTCCTTGCCTGAGGCTTCAGGTGAGAGCCATTCCGCTACGGCAGCCATCGTTGAGCCGCCTGTAACAGCGATGATATTTTCTCCTTGAAAAAGCTTTTTCATGCAGGCTGCAGACGCCTTGCCAAGCTCGCTTTTGACCATCGGAGATTCGTCGCTGTCTCCTGGAACAATGATGACTTTTTTAATACCAAGCTGATGCTTTAGTTCCAGTTCCATGACGTCGATACCCTTCAACTCACGCATAAACCCGTTTAAATCCTCAAGCAAATTTTTTCCCTCAAGTGTTAAACTCATTCCTACATTGTTTGTATAAATAAGATTTTGCTCTTTGAGGAATTCTACTTCACTACGAAGGATTCTTTCGGTTAGTCCAAGGCTTGTGGCTAAACTCCTCCTGCCTACAGGCTGCATCATCCCTATGTATCTTAAGATGGAATGACGTTTTTGCAGGACTGGAAGGAAATCGGGCAATAATCTTTTTGTCATATCGATGAATGACTGCATGTTTTCCATACTCCTTTATTATATGCAGTTGGTCAAAAAATGTCCACCATAGACATATTATGTCCCACAACCACCAAAAAAAAATCACCCTTACTACGTTTTTTATTGTAGCAGGAGTGAAAATTTAATTCAACTAATTTAAACTTAGGATTTTTCTTGCAAACGATTACTTATTTCAAATTTGTTAACGAACCCGTAAGCAGCTTCTTCCCCATCTATGTTGACAACCGGGATCATCAGTCCGTAGCGCTCATGAAGCTCATCATCCTGCTCGATATCAATCTCCTCCAGAGAAAAATCATATTCCTCCTTCAGCTCGAGCAAGGTCGCTTTGGCTTTATCACATAGAGGGCAGCCGTTTCTTGTGTATAGGGTAATGGTTGTTTGCGGCATGGTTTGTATCCTTTCTACCTTTTATCCAGGGGGCAGCTTATCCCAAATGCCCCCGCTAGTTAAACCTCTTCCTCTTCGAAGAAGACGGGATACCAAGCTGGTCCCGGTATTTGGCAATCGTTCTTCTGGAGACGACGATTCCCTCCAAGACCTTTAATTGCTCCGCGATATCCTGATCAGAAAGCGGCTTTTCTTTGTTTTCTTTTTCAATTAGCTTGCTAATAGCATTCTTTACCTGTGTCGACGAGGTGGACTCTTCCTCAGATACGGTTTGGATCGTACTCGAGAAAAACGACTTCAGCGGAAACGTCCCAATCGGAGTTTGCACATATTTTTCCCGAACTGCCCGGCTGACAGTTGATTCATGAACATCCAACTCAGAGGCGATTTCCTTCATCGTCATCGGCGCCAAATATTGCGGACCCTTTTGGAAAAAAGCCGGCTGCTTTTCGACAATCTTGGTAACCACCCTTGTCAGCGTTTCCTTTCGCTGCTCAATGCTTTTTAAAATCCATTGATAATCCTGTACCTTCTCATGAAGAAATTTGCTGACCTGCTGATCCTGGTCCTTAAATTTATGAAAGTATTTATCATTAAAACTAATTTTCGGTATGGGGTCATCAAACATTCGGACGATTAGCCCTTCTTGTGTTTGTTCGATAATCACATCTGGAATGATGTAAGAGGCTGCCTCTATTCCTAGAAGCGCTCCCGGTTTCGGGTTCAAAAATTGGATCTCGTCAAAAACATCTTGGATCTCTTTTAATGAGACCTGAAGTTCCTTCGCAATTTGCTTCCATTTCTTTTCAGCAAACGGGACAAAATAGTCCGAAATAATCTTTTTGGCGAGCTCGTTATCAGGCAAAAGATAATCTACCTGGATATGCAGGCATTCCTGCAGGTTTCTCGCCCCAATTCCCGCCGGTTCAAGCGTCTGAAGAACGGCCAGACCGTCTTCAGCCAGCTCAAGCGGTATTCTTAATGTTGCGGCTACCTCGTGTAAGTCACCAGTAAAGTAACCGTTTTCATCTAAATTCTGAATAAGATAGCGAATTGCCTTTAACTCCGCCTCCGGGAGCTTTGTTATATTTAACTGTGAGATTAATTGTTCCTCAACCGAGTATGGCTTAGCGCCAATCTGCTCAATCCAATCCTTTTCCATTTTTTGATGTTTGCGCCGGTTCCGGTCAAGCAGCGGATTCATTGGTCGCTCATTGACATTTTCAATTTGTACTAGGGGATTTTCAAGTGCCTTATTTTCTAAAAATGCTGTCAATTCTTGCGCTGAATACTGCAATAAGGCAATCGCCTGGGACAGTTCCTGCGTCATGGTCAATTTGAGTGTTTGTTGTTGCCATAAACCTGCTTTAAAATTCATTCCTATCCCCCCTGCGTTCTATTTTACATGAAAGAGAAGAGTTCGTGAATGAAAATTAGTTTGTTTGGATGTAATTAGTCAGTTTGAACACCGTTATCCTGTCGCATGACCCCGCCAAATTTAATAAGAGTAAATTCTTGGCAAGATGATATTCCCTCCAATGGGTGTAATTCGTTTTTTTATCTTTTCTTTTGGTAAGTGAATATTTCTTTTGGATTTCCTTTTCACGACATTGTGATTTTTAAACACCAATCCGGGCATTTACACATATATATACGTGTGAAAAAAAATCAAAAGAGGTGTGGGACAATGCCGAAGCATCATGACAAGGATGGTGGCCAAAAGCGACCGCATAATGGTCCCGAAAGTAGTGGCAGTGGCAGCAGCAGCGGTAGCACCAGTAAGAAACATCCGTATAAAGGTATCTACGACAGCAGCGAAAGCAGTGACCAATACAGCAGCCGTGAAAGCAGTGACAGCTACGGCAGCAGCGAAAGCAGCGGCAGCAGTGAAAGCAGTGACAGCTACGGCAGCAGCGAAAGCAGCGGCAGCAGTGAAAGCAGCGACAGCTACGGCAGCAGTGAAAGCAGCGACAGCTACGG
>NZ_JAGYPE020000056.1:0-12639 GCF_018343545.2 Neobacillus citreus | reverse complement strand
GAAAGCAGCGGCAGCAGTGAAAGCAGCGACAGCTACGGCAGCAGTGAAAGCAGCGACAGCTACGGTAGCAGTGAAAGTAGCGACAGTTACGGCAGCAGTGAAAGCAGCGACAGCTACGGCAGCAGTGAAAGCAGCGACAGCTACGGCAGCAGTGAAAGCAGCGACAGCTACGGCAGCTGCGGCAGCTGCGGCAGCAGTGGCAGTAGCGGCAGCTGCGGCAGCTGCGGCAGCAGCGGCAGCAGTGGCAGCAGTGGCAGCAGTGGCAGCAGTGGCAGCAGTGGTTGTTGTAGTAGCCGCAAAAATCGCTCATTGGAAAAAGTTCTGTTTAAATTAATTGAATCTATTGCCAAGGAAGAAAAAGCTCTAGCCAAACTTATCAAAGCAGAAGCCGATAAAATAAAAGCCTTTGTAGGCAAAAAAGGCAATTTTCCTACTAAACCATGTAATGATGACATCCTTGATATAAATCATTCGGTAAGACAAATGCTCGAAACCATTGTGATGAAGGAATGGCTCTTACTAAAGAAATTGGAAAATACACTAGAGGTCCTTAAAAAGGAAAAAATTATTTGTGAGAAATGCAAAAAAAGACATTGAGGACGTACAAATCGTAAAGACCGCAAAGAATAATCGCTTGTGTCTTGTCTTCCATGGGAAAGGGGGAAATATACATGGAGGCGCATTTTAGTGAAAAGCATAGCCAATTGTTTGCAGAATCTCTCTCCAATATTGAATCATCCTTCAGTCACCTTATAAATTCCGTCAGTATGCTGGAAGAAGCAATGGAGGAAAAAGACGATTTTTTCATTGTATTAAGAGATATAAAGGCTATCAGGGATTCTATTATAGAATTTAGGCGACTGGCGGACCAAAAGAGAAAGATGTTAATTTTAAAATGAACAGACCGCAAAATGCTGTCTGTTTTATTTATGGACCCAGTTTGGACTCAGTCTCTAAAGAACGGAATTGTATTTTCTATTGCACCAAAAGACTATAAAAACATAGGGTATAATGTGCAGAAATTTGCGGAGGTTTAGTCAGGACAAAGCATAACCAAAAGAGGAGGGCCAAAATGGGTTTACCGGAAATTCCAAAAGATTTTCATATCCCGAAAAGGCGGGATGTCGTTACACTGAAACTTGCAGGCATTGCAATGATGGAACAATCACTGGCGAATTTATTAGAAACTGAGGTAAAAATACTTCGAAAGACAGTGAAGGATGCTAAATGTAAAAGAGCATCCAAGAAAGACCTAAAAAAGGCAAATAGAAAAGCCGAACGAGTGCTGCGCGCAATCATTGCGAAAGAAATTTTGTTATTGTTTGAGCTTGAAGATACGATTGATTTCCTACTTTAAACTCTTCAGGGCAATCCTAATGAACTGGATTGCCCTTCTGCAAGAGTTTTAACTATAATTATCGTGAAGAAAGTTTACTCACTCCCAATGGATTTCTTCATTTCATCCCAAGACATAAATAACCGAACAATATCTCCTTCTTCCAGTTTACTCCCCATTTGAACTTCAATGATTTCAAGATCACTACTTGCCTCGATTCCATGCTTTGCGCCTAAAGGAATGGTTAGCACATCGCCTTTTTTTACATAAGACAATTTGTCATCCAGAACGAATTCCCCTTCCCCCTCAACAACCACCCAAACTTCACTCCGGTAATGATGATATTGATAGCTAAGGTTATGACCTGCAAATACGAATAATCGCTTAGTCAGTACCTCTTTTCCCTCAGTTGACTTTTTGTAGTCCAAGACACGATACCACCCCCAACGGCGCTCCTCGAACATGGGCCGTTGTTCCATATCTTTGACAATTTCTTTGACTTGGTGGCTTGCTGATTTTTCAGAAACCAAAATACCATCGGGACTCGTTGCCACCACTATATTCGAAGCACCCAAAACAAACACAGGTACTTCCAATTCATTGATTAAATGTGTATTGGTGCAATCTTGACTAATTGACCCGCTGCCCAGGATATTTGTCTCCATCTCCTCAGTCAATGTATTCCAAGTCCCCAAGTCCTTCCAATAACCGTTGTAGGGGATTACGGCAATTCGCTTGGCCTTTTCGACAATCTCATAATCAAAACTTATTTTAGGCAGACTACTATAGTTTTCTATTACTTTATCATATTGTGCAGGAAAACCTCTTTTTTCCAACTGATCAATCATATAGCCGAGTTTAAAGGCAAATACACCGCAGTTCCATAGGGCCTGATTTTTTATCAGGTGCTTTGCCTGCTCTTCTGTCGGTTTTTCCTTAAACCCGATTACATTTATATATCCACACGCCTGTTCACAGTCCCCTTTTCCTTTTTCCGGAATAATGTACCCGTATTTTGTGGAAGCATAGGTAGGATGTACACCAATTAAAGCGATATCCATCGTTGAATCCAAAATGACATCCTCTAATTCTTTGACTTTATTAAAAAATTGATTTTCCACAAATGGATCAACAGGCATGACAATGATGACTTCATTTCGATTAACACCAATGATGGAATACAAATAAGCTGCTGCTAAAGCGATGGCCGGAAAGGTATCTCTTCGCTGCGGTTCGATAATTAACGGTACTTCAGTCCCCAGTTGGCTTTGTATGATATCCACTTGTGTTTTACTGGTAGAAATATAAGCATGATTGCTTAATTGATTCGAATCCAATTGCCGCCAGATCCTTTGGACCATGGATTCTAGCTCATCTTTAGTACGTGTCAGCATTTTTAAAAATTGCTTCGATCTGGAGTCATTGGAAAGCGGCCACAATCGTTTTCCGGATCCCCCTGAGAGCAATATAAGTTTCATTTTATGCACCTCTATGCAATAAATTTTCAAAAAATCAATCCATTTGAATTATTATCATATGAGTGCATATAGCATTATGTAATAGATAAACTCCCAAGAATACTTGATTAAAAATAAAAATGAAAGTAGTTACTTTGGATTTTTTTAGCCCCAACAAAAAAATTTTTTTAATGAGAGACCAGCCCGTACTATTCGGAACTTTTTTCGTATGCTACTAGTGTATAAGTTTCAATTAGTAACCTTAACTAGTCTATTTTTATAGAATTCACTCAGTGTATTCCTTTTTTTGTTTACAGTTACCTAAATTAAAGTGCAGGTTCTATATCGAACTTATATAAATTAATAATAAAGGAGTGTTTTAATGTCTAATCCAAATATCCCTAATATCACACCCACGATTTCGCTAAGTGTAGGACAAACTGTTCCGTTGCTTCTTAGTTCAATCGCTCTTGAAGAACTCGCTTTGGCTCATTTGCTGAATGCAGAAGCGGAGAAGCTTCAATTCGTTCTTGGAACATTAACCCCTGCACGCACTACTTTTACCCCTGCAACCGTTTCTATTACGAATCTTCTTACTGTAGATACAAGTGTCCAAAGAACCCTTCGTGACGTGATTAAGAAGGAAATGCTATTGGAGTTCAAATTTGAAAATACGTTGGATTTGGCAGGATTTTTGGCAAACTTAGGGACTTCCACCTTTACAACGCCAGGACTTACAACGATTACTGTTCCCGACTTTGCAACTACTGCAAGAATCCAGGCTATTGGTGCAAAAGGTGGAGACTTCCTAGGATCTGCTACAGGAGGCTTAGGTGCATCAATAGAAGGAACTTTTCCGGTTACCCCTGGAGAAACTCTATCCATATTTGTAGGGGAAAAGGGTATCGATAATGCCACTTCTGGTGCTGGCGGCGGCGGTGGATCGTTTGTTTGGCGTGGTAGTACTTTAAATTCAACTACACTACTGGTTGCAGCAGGTGGCGGCGGCGGCGGCATAACTGGTTCTGGCGGTAAAGGCGGGGACGCGACTGTTTTGTTCAACGCTACTGGTGGTGCTGGCGGCACCAATATTATTGCTGGTGGTTTCGGTGGTGCTGGCGGCACTGGTCCCCAAGGTAATGGTACTAGCGGTGGTTTAGGTGCTGGCGGCGGCGGCGGCGGCTCTGATAGTGCTCCTAGCGGCGGCGGCGGCGGCGGTGGTGGTTTTGCCGGAGGCGGCGGCGGCGGCGGTGGCGGCTTTAATGCTGTTAATGCTGATGGCGGCGGCGGCGGTGGCGGCGGTTCGTACAACGCTGGCAGCAGCCAAGTCAACACAGCCGGTGTCGGCACTGGAGATGGTCAGGTAACGATAAGCTTCTCCGGTTTATAGTAAATTGTTAATCAGTAAAAATAAATCAATGGGGCAATCCAGATTTTGGATTGCCCCATCATGGTATCAAGTTTTCATCATTGGTAATTGAGCCCTTGCCAATACATATTCTTTTTGCGTATCCTCAGTCAATGTATTCCCATACCCTTCCCTAGATCTTCCAATAACCTGACTGTGTAATGGACACTCAGCAGAACCTTTAGCTTTAATGGTTAAATCTATTCCAATGAAAATCACCTAAAAGGTTCCATTAACTTAAAATCTATCATACTAGTGTTTCAAAAAATGGACGCTTTAATACAATTTTCATGTTAATAAGCCCGTACTATTTATAACTTTTTTCGTATTATACGAGTGTATAAGCTCTAATTAGCAATCTTAACTATCCTTTAAGGAATTCCTTCAGTTAGGATTTATTCCTCTTTCCTGGGCTTTAGTTCAAGATCAGGTTCTAAAACGAACTTATATAAATAAATGAAACGGAGTGATTAAATGTCTAATCCAAATATCCCCAATATTACACCCACGATTTCGCTTAGTGTTGGACAAACTGTTCCACTGCTTCTTGGATCAATCGCACTAGAAGAACTGGCTTTAGCTCATTTGCTAAATGCAGAAGCAGAGAAGCTTCAATTCGTTCTCGGAACATTAACCCCTGCACGTACTACTTTTTCTCCTGCAACAGTTTCGCTAACAAATCTTTTTACCCTTGATACAAGTGTCCAAAGAACCCTTCGTGATGTGATTAAAAAGGAAATGTTGTTAGAATTCAAGTTTGAAAATGTTTTGGATCTCGTAGCCGCAACAGCAACATGTACGACAAGAACTACAACTTTTTCAAATACAACACCGATTTTAATCCCAGCAGAAGGCACCGAGGGTCCGGCAGCTCCTTATCCTTCACCAATTGTAGTTTCCGGTTTAACAGGTTCTATCATACAGGTAACAGTAACATTTAATAATTTGTCACATACATTTCCAGCTGATATAAGTGCCATGCTGGTGGGACCAGCTGGGAATACAGGACCTAATACAATTTTAATGTCAAGTGCTGGGGGCGGAACTGACATAAATAACGTTACACTTACCTTCGATGACAATGCTGCGACAACAGTACCAACTCCAATCGTTTCAGGAACTTACCGTCCTACGAACAACGGAATTTTTGGCACTTACCCACCACCTGCACCTGCACCATCAGGAAATACATTATTAAGCGTCTTTAATGGAATGGATCCAAATGGAGTATGGAATCTTTATATCATCGACCAGGCACTAGCCGATTCCGGTATAATGGCTGGTGGTTGGGAATTGCATATTACAACTTGTGAGACTGGGGACGCTGGTTTGCTCGGCCTAGCACGTCCTGCAGGCTTCGAGGATACAGTCCAGCAATTGCTTCAAAAATTCCATGCTACACAACCAACAGAGGAAGATAAAAATGGAAAAGCAGCAAAAATGGAGATATTACTGCAACAAATGAAAGAACAAAATGAATAATCATATGTAGACCACTATCTCTAAAGCCTTAAAGCAGTCATTAGTTTTAGTGGTTCTAAAAGCACGGTAAACAAACAGTTCTTTATAATCTCAAACGGTGGGGCCGCCCTTTAGGGTCGCCTCTCTTTCTATCAATGTCCCTGTTTTTACATAATTTTAAGCTTGACCTTCTTCGATTAACCTTTCATACGTTCCTCATCTAACTTTTCAAAAAAACAAACAGACAACACATTGGTGTTTCTGTTTATTTTTTTCCTCAACTCTTTCCTTTCCGATTACTTTTCGATCTTATACAAAGCTTAGAAAGTGTTAACCTACGATTTTGTGGTTGCATACCATAAAAAAGATGCTTACACATAAGGGGTGAGAATTTGAAAGCTGTCATATTGGCTGGAGGTTATGGAACGAGAATCAGTGAAGAAACAGAATTCAAGCCTAAACCAATGATTGAAATTGGGGGAAAACCGATACTTTGGCATATTATGAAGATTTATTCCCATTACGGCATTAATGAATTTATTATTTGTCTTGGTTATAAAGGGTATATGATAAAGGAATATTTCGCCAACTACTTTTTGCATATGTCAGACATTACATTTGATCTATCCAATAATAAACGGGTGATTCACAATAATAGTTCGGAGCAATGGCAGGTAACGCTTGTGGATACCGGCGAACATACGAGTACAGGAGGAAGGTTAAAAAGAGTTCAAAAATTCTTGGATAAAGAACCCTTCTGTTTCACGTATGGCGACGGAGTTAGCAACGTCAATATAGAAAATTTAATTGAATTTCATAAAAAACATGGGAAATTAGCAACAGTCACGGCAGTTCAACCTCCTGGAAGATTTGGGGCGTTAAGCATAGCAGCTAAAGATGCAGTGACTGGCTTTAAAGAAAAGCCGCAAGGTGACGGCAACTGGGTTAACGGAGGATTTTTTGTATTGGAACCCGCCGTCCTTGAATATATCGCAGGAGATCAAACGGCTTGGGAAAAAGAACCACTCGAGCGTTTGGCTGAATTGGGACAGATAGCAGCCTTTAGGCATACGGGCTTTTGGCAGCCAATGGATACATTAAGAGATAAAATGAAGCTTGAGG
Organism: Neobacillus citreus; assembly: GCF_018343545.2. GTDB lineage: Bacteria > Bacillota > Bacilli > Bacillales > Cytobacillaceae > Neobacillus > Neobacillus citreus. Next base: position 5,855 of record NZ_JAGYPE020000056.1, on the reverse strand, counting down.
AATATTGGCGTTTGAATGAAGCTCCATGGAAGGTGTGGTGAAATGTCAAATCATGCATTCTGGAACGAAAAACAAGTCTTTGTAACTGGACATACTGGGTTTAAAGGTACGTGGCTGTCCCTTTGGCTTTCATCTCTTGGCGCAAAAGTAATCGGTTATTCGCTTCATCCACCTACATCCCCCAATCTATTTGATTTAACGAATGCCGCAGCAGAATGCCAGTCGTGCTATGGCGATATAAACGATTTTGAACAACTTGAACAAACAATGAAGTATTACCAGCCAGATATTATCTTTCATCTAGCAGCTCAGCCTCTCGTTAGGAAATCATACCAAAACCCAATTGAAACGTTTAAAACAAACGTTTTAGGTACAGCCCATGTATTGGAAGCAGCAAGACATACAAACAGCGTCAAGGTTATCGTGAATGTAACAAGTGATAAATGTTATGAAAACACAATAATTAAAAAGTCTTTCCAGGAACAAGACCGAATGGGCGGCCATGATCCGTACAGTGCCAGTAAAGGCTGTGCTGAACTTGTAACTGAATCGTATAGAAGGTCGTTTTTTCAAACCAAACATATCCCTTCTATTAATCTAGCTTCAGTAAGAGCAGGAAATGTAATCGGCGGCGGGGATTGGGCGGAGGAACGATTAGTGCCAGATCTGATGCGCTCCTTCTTAGAACGCAAAAAATTAATCGTCAGAAATCGAAATGCAGTTCGCCCATGGCAGCATGTACTGGAGCCGTTAAGTGGATATATTCAGCTAGCTGAAAGGCTGTGGGACGATTCGTCCTTTGGCGGAGGCTGGAATTTTGGCCCGTCGATTAGTCAGGAATTTGCGGTACAGGATGTTCTGAATATGACAATGCAGTTATGGGGTAGAAAAATTGACATTACTTATGAAAACAATGAAATGCATCCACACGAAGCTGCTTATTTACAGCTTGATAGTTCAAAAGCCTCAAAATTATTAGGCTGGGTCCCTAAACTATCTACGAAGGAAGCAATTAAATGGACGGTCGAATGGTTTAGAAATTACGAGTCAGGAACAGTGATGGGGCCATTTACGGTGAATCAGATTAAAAGATACGAACAAATAAAGGGAGTTTGAGAAAATGTCGGATAAAACCTGTCGTTTTTGCCGGTCTCCTTTAAAGCATACATTTGTGGACCTTGGGGTTTCCCCGTTGGCAAATTCTTTTATAAAGGAAAATCAACTTAGTAAAATGGAGCCGTTTTATCCATTGCATACGTATGTATGTGACCAATGTTTTTTAGTCCAATTAGAAGAATTTGAATCTCCCGAACATATTTTTAAAGACTATGCTTATTTCAGTTCTTTTTCGGACAGTTGGTTAGACCATGCAAAAAATTATGTAAATAGTGTAATAGATAAATTTAAGCTCGGCCCCCATTCAAAGGTTATTGAGATTGCTAGTAATGATGGATACTTACTTCAATATTTTAAAGAAAAAAATATTCCCGTCCTAGGAGTGGAACCGGCTGAAAACGTTGCTCTTAAAGCGATGGAGAAAGGAATTCCGACTAGGACTGAGTTTTTTGGCAAGGTCTTTGCCCGGCAATTAGTTGTCGAAGGCCTTAAAGGAGACTTAATTATCGCAAATAATGTTTTGGCCCATGTTCCTGACCTGCACGATTTCGTAGGCGGGATGAAACAATTAATGCACCCTTTAGGGGTCATTACTGTAGAATTCCCGCACATATTAAACCTTATCTGTCAAAATCAATTCGATACCATCTACCACGAACACTTCTCTTATTTTTCCCTGTTAACCGTTCAGGAAATATTTAAAGCACATAATCTGGAAGTTTTTGATGTAGAGGAAATTCCTACGCACGGCGGCTCACTGAGAATCTTTGCAAAGCATGAAGAAGATCGGTCAAAAGTCATTCATTCCAATATAGGGAAACTGATTGAAAAAGAAAAAAGCCTATCCTTGCACCGTCTTGACACATATCAAAAATTTTATGATTTGGTTAAGCAAACAAAAGTTAAGATTTTAGAATTTTTTATACAGGCCAAAAAGTCAGGAAAAACAATTGTAGGATATGGAGCTCCCGCAAAAGGAAATACATTATTAAATTATTGCGGCATTGGGAAAGAACTTCTTCCCTATACAGTTGATAGAAACCCTTTTAAACAGGGGCTGTATTTACCCGGGACACATATTCCTGTCAAAGCGCCGGATATGATTTCTGAAACAAAGCCGGACTATGTTTTTATTCTGCCGTGGAACTTGAAAGAAGAAATTATGGACCAAATGTCTTTTATAAGAGAATGGGGCGGCCAATTTGTTGTAGCAATTCCTGAAATTGAGGTGCTTTAAGATGATTTTTACAGAAACCAAATTAAAAGGCGCCTACATCATTGAAGTTGAGCCTTATTACGATGAACGGGGCTCTTTTGTTAGAACTTGGTGCAGACAGGAGTTTCTTAACCATGATTTGGACACCCAGTTTGTTCAAACTAACCTCTCATTTAATAATAAAATAGGAATTATCCGCGGGATGCATTTTCAAGCACCTCCTTATGAAGAGATTAAATTGGTTAGCTGCATAAAGGGAGAAATCTATGATGTCATCATCGATTTACGTCCAGATTCTAAAACCTTTAAACAATGGACGGCCGTTAGATTAAGTGAGGAAAATCAGAAAATGCTATATGTCCCAAAAGGGTTTGCTCATGGGTTTCAAACATTGCAGGAAAACACCAAAGTATTGTATCAAATGAGTGAATTTTATCAGCCGAATTATGCAGAAGGGGTTAGGTTTAATGATCCTGCCTTCCATATTGATTGGCCTATAAAGGATGTTATCGTCTCTAATAAAGATCAATCCTACAGGGATTTTAAAACATGAAGCGGATTCTTGTGACAGGGGCAAATGGGTGGATTGGCAGTCATGTCATAAAGAAATTAATAGAAAAAGATTTTGAGGTTCATGCGGTTAGCAGAAAATTTGTTAATACCCCTATGAAGAAATGCAAATGGCACAGAGCTGATCTATTGATCCTAAAAGAAACCAGAAATCTGATCGAAAACATTAAACCAACACATTTGCTCCATTTCGCATGGGAAGCGACACCAGGGGAATATTGGCGTTCACTAAATAATTATCTTTGGGTTCAAGCAAGTATAGAGCTGCTATATAACTTCGCGAAATATGGCGGTAAAAGAGCTGTATTTGCAGGGACTTGCGCTGAATACGATTGGAGCTATGGATACCTTTCAGAAAACATCACTCCTTGCTCGAACAAACCCCCTTATGCCTCCGCTAAAAATGCGCTTCAAAGTCTTGTTCGTTCGTTTTCGGAATCCGTAGGACTTAGCAGCGCCTGGGGGCGAATATTTTTTTTATATGGACCAAAGGAACACCGTTCAAGACTGGTACCCACTGTGATTAACTCGTTAATAAACAATAAACAAGCTTTATGCACCCACGGAGAGCAATATCGGGATTTTTTACATGTCGAGGATGCTTCAGAAGCGTTTGTTTCGTTATTGGAAAGCGATGCGCAAGGACCCGTGAATATAGCCTCGGGACATTCCATTCAGGTAAAGGAAATGATTTCTAGAATTGCAGATAAATTAGGTAAATCAGAATTAGTAAAACTTGGGGCAATTCCATTTCCTGATACAGAGCCATTGTTTATCGGGGCAAACACGAAACTTCTAAAAGATGAGATCAAATGGAGCCCGAAAATTGACTTAGATAGAGGCTTAGAGCGGACCATAGCCTGGTGGAGAAAAAATCAAGTGTAAATTGAATTTTAAATTAAAGAACTGAATGGAGAGCGATCATGAAAATTACCATTGACTCAGAAAATAATCAGTTAATCATTGATGACGGAATCAGCCAAAAATCCCTTCCATTATATTGTAAAACCTCCTTTGAAATACTTTCTGATATTTGGACTAAGGTCGGCTGGAACGAGAAATACGTGTATACATTCTCATGGATGGGAAGACCCATTATTCAGCTTCCCGAGGATTTAATCCGTATACAGGAAGTGATTTATCAGATAAAGCCTGATGTAATTGTGGAAACGGGCGTTGCCCATGGCGGTTCATTAATCTATTATGCAAGCCTGTGTAAAGCGATGGAAAAAGGAAGGGTTATTGGAATTGATATTGAGATTCGTCCTCATAATCGCCGGGCGATAGAAGGTCATGAACTATACCCGTATATTACTTTGATTGAGGGCGATTCGGCTGCTGCCGATACGATAAATACAGTAAAGTCTATGATTAAAAAGGAAGAAACAGTTTTGGTTATTTTAGATTCATGCCATTCAAAAGACCATGTAAAAAAAGAACTTGAAGCTTACCATCCTTTCGTTTCAAGCGGGTCATATATAGTTGCAACAGACGGGATTATGAAGGAATTGCATGATGTCCCTAGAGGGGAAAAAGGCTGGATAGAGGATAATCCGTGTACGGCTGTTTTGGAGTTTGCAAAAGAGCATCCGGAGTTTACATTAGAACAGCCTGCATGGCTCTTCAATGAAAGTTCTCTTACACAAAATGTAACCCATTGGCCATCGGCCTGGTTAAAAAGAATGAAGGAAGATGAGTGACATGACTGAACATAAGCCTTTGGTCAGTATTGGTCTGCCTGTTTATAACGGTGAAAAATACATTGCAGAAGCAATCGAATCACTGTTATCACAAGAATACACTAACATCGAAATCATCATATCCGATAATGCCTCCACTGATACTACACCACAAATTTGTCAAGAGTATCAACAAAAAGATTCACGTATTCACTATTTCCGAAATGATACGAACATTGGCGCCGCAAAAAACTTTAACCGGACTTTTGAGTTGTCAAAAGGTGACTTTTTTATGTGGCAAGCCTTTGACGATTTGCGGCATCCAGCCTATATCAGCAAGTGTCTACAAAAATTTAACCAGCACCCTGAGGCAATTATATGTGTAACAGAAATTTCCATCATTGATACGGAAGGCAAATATCTTAACGATGAGCACGAAGCAATAGAGACAATTAATCTTACTTTTACTGAACGATTGCACCAATTTTTCTTAAACGTTACCTGGATGGGGTCTGTTATTTATGGTTTGTGGCGATCTGAATATTTAAAACAAACAAGGTTATTTATGGAGGAGTATGGGCCAGATGTTATTCTCTGTTTAGAGCTTTTCTTGCTGGGGAGTGCCGTCAAGGTAGAGGAGAGACTACTTTTTTATCGTCACTTCCCTGAGAAGACCCATTATGACCAAATTAATTCCATTACTTCCAATCCCGAGAGACAACAAACTATAGCCTCTACATCTCATACACAACTTATCAAAAATTTATATCTAACTCTAAAAGAAAAAAATGTGCCTTCGGAACTTATTCAAGATTTCTTAGATGTGCTTGTCTTTCAACAAATGAGCTGGGTACAAATGAGCTGTTTTGAACACACCCCCTTTTTGAAAGATCGAGTCATTGATTCAGAGTTCGTTTATAAATTTATGAATGCATTAATGACAACAGAGAAACCACCTGAACAAATTGTCGCCAATATAGAAAGTTCAGCAGTTAGGTTCCAAAAGTTAGCAAAAGAACGTCCCATCATTTTAATAGGGTCATTACAAGTAAGTATCATACTATGGTGGAAATATTTCTCTGAGAATCATATACCGGTTCACGGATTTCTTGAAGAATCCGCGCTATCCACACAACCAAATTTCTTCGAGAAGTTAACGGACCCTTCTGAACTGCCCGTTCGTCCTTTTGTGATTATTGCATCCGTGCAGCCTAACATTCATATACAATATCTAACAGAAAAAGGATACGAAAGTAGGAAGGATTTTTTATATG
>NZ_JAGYPE020000055.1:37488-39356 GCF_018343545.2 Neobacillus citreus | reverse complement strand
ACGGCCGCGTTCATATAATCGATAAAGGGATGGAAACAGCTTTCGTTTGGATAAATCCCCGGTTGCTCCAAAAATCATGATTAATGATGACAGATTTTGATCCATTATGTATAAACCTCTTTCCTAGCGATAATAGCTTTTATATAATCTTAGATTTCGCTAATATCTAAAATAGCATGTATCATTTTTAGAGGAAACAAATAAGCATTGATTTACACTTTATGATATAGTAACGATAATGAAAAGTGGTACGGAGAAGAGAGGAGTTTTTACTGTGGATGTCTTTTTCTTAGGAACAGGGGCAGGCATGCCGGCCAAGCTTCGCAATGTGACATCAATTGCCCTCAAGCTCTTGGAGGAGCGCGGTTCTGTCTGGTTGTTCGATGCCGGCGAAGCAACCCAGCACCAAATCTTACATACATCCATCAAACCGCGGCGAATTGAAAAAATATTCGTTACCCATTTGCACGGTGATCATATTTACGGATTGCCCGGACTGTTATCGAGCCGTTCTTTTCAGGGGGGAGAAACGGAGGTTACAGTTTACGGACCGAAAGGGATTCGAGACTTCCTTCAAATAAGTCTTTCTATCAGCCAAACCTATTTAAAGTATCTGTTGAAGGTGGTCGAAATTGAAGAAGGAATTGTTTTTGAAGATGAGCAATTTTCCGTGGAAGCCCGCCTGCTTGACCATGGAATTATGTCTTACGGATATCGAGTGGCTGAAAAAGACAGACCGGGAACCTTATTGGCAGATAAATTGAAGGAAGCAGGCGTACAGCCAGGACCAATTTTTAAAAAAATTAAAGATGGGGAAACCGTTACGCTTGAAGACGGCCGGGTGATTGAACCAAACGAGTATCTCGGACCTTCTCAGAAGGGCCGGGTTGTGACGATTCTTGGCGACACAAGATTCTGTGAAAATGCGATTTTCTTGGCTAAAGGGGCAGACCTGTTAGTTCATGAAGCAACGTTTGCCAAGGGGGAAGACCAGCTGGCATTTGACTACTTCCATTCAACGACCCATCAGGCAGCCGAAGTGGCGAAACAAGCGGAAGCAAAGCAGCTTTGCCTGACGCATATCAGTTCGCGTTATGACCGGCATGCGTGGCGGGAATTAGTCAAAGAGGCAGCAGAAATCTTTCCAAATACGGATATTGCCGAGGACTTTAAGGAAATTAACATTCCATTAAAAGGTGAAAAGCACTTACCATAATTGGTAAGTGCTTTTCTGCTTAAACCCAGCCGCGTTCATACTGCTTTGGACCGTCGATAGAAACTCCGAGCTCTTTTGCTGCTTTTCTAGGCCAGTATGGATCACGCAGCAATTCGCGGGCTAAAAAGATCAGGTCAGCCCGTTCGTTTTGCAAAATTTCTTCGGCGTGCAGAGGTGATGTGATCAATCCAACTGCTCCTGTTGGAATGTCTGCTCCATATTTAATCGCTTCGGAATATTTCACTTGGTAGCCTGGATAGACATCAATCCGCGCAGGGACAACCGCACCTGAACTGACGTCAATTAAATCCACACCTTGCTTTTTCATCCAATTGCCAAAGGTTATATAATCTTCGGGGGTTAACCCATCCTCATGGTAATCGTGGGCAGAAACGCGGACAAACAGCGGTCCGTCCCAAACTGTTTTAACAGCATCAATTACCTCACGCAGGAAACGGTAGCGATTTTCGGCAGATCCGCCATATTCGTCCGTCCGTTTATTGGAAAGCGGGGATAAGAATTCATTAATCAAATAGCCATGGGCTCCGTGAATTTCAATCACATCAAACCCGGCTTTTTTAACCCGTTCTGCTCCTTTTTTAAAGGCTTCAATAGTTGCTGCGATATCGTCCTTCGTCATTTCCTTCGGCGT
>NZ_JAGYPE020000055.1:0-37388 GCF_018343545.2 Neobacillus citreus | reverse complement strand
GTTAAAAGCGATAGCAGAAGGGGCTAATATTTCGCCTTCTAAAACAGCTTTTCTGCCGGCATGGGCAAGCTGGATGCCAATTTTGGCGCCATGTTCTTTAACAAGCCCGGCAAGCTCCTGGAAGCCTGCGATATGCTCATCGTTCCAGATCCCCAAATCCTGCGGCGAAATCCGTCCCTCCGGACTGACTGCCGTTGCCTCGACAATGATGAGGCCGACCTGCCCGACGGCTCTTGATGTATAGTGGGTGCGATGCCAGTTTTGCAGATGGCCATCTTCATTATGGCTGGAGTACATGCACATCGGCGCCATGACAATCCGATTTTTAAAGGTAACCCCCTTAACAGTGTAAGGAGAAAATAATTTTGCTGCCATTTGCGAACCTCCTAATTTTCAAAAATAAGCCACTATTAGTATAGCAAATACTGGTTATTTCATGAAAAATACTGCTTACTCATGATCCCTCAGCTTGCTTAACGGATAAGTTGTTCCCCTCCAAACAATCCCGCCTCGTTTGAAGGTCAGCCAGCTTGCCCGGATGATGGAATAAATAAACAATAAGGCGGTAAGGGGCAAAACGAGAAACAAGGCAGGGGAGAATACCGTCATTCTTCTGATAATCATGAAGTAATGAATGCCGCTTAGGAGAATATTTCCTAAACTAAGCAGGGCAATGGTTTTATTTCCGGAAAAAATCGTAATAAAAGGGAGAACATTAGTGGTGAATACTCCGAAAATAGCAAAAAACACCATACTGATTCGATAGTTTAATCCGGCGAAGGTGTTTTTTTCGAGACCAACGAAAGCTTCGTGAAGGCTGCCGTACCACTCCACTTCGATTAGTTGGAGTGCCGTTATAATTCTCTGCCGATACCCTTCCTTTTTTAAAAGCATTCCCAGCTGTAGGTCATCGTCGGGCCGCATCTTGATCCGTTCATGCTTGCCAAATGTTTCGTAAGCTTCTTTGCAAATTAGGTTAAAGGCGCCAATGCCTGTTCCGGTTTTCGATTTTGGATTATTCGCCAGCCAAGGGCGTTTAAAATAGGAAAATCCAAACAAGAAAAAGGCGACGAAGGTTTTCAGCCAGAAGCTTTTTGCGGATAAATTCGGTGCGGCGGTTAAATGGTCAAGCTGGTGCTTTTCTGCATAATGGAGCGCCTTGGCGAATGCTTCTTTTTCGTATTTGATATCAGCATCGGTGAACAACAGCCATTTACCTTGTGCAATTTGCGCACCAGTGAATAAGGCGTGGTTCTTGCCAAGCCAGCCATCGGGAAGGTCGTGAACATGGATGACCTTTATTCTTGAATCCTGGTGTGCCAATTGCTCCATTGATTTTCCGGTTTCATCAGTGGAGCGATCATTCACCAGGATCCACTCGACATTTTTATAGGTCTGTTCAAGCTGACTTAAAATACTTGCTTTAATATGTTCCTCTTCATTCCGAGCCGCGACAACGACCGATAATAATGGGCCGCAATTAAGAGGCTCCTCATCTTCTAACGAATCTAATTTTCTTAAGCCGATTATGGCATCTAAGAGAAAAACAAGCCAAACGAAGAGGCCTAATGAAAACAATAGAATAAGTATGTTTTCCATTTCCACAATCCTTTGTTTTGCGTCTTACTCTTAGTTTACCAAAATTTTAAAAAAGTCTCTTCCTAACGTTTCCCAACCTGCAGCTGGCTGCACAAGGCATCTCCCATTCTTTTAGATTGGGCTGCCGCCGCTTTAATACAGGAAATGAACGCTTGCTGCACGCCGTTTTCCTCAAGGACACGAATGCCTGCCTCAGTGGTTCCGCCAGGGCTTGTCACTTCCCGGCGTAATTGCTCCGGTGATTTGGAAGAGTTTTTGACCATTTCTGCGGCGCCGATTAACGTCTGCACAATCAGCTGCTTCGCCATTTCTTTTTCCAGGCCGATTTCAACCGCGCTTTTTTCCATCGTTTCAATCAAATAATAAATATAGGCTGGGCCACTTCCGGACAGGCCTGTTACCGCATCAAGCTGGACTTCCTCTACAAACTCCGCCAATCCGACGGTTCCGAAAAGCTGTCGGGCTGTTTCAAGCTGTTCCTCTGAAACACGAGCATTAACGGCAATCGCCGTTGCGGATTTCCCGACTGCTGCCGATGTATTTGGCATTGCCCTTGCAATGGATAGTGGCTTTCCGGCGAGCGCTTCAATTGATTCCGTCGAAACACCTGCAAGAACGGATACAATCAGCATTTCACTACGCAGATGGTCACGAATATAATCGATCGCACTCGCTGCATCCTTCGGTTTCATCGCCAGCATGACAATGTCCGCCCCTGAAAAAAGAGCATTTAAATCGTACGTTCCAACAACACCATAACGATTCTCCAAGTCATTTAATCTTTCTTGGTTTGAGTTGTTGGTCACCCAAACATTTCTCCGGTCCATTAAACCATTTTCCAGAATTCCTGAAATAAGAGCTTCCGCCATCGAACCCGCACCGATAATCGCCATCTTTTTCATGAAAAAATTCCCCCTTTTCACCGTGAATAACATAAAAAAGACCCTTCATCCGTAAAGGACGAAAGGTCTTAGCTTCCGTGGTACCACCTTCATTTGCCCGGCTGCTAGTTTTCGCAGTTGGGCTTACTCAACACCGTTAACGCCGGGATACGTTAGGTTTGCCTAAATGCTCATAAGGTAGGTTCGATGTTCAAGAGGGCGGTGAAGTCTTTCAGCCTCCGGACTTCACTCTCTTTCGCCGTTTTCCATCTACTGGCCTTACTCATTGCATGTCAACGAATCAAATTTTAATAGTGATTATGCAGGAAAAATGGCTTGTCTGTCAAGAGATAAATTTGCCAATTTTTTGTTTTTTCGAAAAAGTTATGTAAAAATAATGACAATGGTAAAAAAAATCGGTACACTTTATTTTATTATAAGACAATACATAACTATCACACTTCATGCATAATTATTCTTTATTCAAAAATAACGTTAGGAGTTTTTTAGATGACAGAATGGAAAGACGGCGTTGCCAAAATGTCACTGCCGACCCCATTTCAAGTCGGGGATGTCAATGTATATTTAATAAAAGGGGAACGGCTGACCCTAGTAGATGTAGGACCGAAAACCGAAAAAGCATGGAACTCCCTTACTCAGCAGCTGGCTGAATTAGGATTGCAGCCGGAAAATATTGAACAGGTAATCCTTACCCATCACCATCCGGACCATTGCGGTCTGCTTGATTTTTTTCCAGACGAACTTGATGTGTACGGTCATCCGTTGAATGAGCGCTGGATTCAACCAGCGGAAACATTTTTACAGGAACAAGAGGCATTTTTCAAAGAACTGTTTGAAGAGTTTGGGCTGCCAAATGAGTATTTTCCGTTGACATCTTTTTTCAGGGAAGGCCATAAATTCTTATGCAATCGTCCGTTGACTGGGCAGCTTGTGGAAGGGATGAGACCGCTGGGCCTGTCGGAATGGCAGGTCATTGAAACACCAGGGCACGCCCAGAGCCAGATTGCCCTTTATCGGGAAAAGGATGGCGTTCTGATTGGCGGCGATTTGATCATCGCTCATATATCCCCAAATCCATTGCTCGAACCGCCGGCACCAGGGGAAAAGGAGCGGCCAAAGCCTCAGCTGCAGCATAATCATTCGATGCAAAAATTGCTGTCGTATCCGATTCAGGTGGTAAAATCCGGGCACGGCGAAGATGTCTACGAATTAGCAGAGCTTGTTGAGAAACGGCTTATCCGCCAGCATGAACGGGCGATGACGGTCAACAGCTGGCTGAAGGAAGAACAGCTGACCGTTTTTGAAATCTGCAAACGGCTATTCCCGAGTGTTTATAAACGTGAATTGATGCTGACGATATCGGAAACCGTCGCCCAGCTTGACTATTTGGCATCCATCGGAGAAATTAGTAGTAAAGATACTCATCCCGTTCTTTTTTACGCCAAGCTTTAAGGCGGGTGGGATGACCCTGATGAGGTGTTTTATTGATGAACGGAAGATTGAAGGATAAAAATATTGTCATAACTGGTGCTTCCGGTGGAATTGGAGCGGAAATTGCTAAACTTTGTGCCGCGAGCGGCGCCAATCTCGTTTTATTGGCTAGGAGCATCGATAAGCTCCAGCAGCTTAAGATAGAGCTTGAAAAAAGGTATTCTGCCAAGGTTGAAGTGTTTCAGCTGGATGTAGCGGATACGGATCGAGTGAAGAAGGTTTTTGAGCAAATTTTTGAGGGATTCGGCCGTGTCGACATTCTTGTCAATAATGCCGGGTTTGGTGTTTTTCGTGAAGCCCATGAGGCATCGATTGATGAAGTGAAGGGCATGTTTGAGGTGAATGTTGTCGGGTTGATGGCGTGCACGAGCATGGTCTTGCCTAGGATGCGTGAGAGACGATTTGGTCATATTATCAACATCGCGTCTCAGGCTGGAAAAATTGCCACCCCGAAATCGAGTGTTTATTCGGCTACTAAGCATGCGGTGCTTGGCTATACGAATGCATTAAGGATGGAGCTTGATGACTACAACATTCAGGTAACCTCGGTGAATCCAGGCCCGATTGCCACGAACTTTTTTAACATCGCCGATGAACAGGGCACCTATGTAAAAAACGTCCAAAAGTTCATGCTCCAGCCGGAGTATGTGGCCCAGAAAGTCGTTGACAGCATGCTGACGAAAACACGGGAAATCAACCTGCCGCGCTGGATGAACATGGGCAGCGTGGTTTATGTACTGTTTCCGCGGTTGTTTGAGCGGATTGGGAAGAAGATGCTGAATAAGAAGTAGTTTTAGCCTCTATTTTATTAGGGGCTTTTTCTATTTTAGCCAGTTAAATAATCATACACTATATCATTTACAACCTCATATAAATCGGCAGTGGGGTCCTCGTTTTTCGTTTGCAGAATCCGAGTAACCAACTCCTCCAACTCTTTATCGCCAATCGGTGAAGAATCCGCCTCATAATACTGTTTAAAACAATTCTTGATCATTTTCACAATCAGCTTTTTATCCATTCACATGCACCTCACCTTCATTATATCGCTTTTTTGCACTTTAGCCATATTTGGTAAGCCTTAAAAAATTTCCATTGAATACGAACGCATATTCGCTTAAGATAATAGATATAATATTAAAGAACAAATGTTCGAATTTTGAAACTGTGAGGGATAATCATGGTTGATTACAACACGTTACCGCACAATAAAATTTTATGTGTCGACATGAAGAGCTTTTATGCCAGCTGTTCAGCTGTCATGGAGGGGCTTGACCCGCTGGATTGTTACATTGCGATTGTCGGCGACAAAGAACGGCAGGGGAGCGTCGTGCTTGCCGCTTCCCCAAGATTGAAAAAAGAATTTGGCATCAAGACGGGCTCACGGCTATTTGAAATTCCAAACGATCCGCGGATTCGGCTGGTCGAACCGAAAATGGCCACCTATTTACGTATTTCAACAGAAATCTCCCGTGTGTTTAACCGCTATGTTCCAAAGGAAGCCATTCACACCTACAGCGTCGATGAAAGCTTTATTAAAGTGGACGGCGCCCTGCATTTGTGGGGTGATGCCCAGACGATTGCAAAAAAAATAAAGGACGATATTGAGCGGGAATTCCAGCTCCCATGCGCGGTCGGAATCGGCCCCAATATGCTGCTGGCAAAGCTCTGTCTTGATTTAGAGGCTAAGAAACACGGGGTTGCCGAGTGGACCTATGATGATGTGCAGACAAAACTTTGGAAGGTGTCGCCGCTTCGGGAAATGTGGGGAATCGGCAGGCGGGTTGAAAAAACGCTCAACGGCATGGGCATTTTCACAGTCGGTCAGCTCGCCCGCTATGACTTAGAACAGCTGGAGAAGAAATTCGGTATCATGGGCAATCAGCTTTATCATCATGCCTGGGGAGTCGACCTTTCCGATTTGGGCGCACCGATTATCGAGGGGCAGATCAGCTTTGGAAAAAGCCAAATCCTGCTGCGCGATTATAAAGACGAAGAAGAAATTAAGCATGTCATTTTGGAAATGTGCGAGGAGGTTGCCAAGCGAGCGAGAACAAGGCGGAAGGCGGGGCGGACGGTCAGCCTTGGCGTCAGCTACAGCCAGGATGAATTCGGCGGCGGCTTTAACCGCTCGAGAACCGTCCAGCAGCCGACCAATGTGACGATGGACCTTTACCGTGTCTGCCTCGAACTATTTCACGAGCACTATAACGGCAAAACCGTCCGGCAGATTTCCATTGCGCTTAGCAATATTGAGGACGACTGCGAGCTTCAGATTGATCTATTTGACCAAGGTGCTTATAAACGACGTGAGCTGGGCTATGTTGTTGATTCCGTTCGCAGACGCTTCGGCCCGGGCTCTCTCCTGCGTGCTGTTTCCTATACCGCTGGAGGAACTGCCAAACATCGGGCCACGCTTGTGGGCGGGCATAAGATGTAAAATAACTGGTTTGCGCAAGTAAAACGGAATATCCGCAAGTAAGAAGGGCTTATCCGCAAGTAAGGGGAGGCTATCCGCGAATAAAGACTAGAGAAAGAAGGCGAGGCAAATGATTCGCGACCGTGGCAGAATTAAATGGACGTCGATGATGCTGCCTGAGCATGTGAAAATGCTCAGGGATTGGGTGAAGGAAGATCAGTATGAACAGCAGAAAGAAATGGATGAGCAGCAGCTTGAGCTCATGAACGAAATCTTGGCAGAAGCCATCGAATTTGACCAGTACGTGACAATTACCCATTATCGGAACCGAAATTATGAAATTGTCATTGGAAAAATCCATTATTGGAACGAAATCGCGCACAGGCTGCATGTGATTGACCGCTTTCAAGAAGTACATCGAATTCCCATCGATACTATTGCCGACGTTCGAATGACGGACATATAAAAGAGCGACTCCAACTAGAAAGCCGCTCTTTTTTCAACTTATTTATTCTTCCTTAGGCACCCGAACCTGAGACTCGAAATTTCCTTTATGCGAACCATCGCAGAAAGGTTTGTTTTTACTCATTCCGCACCGGCAAAGAGAAAAGGAAGGTTTTGTTGTATACACATTCCCCTCGCCATCCAACAATTCCACATCGCCTGTAATTCTAAGTGACCCATTATCGTTAACTTTAATTGTAACCTTTGACATCCGAAGCACTCCTTTAAAAAATATTCTATTATCCTTGAGAATAACTGGTTTAATAGGGAAATGCAACCAAATGGCGGCGAGCAAAATAAAAACAGCCCAAACCAACATATGCTACAATCATCATATGCCTAAATGAGGAGAGTGTTAAACGTGGAAATCATCATAACCGAAGAGGCTGCCAAAAAAATAAATGAGCGGACAGCGGGACGTGAAGGCTATTTACAGCTTAAATACGATACGGATGGCTGCGGCTGAGCAGTCAGTGGTGTTGCCGCTCTGTGGTTCACAGGCGAATTAGACGATACTGAAGTTGAAATTGAAACGAATGACAGGCCAGTGTATATCGAAAAACACAAAATGGTGTTCTTCGACGAGCAAATGAAAATTGATTTTTCGACAGCCAGCAATTGCTTTCAGTTAAAAAGTCCGCAGCAAATCCTGAACGGACGGATGAGCCTCGTCATAAAAACAGACTGATCCATTATGGACAGTCTGTTTTTAGCATGGGTAGGCATAGAGGACGTATTTTTCCAAAAATTCATCCACAACCCGCTTATAGTCATCCGGGTTTTCGTTAAAGGATTGGGCGTGAACGCCTTCCTCTGCAATATAGAGCATTTTCGGGCCTTGTTTGTGTTCGAATAAATCATGGGTCATCGATGGGAGAATATAATCATCCTTCTGGCTATGGATAAATAAAACCGGATGCTTGATGTTTTCGATAGCCGAAATCGGCGAAACATGGCGGATGGAATACTTATCGCGCAGGCGAAGGAAAGCATCCCCAATCGGAAGCAGCAGCCCTGGAAAAATTTTAAAATCCCTTTTAATGAGATGGGCAACCTGCTCTTTAAAGTCAGAAAATGGACAGTCTGCAATGTAAAAATCGGCCCCGTCTTCAAGAAGTCCAGCATACAAGAGCATCGTTGCTGCCCCCATCGATTCCCCGTGAATCCCAAGGAGCAAGTTCGGTCCCTTTTCTTGTTTAAGCCAGTCGACCACTGCTTTTAAATCAAATTTCTCGTAATGGCCATAGCTCGTGGTTTTGCCGCCGGATTCCCCGTGACGGCGATGGTCGTAAATCAAGGTATTAAAACCGCGCTCGAGGAACAGGTTCATGTATTTCACTGAATTCATTTTGTTTTCCGTTACGCCGTGCGATATGATTACATAGCGATTGGTCTGATGGGGTTCCACTAGCAAGGCTTTAATCACATAGCCGAACGGAGAGGGGATATCCACATCTCGTTTAGGCAGGGACTCAAATTCATCGGGATTGAACCTGCCCGCCTCCTTTTCCCGCTTTAAAATGAAATCCTCATCCTTCTTCTTCATATACATGATTCGGTTGGTAAAAAACAAACCGATCGCGAGCCAAAAAAATAACAAAATAAACAGGGTTCGAAAGGCCTTCTTCAAACTTGGCACCTCCAGAAGGTTGGTAATCCATATTTTAACATAAGAAAAGCCGCGGCATCTAATGGGCGGCTTTGAATGAAAGGCATGATTATGATTCTGCGTTTTGGCGCTTTGTCGGATGAAGGGCTTTTTCCATTTCTTCTGCAGCAATCATCCGCTTGCCGCCCCCGCTTGAGTCTGCGTAGTTTTTCCCTTGCATACTGTTTCCTTTATCGCGCTTTTGGCTCATGAACAAACCTCCCTTCAATGGTCTTATCATCTATAAGATGCTTAAACACAGGGGCATTTATTCACGAGACGGTTTGGCTATGAAGACTGAAATAGCCGCTTGTGATTTCCCTGGAGATATGGGGACGGACGATTTCAATGGCATCGACAAGCTTTTGGAGATCAACTCCTGTATCTATTCCCATCCGCTCGAGCATGTAGACGACATCCTCTGTTGCTGTATTTCCGCTTGCACCTGGGGCAAATGGGCATCCGCCCAGCCCGCCGGCAGATGTATCAAAGCGGTCAACGCCTGCTTGGAGAGAAGCAAAGATATTAGCCAGCCCGAGTTTTCTGGTGTCATGGAAGTGGGCAGTAATAAGGGTTTCTTTAAACTCCGCTTTAATTTTTGAAAATAACGAGTAGGCTTCGTGTGGCGCGGCCATTCCAATCGTATCGGCAACGCTTAGTTCATCGGCACCGGCCTCGACAAATTCACGGCATAGCTTCAATGTTTCTTCCTCTTCAATTTTACCCTCATATGGGCAATAAAAAGCAGTTGAAATGCAGGCACGGACAAAATACTTTTTTTCCTTAAGCTCTTTAATAATCGGTTTTAATTCAGTCATGCTGTCAACAGTTGATTTGTTGATATTTTTTTGATTAAACGTATTGCTAATGCCGACAAAAACAGCGACGGCTTGACAATCGGTGGAGTAGACCCGGTCGATTCCCCGGCGGTTTGGGGCGAGGACAATGTTTCTAGTTGTATCAGCAAGGCTGTCGGCCACAATTTCCGCTGCATCGCCCATTTGCGGCACCCACTTCGGCGATACAAAGGAGGTCAGTTCCATTTCTTTAAGTCCCGCGTTTCTCAAAGCAGCAATAAATTGTTTCTTAATTTCTGTCGGCACAAACAATTTTTCATTTTGCAGGCCGTCGCGCGGCCCAACCTCAATAATGGTTGCTTTTTTCGGTAAAGTCAGCATTTCGTTCCCCCTCGTCCTGTCATAATTTCATTGTAACGGGGTCGATTTTTTAAAAGCAAGAATTTTAACAAAAATGGTAATTTTCTGTGTTAAAATAAGGTGAGCAATTCCATAAGGAGGAGAGTACATGAGTCAAACCGAAGTTGTAATTGTTAGCGCTGTCAGAACCGCGCTTGGCAGTTTTAATGGTGGATTAAAAAGTGTAAGTGCACCTGAGTTAGGCGGAGTTGTCATCAAGGAGGCACTTCAGAAGGCAGGCGTGAAACCGGAGCAGGTCGATGAAGTGATTATGGGGAATGTCCTTCAGGCTGGCCTTGGGCAAAACCCGGCTAGGCAGGCGGCGTTTAAAGCAGGAATCCCAGAAACTGTTTCCTCGATGACTATTAACAAAGTGTGCGGATCAGGTTTAAAAGCTGTGCACTTAGCGGCACAAGCTATTTTGGCAGGAGATGCGGAAATTGTGGTCGCCGGCGGAATGGAAAATATGAGTCAGGCACCGTACATATTAAAAAATGCCCGCGAAGGCTTTAAAATGGGTGACCAAAAGCTGGTTGACACGATGACATCAGACGGACTTACTTGTGTATTCAATGACTATCATATGGGGATCACAGCGGAAAACCTAGCGGAAAAATATTCGATTACAAGAGAAGAGCAGGATGAATTTTCCGCATGGAGTCAGGAAAAAGCAGTGAAGGCGATAGAAGAAGGGAGGTTTAAAGAGGAAATCGTTCCGGTTGTGATTCCGCAGCGAAAAGGTGAGCCGGTTGTATTTGCCGTGGATGAATATCCGAAAAAGGGTACCACTGTGGAAAAATTAGCTGGGCTGCGTCCTGCGTTTAAAAAGGACGGTACAGTAACAGCGGGTAATGCATCTGGCATTAATGACGGCGCGGCAGCTTTAGTGGTAATGAGCAGAAAAAAGGCGGATGAACTAGGCTTGAAGCCGCTTGTAACGATTAAGGCAAATGCCAGCGCTGGAGTAGATCCGAGCATCATGGGTATCGGACCAGTTCCTGCGGTTAAGAAGGCATTGGAAAAGGCGGCCGTTTCTTTGGAGCAATTGGAGTTGATTGAAGCGAACGAAGCCTTTGCGGCACAGTCGCTGGCTGTAGACCGTGAGCTTCACTTTAACAAGGAAATCTTGAATGTAAACGGCGGTGCGATTGCACTTGGGCATCCGATTGGTGCAAGTGGGGCGAGAATTTTGGTTACACTTATCCATGAGATGAAGCGGAGAGATGCCAAGTTAGGACTTGCAACACTGTGTATTGGCGGCGGCCAAGGAGTGGCAACAGTCGTGGAAATGGCGTAATAGAGTAAAGCAGGCTGACCTAAGAGGGAGCCTGCTTTTTATATGATTTTCGAAATAGTAGGTTGTATAATGGAATAAAAGTAGTTTTTGAAGGAGCATCAAACCTATGAAGAAAAAACAACAACAACCTAAACGTCAGCCGAAAAAAGACGATGCTGCAGTAACGCTTAAAGACATGATGAATCCCGATTTAATAAAAAAGTTAAAAGAACAACAGGAGCAGCTAAAAGCGGAAGAAGATAGAAAACGCGAGGAAGAAGAGCAGAGAAAACGGGAAGAAAGAAGATTGAAAGAAAAGAACAAATCCTTTGAAGAGCTGTTAAATGAGAGCGGCATGAATTGGAAGGAATTTAAATAAAAGGAGAGCGGATGCTCTCCTTATTTATTACCGATGCTCCAAATAAACACTACCCTTAGTCAACTCTTTAATCACCGCAACCTCCTCATCGGTCAACGGCTGACTTCTAACCGCAGCAGCATTGCTTCGAATCTGTTCCACGCGGCTCGCTCCCGCCACAACCGAGGCGACCGCAGGATTAGCTAGATTATACTGCAACGCAACCTCTGTAAATGAACGGCCTGCCCCCACTTTTTCCATCAAACGAGGCAAAATCTTACTCAATTCATCTAAACTATAATCGAGATATCCTTTCCCTGAAGCCTTGTTTAGCAGCTTGTTACTCAACAGCCCTTTGGCCAGCGGTCCGCGTGTGACAACGCCCACGCCATGTTCAGCCAATAGCGGCAATGCCTCTTCCTCCGGACGGCGGTCAAGGATACTGTACTGCATCATCACCGAAACAATATGTGATGACTCCACATATTCACGGATGACATTCGGACGGATTGAGGATATTCCGTAATAGCGGATCACTCCTTCGGAAACTAGTTCCTCAAACGCTTCTATTGTTTCGTCAATCGGGTCATTAATCGTGCCGCCATGTAATTGATAGAGATCAATATAATCTGTTCCGAGCCGTTTCAAACTATTTTTCACCGCTTCTTTGATATAGACCTTCGAGGGGTCCCACGTCCAGCTAGAATGATCCGGCTTCCAGCGGTTCCCGACCTTCGTAGCGATAATGACCTTTTCGCGGACACTTTTCAACGTCTTCCCGACAATTTCTTCGTTAACCCCAAAATCATATAAATCCGCGGTATCGAAATAATTGATCCCTTCCTCAAGAGCCGCTTCAATAATTTTTTGAGCCGCTTTTTCATCAGTTCCAATTGACATACAGCCAAGTCCAAGTTCCGTCACATACAAGTCAGATCTACCCAACCTTCGCTTCTTCAAAAAAATCCCCCCTCATCTTTCTATAATTTTAATCAAGAACGGGGGAGACTACAAACAACAGGATCTATTTTTGCTTGACGTTTTGCACCCAGTCGGAAACATTCTCAAATTCTTTCCGATATTCCTTTAGCTTTTGCAGTACTTCCCAGCCTTTGCCGACAAGGATAATCCCCTTTTCATGCACATACACCTTCATCCCATACGCCTCCCAATCAAGTATGGTAAAATGTATGACGTGAATGAACCGGACTAGAACAGGAGTTGACGATAATGAGCAAGCTTGAGGAAAAAACACTTAAAAGCGAAGAAATCTTTTCAGGGAAAATTATCAGCCTTCACTTACAGGAAGTGGAACTGCCGAACGGAAAAACATCCAAGCGGGAAATTATCAAGCATCCAGGGGCGGTAGCCATTTTAGCCCTCACCCCTGAAAATAAAATCATCATGGTCGAGCAATATCGTAAAGCACTAGAACGAACCATCGTGGAAATTCCTGCTGGCAAGCTTGAAAAAGATGAAGAACCGGCCAGCTGCGCCCGCCGGGAATTGGAGGAAGAGACCGGCTACGTGTGCGAAAGCCTTGAGTTGCTTACATCTTTTTTTACCTCGCCGGGCTTTGCCGATGAAATTGTCCATGTTTACCTCGCAAAAGGCTTAACGAAAAAAGAAGATTCCGCAGCCCTTGATGAGGATGAGTTTGTCAATTTGGAAGAATTGACGCTGGAAGAAGCCCTTCAATATGTGAAAGAACAAAAGATTTATGACGCAAAAACGATTTACGCAGTCCAATACTTACAACTACAAGAGGCGTTGAATAAAGAATGAACCGCTATTATGTGGATTTACATATTCATATTGGCCGGACATGGACGGGCAAGCCTGTTAAAATAACCGGCGCCAAATCTCTTACATTTACAAATATTATTGAACATGCACGACATGTAAAAGGGCTAAACATGGTCGGAATCATTGACAGCCATTCTCCGGAAGTCATTTTGGAAATGGAGAGCTTAATTGAAAGTGGAGAGGTTTACGAGCATGAGGATGGGGGCTTGATATTTGGCGATTTGACCGTCATTCCGGGCTCGGAATTGGAAATTTATGATGAAAACTGCCACGGTCCGATTCATCTTCTGTGCTACTTCCCAACACTCGCTGTCATGCGGGATTTTTCTAATTGGCTGTCGGGCCATTTGAAAAATATCCAGCTCAGCTCGCAAAGGATTTATATCACCGGCATGGAGCTGCAGAAAAAGGTCAAAGAAATGGGCGGCATTTTTATTCCGGCTCATGTTTTTACACCTTTTAAAAGCCTATATGGAAAAGGGGTTAAAAAGTCTCTCGCAGAGGTTCTCGACCCCAACAAGATTGACGGTATTGAGCTGGGCTTAAGCTCTGACACACAAATGGCTGACCAGTTAGGCGAACTGCACAATTATACGTTTGTTACTAACTCGGATGCCCATTCTCTGGCAAAAATTGCCCGTGAGTATCAGGTGGTGGCGATGGAGGAACCAACCTTTAAGGAACTATATAAGGCCTTAAAGGGTGAGGATGGGCGTAAAGTAATTGCTAACTTCGGCCTGGATCCCCTGCTCGGCAAATACCATAAAACCGTTTGCGCCGAGTGTCTGAATCCGCTTCAGGAAGATGACCAAATTTGTGATTTGTGTGGTCATAGTAAAATCATTAAAGGAGTGGCCGACCGAATCCTTGAACTAAAAACGGCTGAAACGAGCCCGCCCGGACGCCCGCCTTATGTTCATCAGGTGCCGCTCGAATTTATCCCCGGCCTGGGACCGCGCATGCTGGAAAAACTCGTCAACCACTTCGGAAGCGAAATGGCCATTTTACACGAGGTTCCTTTTAAAGCATTAAAAGAAGTCGTTCCTGAGAAAATTGCGGACCTCATCATGAAAGCGAGAGAAGGAAAAATAAATCTCGCTGCTGGCGGCGGCGGGAAATACGGGAAAATTGCGGATCAATAAAGAATCAACTCGACATCCAAAAGCTGTCGAGTTTTTTTATGGAATCTATCAATTTTAATCATAGAAAAACTAGACTGGCATAGAATGTATTAATCATTAGCAAATGCCAGGAGGAACCGCAAATGAAAAAACGTTTGTACCCATCCAATGCAGTAAGTTTCCGTGAGCATTCCTCAATTTTCTTATTTATTGTTGTGCTGTTTTTTATGGGGGTTATTTTTGGCGCAATCGTCGTCAATAGTATGAGCTTTACGCAAAAGGAAGATTTATTCTATTATTTATCGCAGTTCTTTGGACAAGTCTCCACAGAAAACGCAGGCGAGAACAGCGATTTGTTCTTGCAAAGCTTCCTTCATAATAGTAAATTTATAGGATTAATTTGGATTCTGGGAATTTCCATTATCGGGCTTCCTGTTATTCTTATTCTTCTGTTTGTCAAAGGAATGGTGGTAGGCTTTACAGTTGGGTTCCTTGTCAGCCAAATGGGCTGGAAAGGGTTTTTGCTGGCAGTCTCCTCGATTCTGCCGCAAAACTTGATTATCATCCCAGTCTTTATTATTATGGCGGCCTTGTCAGTCATTTTTTCATTGAGAATGATTAAGAAGCAATTTATGAAGCAGTATGCAAAGCCTTTAGCGCCTTTACTGAAGGGATATGTTTTCGCCCTCATCGCGGCGGTCGTGTTTATTTCAGCAGCGTCAATTGTTGAAGCATATTTATCGCCATGGCTGATGAAAACAATGATTACCTCAATTAGTATATAATTATTATTAAATAATAATATATATAAACTCCACTTTATAATAATTTTATTTTGAATCTCCTTTCTCATCTGTTATAATGTGAATTAACAGTGGCGTGGGAGGGGCTTCAGGATGGAAACTAGAATTGAGAGAATAAAGAAGCAGTTGCATTCAGCAAGTTATAAGCTAACACCTCAGCGTGAAGCAACCGTCAGAGTTTTATTGGAAAATGAAGAGGATCATTTAAGCGCGGAAGATGTGTACCTCCTCGTAAAAGAAAAATCGCCTGAAATAGGCTTGGCAACTGTTTACCGGACTTTAGAACTATTAACGGAGTTAAAAATTGTCGATAAAATAAATTTTGGTGACGGAGTTTCCCGTTACGACCTCCGCCAGGAAGGTGCAGCCCATTTTCACCACCACCTTGTTTGTATCGAATGTGGTGCTGTTAGTGAAATTCAGGAGGACTTACTGGAAGATGTCGAAGCAGTGGTAGAAAAGAGATGGAATTTTAAAATAAAAGACCATCGACTTACCTTTCATGGTATCTGCCATCGCTGCCAGGATAAAGATAAAGACGAAGAACCGAACAAACAGAATAAAATCAAACAGTCCTTTGAATGAAAAGGGCTTTTTCTTTTTTTTAGAAAGCATGCGAAATCCCGATGCAGCAAGGTATAAAACCTGTCCATTTTGGCATACCTTGTTAATAGAAAACTATTTTGGGGGAACGTAACATGCTCTCTTTTATGAAAATCATTCTGCAAACGGTAAAGGTATTTATCATATTCACAGGGTGCACGGTTCTTTTTTATTATGGTATCATGTGGGTATCTGAAGAATATCAAAACTATCACCGCTACGACGAACCCGAAGGAACGGCGCTTAAGGTCTCAAATACAATGAGCGAAAGCGATTCTTCTCTAGTTGACCGGCTGATATTTTTTTATTTAAATGGGGAGTAAGGCAATGGAACAGCATTTACAGGAATTCAAGCAATATATGGGCGTTGAAAAAAGACTGGCCCTAAATACATTGCTGTCATATGAGCGCGATTTAAAAAGCTACCTGGACTATTTAAACAAGGTAGAACTGCTTCCTTCATTAAATGATGTCCAGCGGGTACATATCATTCATTTTTTGGAGTTTTTAAAGGAGCAGGGGAAGTCTGCTAAGACATTGGCAAGACATATTGCTTCGATTCGCGCATTTCATCAGTTTTTATTAAGAAGTAAAGTGGTTGAGGATGACCCTACCGTGCAGATTGAAACACCGCGGATGGAACGGTCGCTTCCGAAGGTGTTAACCCTTAAGGAAGTGGAGCAGCTGTTAGATACTCCTAAAACCAATGACCATTATGGTTTAAGAGACAAGGCTATGCTTGAGCTTCTTTATGCGACAGGAATTCGCGTCAGCGAGCTGATTGACTTGGATATCGTGCATGTCCAATTGACGATGGGCTTTATCCGCTGCAGGGGCAAAGCGGATAAAGAGAGGATCATCCCTATTGGCAAAACGGCTGCCGACGCCGTCAAACACTATCTTGAACAGGGTAGACCCCATTTTGTCTCCCTAAAACATGCTGATAATGCCTTATTTTTAAATCATCAAGGAAAACGCCTCTCTCGTCAGGGCTTTTGGAAGATTTTAAAGAAATTGGCGTTTGAAGCAGGTATTGATAAAGAGCTAACACCGCACACATTGCGTCATTCCTTTGCAGCACACTTGGTTGAAAATGGGGCTGATTTGCGTGCCGTCCAGGAAATGCTCGGCCATGCCGATATCTCGACAACACAAATTTATACTCAGGTTACGAAGCCTCGTC
This sequence comes from Neobacillus citreus, assembly GCF_018343545.2. Lineage (GTDB taxonomy): Bacteria > Bacillota > Bacilli > Bacillales > Cytobacillaceae > Neobacillus > Neobacillus citreus. The sequence continues at coordinate 20,482 of NZ_JAGYPE020000055.1, read as the reverse complement.
TGACTGATGTTTATCGGAAATTTCATCCTAGAGCTTAATAGATTGATAGATTCATACAATTGTCATAAGCTGCCGAAAAAATGGGCAGCTTTTTCCTTGTAATTTTCCCTGCATTTAGTAAAATAAAGGAGGTCAGACTTCTGACGAATGCTCGGCTACTTTTTTAGAGTAATAGAGCCCAAATAGGACAACATATAGTTGTGAATTGTTTCTTTTTTAGAAGATGTGAAAACGTTATCAATTTGGCCATATCCGGTGAACATTAAGGAGGAAAAGAGTAAAATGGCAGCTAATACATATAAACGTATTTTTATTGTCGTGATGGACTCCGTAGGTATTGGTGAAGCCCCTGATGCCGAAAAATTCGGCGACAAGGGGGCCGATACGCTTGGACATATCGCGGAAAAAATGAACGGGCTCAACATGCCCAATATGGGGAAGCTAGGTCTGAGTAATATTCGTGAACTAAAAGGAATTCAAAAGGCGGAAAAACCTCTTGCCTTTTATACAAAAATGAAGGAAGCCTCCAATGGGAAAGATACCATGACGGGGCATTGGGAAATCATGGGTTTAAATATCAAGACACCATTCCGCGTCTTCCCGGATGGTTTTCCAGAGGAGCTTGTTTCGGATCTAGAACAGCGGACAGGAAGAAAGGTCATCGGCAATAAACCGGCAAGCGGAACGGCAATCATCGATGAACTCGGCGAGGAGCATATGAAAACAGGTGCATTAATCGTCTATACATCGGCCGATTCCGTCCTGCAAATTGCGGCCCATGAAGAAATTATTCCGATTGAGGAGCAATATCGTATTTGTAAAATAGCCCGTGAATTAACCCTGGATGAGAAATATATGGTTGGAAGAGTCATTGCCCGACCGTTTGTTGGAGAACCGGATAGTTTTAAACGGACGCCGAACCGCCATGACTATGCCTTAAAGCCTTTTGACAGAACCGTCATGAGTGAATTAAAGGATGCCGGCTTTGATGTGATAGCAATTGGAAAAATATCCGATATTTTTGATGGTGAAGGTGTAACCAAATCATTAAGAACAGTTTCGAATATGGATGGGATGGATAAATTGGTTGAAACCTTTGATATGGACTTCACAGGCATCAGCTTTTTAAATCTAGTTGACTTTGATGCCCTGTATGGCCACCGTCGTGATCCGGAAGGGTATGGGCGTGCCCTAGAGGAATATGATGCCCGGCTTCCTGAGGTATTCGCCAAAATGAAGGAAGATGACCTGTTAATTATTACGGCGGACCATGGAAATGACCCTGTCGCCCCCGGAACAGACCATACCCGTGAATATGTGCCACTTCTTGTCTACACGAAAGGTAATCAAGCGGGCCGTGAACTTCCTTTACGTGATACCTTTGCCGATGTAGGCGCAACTGTTGCTGAGAACTTTAACGTGAAAATGCCGAACTATGGGAAAAGCTTCTTAAACGAATTGAAATAATGAAATGAATGCTTCTAAAAAGGGAGAATGAGGATGGATTACGAAAATATTCAAAAGGCAGTCAGCTTTTTAAAAGAAAAATATGAGAAGGTTCCGAAAATAGGTCTTATTTTAGGATCAGGTCTCGGTGTACTGGCAGAGGAAATCGAGCAGCCGGTCAAAATACCATATAACGAAATTCCCGATTTTCCAGTTTCAACTGTTGAAGGCCATGCCGGCCAGCTTGTTTTTGGTTTGCTTAACGGAGTAGAAGTTGTTGCGATGCAGGGCCGGTTTCATTTTTACGAAGGCTATAGCATGGATAAGGTAACCTTTCCTGTAAGAGTGATGAAGGAACTGGGGGTCGAGATTTTAATTGTCACGAATGCCGCCGGTGGGGTAAATGAAAGCTTTACGCCGGGCGACTTAATGATTATTACCGACCATATAAATAATATGGGCACAAACCCGCTGATTGGCCCAAATGACAGCCATTTCGGTGTCCGCTTCCCAGATATGTCGGAGGCCTATACAAAGGAATTGCGGACAATGGCTAAGGAGATTGCTTCCCGCTTAAATATTGATGTGAGGGATGGTGTTTATTTTGGAAATCCCGGACCCGTTTATGAAACACCTGCTGAAATCCGAATGGTTCGCACCCTTGGCGGGGATGCGGTTGGAATGTCAACTGTGCCGGAGGTTATTGTTGCCCGTCACAGCGGCATGAAGGTGCTCGGCATTTCCTGCATTTCCAATATGGCAGCGGGGATCCTCGACCAGCCACTAACACATGACGAGGTTATCGAAACAACAGAAAAAGTAAAAGCAAATTTCCTTTTGTATATTAAAGAAATTGTAAAGAGTCTTGCTTAATTTTGATGGTAAAGTGGTGAATAAAAATGAGAATGGTTGATTTGATTGAGAAGAAACGTGACGGACATGAACTGTCTACTGAAGAGATTAATTTTATCATTCAAGGCTATACCGAGGGATCCATCCCTGATTATCAAGTAAGTGCTTTTACCATGGCGGTTGTTTTTCGAGGTATGACGGAAAAGGAACGGGCTGATTTAACGATGGCGATGGTGAAATCAGGTGATCAGATTGACTTATCGCAAATCGAGGGAATCAAAGTCGATAAGCATTCAACTGGAGGAGTGGGCGATACGACAACACTAGTTCTTGGCCCACTTGTGGCATCAGTCGGTGTACCGGTTGCGAAAATGTCCGGACGCGGGTTGGGGCATACTGGGGGAACCATTGATAAACTAGAATCAGTGGCTGGCTTCCATGTGGAAATTGACAGTTCGGAATTTACCGAGCTAGTGAATAAAAATAAAATTGCTGTCATTGGTCAAAGCGGGAATTTGACGCCTGCTGATAAGAAACTGTACGCGCTGAGAGATGTAACAGGAACTGTTGAAAGCATTCCGTTGATTGCCAGCTCGATTATGAGCAAAAAAATTGCCGCTGGTGCGGACGCGATTGTTCTTGATGTGAAAACAGGAGCAGGAGCATTTATGAAGACACTTGAGGATTCAAGGGAATTAGCTCGTGCGATGGTCGGGATCGGCAACAAGGTCGGCCGGCGAACCATGGCGGTGATTTCCGATATGAGCCAGCCGCTCGGGTTTGCCATCGGAAACGCTTTAGAAGTAAAAGAAGCAATTGACACCTTAAAGGGTGAAGGTCCTGAGGATTTAACAGAGCTGTGTTTGACCTTAGGCAGCCATATGGTGTTCTTAGGAGGAAAGGCGCCGTCACTAAAAGAAGCGCGCTCCTTATTGGAGGAGGCAATCCAAAACGGGTCGGCTCTGGAAAAATTAAAGATATTCTTAAGCTCCCAAGGCGGAGATGCAACTGTAGTCGATAATCCGGAAAAACTGCCACAGGCAAAATATACGTTTGAACTGGAAGCCAAAGAGGACGGCTATGTTTCCGAAATTGTTGCTGATGAAGTGGGGACCGCAGCCATGCTTCTCGGGGCAGGCCGGGCAACAAAGGAATCTGTGATTGACCTCGCAGTTGGCCTCGTCCTCAGAAAGAAAATCGGCGACCAGGTAAACAAAGGTGAATCCCTAGTCACCATTTATAGCAATTTCGAAGATATCAAAGAAGTATCAGAAAAGCTTTATGAAAATATTAAAATCTCTTCATCCAAAGTAGAAGCACCGACCCTCATATACGAAGAAATAACGGAATAAATAAAGTCTTAGGCGGGTGTCAGGCACCATGTGAAATTTTCACGTGGTGCCTGACACCTTTTTATGTATAAAGTTGGTAATTTTGGAAAAAATGTTGGCTATAAAGATTGGAGGGTTTTGCAATGAAGCGTCGTTTAGTCTATTTAATAGTTATGCTATTTATGTTTACAAGTTTAGGGGGGCCTCATGCCTTTGCGGCGGAGGAGAAAAAAGCGGAGGAAAAGCAAGGGACTGAGATTGTCACGGGTGTCCGTTCCGCTATTTTAATGGAAAGGGATACCGGAAAGATTCTTTATGATCAAAATGGCAACGAGAAGTTACCTCCTGCTAGCATGACAAAAATCATGACCATGTTATTAATCATGGAGGCGATTGACAAAGGAAAACTGAAGTGGGATGAGAAAATCCGCACAAGTGAGTATGCCGCTTCAATGGGAGGCTCGCAAATTTTTCTTGAACCGGGCGAAGAAATGACCACCAAGCAAATGCTGCTAGGGATTGCCATCGGTTCAGGTAACGATGCTTCTGTTGCGATGGCCGAAAGAATTGGCGGTTCCGAAGAAGCATTCGTTGACATGATGAATGCAAAGGTAAAGGAATTAGGCTTAAAGCAAACTTTCTTTAAAAATACGACTGGCCTGCCAGAAAGCGGTCATTATAGCTCTGCACATGACATGGCCGTATTGGCAAAAGAATTATTGAAATATGAAGACATTACGAAATTCACGGGAATGTATGAAGCCTATCTCCGTGAAAATACGGATAAAAAATTCTGGCTGGTTAATACAAATAAATTAGTTCGTTTCTATCCAGGAGTGGATGGTTTAAAAACTGGATTTACGGCTGAAGCAAAATACTGCTTAACAGCAACTGCACAAAAGGATGGAATGCGAGTCATTGCTGTAGTATTTGGGGCTCCGACATCCAAGGACCGCAATGCCCAAGTCACAAAAATGCTTGACTATGCATTCAGCCAATATCAAACACATCCAGTCTACAAAAGAAATCAAACCATTGGTGAAGCAAAAGTAAGTAAAGGCCAGGACAAAACAGTCAAGGCTGTAACAAGCGAGCCGCTTTCTCTTCTAACGAAAAAGGGAGAAAAGACCAAGGACGTGAAGCAAAAGATAACTCTTGAAAAGAAACTAAAGGCTCCCGTTAAAAAAGGTGACCGAGTAGGAACCATTAAGCTAATTAAAGATGGCAAGGTGGTTTTGGAAAGTCCTCTGGTTGCCAAAAGTACTGTCCAGGAGGCAGGTTGGTGGACCCTTTATAAACGTTCCTTCGGCATGTTTACAAAGGCTGGAAAATAAGGGGAATGTCGAATCGTAAAACGAAATCACTACTTTTAGCGAAAATCGACTAGTTTTGTATGTTGAGAAGGAAATGAATGGACAAAAGGCGAATTGACTCACTATACCTGAATAAGGAGGACGAAGGATAGTGAGTCTTAACATTGAACTTGAAACTAAACACGATGTTTTGCTGATTCGTTTAAGCGGTGAATTGGACCACCATACAGCTGATGAGCTTCGCGAAAAAGCCTCAAGTGTAATTGAAAACAATGGAATCCGCCACATTGTCTTGAATCTGGCACAACTAACCTTTATGGATAGCTCTGGGCTTGGTGTTATATTAGGCAGATATAAGCAAATTAAACAGGTGCACGGTGAAATGGTCGTTTGCGCAATTTCCCCTGCAATCCAAAGATTATTCGATATGTCGGGCATGTTTAAAATTATCAAAATGGAACCGACTGAAGAATTTGCATTGCAGAGATTGGGGGTGGCCTAACGTGAAGAACGAAATGACTCTTCAGTTTAGTGCATTAAGCCAGAATGAATCCTTTGCCCGTGTAACCGTTGCTGCCTTTATCGCCCAGCTTGACCCGACTATGGATGAGCTGACAGAGCTAAAAACGGTTGTTTCAGAGGCAGTTACAAATGCAATTATTCATGGGTATGAAAATGACCCGAATGGAATTGTTTATATTCATGTTTCAATAGAGGATAGTTTCATTGAATTGTCCATTAAGGATAATGGATTAGGTATAGCAGATGTGGAAGAAGCTCGTCAGCCATTATTTACAACAAAGCCGGAACTCGAAAGATCCGGCATGGGCTTTACCATCATGGAAAATTTTATGGATGAGTTAGAGGTCTTCACACAGCCTGGCAGCGGGACCGAGGTTAGACTACGAAAGCATTTAAAATCTAGCAAAATGCTTTGCAATTAAGGAGACTTGCCGATGGATGTGGAGGTCAAAAACGAAAAAAATCAAACGTATTTAAAGGATCATGAAGTCAAGGAGCTCATTCAAAGAAGCCAGGGCGGGGATCAGGAAGCGCGCGATTTAATCGTTGAAAAAAATATGCGGCTTGTTTGGTCTGTTGTTCAGAGGTTCCTGAATAGAGGCTATGACCCGGATGACCTATTTCAAATCGGCTGTATCGGTCTATTAAAATCAGTTGATAAGTTTGACCTATCTTATGATGTCAAGTTTTCTACGTATGCTGTCCCGATGATCATTGGAGAAATCCAGCGGTTTATCCGTGATGATGGTACGGTCAAGGTCAGCCGATCGCTGAAGGAGATGGGGAACAAAATCCGCAAGGCCAAGGATGAGCTGTCGAAAACACTTGGCAGAATTCCAACCGTTAATGAAATATCAGAATACCTTGAGATATCACCTGAGGACGTCATACTTGCCCAGGAAGCAGGCCGGACACCTTCATCTATTCATGAAACAGTTTATGAAAATGATGGGGATCCGATTACTCTGCTTGATCAAATTGATGATGGGAACGACGGCAAATGGTTTGATAAAATTGCATTAAAAGAAGCCATTCGCGAGCTTGATGAGAGGGAGCGGCTAATTGTCTATTTGCGCTATTATAAGGACCAAACCCAATCAGAAGTAGCGGTAAGACTGGGAATTTCCCAGGTTCAAGTTTCAAGACTAGAAAAAAAGATACTTTTGCAAATGAAGGACCGAATGGATCTCTAATCCATTTGGTCTTTTTATTTTTGACTAATAGGAAAGTATAAATTCAACTACGCCTCTGTCTTCGTCCTATCGGACTCGCCAATCGGCGAGTTTTCATTTAAAAAAAATCATTCCATTTTTTGTTTTCATAAAAAGGCAGTTTTTACCCATACTACATATACGAGAAATCTTTGTGTGGGAAGTGATGTTTTGGAAAAAACAATCTACATTCGCATGCGGAATCGTGTCCAAGTCCCTCCGGAGGGAAAGGTTTTATTAAAAGATGCTGCTCAGATGATTGCCACTGAAGAGGTCCTTCGTGATTTACAATCGATGGAGATTTACCAATTAAAAAAAGAGGACGGAAATATTGTTGTGATCGATATCATGAAAGTCATTCGGTTAATAACGGCCAGGTTTGAGGATGTTGAGGTCCAAACAATCGGACCGGCGCAGACGATTATTGAAGTAGTAGCCATGAAAAAAGGAGTTTCGATTCCTTTTTTTCTTTTAATATGGTTTCTTTTATTTTTCGGTTCGGCCATGACACTGATGAATTTTCATGATGATGTCAGTATGAAAAGTGTGCAGGAGAAAATCTACACAATCATTACAGGTAAGAAGGAAGCAAAACCGCTGCTTTTTCAAATTCCCTATTCAATTGGCTTAGGACTTGGCATGATTCTCTTTTTCAATCATGTCTTCAAGAAGAGAATTAATGATGAACCAAGTCCGCTCGAAGTTGAGATGTTTAATTATCAGATGGATTTGGATAATTATGTGATTCTCCATGAAAATAAAGAAAGTATGAAACGGGTTCATGACGATTAAAATTATTGCTGTTATGTTTCTGGGAATTGCCAGTGGGTTGGCGGTTGGCTCGGGATTTGTTGCATTTCTTACCGTTCTGGGGGTTATCCCCAGATTAACGCAGCTTACCAAAACGATGAAAATGATCTATCAGTATGAATGGGGAGTCGTTTTCGGGGCCTTAACGGGAGTTTTTGCCAGCTTAAGGGACCCCGTATTGGATATATCCGCTTATTTTTTAATCCCCTTGGGGCTTTTTGGCGGTGTCTTTGTTGGGATGCTGGCTGCAGGTCTTACAGAGGCTTTAAACGTTTTCCCAATCCTTGCTAAGCGAATTCATTTAGATGGTAAGATTGTCATTTTAATAATGGCAATTGTGTTAGGAAAAATATTTGGTTCCATCTTTCAATGGCTTTACTTTGTCCATCATTAAAATCTTTAAAAGGAAGGACATCAAAGTATGAGCACCAAAAGGAATGTTATTTTAGTAACAGATGGCGATGAACACACCAGGAGGTCTTTAGAGCAGGTTGCCAAGACGGTAGGCGGGCGCTGTATTACACAGTCAAAGGGAAATCCCTCCAAATTATCGGGGCCGGAGCTTGTCAAGCTTATTAAGAAAGCACCCCATGACCCGGTTCTTGTTATGTTTGATGACAGCGGCATTGTTGGGGAAGGAGCCGGAGAGAAGGCCTTAAAATATGTGGCGGAACATGAGGACATCAATGTTCTCGGCGTCGTTGCTGTTGCGGCCAAATCTAGGCATGAGGAATGGACAAGGGTAGATGTAAGTATTGATCGGGACGGGGAGTTAACACCATATGGAGTAGATAAATATGGTATACCTGAACTGGAAATTGGGAGACTAAATGGAGATACTGTTTATTGCCTTGATCAATTAAATGTACCGCTTATTGTAGGCATAGGGGATATCGGCAAAATGGCGAGACACGATTCCTACAAGCTGGGTGCTCCGATAACAGAAAAAGCTGTTGAACTTATCCTTGAAAGGAGTGGTTTTTATGACGACGACACAATCCAAAGTGGAACATTGGCCGATTCCTGAATCAGTGAATGAAGTGGAAAACTACATGAAGCAGAGTGTCGGCTTAGGGATAAGCTTTGATTTGGGCGTGAGGAAATTAACAATCTTAAAGAAAGAAATCCAAATCTACTATGTAAATGGTTTATGCGATACGATGTACATTATTCAATTGATCAAAGAGTTGGTCGGCATCAATAATCGAGAAAAGCTTTCTACGGACCTTTTTAAGGTAATTGAAAATAGATTAGTAAACCAATCTGTAGAGCAAATTACCCAGCTTGATCTATTGGTGGATAAGGTTTTATCCGGTTTAATCGCGGTTGTCATTGACGGTGAAAGTACAGGGTTTGCGATTGATGTCAGGAGTTATCCAGGACGGTCGCCTCAAGAGCCTGATACGGAAAAGGTAGTGAGAGGCGCCCGCGATGGATTTGTTGAAAATATTATTTTAAATACAGCTTTAACAAGACGGAGAATCCGTGACGAACGGCTCCGCTTTGAAATGATTAAGGTAGGCAGGCGCTCAAAAGCAGACATTGCTCTAGGCTATCTGGAGGATGTGGCGGATCCTGATTTACTAAATATTCTAAGAAAAGAATTAAATGCGATTGATATTGACGGAATTCCCATGGCAGATAAAACTCTAGAGGAATTTATCGTAAAACAAGGATTTAATCCATATCCGATTGTCAGATATACGGAGCGGGCAGATGTTGCTGCTGCCCATATATTAGAGGGGCATGTAATCATTTATTGTGACACCTCCCCGAGTGTTATTATTACACCTACTACTTATTTTCATCATGTCCAGCATGCCGAGGAATTTCGAGAATCACCTGCAATGGGAACCTTCGTCCGTTGGATGCGGTTTTTAGGAGTTTCATCATCCATTTTTTTACTACCGTTTTGGCTGTTAATGGTCCTAGAACCATCCTTGTTGCCGGAGAAAATTGCCTTTATTGGCCCAAATGAGCAGACTAATATTCCGTTAATTGTGCAACTGTTCTTGGCTGATTTTGGGCTAGAATTTTTGAAGCTTGCTGCCATTCATACACCAACACCGCTGTCAACAGCAATGGGTTTAATCGCAGCAGTATTAATCGGACAAATTGCCATTGATGTCGGTCTCTTTGTGCCTGAGGTCATCCTTTATGTAGCGGTCGCCGGCATCGGGACCTTCACGACCCCAAGCTATGAATTAAGTGTTGCCAATAAAATCGCCAGAATGATCTTGATGTTAGCTGTAGCATTTTTTCATACACCAGGTTTCATTATAGGATCAACAATCTTTATGATCTATCTTGTTCATATGCGGGCCCTCAACACCCCTTATTTATGGCCGTTTCTTCCGTTTGAACCAAAAGGATTTTTACAAATTGTCTTCCGGCGGGCCATCCCGGGTGCTGTGCTTAGGCCAAGTATTGTCCATCCGAGAAACCGTTACCGTCAGCCTCCAAATGGGTAAGTTTTTTCAAAACAAATTGCAGAATGTGCATAATTATGCTAAAGTGTTTAATTAAATAAAGGATTAAAGAAATAAAAATAGGCAGTTTCTAATGCGGATTCTGTCTATTTGTTTATTATTTTTACACGTTGTCTACATAGACTGTAGTGAGTCGTTACGGAGAGAGGGAAGGGAATGTATTTTTACGGTACAACAGGTGTAAATAAGGATGGGCATCTGGAAATTGGCGGTGTCGACGCTGTCGAGCTCGCGAAAAACTTTGGAACTCCCTTGTATGTTTATGATGTTGCTTTAATCAGGGAACGAGCAAGGGGATTTAAACAAACCTTTGAACAACAAAATGTAAGGGCTCAGGTTGCATATGCCAGTAAGGCATTTTCGACTGTGGCAATGGTGCAGCTCGCGGAGGAAGAAGGTCTATCATTGGACGTTGTTTCCGGCGGTGAATTATATACAGCTATAACAGCTGGTTTCCCTCCAGAAAAGATTCACTTTCATGGAAATAATAAGAGCAGGGAAGAATTAGAAATGGCAGTGGACCAAAAAATCGGCTGCATTGTCGTTGATAATTTTTATGAAATGGAACTGTTAAAAGCAATCTGTTTGGAGAAACAGGTGAAGACAAATATTTTGCTGAGGGTCACTCCTGGCATCGAGGCACATACCCACGATTATATTTTAACTGGTCAGGAAGATTCAAAATTTGGGTTTGACTTGCAAAACGGCCAAGCGGAAAATGCATTAACAGCCGCTATTCCGTTTGACCATTTTAATGTGCTTGGGATCCATTGTCACATTGGTTCGCAAATCTTTGAAACAACCGGATTCATATTAGCAGCACAAAAAATAGTTGAAAAGCTGGCAGAATGGAAGGAACGTATTGGCTTTGAGTCAGAAGTTTTAAATCTTGGCGGCGGTTTTGGAATCCGCTATACAAAAGAGGACGAGCCAATTCAGCCGTCGCAATATGTCAGTGAAATCATTAAAGAGGTTAAAAAGCTGGCTGGCGAATATTCACTTAAAATGCCAGAAATTTGGATTGAACCAGGCCGCTCTCTTGTAGGAGATGCCGGGATTACTCTTTATCAGGTCGGAGCTTCCAAAGATGTTCCGGGTGTCAGGAAATATTTGGCGGTTGATGGCGGGATGAGTGATAATATCCGTCCGGCACTCTACCAGGCAAAATACGAGGCGGTCTTTGCCAACAGGCCGCTGGCACAAGCATCAGAAACTGTCTCGATTGCCGGCAAATGCTGTGAATCAGGAGATATGCTGATTTGGGATTTGCCATTGCCGGAGCAAAAGGATGAGGATATTTTAGCAGTATTCTGTACTGGTGCTTACGGCTATTCCATGGCCAACAACTATAACCGGATTCCACGTCCGGCAGTAGTTTTCGTCGAAGATGGAAAAGCCACCCTCGTCGTGAAAAGAGAAACATACGAAGATCTTGTAAGATATGATTTACCATTAAAATAATAAAACTGCCGCTCGCGAGCGGCAGTTTTCATTTATAAAAAAACTATGAGAATAGGGCCTTAATGGCATCAATGAGCCAAATGAAGAATTGTTTGACCTTCTCCAGGAATCCCTGCCCTTCCTCAGATTGCAGGAATTTGGAAATACGGTCTTTTGCTTTGTTGAGTTGGTCACTAACCTGATTCCAGTCAATATTCAAGCTTTTCAATTTATTAAATAAGTCCATCAGCCTTTGAATCTGTTCCTCAGTAAGAGTTACATTTAGTTCTTTCGCCGCTTGCTCGATAATGGTCCGTAATTCCTGATCGTTTTTTGGCTGGTTCTTGGCAATTTCCTCTTTTATTTTTGCGATTAAGGCGGCTGCATTTTCTGCACCGATGGCGTCACCAAGCTTTGCTGTTTCTACCATTTCCTGATTGGCCGCCTGCTTTACTTCCTCAGGGATTGTTTTATCGGCGGAAATTTCATACGCCTTAATAATCCCTGTCAGTGCTGCGGTGCCCGAAACAGAGATAGGAGCGGTTATATAGATGTCAGCATCCTTCACGCCAGCCGTGATCAGAGCATTGACATACATTTCATCTGTAACCCAGTTAATGTTTTTCGTTTTTACTTTTATGCCAGAGCCGCTTGGTGCAATTGTAATCGCTGATGAAGAAATTGCCTTCGTTCCAATCAATGATTTTGAGACATATTTCCCTAAATATTGATGCTCTTCTTGATTGGATACGGTCACAATTTGAACATCCTTCGGCGCGCCCATTTCCTCCAACAATTGATTTTTTTGCGTTTCTGTTAAATTTTCACCTAATGTTACAATCATATCTCCTTCAGCCATGTCTGCAAAACTGCGGATAGGAACGAGAAATAAACAGACTGCCGTGAGGAGTATCAATAATTTTTTCATAATGGCCTCCTTGATTTTTAAAACGCTTTTGACAATAATAAAGATTCTTCTTTAATAATATAACCGATTCCATTATTATATAACGATAAAAACAAATTAGAAGTTTCATAGGTTCAAATTATTCACGAAAAATTGACTGACTTAGGAGAAATGGATTATTTTTGTGTTTTGGTGTAGAATGTAGGACAGGTAAGTAAGTTAATGGGGGATTTGTATGAATAGAAATAACTGGGCTTTATTTGGCATTCTTATTGTGATATCAATTATTTGGGGAATTATCTATTGGATGTTCATAGCGCCAGGCAAGTAGAGATTTTCCATTGAAGAATGATGACGAATTCGGTATGATTGTGGTTAGTGAACATAAAGATTTTCAAATACATATACTGCATAAAGAAAATCATTAAACCAGTTTGAAAAATACACTATTGTTAAACCAAACCATTGGTTTATTGAAAATAATGAGGGATACGTATGTTAATTCGCTATAAGAAAACATTCGAAAAAATTGCGATGGGGTTAATGTCTTTTATGCCAACTGAAAAAGATCTCAAGAAACTCCAGCAAACCATGAAGGAATACGAAACAGAAGAGAATCACAGGCTGTTCCTTTGGAAGGAAGAAGATATTATTGGACTGATTGGGGCGATTTATCATCAGGATACCAATACTTTGGAAATTCAACATGTTTCTGTTAATCCCTCACACCGCTTCCAAGGAGTAGGCAAAAAAATGGTTAAAGCTTTAAAGGAAATGTATCCGGATAAAAATATTACTTCGAACGCGAACACAGCTTCTTTTATTGAGAAATGTGATGTTTGCTAAATATAGGAAAAGGCAGCGGCCTCATGCCCCGCTGCCTTTTTTTAATATCGCGTTGTTTCTTTCTGCAATGACACTTGACCGGTCCCGTAATTTGTGGCGATGGATGATCTCTAGATCCGCCAAATCACTTTCCCTTTGCCAGTCAAACCCTTTTTCATCACACATTTTCATACACGCTTGGAGCAATTCAGGATCGCTTATGGGCAGATTCATGCTTTTATATTCTTCGCGATTTTGCAGACCTATTAACTGTTCTTTTATGGTCTGAAGGAAAAGCCGGCCATCCAAACCCAGATCCGGTAGTAAGGAAGATTGGTCAGAAATGATTGTAATCGCCTTTTCCAATGTTCTCTGTGCACCGTTAAAATTCTTGCGGCGATGGTGGTAAGCCGATACTGCCAATAATATAAACCCTACCCAAATAGACTCTTTATTGCCGGGGTCAGACCCTTTCCAAAAGTCTTCGAGGATCTCATGGCACTCAAAATAATCCCTGTCGCCATGAAAATGACTTAAAAATTCGATATATTCTTTTGGGTACAAGCATTTCCCCTCCAGTTTCTTTATATATGTACAGTTTAACATATTCGGCAATTGAAGGTCATGACCAGGCTGTAAAACAATAGACCCGTTTTAAACGGGTCCTTTAGTTATTAAAATCATTTTTAATTACCAAACCCAGGAAGCACCGATGATAATTAATAAAATGAACAGTACGACGATTAACGCAAAGCCGCCGCCGAGTCCGAAGCCTGCTGCTCCATCAGCCATAATTATTACCTCCCGTCACTTTTTCTCTTTCCATGTCATCATATGTGATGAATTTGTCCATTGTTATGGGCGCACTTACCAGTATTTACGGAAGGGCAGAGTGTTCGGTTGATTTTTCTATTGGATAACCATCCTGAATCCTCTATACTATTAGTAGTCGTTTGTATAATATGATTTTAGAATTTTGGTGAGATGAATGCCTTATCAGGTGAAAATTGATGCATTTGAAGGGCCGCTTGATTTGCTGCTCCATTTAATAAACAGGCTTGAAATTGATATTTATGATATTCCCGTGGCACAGATAACGGAACAATATCTAATCTATATTCATACCATGAAGGAATTAAAATTGGATGTTGCCAGTGAATATTTGGTAATGGCGGCAACACTGCTGGCGATAAAAAGCAAAATGCTTCTTCCTAAGCATGAGGAAGAGTTTGAAGACGTTGATCCACTCGAGACAGCCTACGAGGAAGACCCGAGGGATGAGCTGGTTGAGCGATTGATAGAATACCGAAAGTACAAGGAGGCTGCTCACGATTTAAAAACGATGGAAGAAGAGCGATCCCTTATGTATACCAAACCGCCAAGTGATTTATCCGACTTTACGAAGGAAGTACAGCCTGGGAAAAAAGATATGAATGTTTCCCTTTACGATATGCTGGCTGCGTTCCAAAAACTAATGAGAAGAAAGAAACTGCAGCGGCCGCTTGCCGCGAAAATTACTAGGCAGGAAATTTCCATTGAGACAAGAATGACCGAGATCATGGAAGAATTAAAGCATCTTAAGGGCAGGAGAAATTTTACTGAATTATTTCCTTTTCCGGCAAAGGACCATATCGTTGTTACTTTTCTAGCTATTTTAGAACTGATGAAAAGAAAGGAAGTTAACGTCCATCAACAAGAAAACTTTGGGGACATTTTAATTGAAGCAGTAATAGAAGGAGCAGATGTTGGTGGATATCATTAATTGGACAAGTATTTTGGAAAGCCTGTTGTTCGCCGCAGGAGACGAAGGGCTTTCCCTTAAACAAATTGCCGAGGTCCTAGAAGTGGATGATCTTCATGCAAGTGAGATTATTGAGAATTTAAAACAAGAGTATGAATCTAATGAAAATCGAGGAATTATGATAGTTCAACTGGCCGGGACGTTTCAGCTTGCCACAAAGAAAGACAATGCCGACTACTTAAAAAAGCTTGTTGATTCTCCACATACCTCGACATTGTCGCAGGCTGCTTTAGAGACTTTGGCAATTATCGCGTATAAACAGCCAATCACCAGGACTGAAATTGAGGAAATCCGTGGTGTCAAAACGGAACGGCCGTTAAACACGCTTATGGCAAAGGCCTTGATCAAAGAAGTCGGCCGTGCTGAAGGGACTGGACGCGCTATTTTGTATGGTACTACCAAAGAATTTCTTGATTATTTTGGCTTGAAGAACTTGAATGAACTGCCGCCTCTTCCTGAAAAAGTGGAGGATGAATTTGTTCAGGAGGAAGCAGATTTATTTTTTGAAAAATTTCAAGAAACATTGAACTCATAATATCCGCACAGAGAATATGTGATAAAATAAAGCTATCCATATTTTTTTATGCAACAATGGTTTAAGCATATTTACAAGGAGCGGGATTTAAGTTGCTGATTAAAGAATGTAAAGGGTATGAATTAGAAAAAGAAAAATCCAATACTTCAGAGGATTTCTTTAACAGAAGTGAGATAACATTTGTGGAAGATGGGACTGAAAAAACATTGCATGTTTTGTATGTCCGTTATTTTGATTCTATTTTTCAAGAATTTACTCCATTTAAGCAAAATCCCATTTTTGCCCAAGATGGACTTGAGGTGAGCTTTAAAGATGTTGTTGCCCTTGTTTGTTTATTGAAAAATCCAGGCTTACGCGGGCGCAAACGGCTTTATATTAATTCCAAGCAAGAATTTGCTTCCTATTTTCAAGGTATCAATTTCGAAAAATTGCCGGAAATCTTTTCAAGCCTAAAGCAAAAAAACGGCTATCAGCTGCGTTCGCCGCTAGAGTTTATCTTGCAGCCTAATTAGACATAGGAGGGGTTAAGATGGGGAATTCATTAGTTCATTCACAATTACACGATGTCAAAAATTTCCTTGCAAAGACCATTACCGCGATTGGGGATTTTTTAAATGAAACAACAATTTCACAATTGCAAGTAGAAAATGAGGAAGAAGTTAACTATCATAAATTAATCTTTTCAACGTTAAGAAAGCTTGCTGTGTACAGCGAGGAGGGTTTCGAAGCATGTACGGTTATTTTGCAGGGAGATCCGTTTCAAAAAGCTGCTGCTGAGAAAACCTTGTATAAGATTTATCATCAATGCATCGAAGAATTCTTCTCACCAAAAAATGATGCTTGGTTTGAAAACAGCCGTTCTGCTTATACCGGGAAAAATTCTATCAAGTTTTACCGGACTGCAGCCGAACAAATCCAGCAATTGGTAAAAAGCTTGGAAGGTGAGTTTCAGCGCATAAGAGAAGAACTGGAATATTATGAAACAGATTATCGCACGAAGATGATTCAATCCAAATAATTAATATTTTAAGGCTGTCCTGCAAAGGTCAGCCTTTTCTCTTGTTCTTACCGACCTTATTTCCTCATACCTTTTAGGGAGACTCGTGCAGCGGAAAGGAAGGGGAGAAAATGAGCCGGTTTAGCGGGTATGTAAATGAATTATTTAAATGGAATGAGCAGATGCGTCATTTTCTGCAGTCCGAACGGGTCAGCCAAAACTCTGAATTATGGGATGAACTTGATGAATTTACGGATATGATTGAAGGTTCAAGAAAAGAGCTTTCCAATGAAGAACTGATCGGTCTTCAGGCAAGAGCTGAACAAATCCATGGTAAATTGGAAAATTATTTTAGCCAAAAACGTGACCAGGAGATAGGGACCATTTGGGCAATTGAAAAACAAATCCCACCGGGAGGTCATAAACTACCCGAGCTGCCCTATCCTTATAACGCGTTAGAGCCATATATCTCTGAGGAGATCTTGCGGCTTCACCATGATAAGCACCACCGTGCATATGTTGAGGGTTTAAACAAGGCAGAGTTAAACCTAAAATCAGCAAGGGAAAGAAACGATTTTTCCCTCGTCAAGCATTGGTCAAGGGAGCTGGCGTTCCACGGGTCCGGTCATTATCTTCATTCGATATTTTGGAAAAACATGAGTCCAAATGGCGGAGGGAACCCGTACGGATTAGTGCAAAAGGAAATCACCAATTATTTCGGAACCATCACGGCTTTTAAGAACCATTTCACCGAGGCCGCCAAACAGGTTGAAGGGTCAGGCTGGGCGTTATTGGTTTGGTCGCCAAGAGCACACCATTTGGAAATTTTACAAACGGAACGGCACATGCTGCTGACACAGTGGGATACCATCCCACTGCTTGTCCTAGACGTATGGGAGCATGCCTATTATCTTCAATATCAAAACAACCGGGCCGAGTACATCAATAACTGGTGGAATGTTGTAAACTGGCACGATGTAGAAATGAGATTTGAAAAAACAGTGGACACGAAATGGTCTCCCCTATGACAAGGAAGCGGCGCCGCCGCTTTCTTTTTTGTCATATCACACTTTGTCTTGCATAAAATTTACTAAATAACGAGGAGGACGAGGTATATCTAATGAGAAGTATATTGAAAATAGCCTGTTTTTGCCTCATAGTCTCACTATTTGCCGCTAATCATCCTCAGAGAGCCGAGGCTTCCTTTGATGTTAGTGCTGCTAGTGCGGTTCTAATTGAGCAAAATTCCGGCCGCATTCTTTATGAAAAGGATGCTTTTACGAAAAGACGAATCGCCAGCATTACGAAAATTATGACCGCGATTCTAGCAATCGAATCTGGAAAACTAGATCAATATGTAAAGGTAAGTGAACAAGCAGTCCGTGCAGAGGGCTCATCCGTGTACTTGAAGCCGGGTGAAAAAATAAAACTTGAGGATTTGGTCTATGGGTTAATGCTGCGGTCCGGAAATGATACAGCTGTTGCCATCGCCGAATATGTCGGTGGAAGTGTCGATGGCTTTGCTTTTTTAATGAACCAAAAGGCAAAGGAAATCGGCATGTTAAACACTCATTTTGCAAATCCCCATGGCTTGGATGACCATGAAAACCATTATTCAACCGCCTATGATATGGCCATTTTGACACGTTATGCGATGCATAACAAAATCTATCAAAAAATTTCCGGCACAAAGGTGCATCGCGCTCCTAATCCAACCGAAAGCTGGGACAGGGTATGGAAGAACAAAAATCGGTTATTAACAAAATATAAATATACAACCGGAGGTAAGACAGGCTATACAAAACGGGCCAAGCGGACGCTGGTAACGACAGCGTCAAAAGGTGATATGAATTTAATCGCGGTCACCTTGAACGACCCAAATGATTGGGATGATCATATTTCCATGTATGAATACGGATTTAAAGATTATGATATGGCAGAAGTTTTAACAAAAGGAAAAATTGATATCAAAAGTCCGAAATATTTTCAAAATCATTTGTTCTTAAAGAAATCAATTGTTTACCCGGCAACCAGCCAAGAGATGGACTTATTCAGCATTAAGTATAAGTTAAACAAGCCTGATAAAAAATGGGATGATGAAAATAAACAAGAGAGAGTAGTCGGAAAAGCTATTGTTTATTTGGATGGAAGGGCCGTAGAGGAATCGCCTATTTACTATCAAAGCTTGCCGAAAAAGGAGAAGGGTCTGTTCGAAAGTGTTAAAAAAATATTTTTTTCACTAATAGGTGTGAACGCGCATGGTTAATTATATCTGGGTTGGAATGACCGTCATTGGGATTGTGTTTGCCCTGTTTAATGGGACCATTGAGGATGTAAACAGGGCGGTATTTGATGGGGCGAAAGAAGCGGTTACCTTATGTATCGGCCTGATCAGCGTGCTTGTCTTTTGGCTTGGAATGATGCGGATTGCGGAAGAATCAGGACTTCTTGAAAAACTGGCTAAATTATTTCGCCCGCTTGTAAAGATATTGTTTCCGGACGTACCAGTCCAACATCCAGCGATGGGATATATGCTGTCAAATATGATTTCCAACATGTTTGGCCTTGGGAATGCCGCAACGCCGCTTGGCATCAAAGCAATGGAGGAGCTAAAAAAGTTAAATGGCGGAAAAAACTCGGCTTCAAGGTCCATGGTCACATTTTTGGCGATTAATACGGCGAGCATTACCATTATCCCGACAACCGTCATTGCTATCAGAATGACATATCATTCAACATCCCCTACCGAAATTGTTGTTCCAACCATTATTGCCACCATCCTTTCGGCGATAGGGGCCGTTCTCATCGACCGTTACTTCTATTATCGCAGAAGCCGAAAAGGATGATCATTTATGGAATTTATCTCATTAATATCTTTGACATTTATACCCTTATTAATAGGCTTTATCCTGATTTATGGCACCATTAAACAGGTGCCGACTTACGAAAGCTTTGTTGAGGGCGGTAAGGAAGGGATAAAAATCGCTGTTTCGATTATCCCGTTTTTAGTCGGAATGCTGGTGGCCATCTCCATTTTCCGGGCATCAGGTGCACTGGACGCCATCATGGATTGGTTTCGTCCATTTATGAAGATGATGGGTGTACCAGCAGAAATCGTTCCGTTATTATTGATTCGTCCCATTTCCGGTACGGCAGCCTTGGGTATGACCAGTGACTTAATCGCTGTGTACGGACCGGATTCCTTCATTGGCAGACTAGCGTCCGTATTGCAGGGGAGCACCGACACGACCTTCTATGTTTTAACTGTTTATTTCGGTGCAGTCGGCATCAAAAAAATGGGCGATGCCTTAAAAGTAGGTCTCTTGGCAGACGTAGTCGGTATCATCGTATCCATCATCGTCGTCGCCTTCATTTTCGGAACAAAATAACAAAAAGCAGGTTCTTGAATAACGTTTCTTAGGCTGTTGAAAAACTTTCGATAGCCTTTTTATTTTTTTCATTAATCAACGCTTTATAAATATAAAGGCATAACAATAGGTCTGTTGATTGGCGCTCCACTAAGGAAAGCTTCCTTGAATAATCATCGCAGGGACAGGCTGCTCTTTGCCTGTCCCGAGGCGCTTCGCTTTCCGCGGGCGTGCCGGGGAGCCTCCTCGGCGCTGAAGCGCCTGCGGTGTCTCCCCAGCCCCGTACTCCCGCAGGAGTCTTCGCGCCTTCCGCGCCAATCAACAGGTGTATTCAATATAGAACTTAAACTCACAATAAATAGTAAAAATAAGTTGTAATTTCAATGTTTAAGCCAAAAGAGTTTAGCCAAAGAAATATGAATTTATTATAGACAACCACTTTTCTTAACTTGATTAATATATACACGTGCTTTTCTTACTGCAGTCTGTCAAAATATGAAAAAGATTGCTTCACACTTATCAAGGATGGAAAATGTGTGTTGCAATACTTAGATTGATTTGCCTCCCTGTTGATTGGAGCGGAGGGCACTCGACTCCTGCGGGATATAGAGGTCACTGGAGACCCCACAGGCGCC
>NZ_JAGYPE020000054.1:18602-39378 GCF_018343545.2 Neobacillus citreus | reverse complement strand
GTTCCTTCTCGGCCTCACGGGACCGACTTAAAGGCTTATTAAACTATAGTAAGCATACTTTAATTTATTTATCCTGTCAACGATTATTTCTTAACCGGTCCAGAAGTTCTTCAAAATCCTCCGGTAGCGGGGCTTCGAATTCTAGATACTCATTTGTTCTTGGATGTACGAAACCGAGCAAACCGGCATGCAATGCCTGGCCATTAAGATCGAGTGTCTTTCTTGGTCCATATTTCGGATCACCTGCAAGCGGATAACCGATATATTTCATATGGACACGAATCTGATGGGTCCGGCCTGTCTCCAATTGACATTCCACAAACGTGAAATCATTAAAACGCTCAAGGACACGAAAATGAGTAACAGCATGCTTGCCATTATCAACAACCGTCATGCTTTGCCGGTCTTTTTGGTCTCTCCCAAGCGGAGCATCGATGGTTCCATATTCGTGAGGGATCACTCCATGGACAATCGCCTTATACTTCCGAGTCACAGACTTTTCCACCAGTTGGTTGACAAGACTTTCGTGGGCCAAATCATTTTTCGCTACCATTAACAGCCCTGATGTATCTTTATCAATGCGATGCACAATCCCGGGTCTTAATACACCATTGATCCCGGATAAATCCTTACAATGGGCCATTAACCCATTAACAAGTGTCCCTGTAAGGTGCCCAGGTGCGGGATGGACCACCATACCTTTTGGCTTATTTACCACTAATACATCCTTATCTTCATAATAAATATCTAAATCCATTTCCTCCGGAACCACGTCCAATTCTTCCGGATCTGGAATGGTAATAACGATAGTATCATTTACACTGCATTTGTAATTTGTTTTTACATTTTTCCCATTCACAAGTACATTGCCTTCTTTTATCCAATCCTGTACCTGTGTTCTAGACCATTCTTCGTTCATACGTGAGATTACCTTATCAATCCGGTCTCCTTTTTGTTCCTCAAGAATGGTGTGTTCCATTTTCTCCATATGACTTCTCCTTTGACGCTCTCTCTTCAAGCAGCATTTGAATCATTAATAATCCAACACCAATCACTAATGCTGAATCGGCAATATTAAATACAGGGAAATTATAGCCAAAAATAAAGGTATGAATAAAATCAACAACCTCTTTCCGAACCACTCGGTCGATAAAATTCCCGATTGCACCTCCAAGCATGAAAGCTAGAGATACACCTAACAACCATTTTCCTTTGGCCGCTTTGTAAAGATAATACATAATCGCAATAATGACAATAACCGTAATGACATAAAAAAGCCACATCTGCCCTTGAAGGATTCCCCATGCGGCCCCGCGATTCCGGTGAGAAGTAATATATAAAAATTTATCAATGATGGGTATACTCTCACCGATATACATATTTTTTTCAATAAGCCATTTAGTAATTTGGTCGAGCACAATAACGAATAGGGCGATTAAGTAATAATACACTAAGAAATACCTCCAACTTAAGCTAGACTTGCTCCCCTAGTTTAGCATACTTAATCGCTATATCACAATGAAACAAAAATTACAGAGTGGGGAAGATCGGTTTCTTGCAATAGCCGCCAAGCAAGCTGGGATCATTAACTGTTCTAATGGTTGGAATCAAATTTAACAAGTCGAGGGGTAATAATTCGCCGGAAAGTTCACAATGTCCGAAATTTCCTTCTTCGATTTTTTTCAGCGCCAAATCAATGTCCGCCATTTCTTCCTCTAAAATAGTTGTAAACCAATTCTCTGTTTGTTTGTTCTTTAATGACCTTTCGATTTCTGTTTTTGTTTGACGGAGTTCTTGAAACAGCTTTTCCTGCATTGCATTCATAGTGTTAATACCTCCGTTATGTTATTTGTTTTATTATTACCGATCGTTTTCCATTGACCCGGATAATAATTTGACATCAGCAACAACAATTAACGGAGGTGGAAAATAAATGAAAACTCACCGATTGGCGAGTCCGATAGGACGGTTCATGAGGCGTAGTTGAATTTATACTTTTTTATTAGCAAAATGAAAGAGGCTGACAAGTCAGCCCCTTTCTATTTACGCTAAGTGTGAATAATTTTCTTTTACAACTTGGGCACAACGCGGGCAAAGAGTTGAATGCTCCGCATCTTGACC
This sequence comes from Neobacillus citreus, assembly GCF_018343545.2. GTDB lineage: Bacteria > Bacillota > Bacilli > Bacillales > Cytobacillaceae > Neobacillus > Neobacillus citreus. The sequence goes on along the minus strand of NZ_JAGYPE020000054.1, from coordinate 37,257 downwards.
GACATCAGGCGTCACTACCCAGCAGCGTTCACAGGTTTCACCTTCTGCCTTTGTGACCACAATAGCAGCTGTATCTAATTTCAAGGCATCTTCAGGTGCCTCATCATAAGCACCAGCCACTTCAAAACCGGATACGATAAACAATTGTTTCAAGTTCTCTGAAACAGAATCGAGCAGCGCTTTTGTATTATCATTTACGTATAAGGTTACTTTCGCTGTTAATGACTTACCAATCACCTTTGCATTTCGTGCTTCTTCAAGTGCCTTTAAGACATCATCGCGAAGCTTCATGAATGCAGACCATTTCTCCTCTAACTCTTTAGCACCAGGAAGTTCCTGATATTCTGGAAGATCTGTCAACTGAACACTTTCCTCCTGAACCTTCGGAATATATTTCCATACCTCGTCTGCAGTGTGAGAAAGGATCGGCGAAACCAATTTGGTCAGAGCAAGCAATGATTCATATAAAACGGTTTGAATCGCCCGACGTTCTGGATGATCAACTGCTTCAATGTACAGAACATCCTTTGCAAAATCTAGGTAAAACGCGCTTAAATCAAGCGTACAGAAATTATTGACAGCATGGTAAATACCTGCATAATCGTAATTTTCATAAGAATTGCGAACACTCTTAATCAGCTTATTTAATTTAACCAGCATAAATTGATCTACTTCACGAAGGTTTTCGTAAGCAACCTTATTAACAGCCGGGTCAAAGTCCGCTAAATTCCCCAACAAGAAGCGGAATGTATTGCGGATTTTCCGATATACTTCAGCAACCTGCTTTAAAATTGCATCCGATACGCGGACATCTGATTGATAATCAACAGAAGCCACCCATAGGCGTAAAATATCTGCTCCCAATTGATTCATAACCTTCGCCGGAACGACGACATTACCTAATGATTTACTCATTTTTCGACCTTCACCATCAAGAGCAAATCCATGGCTTAATACTCCCTTATATGGAGCCTTGCCTGTGACAGCAACTGCAGTAGATAAAGAGGAGTTAAACCAGCCGCGGTATTGGTCAGAACCTTCAAGATATAGGTCGGCAGGGCGCACCAAGTCTTCTCTTTCAAGCAGTACCGCCTGATGGGAAGAACCGGAGTCGAACCAAACGTCCATAATGTCGGTTTCCTTCGTAAACTTGCCGTTCGGGCTGCCAGGATGCGTAAACCCTTCCGGAAGCAGGTCTTTTGCTTCGCGCTCAAACCAAATGTTTGAGCCATTGTCGCGGAATAAATTAGAAACGTGTTCGATTGTTTCGTCAGTAATGATTTCTTCACCATTTTCAGCGTAGAATACCGGAATTGGCACACCCCAGACGCGCTGGCGGGAAATACACCAATCGCCGCGGTCACGGACCATATTGAAAAGCCTTGTTTCGCCCCAAGCCGGCACCCATTTGGTTTCTTTCACAGCTTCGAGCAATTGCTCGCGGAAATCTTTAATGGACGCAAACCACTGTGCAGTTGCCCGGAAAATAACCGGCTTCTTTGTTCTCCAGTCATGTGGATAGGAGTGGGTAATAAATGTAAGCTTTAACAAAGCTCCTTTTTCCTCTAAGGCTTGGGAAATCGGTTTGTTGGCCTCGTCGTAAAATAACCCTTCAAATCCCGGTGCTTCATTTGTCATATTTCCTTTATCATCAACCGGACAAAGGACATCCAAGCCGTATTTTTGACCAACATGGAAGTCATCTTCCCCGTGACCAGGAGCAGTGTGAACGCAGCCAGTACCAGCATCCGTTGTCACATGCTCGCCTAACATGACAAGAGAATCACGGTCATAAAGTGGATGACGGGCTACAACATATTCCAGATCAGCCCCTTTTACCTTTTTAAGAACGGCTGCTTCTTCCCAGCCAATTTCATTCGTTACACTTTCCAATAAGCTTTCAGCGACAACATATTTTTTATCATTTACCGCTACAACCACATAAGTTAGCTCAGGATGAACCGAAATTCCCAAGTTGGCAGGAATGGTCCATGGGGTTGTTGTCCAGATGACGATTTCCGTATCCGTATCAAGAACTCCCTTGCCATCCTTCACCGGAAAACCAACATAAATGGACGGTGAACGTTTATCATTATATTCAATTTCTGCCTCAGCCAAAGCGGATTCACTTGACGGAGACCAATATACTGGCTTCAATCCCTTATAGATATAACCTTTTTTCGCCATTTCTCCGAAAACCTTAATTTGCTGGGCTTCGTATTCAGGCTTTAAAGTGATGTATGGATTCTCCCAATCACCGCGGACACCAAGACGTTTAAACTGGATTCGTTGATTGTCGATCTGCTCAAGCGCATATTCTGTACAAAGCTGGCGGAATTCAGCTACGGACATTTCTTTCCGTTTAACCCCTTTATTGGTTAAAGCCTGTTCAATCGGCAGACCGTGCGTATCCCAGCCCGGCACATATGGGGCATGATAGCCGCTCATTGACTTATAGCGGACAATAAAATCCTTTAAGATTTTATTTAGGGCGTGGCCCATATGGATGTCACCATTTGCATATGGAGGGCCATCATGCAAAACAAACATCGGACGCCCTTTAGTGCGCTCCTGTACTTTTTGGTAAATATTCATTTCTTCCCATTTTGCCTGCATATCCGGTTCTCTTTGCGGAAGATTACCGCGCATTGGGAAATCCGTTTGCGGCATTAATAACGTGTCTTTGTATTCCATTTTATTTCCTCCAATACCTTTCTATTGAACAGAATTGACATTCTTGCAAATAAAAAAACCCTCTCATCCCAAAAAAGGGACGAGAAGGTTTTATTCCCGCGGTACCACCCTGATTGATAGAACTGTCTTATTCTATCCTCTTGCGAATTCGTAACGTGAATACACGCCTTAGTCTACTGTTCTAAATTTAGAGGTTCGACCTCGGAACTCGAGGGTGATTTTCCAATCTTTCGGCTTTATCGGGCTTCCACCATCCCCGACTCGCTAATAAGCTTTTTTGAAAAATTGTACTGTCCCTGTCTTCGTCATTTTCATTCAATTAATCTGTTAAGAAATTATATGCTACTAAATAGCTGTTCGTCAAGCTAATGAATCCTCTTCTTCGTGGATTTTCAGCTCGGTAGCATCAAGTTCGTACTCTAAAAGGTGATCCCAATCGTCAGTATTCAGCATATCAAGCTGTGCCTCAATCAGCATTTTGAAACGGGTGCGGAAAATTTTCGACTGCTTCTTTAAATCTTCTATCTCCAGAGCAATCTTTCTCGCTTTAGATAGGGATTCGTTAACGATACGGTCTGCATTCTTTTCCGCTTCCTTGACGATTAGCTTCGCTTCCTTTTGCGCATTGCGTTTTACTTCTTCCCCTGCCTCCTGGGCAATCACAATCGATTTATTAAGTGTTTCTTCAATACTTGTAAAATGCCCTAAACGTTCCTGCAGGTCAGTTAAGCGCTCTTCCAATTCTTTTTTCTCTCTTAAGACAAGTTCGTAATCCTTGATTACCTGGTCAAGAAATTCGTTTACTTCATCCTCGTCATACCCTCTAAATCCTTTATTAAATTCTTTATTATGAATATCTAACGGCGTTAACGGCATGATGCCACCTCCAACAATCTGTGCAATATATGTAAATGTGAATATTCGACAAGTTTTTCGAAAATCCTGCAAGAAAATAAATTATTTTTGTCTTCCGACAGAAATTCGCCATTTTTCTTTCTTTGTTTTTCCGTCAATACTGGACAATCTTACCCTTCCATGGCCCCGGACCGACAGCATATCGCCAATTTCACAAACAAAGGCCGGGCTTTCAATCTGAGTCCAATTGACCTTAACTAGGCCTGCGGCAATATAGTTTTGCGATTTTTGCCTGGAAAGATTATAAACACCAGAAATAACAGTATCCAGCCTTAATGAAGATACTGTTAATTCATGTTCCTCCCATAATTCTTTAGGAGAAATTATGTTTTCGGGCGGCTTCTCGATTAAATGAACTGTTGCTTTACCGATTGATTCAAGATTACTGCTGATATAGCCGCCGATTTCCTTGGCTGCCAAGAACTGGATTTGCCCATCATCGACAAGAATATCGCCAAATTTCCCACGTTTTAGTCCCAACGACATCAATGTGCCTAAGACGTTGGGATGTTCAATTTTGACAAACTTCTTTGGATAGTCAATTTCAAACAAGCTGATTTGAAAATCCTCTTGAGCTGGGACTAGATATTCTGGGAAAAGAAGAGCCCTTTTTCGTTCTGCCCCTGTCCATCCTCCAAAGAGTTGATATTTTACATCACCATTTTCACCGATGATCGTTTTTAAGATATGCTGTTCTCTTGGGTCAAGAAAGTCCGTTAATTTCGGGGCATACTGAAGTTCGACAGTGTTTTTCCACTGCATGACCTGGTCAATATAATCCCGTTCTTCTGGACGAAAATGCTGATATATATTCATGCTCTAAAAACCAACCTATTTTTAATTATTATGAGAGCCAGACAGCTACATAGCTTAAGCCCCGTGTTGCAAAGTTGAGCACAAGAAATGCGACAATCGGAGAAATGTCAATCATGCCGATTGCGGGAATAATCCTTCTGAATGGTTCCAAATATGGCTCACAAATTCTTGCTAAGAATTGACCGATCGCAGATTCTTTAGCACCCGGAAACCAGGACATCAATATGTAAATAATTAATGCCCACGAGTAAGCCCAAATGAGTTTTTGTATTAAACCGATAACAAAAAACATCTCTTTACCACCTCGTATTCATATTTTCGTGGTCAGGGAGCAGTTCCGAAATATTCCCCGATACTTCCATATTATCCGGGGTGCACAAGAAAATATTGGCGCCAATTTTCTGGATTTCCCCACCGAGAGCATATACTACTCCTCCTAAGAAATGAACGATCTGCCGGCCTTCCTCTTGATCAATCCGCTGCAAATTCACCACCACCGGACGGCGGTTTTTTAGATGGTCGGCAATCTCGGTTGCCTCAGATTCGGAATGCGGTTCCGCCAAAATAAGCTTTGAGGGCTTTACTTGGACAGGTGGCTTTTGCACACTTTGCAGGCTGACTACATTATGACTTTTTAACGGCTGTTTTTTCTGCTTTATTGGTTCCTTCGGCTCACTATAATCTTCATTTTGCTCATCGTTGTCGTCGTCTAAAAAGAAAAATGTTTTTAGTTTAGATTTAATTGTCATATCAACTCTCCTAACCAGCTTCACCAACAAGCGCTGTACCTATTCTTACCATCGTAGCCCCTTCTTCGATGGCGATGACAAAATCATTAGACATCCCCATTGACAGCTCTGAACAAGGAGCATAGTCTAAGTGACAGGATTGAACTTGAGTACGAAGTTCTCTAAGTTTTTGAAAACAATCACGCAAGACTTCTTCATCGTCTGTGAGTGGGGCCATTGTCATTAAACCAGCAACAATAATATTTTCTAGGGAGCCGAGTGATTTAATAAAGTCGATCACTTCTTCAACCGCTAAACCGTGCTTTGAGTCCTCTTCTGCTACATTAACCTGTACCAAACACTTTACTTTTGAATTGGCACGTTTATTTATTTCTTGTGCCAAAGAAAGACGGTCAAGGGAATGAATGTACTCCACTTTATCGATAATATTCTTTACCTTTCGTGTTTGCAGGGTTCCAATAAAATGCCAAATTGGCTTGTCCTTAAGAACTTCCCATTTTTCAAGCATTCCTTCGTCCCGGTTTTCGCCAAGATGCTGAATGCCTGCATCAAGCGCTTCCTGCGCCCTTTGGGTACTGACGTATTTTGTAACGGCAATTATAGTTACTTCATCTGGTTTCCTGCCTGTCTTTTCGCACGCTTCATTTATTTGCTGTCTAATAAGTTCATACTTTGCTGCTACTCTCATAAGCGGTTCTAATTCTCCTTCCAGCCAATAAAGCTTAACATTCTTCCGGCTTTGCCGTGGCTCTTCCGGTGGGAAAAAAACAAATGGTTGTTACAGCTTGAGCAATAATCGGTTACGATTATATTCTCCATTGGTACTCCTGCCTTGACAAGAATCTGCTTATTCAATTCCCTTAGGTTTAATGAATATTGACCTTCACTAATTAAATTATAGGGTTTTCTATCGACATCTTCTAGTATATTTTCAACCAAGTTAACGACACGTTCATCCACAATATAACATTTTTCGCAGATTGATGGACCGATTGCGACAAAAACCTTCTCAGCTTTGATGCCTTCCTCTTCCCATTTTTTTATCATCTCACAGGCAATTTGTCCTACCGTCCCCTTCCATCCAGCATGCGCCGCCCCAATCATCCGATATTCGGGAGCAATAAAAAAAAGAGGGACACAGTCGGCAAAACAGAGCGTTAACAATACTCCCTCTTCACTAGTATAGAAGCCGTCCGTGCTCTTAAAAGACTGTTCGTAGGAAATAGACCCTCGCCCGCGATCTGCTTTTGTTATTTTTTGCAGGAAAATATCATGTGTTTGCTCAGCGCTAACCCATGAATCTAATGGAAAATCAAGTAGTTCGGAAACTTTCATTCTATTTGAGCAAACATCATTGAAAATATCACCAACATGAAAGCCGAGATTTAGGGCTTCAAAGCTGCCTTTACTTTGTCCCCCCAGCTTGGTTGTTATTCCGGCAACAAGGCCGGGGTTGCTATTCATCCAACCGTCGATGGTTAATAAAGATTCATTTTTTATAATAAATGGTTCCATTCCATTACCTCTGAACTTTTTTCTATAGTTTACCATGAAACCGGGCATTGGTCACCGAAGCAGTTTTATTTCATGCAAAGGCTACTCTTCTTCCGTTATTTTTTCATCGCTGATTTTATAGCGGACCAAGATGACATCCTGACCAATTTTGATAATGTTTTTCCACGGGATCACTATATCTTCGTCCTTCCCAAAAAAGCCAAGCACGCGCCCGTTTCCGGAAATGACAACCGCTTCTATTTTTCCTGTCGTTAAATTAATTTCTATATCTCCAACATTCCCTAGTCTTTTGCCATCTGAAACATTCACAACATCTTTTATCTGAAAGTCAGAAATTTTAACCATTAAACAACCACTCCCAATCTTACGATACTATAAAAAATATATGCCTGTATTTGCTAAATTAGAAAGGAAAAAAATTAAGCTGTCCTTATGATAGCCTTTTATGTCTCAATAGGTCTGTTGATTGGAGCGGAGGGCACTCGACTCCTGCGGGATAGAGAGGTCACTGGAGACCCCGCAGGCGCTTTCAGCGCCGAGGAGGCTCCTGGACCTCCCCGCGGAAAGCGAGTGCCCGGAGCGGAAATCAACAGGCCTATTAGCAGAAACAATCCATTAATTTAAACAAAAAAATTACCGAGAAAATATTCTTTCCCGGCAATATAATAAGCTGCCTTTAAAAGGCAGCTTAGCTTTGGATATTCTTATTCATTTGTCTGATTGCTGCTTTTTCTAAGCGGGATACTTGCGCTTGGGAGATGCCAATTTCGTCCGCAACTTCCATTTGTGTTTTCCCCTGAAAGAAACGCTTTCTCAAAATCAATTTTTCTCGTTCGTTTAATCTTCTCATTCCCTCTTTAAGGGCGATTTCTTCAATCCAATGGATATCTTTATTTTTCTCATCGCTTAGCTGGTCCATTACATAAATTGGATCCCCGCCATCATTATAAATCGGTTCAAAAAGTGATACCGGGTCTTGTATTGCATCTAGCGCAAAGACAATTTCCTCATGGGGTACTTCCAGGACCTTCGCGATTTCTTCAGCAGTCGGTTCCCGAGAGGTTTCACTCATCAGCCTCTCCCTTACCTGGAGTGCTTTGTAAGCAATATCCCTTAGAGAGCGAGATACTCGGATCGGATTATTGTCACGCAAATAGCGCCGGATTTCGCCAATAATCATCGGCACGGCATAGGTGGAAAACTTCACGTTTTGACCTAAATCAAAATTATCGATAGACTTCATCAGTCCGATACAGCCAACCTGAAACAGGTCATCAACAAACTCGCCCCGGTTATTAAACCGTTGGATGACACTTAATACGAGGCGTAAATTGCCGTTTACTAGCTTTTCTCTGGCGGTTATATCGCCCTCTTGCATTTGCTTGAAGAGTATTCTCATTTCTTCGTTTTTCAGTACAGGAAGTTTTGATGTATCTACACCGCAAATTTCTACTTTATTTCGAGTCAATTCTTTTCCCTCCTCGAGAGAGCTGCTGTACAAAAAACAGTATCTCCTTGAGGAGGAAAAATATGCACTTGATGAATGGAAGGAAAAGTCAGCTATTGTCGAAAAATGCATTAGAGGCAATATTTTTCAAAGCTTTTTTATGGAAAAAATTTTTTCTATTCTCTGTCTTTTAGACCATTTTATTAAATTCCTTGCGGAGCCTTTTAATAATTCTTTTTTCAAGTCTTGATATATAGGATTGGGAGATGCCAAGCATATCGGCAACATCCTTCTGTGTCTTTTCTTCCCCATTTGTCAGGCCGAACCTTAACTCCATGATTTGCTTTTCCCGGTCGCTCAGCTGATGCAATGCTTTGGTTAACAGTTTTCGGTCCACATTTGCTTCAAGATCCTTTGTAATGATGTCGTCATCCGTTCCCAAAACATCTGACAAAAGCAGCTCATTGCCGTCCCAATCAATATTAAGCGGCTCATCGAAGGAAACCTCTGACCTGATTTTATTATTGCGTCTAAGGTACATGAGAATTTCATTTTCGATACATCTTGAAGCGTATGTAGCCAGTTTAATTTTCTTTTCCGGGTTAAATGTATTAACGGCCTTAATTAAGCCAATTGTCCCAATGCTGATTAAGTCTTCAATGTTGATGCCGGTATTTTCAAACTTCCTGGCGATATAGACTACGAGTCTGAGATTTCGCTCGATTAATATCGATCTTGCCGCCTTATCGCCGCCAGGCAGTTTCTTTAATAACATTTCTTCTTCGTCTTTTGTTAAAGGAGGCGGCAGGGCTTCGCTTCCGCCAATATAATATATTTCATCTGTTTTTAGACCTAATTTCATTAATAGTTTATACCAATAATAGGATAAGCGAAGTCTCCATTTTTTCATGTGTATTCCTCCTTCTAAAATTTTGTTTTTCTGAGTATAGTAATATTAACTTACCTTCACTGTTTCCCCATTCTGCCTTGGCCCGGTTAGCATTTTTGGATGAACAATACACTGAAATACATCATCAGATGAAAGCTGCTGAAGTGTAAATGTTACCAGCCCCTTATCACACAAGTATTCGAAACCATTATGTTCAATCAATATCCTATCGGGTTTAACCGCAATGATGAGCTGAGAGGTTTGGCCTACTACCTGGTAAGGGATAATTCTCATTCTGCTCTGCCACTCTTCGGGGAACTCAGAATTGCCTAATACAAGTGCTTCAGGGTCCGCCGCCATTTTCTTAATTAGGTCCGACATGTTATCAAATTGATTCTTAATAGAAACAAACATGACAGGTAGCTTTGACAGAGGGTCATATAGCTGATTGCCGCTATCGACTAAGCCCTTCAAATATAAAGTTTGTTCCTCAATCACTACGGTTACAGTTACAATTTGATCGTATTGAATTTTTGTCATTTCTATGCTTTCAATATTTTTTCTTGAAAAGTGCCACGCAACAGGAAACCCGATAAGGACAAACAGCCAGCTAATCGGATCGCCAAATCCCAACACACTCGACTTTAGAACACCGACGGTAAGTTTTGGGTCATATTGGATAAAAAAATGAGCACCCATTAATGCGCCGCCAATTAAAAAAGTTGACACATATAACGTCATCAATGCCTTTATAAAAAAGGACAAACGCTTATACCCAAAGGCTATTAAGACCATCACAATCGAAAATAACAGTTTTGAAAGCGGGTGGCCGGAGATGGCATTTACTGGCGTAAAAGATAATAGAATGATCAGTGAACCAATGAATCCCCCGGCAAAGATTCTCCACAGCCGAATCCTTCTTTTGAGAATAATAGCCGTTAAAAAAAGGAGAAGACTATCAAATAGCAGGTTTAGAGCCCAAATCACATCCAAATAGACAATCAAAAAACGCTTCCTCCTTCTACAAGGCCCTTTCTATTATTCTGATTATGGAAAAGTATACCTTAGATGTATGTCTGAAGTGTGTCACTTTCTGTAATCAAAAAAACAGAAATTTTCCCTATTCTATTCGGATTTTGTCAGATGGATTCTTATTTTTAATAATGCAGTAAACCAGTTCGTTGATTTGCGCTCCAGGGGCTCGCTTTCCGCGGGCGGTTCGGGGAGCCTCCTCGGCGCTGAAGCGCCTGTGGGGTCTCCCCTGTCCCGTACTCCCGCAGGAGTCTTCGTGCCTTCCGCTGCCATCAACCAAGTGATCGTAATAGGGCTTCAACATTTCAAATAAAAAAAAGGTACAGCCCTTTATATTCAGGCCATACCTTCTTCATTTATCTTTATTAATTATTATCGTCTTCTGTTGCGGTTGCGCAGGAAGGTTGGGATGTCGAGTGTGTCTTCCTGGTAATTGTTATTATTGCGAGCTGGCTCTTGTTGTGGAGCCTGCTGTTGTGGTGCTTCTTCGCGTTTTGGCTCTCTCTTGACGCCGCCGACTGGAGGTTTAACTTGTCCAAAGGTTGGACGTGTTACCTTTGGCTGGATTACCTCTTCCTTAAAGCCTGTAGCAATTACTGTTACGATGATCTCATCTTTAAGGTTCTCGTTGATGACAGAACCGAAGATCATATTAACTTCTTGGTCGGAAGCAGAAGCAACGATGTCTGCAGCTTCTTGAACCTCATAAAGGCTTAAGTTCGTTCCGCCGGTTATGTTCATTAGGACCCCTTGAGCACCGTCAATGGAAGTTTCTAATAAAGGAGAACTGATGGCTTTCTTCGCCGCCTCTGCAGCACGGTTTTCACCTGCAGATACACCGATACCCATTAAAGCAGAACCTTTATTCGACATAATCGTTTTAACATCGGCAAAGTCCAGGTTAATAAGACCAGGCACGGCAATCAAATCGGAAATACCTTGAACACCTTGGCGAAGAACATTATCCGCTTCACGGAATGCTTCAAGCATTGGAGTGCTCTTGTCTACAATTTCAAGCAGGCGGTCATTTGGAATCACAATTAGTGTATCCACTGCCTCTTTCATTGAGCCGATTCCGCCGGAGGCTTGTGTAGCCCGCTTTTTGCCTTCAAACGTAAACGGACGGGTAACTACTCCTACTGTCAAAGCGCCTAAATCACGGGCAATTTGAGCAATTACAGGTGCAGCACCAGTACCAGTACCGCCGCCCATACCGGCTGTAACGAACACCATATCCGCACCGCGCAATGCTTCCTCAAGTTGCTCTTTGCTTTCTTCAGCGGCCTTTTTGCCCACGTCAGGGTTTGCCCCTGCCCCAAGACCACGGGTTAGCTTAGCGCCGATCTGCATTCTTACTTCTGCTTTTGAAAGATTTAACGCTTGTGCGTCTGTATTCACTGCAATAAATTCCACACCTTGCACACCATGCTCAATCATTCGGTTTACTGCATTATTACCGCCGCCGCCAACCCCGATTACCTTTATTGTGGCAAGAGAATCTAAATTTGTATCAAACTCTAACATGAAAAATCCTCCTAATTCTTCGATATCCTTTTCAATTTAGCTTATTCGAAAAAGTATCCAAGGAATTTTTTTACTCTTGAAGTCATTTTTTCTTCCGGATGCTTTTCTACTTTTGTTTTTGGCTGCTGCTGCTTCGGGGCCCTCTTTTCGACTGGCTCTGAAACTGCGGATTGCGGGCTCGCCACGCTCCCTGGTAATCTAGCATTCTTGTAAGCATACTTTATCAAGCCAACCGCTGTTGTATATTGAGGCTCTCTTACACCTATATAATCGGGACGGGCAATGCGGACGGGATTTTTAAACATATCCTGAGCAAGTTCCAGTAACCCCTGCATATTGGCTGTTCCGCCCGTTAACACGAAACCGCCTGGCAGGTCGGACACGCCCATGCGTTTTAATTCCTTTGCTATAAGCTCAAAAATCTCTTCCATTCTGGCTTCAATAATCTCTGATACATAAAGCTGATTAAATTGTTGATGCTGGTCGCTTCCGATAATCGGTACACTGAAAAATTCATCTTCAGATGCATGATCATAGAATGCATGTCCATATTTTAATTTTATATTTTCTGCATCCTCCGTGGATGTGTGCAGCACTTTAGATAGATCATTCGTGAGCAAATCCCCACCTACAGGAATGACACTTGTAGCTTTTAAATAGCCTTCCTCATAAACCGCAATTGTAGTCGAGCCGCCGCCCATATCAATCATGGCGACGCCAAGATTTTTTTCATCCTTTGATAAAGCGTAATCTCCCGCTGCCAAAGGCTGAAGAATAATATCTGAAAATTGAAGTCCGGCGCGCTCAACGCAGCGAATGATATTTGCCAGAACTGAATTTGATCCGGTCACAAGTGTTCCATCCATCTCAAGGCGGACACCTATCATCCCGCGAGGGTCATTGATTTCATCTTTTCCATCCAAAATAAATTGCCTTTGGATAACCCCCATATTCACTCTCTCAGGTGGTATGGAACCAGCATAGGATGCTTCAATAACACGTGCAACGTCATCGTTCGTAATTTCCCGGTTTTGACCAGAGACTGCTACAATTCCGTGGCAAGGCTGCATCATGATATTGTGTCCCGGTATACCGACAACAACCTCATGAATTTCCATTCCAATCATTCTTTCCGCTTGTTCAATCGCCCTTTTAATAGAATGAACGGTGTCGTCCATGTCGACGATTGAGCCTTTGCGCAAGCCTTCAGAATTTACGTTGCCAACTCCAATTATATTTAACGAGCCTTTTCCTGAGTCATTGACCATTTCACCAATGATTACTTTTACACTGGATGTACCGATGTCAAGACTTACGTATATTTCATTGCTGTTCATTCTCTGGCACCTCCTTTAATTTCCCTTTTATTGAACAACAATTTATTTGTTCAAATGAATTATTCATAGTCATATCTTATAAAAATATTCGTCAAAACTAAATGATTCCCTTTAAAAATTTTCAACTTTTTTCTAATTTTTCTTTCTTTGTTGACCATTTCGTTAACAAAATTCGACGAATTACAGCAATATTTTGAAAAAGCCTTACGCCAAACGCAAAAACCGCTGCTAAATACAAGTCTACACCAAGATGAACACCGAGAAAAGCTAAACTTGCAGCAAGTATTATATTAAAAAAGAATCCAGAAACAAAGACCTTTTCATCATAAATATTTTGCAAATAGGCACGGATTCCTCCGAATAATGTGTCGAGTGCAGCTAAGACAGCAATCGACAAATAATTGGAATATTCTTCAGGAATCCGAATTTCTGTCAGCAAGCCTAGAATAATTCCAATTATTAATCCCATGACCGGAAGCCACATTAGGAACCGCTCCCCTCTTTAACCGGCTCCATATACCGGATGCGAATTGGATTCTGATAAGCTGGGACTGTTATTTCCGGATTTGGTGCATTGACATCGAGCCTTAAGTTCTCCGTAAAAAATTCGTCTCTCGCTTTGGAAACTTTCATTCGGTTATATAATTTTTCAGCCGTACTAAGATCATTGACGACTACTTTTACCTCGATTGGCAGTTCCTTTATGGTATGGCCATCAATTTTGGTTTCGGTATTGATATCCCGGATAACAGTCGTATTAATAACCCTTTGGCCATCAATCGAAACATATTTGGCTTCATACATGTTTAACTCATTTAACAGTCTTTTCAAGAGTTCCGGTGAAACAACATTCTTTGTCGTTTCCCCAAGTTGAATATTTTCCATGACAGGTTCAATCATTAAAGTAATTCCCGGGCCAGTTACTTCTGTTAAGCCCGCGTCTGTCTTTAATTCATTTAGGGTGTCACGCAGAGCCTTTTCTTTGCTTTGCTCTCTTTTAGATTTATAGGCTGATAGTTTTTCCTCATTTGATCGAATTTCATTCAATAAATTAGATTGCAGCTCCTTTTCCTTTAACAAGGCTTCTCTAAGCTGCCAAATATCCCTTGTATCCCTGTCCTCAGGCTTTTTTACCGTTTGAAATTGGACTGCAATCATAAAACCAATTATCGCCGCAATCAGCGTAAAGTTTATTTTCATTTTCCGTTTGTCCACTTTTTCCACCCAGCCTTCTCATATATACTCGTGGACACATTATTAACCGCCAAGAATAGGGTTTAAAGCAATTTCACTTTCTTTTTCTAATGTGAAAATAATATTATCGTTAACCAGCTGATCCTTCACCCCGCCGACTAAGTTAATAGATGAAGCAAGGACCTCAGGGTCTCCGATAGCTGTGATGACAAAAGGGGCTGGATGCTGCACTCCATCAACCGTTATGACAGGACCCTCACAGTTAATATAAGAATGGCTCGTTAACCTTTGGCCATTTATCGCAACCGCAGCCGCTCCCGATATGTAAAGCTCATTGATCACCTTGAAAACATGATGTTCATGAACCAAATAACTGTTTATATTCTGTTCTTTCGGATTGTAAGCCCCATCAGTCAGAGTAATTTTTACTCCCTTTCCAGTAACCTTTACCTTACCTAAAAACATTCTGTATTTTTCTGCATCCTCGGCAAGGTTGGTAAATACCTGTGCTTCCTTTGCTAGGTTTTTTTCGTTTTCTGTGACACTGGCCTGTTTTTGTCGCAGTTCCTTTTGCAGTTTTCGATTCTCCTCTTCCTGCGAAATTAACTGGTTTCGTAAGGCTAAGGTTGTTTTATATTGGTTATCAGAAAGGCTTGTCCTTTCCGATTCATGTTCCAATTGGGTTAAATGATAGGAGAATGCCATGATGAACCCCAAAACTAAACAGACAAGGGATAAGACGAGATGATTACCCTTCACCTTCATGATTTTCAACTTTATTTTCCTCCACTTCCGTATCAAAAGCCTTAAAATATGAACCTACCTCTAAATCAATAATGCCCTTTTTATTTGGGTCTAACTGGCTGATTATGGAAGGGTAGTGGACCATCTTTTCAGCAAAGCTTCTAAGTGTGGCACTTACCTCAAAACCATCATTCATAAAAAGAGTAATATGATATTTGTCGGTTTTTTTCGGAGTGTAATGAATTTCAGAAATGGAGTTCACAATTCCAACCGGAAGATTTTTTAACCCTTCAACCATTTCATCGAGGACTGGTCCTTCTTCGAATTTAACTAGAATCGGAGAATTGCTGGGAATCATATCAGTTTTTTTATTGGTTAGGATTTTTCCGTTCTCCATCACCGGAAGGTAGGCATTGTCTTGGTATAGGTAAGCCATCCTTTTATGTTCTTTTACTTGGATTATGATTGAATTCGGCCATACAACCTTCACTTCTGCACTATTAATCTCAGATAGCCGTTTCAGGTTGGCGGCTACTGTATCCTTTCTGACTTCCCAAATGTTCGTGCTGTTCGTTAGGCCGCTTGTTTTGATGATTTCGGCTTGGGAATATACCTCATTTCCTTTTATGGTAATCTTTTTTATATGGGCTAACGGTGATTGTGTATAAGCAACAGCTGCTATCATCGTAAAAAACAAAAACAATAAAAGCACAAGCCTTTTGTTTGCTTTTTTCCGCCTTTGTTCTTTTAATTTAGGAATTCGATCCTCTAGAGCAACTATTTTTCCATTTTCCATTTATAATTCCTCCACCATAAAAAGTGGTTTCCCTTTATTATTGTCCTGCTTGTCCAAAACATTGGAAGACGCTTCTAAGAAAGTGAAACAACGGCACGAAAAGTCATGCCGTCATTCATTTTCTACCGCATTTCCCCTATAATATTACCAGTAATTATATCACAATATTTGTCATTCGTAAGACATTTCTTGCTCAAAATAAGGGTAAAATTTTGGAACTAATGTCAGGAAAATACCACAGGCGGCCTTGCTTATTTTCTCCCGATGATTTCAACTTCTGTTTCCATTTTTATTTGATATAAATGGTAAATCGTATCTTTAACATGTTGAATTAAGGCAAGCACATCCCCTGCCGTGGCATTGCCGGCATTGACAATAAAATTCCCATGCATTTCGGAAATCTTTGCACCGCCAATACTAAAGCCCTTAAGGCCTGCTACTTCAATTAATTTTCCGGCGTAATTAGGCAGCGGGTTCCGAAAAATACTGCCTGCACACGGAAAATTCCAAGGCTGAGTTTCCTTCCTGTAATCTTTGTTTTTTTGCATCTGGGCTACTATCGAGTTCTTTTCTCCTGCCTCGAGTAGAAATACAGCTTCGACGACAATACCCGGACGTTTATTCTGCAGAATGGAGGTCCGATAAGAAAACTCTAGCTCCTCATTAGAAAGCCACTCCATTGAACCATCCAAAAATAGGATATGGGCTTTTGTAAGAACCTTGCTGATGTCAGACCCGTGCGCTCCAGCGTTCATGTACACGGCCCCGCCTACAGAACCGGGAATTCCGCTAGCAAATTCCAGACCGGATAGACCTTTTTTGCTAATTAGGGTAGATAGACTAACAAGTGAATGTCCACCGCCAACAGTTATTTCAGTTTCATTAATCTCAAGCGAATCGATGCCATTGCCCAGTTTAAGGACAACTCCCTCAATTCCTTTATCTGACACTAAAAGGTTGGAGCCTCTGCCGATAGCCCGCCAATTTAAGTGATGGTTTCTAATAACTTCCATTACCTTTTGCAAATTTTCAACAGAAGAAGGTTCAATAAATATATCAGCGGGACCGCCGATTTTAATTGTGGTGTGATGGGCAAGAGGTTCATTTATCTTCAATTTTCCGATATTTAATTCTTGCAATTCTTTTACAGCTTCAACCAATTTATACCACCTAGCTTTCCTAACTTACATATCGTTTTAGTTTATGCCAAAAAAATAATTTGGGCTACTAATGATTACCATTATTTCATCAGATTCCTCATCACTTTGTAAAGTCTAACGGCTGAATCCGGAACACCCATTTCCCTGGATTTTTGTTTCATTTCCTTCAGGATATCTTTATTTAGCAAAATTCGATCTATTTCCTTAACAAGGGCCACGCTGGTTAAATCCTTTTCCAGTAATACTTGTGCAGCTCCATGACTGCTAAGTGACCTGGCATTTTTTTCTTGATGATTATTCGTTACGTACGGACTTGGGATTAAAATACTAGGTATTCCAAGCGAAGTGAGCTCTGCCAATGTGGTAGCCCCTGCTCTTGCTACCACTAAATCAGTCCCTGCCAAAACTTCGGGCATATTATGAATAAAAGGTTTGATGACGACATTTTTGGGGTTTCCAATCAATTCAGCTTCTTTTTTAACATCTTCAAAATGCACTTCACCGGTTACATAAAGCACCTGATATGGTTTACCTGCAAACTCAGGGATCGCCTTAATAACCGCCTCGTTTATAGGCCTCGCCCCTCTCGACCCGCCAACTATTAGGACACAAGGCTCAGTTGTGCTCAAACCCGCAGAAAGCCGCCCCTTAATGCCATCCGTACCAATAACCTCAGATGCGCGGGGATTACCTGTAAAGACTACTTTGTCTTTAGGGAAGAACTCCTTCGCTTCATCAAAACAAATGGCAATTTTGCTGACGTAACGGCTCAAGAACTTGTTTGTTAAGCCGGGAACACTATTTTGCTCATGGATAATTGCAGGGATTTGCATCTTGGCAGCAGCATAGACAACCGGTCCGCAAACATATCCGCCTGTCCCAATCACTATGTCCGGTTTAAATTCTTTTAATATTTTTTTACTGTCTCTTACTCCTTTAAGAAACCGCCAAATCGTTTTCACATTTTCAAAGGATAGCTTTCTCTTAAAGCCTGTAATGTGGATAGACTTAAAAGAGATATTTTCCCTGGGAACAAGTTTACTCTCCAAACCATTATTTGTACCTATGTATAGAAATTCGGCTTGATTATTTTCCTTTTGGATTTCTCGAATAAGTGCAAGTGCAGGGTATATATGACCTCCTGTACCGCCGCCGCTTACCGCTATTTTCAAATTTCTCACCTCGTAAAAGTCAGCTAAACACATTCTACTATAAAAATTATATGAAAAAAGCTATCGAAAAAAGAATGTTATCTATTTGTAATGAAAAAAGAAAATTAGAAACAAACAAAAAGACCCTGTCAACCAACAGGGTACTCTTTAATATCTTGAATAGCGGCTTATATTCAGGAGCACACCGATTGCCATTAGCATAAGTGTCAAGGAAGATCCTCCATAGCTTAGGAATGGCAGGGTAATCCCCGTAACCGGCATCAGTCCTGTAACAACACCTATATTAATCATAACCTGAATCGCAACCATTGCGATTATTCCGACGGCTAGAAAACTTCCATATAAGTCAGGTGCTCCTAAGGCAATACGGATCCCGCGCCATAATAAAAGCGCAAATAAAAGAATAACGAATGAGCCGCCAATAAAGCCCAGTTCCTCCGAGAGAATCGCGAAAATAAAATCGGTTTGCGGTTCTGGCAGGTAGAAAAACTTTTGCCGGCTTTCACCAAGACCAAGTCCGAACAAACCGCCAGGGCCTATGGCATAAAGCGATTGAATAATTTGAAATCCGCTTCCCAAGGGGTCGGACCACGGATCTAGAAACGACGTGATCCTTTTAATCCGATAGGGAGCAGAGGCAATTAAGCCGACAAATCCGGCTACTCCCATGA
>NZ_JAGYPE020000054.1:11844-18502 GCF_018343545.2 Neobacillus citreus | reverse complement strand
ATCTAGAAACGACGTGATCCTTTTAATCCGATAGGGAGCAGAGGCAATTAAGCCGACAAATCCGGCTACTCCCATGAGTCCCAGAAAGGCAAAATGGCTGATGCGAGCCCCCGCGATAAAGATCATCACCACACACGTGCCCATCATGACGGTACCAGTCCCTAAATCAGGCTGAAGCATAATCATTGCAAACGCAACGAAGGCGAGGCCCAATGAAGGTACAAGTCCTTTTTTAAAGGAAGTAATCAATTTTTGCCGTTCCGAAAGATACTTTGCCAAAAAGGCAATCATTGCAAGCTTCATAAATTCTGACGGCTGAATCGAGAACGCCCCTACGCCAATCCAGCTTCGTGACCCGTTCCGAACATTTCCGATACCCGGGATTAGGACGAGAATTAATAAAACAAAGCAAACAATTAAAATAGTTTTAGACCACGTCCGCCATGTCCAGTAGTTAATATTCATAATAAAAAACATGGCCAGTATGCCTACACCCGCGAATAAGGTTTGCCGTTTTGCAAAGAAAAAGGAATCTTCGAATTTATATTCAGCCCAGATTGCACTCGCGCTGTACACCATAATCAACCCTACGGCAAGCAAGGTAAAGGTAACGATCATTAAAATAAAATCGGGAGTTGTTCTCTTTGTCGGCACCACAAACACCTCAACTACAAGTTTTAGGGCACAAAGGAAAGCTTCTTTGGACAATCGCAGAACCAAGCTGTGCTTGGTCCGAAGGCGCTTAAAGCTTTTCTTTGGACAAGTCCCCTACTTAAGTCTATGCACCGCTTCGATAAAAATGTCTCCCCTGATTTCAAAACTTTTATATTGATCCC
Source organism: Neobacillus citreus (assembly GCF_018343545.2). GTDB lineage: Bacteria > Bacillota > Bacilli > Bacillales > Cytobacillaceae > Neobacillus > Neobacillus citreus. Next base: position 17,666 of record NZ_JAGYPE020000054.1, on the reverse strand, counting down.
AGCTGGCGCAGGCAGGAGATAACAAAATAACGTCACCCGGTTCCGAAAATCCGAATGCAGCAGGTACAGCCATGTCAACATTATCGACACGCTTTATGCATTTTATTCCCGCAACTTGCCCAACGCGTTCAAGCTTTGGTGCTGTCTGGCCGAATGTAACCATTGCTTTTACATTTTTAAAGTAAGGAATCAACTCATCAAACTCATTACCCCGATCCAGACCGCCTGCAAGCAGGACAATCGGGCCGTTAAATGCCGAAAGTGCTTTGATTGTTGCTAACGTATTCGTTGCCTTTGAATCATTATAGAATTTTCTCCCATTCACTTCAGCAACGTATTGCAATCGATGTCTGACTCCCGTAAATGTAAGAAGAACCTGTTGAATCGCATGATTTTCAACACCTGAAAGCTTGGCTGCAGCCATGGCCGATAAGATGTTTTCTAAATTATGGCGGCCCGGCAGAACAATTTTCTCAATTTCCATGACTTTTTCTTGATTAAAACAAATCCAGCCGTCCTTGATGCAGGCCCCTTCCATTAGCACTTTTTTAGTAGAGAAAGGAATGATTTTTGCTTTCGAATGGCGGGCCATTTCGAAAGTTTCTTCCTGGTCGGCATTTACGATCAAATAATCTTCCTCTGTTTGGTTTTTCGTAATGTTTGCTTTTGCCCTTTTATATTCCTCTCTAGTCCCATGATAATCTAGATGGGCATCATAGATGTTTGTAATAATAGCAATTTTCGGTTTGAAAGTATCAATCCCCATTAACTGGAAGGATGATAATTCAATAACAATGGTATTGTCTTTCCCAGCTATCTCAGCAACACCAGAAGCAACTGTCCCGATATTCCCTGCAATTAACGGCTGCTTTGCACCTTCATTCAGCATTTCATAAACGAGGGTTGTCGTAGTGGTTTTCCCATTCGTTCCGGTAATTCCGATAAGTGGGGCTTCGGAGATTTCATAGGCAAGCTCCACTTCAGTTATGACAGGAATACCTTTTTCAAGTGCGCCTTCAATCATTGGATTGGTATATGGTATTCCGGGATTTTTGACAATCAACTCAAATCCCTCATCCAGCAGTTCAACCGGATGCTCCCCGCAAATTACTTTAATCCCTTGTTCTAACAGCCCTTGAGCCTCAGGATTTTCCGACAGTGGTTTTTTGTCATTAACTGTTACAAAGGCTCCAAGTTTATGTAAAAGAGCGGCGGCCGTTACTCCGCTTTTGGCTAACCCTAAGACAAGAATTTTTTTATGGCGATAAGATTCAATCTGCTTCAATTACAACCACACCTCGATATAGATTCCAAGAATCGCAAAAATTAGACCGACACTCCAAAAAGTAACAACTACTCTCCATTCAGACCAGCCGACAAGCTCATAATGATGATGCAGGGGACTCATTCGGAAGATGCGCTTTCCAGTTGTTTTAAAGGAAGCAACCTGAAGAATGACTGATAATGTTTCAATCACAAATATCCCGCCAATGATCAGGAGCAATACTTCTAGCTTCGTTAGGATCGAAATGGCGGCAATCGCCCCTCCCAGCGCAAGCGAGCCTGTATCCCCCATGAAAACCTTGGCCGGATGGGCATTAAACACCAAAAAGCCAAGGACAGCACCGACAATGGCAACAGAAAAAATCGCAACTTCCATTTGCGACTGATTCCAGGCAAGGACGGCGAACGCGCCGAACGCAATAGCGGCAGTACCGGACACCAAACCATCTAATCCGTCCGTTAAATTGACAGCATTCGAAAATCCAACTAGCCAAAAAACAATAAAAATGACAAAAAACCATCCCAAATCAAGCGACTTGTCGGTAAATGGAAGAATGATTTCGGTTGAAAATCCGTTTTGTTTGTACACCAAGTAAAATATAACGGAAATAATAATTTGTCCTAAAAACTTTTGCTTGGAGGTTAATCCCAGGTTTCTCTTCAGGACTACTTTTATAAAATCATCTAAAAATCCCAATAAACCAAACCCAAGCGTGACCAAAAGAAGCAAATACGTTTTAACTGTCGGTTCGGAAAATTTGCCCGTCATCACCAGCGTTGTTATGACAATGGCAAATAAAATCATGATGCCGCCCATCGTCGGTGTTCCTGATTTTTTCTGGTGTGATTTAGGTCCTTCCTCCCGGATGCTTTGTCCAAATTTCAACCTTCTTAAGAAGGGAATAAAAACTGGTGAAAGCAGCACTGATATTAGAAACGCCATGATGATTGTGAAAAATATAACTTGCTCCAGCATATTATCCCCTCCCCCCGTGTATCTTTTCTTGTTTTTCAATTATTTTTTTTAGCATTACAGCAATATCATATGATTCGTTATTTTTATTAAGAAGTTTTTTATTTGAAAATTTAAAGTTAGTTGTCTCCATTTTTGCAGTTGCTTCTCCATCCAATTTTTCAATATATCGTGTTAAAATCTGTACAATTGCATCCCCTGAATCATCTGTAAAAAAGACCGGAAAATGATTTGGAGTGTAATTCGGCAGTTTATTTCGTTTGTCCCAAAGAACCGCAATAGCACCTTGAGCAATGGCTTCAGATAGACTGCCGCTATCTTCGCTTATGGAGATAAACAGTCCCTTTGGCTGTATATCCCCCGCCATGTCAGTCACCGTATAAAAAGCAAAATCGCCTTGGACTCCTTGTTTTTCCGAAAAAATTTCAGCTAAGTCCCGATAGGTCAAAACCATTATTTTCTCTCCTCAATTGCTTCCCTAGCGACAAGCCGGTCATCGAAATCATAAACTTCACTGCCGATAATCTGATAGGTTTCGTGTCCCTTGCCGGCAATCAAAATGACATCACCTGCTGTTGCCTGCTTTACCGCTACGCCAATGGCTTCTTTACGGTCAGGAATCACCCGATAAATATAGTTCCTGCCTTGAATCCCAGATTCCATTTCCTTTAAAATTTCAAGCGGATTCTCACTGCGTGGATTATCCGAGGTGAAAATCGGATCAGTTGCATATTGACAGGCAATTTGCGCCATCAACGGACGTTTCGTCCTGTCCCTGTCACCACCGCACCCGACTACAACAAAGATTTTTTTCCGGGCAAAATGCTGGATTGTTTTCAAAACATTTTCCAAGCTGTCCGGTGTATGGGCGTAATCGACAATCACGGTAAAATCTTGGCCTGCTTGCACAAGCTCAAACCTTCCTGCCACTCCCTTAATACTTTCAAGAGAGCGAATAATCGTCTCAATTGGAAGCCCCGATACCAGTGCGGCCGAGATACTGGCCAAAACATTATAAACGCTGAATTTGCCGATAAACTGAATGTTAACGGGATATCTACGATTGCCAAACACGACCTCAAATTCGGTGCCTGATGCGTTCATCTGGATATTTTCGGCTTGAATATCCGCTTTTGAATCGATCCCATAGGTCACAACATGGGCAGCCGTCGACCGTTTAAACAGGCTTGACGCAGGGTCATCGGCATTTAACACGGCAAATTTAGCTTTTTGCTGGTTAAAGGTGTTGCCAAGCTGAGCAAATAATAGACTCTTTGCCCGTTGGTATTCATCCATTGTCTTATGATAATCGAGATGGTCTTGAGTAAGGTTGGTAAATACGGCCACGTCAAAGTCGCAGCCATGGACCCTTCCTAAATCCAAAGCATGTGAAGAGACCTCCATGACCGCTGTTTCCACCCTATCATCCACCATTTGTTTAAAGGTTTTTTGCAGCGTTAAGCTTTCAGGTGTGGTATTTTTAGTTTCAATCAGCTTATCAGCTATTTTTGTATACATCGTGCCAATTAATCCGGTAATCCGCCCATAATCAGCAAAAATCTTTTCAATCATGTGGCTGGTTGTTGTTTTTCCGTTTGTACCTGTAATTCCTATCAAATGCAGTTTCTTTGAAGGCTGTTCGAAAAAGGTATCAGCCAGAACCGCCATCGCTCTTGTTGTATCATTCACAACGATAACAGGAACATCAAGCTTAAGCGGACGTTCCGCGAGAATAGCAGCAGCACCGCTCGCTACGGCCGATTCAGCAAAATCGTGACCGTCCACGGTGTACCCTTTAATACAAATAAATAAGCTCCCGTTTTGCACCTTGCGGTTGTCATTTTCTATTGAAGTGATTTCCCTGTCTTCTCCTTCATAGGGAATTATCAGATGCAAACTCTCAAGCAGCTTTTTCAGCTTCATGGTCATCTCAAATCCTCTCATTACCTTACCTCTGCTTTTGCCAATGCCCCTTTAGAAGAGACTAGTGGGCGAAAGTTTCACTTTATTTTACATGAAAATAAATTTTTTTGCCATTTTGTTCTTTGCATCGGCAAAAACTAGAGGTGAGAAATGCTTTAAGATTTTTAATTAATCACCACTGCCGAAGTATAGTCTAATTTTTGAACCTTCCTTTACTTTCGTTCCTGGTGCAGGAGATTGTCTCACAACAACATCACCTTCGCCGCTTGCATCAACTCGAAGGTTCAAGATTTGTTCCATAAGCTCAATTTTTGTCATGCCAACAAAATCAGGCAGTTCGATTGGTGCAGTATCAGGCCATTTAATTTCTTTTTCAATTTGGTCCTTTCTTGGTTCTACCCCCATCGCACTCAAGCTGTCCTTCATTATATTCCCTACAATCGGAGCACTTACGGTACCGCCAAATGCGGTTACGCCTTTCGGGTTATCAACCGCCACATAAACGACTATTTGCGGGTCATCCGCGGGAGCAAAGCCAATAAACGAGACGATAAAGTTATTTTCTAAGTATCGGCCGCCCTGGGCTTTTTGGGCTGTCCCAGTTTTGCCGCCAATCCGATATGAATCAACAAATGCTTTACCTCCAGTACCTTGGGCAACAACACTTTCAAGAGCATGGCGAATTTCCTTGGATGTGTCCTCAGAAATAACCCTGCGCTTTTCAACTGGAGTATTTCTCATTACGATTTCTTTAGTTACAGGGTCGATTAATTCCTTTGCAATAAAAGGTTTATATAAGATCCCGCCGTTTACGGCAGCAGACACTGCAGCAACCTGCTGGATTGGCGTAACAGATACCCCTTGTCCGAAAGCAGTTGTTGCCAATTCAACCGGGCCGACGCGGTTCATATTAAATAGAATCCCGGTTCCTTCCCCCTGTAAATCAATTCCTGTCTTTTGGCCAAAGCCAAAATCCTTTACATATTGGAAAAGCTTTTCCTTTCCCAGCCTTTGACCAAGCTCCACGAATCCGGGGTTGCAGGAATTCTGCACCACTTCTAAGAAGGTTTGATCTCCATGTCCGCCTCGTTTCCAGCATTTCAACCTGGCACCGGCTACCTGAACTGAGCCGGAATCATGAAAGTGTTCTTTCTCTAAGTCTACCTTTCCCTCATTCAATGCCGCTGCCAGCGTAATAATTTTAAAAGTCGACCCCGGCTCATACGTCATCCAGACAGGTAAATTCCGGTTGTAAACCTCCTGCGGAACGTTGCGAAAATTTGCCGGGTCAAAGGATGGCCTGCTTGACATCGCTAAAATCTCACCGCTGTTCGGGTTCATCGCAATGGCAATTAGTCCATCAGGGTTATACTTAGCTTCAGCAATATCCAGCTCTCTTTCGACAATCGTCTGGACCTTTGTGTCAATCGTTAATTTTAGGTCAAGACCATTGACGGGCTTCTCATAATCATCCGCCATATCATTCATTCGTTCGCCTTTGGCATTTGCATAAAATTTAACAGAGCCTCTTTCCCCGCTCAGCTCTTTATCATAATATTTTTCAAGACCCATCAATCCCTGGTTGTCCACTCCTGCAAAGCCTAGAACATGGGCTAAATAGCTGCCATAAGGATAATGTCGT
>NZ_JAGYPE020000054.1:0-11744 GCF_018343545.2 Neobacillus citreus | reverse complement strand
AATGCCCGGATCTCCTTTGCTTTTTCATGGGAGATCTTTCGCCCTTCCTTTATCCGAACAATTCTCTCTTTTTGTGTTATCTCGCGATAGGCTGTTTCTTTAGGCATATTTAAGACTGAGGCCAGTTTTTCAGCTGTTGCCGCCGGGTCTTTAACCTGCCTTGGGACAACCCAGACAGTTGGGGCACTCATATTAGTCGCTAACGGAACACCATTGCGATCAACAATTTCGCCTCGCTGGGGCTCAAATGGAATATTCCGGCTCCAAGAATCCTTTGCACGTCCAGTCAACATGTCTCCGAGATAAAATTGTACATAACCTAGCCTGACATCAATAATCAAAAAGATCAGAATTCCGATGATTAGTGCAAGTAATAACCGTTTACGGACCGTTACATTTGAAACGCGCATATTTGAACAATGCCTCCTACTCCTTTACGTTATCGTTCATTTATATGCTTGTACTTCCTTGATTAGAACGGGTCCAAACGGTTCAAACCGCGGAAAAGAGGCTGTCCGATTACAGCCTCTTCCCTTAGTTAATCCTGCACTTTCTCTTCCTGATTGTCCTCTTGCTTTGTTCCCTCTTGCTGCTGCCCATTTATTTCCTCTGTCCATTGTTCTTCGGGCGTTTTAAGTTCGACAATCAAGAAATCATCCTTACGCAATAACGCTTGTGGTTGAATATTTTGACTAACAACATATCCTTTGCCTTTTGGATTCAAATTTAATCCTGCCAAATTGGCAACCTTCATGACATCCCTTAGTGACCATCCTGTTAGATCCGGAGCAGTCAATTCACCATTTGTTCGTATAACCACCTTTTCACCCTCGAGAATCTCCGTTCCGGCTTTAGGCAGCTGCTTGTCCACCTCGGTTCCGGATCCAAGAACCACCGCCTCAATTCCCTTGTCCTTTAGACTTTTTACCGCCTCATTCACGTCCATTCCCTGTAAATCAGGCAATTCGCTGACATTCGTTTTTTCCGTAGTGGAAGGCTGAATATTTAAGTAATGCAAGCTATTCTGCATGACAGGGTTAAAAATAGCCGACACAGGAATGGCACCTTGGCCTGCATCAAGTCCTTTCAGATCCGGCTGCTGTACGGCCACATAAACAATCAGTTTCGGGTCTTCCTTTGGAGCCATCCCTAAAAAGGAGAACATATAGTTGTTAACCCCGCTTAGGTATTTTCCATCCGGACCGGGAATATTAGCTGTTCCTGTTTTCCCTGCCACACTGTAGCCGTCAATTTTATAACGCCCGCCAGTGCCTTTTGGAGAGGTGACCACCGTTTCTAGGTAATCGAGAACCTTGCTGGCTGTTTCGGCAGAAATCGGGCTAGAAACAACCTCGGCAGTTTCTTCTTTTATTGTTTCGCCAGTATCATGATTGACAATTTTCTTGACCACACGCGGCTTTACCATTTTCCCGCCATTGGCAACGGCCGTAGCCGCCTGGATTTGCTGCATTGGTGTGATCGCTGTTCCTTGACCATATGCGGTCGTAATCTTTTCAATTGGATAAGTGTATTGAATTTTCCCAGATGTTTCATTTGGCAGTTCAATGCCTGTCGGCTTATCAAAACCAAACTTCGTTAAATATTCTCTGAATCTTTCAAAGCCCAATTTTTCCTTAGCAATTTTCGCAAACGCCACGTTTGAGGAGCGCTGTACACCTTCAAGATACGTAATGCTGCCCCAGCCAGACCCGTTGTGGTCATGGATGGCTTTATCCTTATCCGTCACCCGATAAGACCCGGACTGATATAGTTCATTTGGATCGAACACATTTTCTTGAACGGCTGCAGCAAGTGTAAAGATTTTCATCGTCGAACCAGGCTCAAACGAAGTTTCAATCGCTTCGTTATGCCAGCTATTATCAATCCCGTCTTTTGTCTTTGGATCAAAGGACGGCCGCTGGCCCATCGCTAATATCTCTCCTGTTTTCGGGTCGGCCACAATCGCAATAATTTTCTTCGGCTTGTAATCCTTAACCACTTTGTCCATGGCATCCTCTAAAAATGTCTGGATTTTCTTATCAATCGTTAAATAGACATCATTTCCATCTTTTGCGGGGATGACTTTTTCCTTTCCAGTAGGAAGAATATATCCCCATTTATCACTTTCATATTGTATTTTTCCATCTTTGCCAGTTAAGGCATCGTTATACGATTTTTCAACCCCCATTATGCCTTCATATTTGAAGGTATTATCCTTTTGTTTAACGCTGTCTGTATACCCTACTAAATGCGAGGCAAAGGTACCATTTGGATAAAACCTTTTCGAATCACGGATAAATGTAATTCCTGGCAGTTTCAGTGCCTCTATCTTTGTTTTTGTGTCATGGGTAATATCTTTTCCTGCCTTTCCAAACTCCACCTGAAACCGGCCTTTTATCGATAGTCTGCGGTAAATCTCTGATTCATCCATTTTAATATATTTGGCCAGCTCTTTTGCCGTTTTCTCTGGGTCCTTTACATGCATCGGTTTTTTTGGGTCAGTCGTCATTTTCTTATCAAGAATTGCTACTAAGGTATAAGATGCAGTATCCTCCGCAACCACCTCACCATTCCGATCGTAAATAACTCCCCGTACTGCAGGGATGGTTCCATTTCGGTTATATTTTTCCTGAGCAAGTGCTGATAACTTCTGGCCTGCTGCTTCACCAGTAACTTGAATGAAAAGAAATCTGCACAATAAGACAAAAAAGAGCAGGCTGAATATTATAAACAATATCGCTGCTCCGGAATTTATATATGGCTGTTTCTTAATCATTTCTGCTGCACAACCTTGACGTTATTTTCGTTTAATATTAATCCCATTTGTTTGGCTTTTTCATAAATCCGTTCGTACGTACTTAATTCACTAACTTGTACCTGCAGGTCACTATTAACTTTCTGCTGTTCCTTCACCTTGGCATCAACTGTTTGAATTTCTTTATTCACGTCATAGATTTTTGCCTGATTGTTTAGGAGATGGGCAGCCCCAAAGCAAACGACACCTGCAAAAACAACTCCGATTATTTTTTCACCTGGAGTAAGCCAGGATTTTTTTATTTTTACCTGTCTTTCGTCGCGTACTGTTTGTTCTGTTCGCTGCTGCTCTTGAACTTTCCTGGCAAGATTACTCAATCTTTTTCCCCTCCGGTTTGATTATTTATATTCTATATTTTTTCGGCAATACGTAGCTTTGCCGACCGCGCACGATTGTTGAGTTCCACCTCTTCTTCAGATGGAAGAATCGGTTTCCTTGTGATTAATTTTAAAATAGGCTTGTACTCATCCGGAATGACCGGCAAACCTGGCGGCAGCGGTGGTGTTTCACTTGCCTTTTTAAATGTTGCTTTACAAATTCTGTCTTCAAGCGAATGGAACGTGATGCAGCTGATTCGTCCGCCTTTATTCAGCAAAGAAATCGCCTGGTTTAAAGACTTCTCAAACACGCCAAGTTCATCGTTCACTGCAATTCTGACCGCTTGAAAAATTCGTTTGGCAGGGTGTCCGCCTTTTCTCCTTGCAGGGGCCGGAATCGCTTCCTTAATCAAGTCAACCAATTCAAATGTCGTTTCAATTGGTTTGACCGCTCTCGCCGCTTCAATCTTACGGGTGATTTGTTTCGAGAACTTTTCCTCACCATAGTGAAAAAAGATTCGGACTAATTCCTCATAAGACCAATGGTTAATGACATCATAGGCAGAGGTTGGTGCACCCGTATCCATCCTCATATCGAGAGGGGCATCATGATGATAACTAAAGCCTCTCTCAGGAGTGTCAAGCTGCGGGGAGGACACACCCAAGTCATACAGAACTCCATCAACTTTTTCAATTCCTTGTTTTTCAAGCTCTTCTTTTAAATGTAAAAAATTGCTTTTAATAATGGTTAAACGGTCGCCATATTCGGCTAATTTCTGCTCTGCATTTCTGATGGCTGTATCATCCTGGTCAAATGCAAACAATTTGCCTCCTGTCCCGAGTTTCGAAAGGATTAAAGAGCTATGACCGGCACCACCCAATGTACAATCCACATAAATACCATCAGGCTTAATATTCAAGCCTTCTACCGCTTCATCCAATAACACAGTTGTATGTTTAAACATTTAAGTACCACCTTTTCCAATCTATCGCAAAACATTTGTATGCAGAAAATATATTAAGATAACTTATCCATTATATATCAAAGCCAATCATATTTTCTGCAATTTCCGCAAAAGATTCTTCAGACTGTGAAAAATAGTCTTCCCAAATCTGCTTGCTCCAAATTTCGATTCGATTGGAAACACCCAAAATCACACATTCTTTATCTAATTTTGCATACTGCAATAATGGTGCGGGGATGTTAATTCTTCCTTGTTTATCCAGTTCACTCTCTGTTGCACCGGAAAAGAAGAATCGTGTAAAGGCACGGGCGTCTTTTTTTGTCAGCGGCAAGCCTTTTAATTTTTCTTCAATCAGCTTCCATTCTGATAATGGGTAACCAAACAAACATTGATCCAAACCCCTAGTGATGATGAACATCTCACCGAGTTCATCGCGGAATTTGGAGGGCACAATCATTCGTCCTTTGTTATCAATGCTATGATGGTATTCACCCATGAACATACCCACTACCCCCACTTTCTATTAAAAATGTACCACATTCCCCCACTTTCCACCACCTATTTTTTAACTATTCTTCTTTTAATCCAAAAATCCTTTCCAAATTAGTTTTTTTTTACAAAAAAAAGAAAACCCCACGTAAGTGAGATTTTCTAGATTTTGATAACCTTGTGCAGACCGTCAAATTCAAATGGTAATATCATAAGGTCTTTGATAAAAGTTAATCCATAATGATTTAGGTAATAGAAAATATTCCAGACTCTTTCCTGCGGGGATCCGTCTGGTCTTAAGGCGAGATTGATCCGGCTGAATTTTTTTAATTGGATATCGTGTCTCTGCTTTACTGCATCTTCGAGCTTTGTTTCCATGAACCCTATCTCCTTAAGAAGATAGCTTTCATTTTTCTTGAGCAGTGGCAGGAGACCACGGTCGATCACCGCTGTTTTTGCTTCAATAAACTGATATTGTTTAAGCAGTTCTTCCTTAACAGAAGAAAATAACATTTCAACTTCCTTATCCCTCACTGTTTCAAGAAATTGCTCTTTTTCTTGATTCGTTCCCCTTTGTAAAACTTCCTCTAGCTTTAAATCTAATTGTGTCACTTCCGCTTCCACTGAGCGGTCCAAAAACGTAATATTTAAACGAGGAACAATCGGTGGCATTTTCATGTTAAATTGTTCAAAGACAAGCTTTAGTTCCGCCCAATACGATATCTCGCCTGGACCTGCAATAAAGGCAAGGGTAGGAAAGATCCATTCCTGCATGAGCGGCCTGGTCACCACATTATTGCTAAATTTTTCAGGATATTGTGCTGCCATCTCCACTAATTCCTCTTGGGTGAAGGTAACTCTTCCACTTTTCCCCACAAAGCAATTGGCGGCCAGGTCATATTCCAGCAAAATGCGTTCTTTTAATTTTTGATCATAATAAAATAAATTAGCAGCATGTTCCCCCGCTTCGATGGTGATTGGGAATCCTTTATCTCCTATCTGCTTTTGCTGTTCCAATAGTGAAAAGGTGATTGCCTCGTGATTGACAATTTGCTCCGTTAGAAAATCCCTTTGAAGCTGCCGGAAGCTTTTGTCGCCGGAGTCAACAAGTAATAAACCATAATCCTTAAACAGTTCCATTATTATATAAGCGAAAAAGTCAACAAAGGTGGCTGATTTTTCAATCTGCCTTTCGGCAAACTCTAATAGCCGCTTCGTATGCTCCGATTCACCGAAATTCTCAATAATATTGCGAACCCATTCCCGGCAGATTTCCTGGTCCAATGGAATATCAGTAACCATTGGCTTGCTATGAACCTTTTTCGGATAGGTCCATTTATCAAGCTTTTCTTCCATCGGAACATAGACATGATTCACTTCTTGATAATCATGGTCTTCACCCGCAATCCAAAACACTGGGACAACTGGAATCCCAAGAAGCTTCTCTTTTTGTTCTGCCAATTTAATGATTGAAATAACCTTATGTATCGAATAAAGCGGACCTGTGAGGATTCCTGCCTGCTGTCCCCCAATTACGACTGCACTGTCCTCACGCTTTAACTTCTCAATGGAGTTTTTCACCGCTTCCGAGGTGCCAAATCGCTCCATAAAGCTTTCAATATGTGTGGCAGTCTCAATTCGCGGAAAGCTTCTCTCCTTTAATTCAGCCGTCCTCTTTAAATCTTCGTTTAAATCATTGAAGTGATAATGAAAAAAAGGCATAACATCCTTTGATTGCGCCAAGTAATTTGAAGCGAACCGGTTGGCCGCTGGTAAAGAGAGATTTAAAATCTCCATTCATGAACTCCCTTTCTGTAAACCCAAATTATTCTTTTAAGAGTATACCACTCCCCGGCCTATATAAAAAAAACATATGCCTCAATTTTTTTTAAGATGCTAACGAAAAGATAATGGCCCGATGAATGACACCAAATAGTGTCAGGGATATATAGGCAAGAAAAAATAGAAGAAAATTAAACCGCCAAAAACCTTTCATCACCTTTTTTAAAATGATCTCATCTTTCACTTTCCAATGGACAACAACAAAAATGATCGCGATGAAAATCATTACTAGTAGTATTATCCAAAAAAATGAATTCCCCCAAATTGTTTTTACTAAAAAATGAACAGAAATAATAAATAAAATGGTTGAATAATCAAGGGCATGATGCACTGATTTCCGAGTGTCATTCGTGATGAGTTTAAAGACAAGAAAAACGAGTAAAAAGCCAAGGAACGGCATAATGAACAACAGCGTTAACAAAGTCGATAGGACGGCGCTCAAAATTTCTCACTCCTTCCTTCTTGTTCTTTTCCCTTAATTAGGGAATATAACGCCTGTATTTGCGCGGCCTGTTTATGCAGCTTCTCAGCCTCATCCAAAAGAAACCCTAAAATGGCGTCCACCTCGGTTATTCTGCCCGCTTCCAAATCCTTCAGCATGGACGAACGATTTTCGGCTGTTGATTGACAGACATAATGAATATGCTGCAAATAGGCTTCCTTATCACCTAAACGCAGCACGTCCGAAATTTCCTCGAATAAGTTGTTCAGCGCCTGCAGGTAATATGGATTTTCGATTAAGTCACCGTTTTTGACGCGAAGAATAGCCGTCAGAGGATTAATTGCTGCATTGACAATCAATTTCTTTAGCAGCATATCAAAATAATTTTCTCTTATCACAATCGGAAAATCATTCGGTACTTTAGCAGCAAGAAACTGCAGCCAATCGGCCGTTCCTTTATAACTGGCAGCATTCGTGATTCCTTCCCCATTATGATAAACCGTGTAGGCATTTTCTCTTAAGGCACCGTGTTCCACAGAGCCTACCGCAATATTTTTTTCCTTAATCGCTTCGAGCAGCTTTAAATGCCCCATACCATTTTGGATAAATAGTAAGTTAGGTGCCGCCGAGCTGTTCACATTTTCAATAATCGTTTGCAGATGATATTGTTTTACAGCAACAACCGTAACAGTTTCTGTTCCTTTCCAATAGCTGATAGGCAAGGCTTGTACATTGGTGCTCGTCACAGTATCTCCTTTTTTTAGCACGATTCCATTTTGATTAATTTGCTCTGCTTGTGCGGGGGTTCTTGTGTATATAATAGTTTCAAAAGCCCTGCTCAAATAGGCAGCAAATAATAAACCTAATGAACCCGCTCCAATAATTCCAACCTTCATCGCTATCCCTTCTTTAAATCGTCTTACCCGTATTTTACCAAAATCAATTAATTGTTTGTAAAAAAATAAACCCTCTTCGACAGAAAGTTCGAAAAGGGATATTTTTTTTAGACTGGGTAGACAGGATGTTTCCTGACACCGAAGTTCAATTCTTTTGTTTCATAGTAATCAAAGCGCTGAATGAGTACGCTTCTTAATTCAGATGGGGCAACAATTTCATCAACAATAAGCTCAGAAGCCAGCTTATAAATGTCAATAGCTTCTTTATATTCCTTTTGCTTCGCCTGAACATAAGCGATTCTTTCCTTTGGATCGTTAATTTCATTTATTTTATTGGAGTAGACAGCATTTACCGCAGCTTCAGGACCCATTACGGCGATTTGCGCGGTAGGCAGAGCGATACAACAATCCGGTTCAAAGGCGGGGCCTGCCATCGCATAAAGACCAGCACCGTAAGCCTTGCGAACAATGACCGAGATTTTTGGCACTGTGGCAGAACTCATAGCAGCAATTAATTTAGCCCCATGACGGATGATGCCCGCACGCTCGACCTTTGTTCCAATCATAAAGCCCGGAACATCCGCCAAGAACAATAACGGAATATGAAAGGCATCACAAAGCTGAATGAATTTTGCGGCTTTATCCGCGGAATCGACAAACAGGACGCCGCCCTTTACCTTCGGCTGATTGGCAATGATGCCAACCGCTCTTCCATCTATTCTAGCAAGTCCAGTTATTAACTCAGGTGCAAATAATTTTTTAATTTCATAGAAGCTGCCGGCATCAACCAGTCGATCAATACACTCATACATATCAAACGGTGCATTTTGGTTTTCCGGAATAATCGCCTCTAATTCCCTTCCTTCCTTAGCCGCCGCACCAGCAATCTTTTTTGTCTTCTCTTTAAAATTGGCTGGAAAAAAGCTGATATATCTTTTGGCAGACTCAATTGCCTCCTCCTCACTGAAAGCCAGAACATCACCACAGCCCGAAATTGTACAATGCATTCGAGCCCCGCCCATTTCCTCCAGCGTCACCTTTTCGCCGATGACCTTTTCCGCCATTCGCGGCGACCCTAAGTACATGGAGGCATTTTGGTCGACCATGATGACAATATCGCAAAAAGCTGGGATATAGGCCCCGCCTGCTGCGGATGGCCCAAAAAGGATACATATCTGCGGAATCATGCCGGACAGCTTTACCTGATTATAAAAAATTCTTCCGGCCCCGCGGCGGTTTGGAAACATCTCTAATTGGTCGGTTATTCTCGCACCTGCCGAATCCACCAAATACAATAAAGGCACCTGTAATTTCTCAGCAGTTTCTTGAATACGGATAATTTTTTCAACGGTCCGCGCTCCCCAGGAGCCCGCCTTTATGGTGGAGTCATTTGCCATTACACATACAGTCTGGCCATTTATTTTGCCAATTGCTGTTACCACGCCATCAGCAGGCAAATCACCTGCCGTAAAGTTGGCAAATTTGCCGTCTTCTTCATATTTCCCATCATCAAACAATAATCTTAAGCGGTCACGGACGAACAGCTTATTCTGCTCTTTGGCCTTTTCATGATATTTTGGATGCCCGCCCGCTTCGATTTGTTTCCGGTATTCGTTTAATTGGTCATTTAATGTATTCGTCTGTGCCATAATGCCCCCTCCTAAACTAGAACAATCAGCACATCGCCTTCATTAACGAAGTCTCCGATGTTAACCTTTACTTCCTTAATCACACCTTCGATACTGCTTTCAATCGGAATTTCCATTTTCATGGATTCAAGCATTAATACTTCTTGACCCATGTTGATTGATTCTCCTGCTGCTGTGAAAATATTAAGTACGGTTCCTGCCATTGATGCTGTAATTTCTTTCATCTTTAAAACACTCCTTAGTTCACTAATGTTTTTGTTAAAAAGCTTGTGGTATAATTTCCATTTTGAAAATCTCTATTTGCAAGAATATTTAAGAATAACGGGGCATTCGTTTTAATCCCCTCAATTTTAATTTCCTGGAAGAAAGTCTCAGCCATTTCCAATGCTTTTTGCCGGTCTGCACCATAAAAAATGCATTTAGCTATCATTGGATCATAAAATGGGGTGACCGTTCCACCTTCTTCATAACCCGAATCGATCCGTATCCCTTCTTTTTCTTCCCACCTCAAGGTGGTGATTTTGCCAGGAGAAGGCAAAAACCGTACAGGGTCTTCCGCATAAAGACGAAATTCCACAGCATGGCCGGAAGAATGGACTTCTGATTGCAGCAGCGGGAGCCTTTCTCCCCGCGCAACGAGAATCTGCCATTTTACTAAATCAAGACCTGTAATAGATTCAGTTACTGGATGTTCAACTTGAAGTCTCGTATTCATTTCAAGAAAATAAAAATTCTCGTTTTCATCAACAATAAATTCAATTGTTCCCGCATTTGTATAATTGACAGCACGAGCCGCTTTAACGGCTGTTTCATACATTTTCTGCCTGACTGAATCGGAAAGAAACGGCGATGGCGATTCTTCGATAACCTTCTGGTGCCTTCTTTGGACGGAACAATCCCTTTCAAATAAGTGAATGAGATTGCCAAATTCATCACCGAAAACTTGAACCTCAATATGCCTGGCATCCGCGATATATTTCTCGATAAATACCTCATCCGACCCAAAATAGGCAAGCGCCCTTGCCTTGGTGGATGCGTATGACTTAGCGAGCGCTTGCTCATTTTCACATAACACCATGCCGATTCCGCCTCCGCCGCCGCTCGCCTTCAGCATAATCGGATAGCCTATATTTTCTGCTAAGGCAAGGGCCGCTTCAACCGTTTTTAAACCGGTGCCGCTGCCTGGGACAACCGGAACTCCCGCTTTTTCCATTGTTTGCCGGGAAACAATTTTATCTCCCATTAAATCAATTGTTTCGGGCTTCGGTCCGATAAAGATAATGCCTTCGTTTCTGGCTTTCTGTGCAAAAGCTGCATTTTCCGATAAAAAGCCATAGCCTGGATGGATGGCATCCACTTTTTCTGCTTTTGCTACCTCTAAAATTTTCTCTGCCTGTAAATAAGACTTGTTAACTTGAGCTTCCCCAATACACACCGCCCTCGTCGCAGCCTTTACAAAAGGCATCTCCCTATCTGCTTCGGAATAAACAGCAATTGTCTCAATTCCCATCGCTTGGCACGTTCTAATAATACGAAGGGCAATTTCTCCCCGATTGGCAATTAAAATTTTTTGCACATTTCTTCCCCTTTCCTGACCCAATGTCACTTTCACTATTAAGTTTCTACATCATTCTTCGAATTTCCTGCCATTTTTGAAACCGCTTTCGATTATTCGATGAGGAAATTTTAGTTTTTTTGTATTATAATGATAGTAATTCATTTGAATAATGAAAAAATTATTCATATCATGTTATTCAGTAAAAAAAAATATATACAAGGTTACAGAATATAATTTCTAGGAGGAAGAACATGGGGACTAAAGTGGAAAAATTAAAAGTTAATTTCAAAACTCTAGAAGAATTTAAAAAGTTTAAAGAATATGGCCTTCAAGAGCTTTCAATGTTTGAAGATCTTGAAGCCAATATGATAGACAATGATATCAATTCACCGTTTTACGGTATTTACTATGGAGATAAGCTTGTTGCCCGGATGAGCTTATACCAGATTGAAGCTAAATTCGATCGATATTTTTATCCGCCCCAAAGTTATTTGGAATTATGGAAACTGGAAGTATTACAAGACTATCAGGGAAAAGACTTTGGTAGACAACTTGTAGATTTCGCCAAAAGCTTTGGACTTCCAATTAAGACAAATGCAAGAATGCAATCTCGCGGCTTCTGGGAAAAGATGGGCTTTTCAAGTGTTGATTACGATATGGAACGAGACCGCGGGGAAAATCCGCTTGTCTGGTACCCAGAAGGTGTGGAAGCACAATAATATAAATGAAAACTCGCCGATTGGCGAGTCCGATAGGACGAAGACAGAGGCG
>NZ_JAGYPE020000053.1 GCF_018343545.2 Neobacillus citreus | reverse complement strand
CTTTCATAACTACCGAACTACCCTTTTCCTTCCTCGCCCGGGCGTTATAAAGCTTTCATAACCACCAAAGCAACAATTCCATAAACAGAAAAAAGACAGCCCCCCACCCACGGCCATCCCATCTTCATGTATTTAGTCTTCACTTTTAGACAATTCCTTGAATCGCTGCTTAGAAAGCTTTTCGTCAAAGCTGCTGAAAATACGGTAATTTCCCCCATCTAAGATCCGAAAATGCTTGCTTAGAATATTCTGTTGGAGGACGAACCCGTTCTTTTTTAAAACGACCCGCCACCAGACCCGGCCGCCAAGTGTTTTGGCTTTCCGGTAATCAATGCCTTCTCTTGCTACCGTTTCAAGTACTTCAAGGGGCTCGTTTCCAAATAAAAATTGGACCGTTTCTGTTTCACGAAATAAGGCACAAACAGAAACTACCGTTGACCAGTTGGCAAGAACTCTTCCTTTTTCAATCTGTACAAGGGTTTTCTTAGAAACACCAATAATATCTGCCATTTTATCCTGAGTGTAGCCTGCTTCAGTCCGGATTAGCCGCAATTTCTCTGAAACAATCTGAATAATTTCATCTCTGGTCATACAAAGCCCTTCCTTCAATAACTTCTAGTGTAATTTTACACAAGTTTTCCCAATTTTAAAAGTAATAAGGGTATTCACATAAAAAAAACTGCTATCACATAAGATAGCAGTTCATTTATTACTTACTGATTTCTGGCGGTACACTACATCCGCCGGAGCAAGATTTGTTCAATTCGCATGCAGCACATTTTCCTTGTTTCGAGCGATTAATAAATCGTACAAGTGCCCAAGCGGCATATCCAAAAATAGCAACTCCAATAACAATGCTAGCAATCATAGAATTTCACTCCTTTTGTTTATACCAGACCAAACAGCTTGCCGCCCTGATAAATAATCAGCGATAAAACATAGGCAATGACTAATGCATAGCCGATCGCGAAGGCTGTCCATTTTTTTGATCCTGTTTCTTTATAAATGGTTGCGGTAGTGGCCAAGCATGGAATGTACAATAAAATAAACACCATAAAGCTGTAAGCAGCAAGCGGTGTATAGTAATTGGCCAGCAGCCCCTGCAGACTCGAATCATTCGGCACAAAATAAATAATGTTCATCGTCGAAATGATCGCTTCTTTGGCAAGGAAGCCGGTAATTAAGGATGCTGCCGCCTGCCATGTACCAAAGCCAATCGGTGCTAAAATCGGGGCAATGACACCGCCGATTGCCGCAAGGAAACTGTCATCCATTTCCACCTTCAAGCCGCCCGGCCCTGCATAGGATAAAATCCAAATGAAAACGGAACCGGCAAATATAAACGTACCTGCTTTCCGTACAAATCCCTTGCCTTTATCCCAGGTGCTTCTCCATAAGGATTGAAACTGCGGCAGCCGATATGGCGGCAATTCAATGACAAATAAGGAAGTCTGCGATTTTAACATGGTCGATGAAAAGATTTTTGCTAAGATTAACGCGACTACAATCCCTAATACATATAAGCTTAAGACAATAAAAGCTTTATGGTCTGCAAAAAATGCCCCGACAAATAAGGCATACACAGGCAGACGTGCTGAGCAAGACATTAACGGAGTCAGCAAGATTGTTAACAGCCGTTCACGCGGTGTTTCAATCGTTCTTGCCGCCATGATGCCCGGAACATTACAGCCAAACCCAATCATCATTGGGATAAATGCTTTCCCGTTCAACCCAACCGATTCCATAATTCTGTCCATAACCATCGCGACGCGGGCCATATAGCCGGAATCCTCTAATAACGATATGAAAAAGAACAAAATAAAAATCTGCGGTACAAAAACAAGAACACCGCCAACCCCGGCAACTAATCCTTCAATAATCAGCGCATGAATAAAGGCAGACGCATGAACAGCCGTCAGGGCTTTTTCAATACCAGCCGCGACCGGTCCTGTCAATAACCCATCAAGTGCACCCGACATCGGTGTCCCGAACCAATCAAATGTCAGCATAAACATTAAATACATAAGCAATAAGAAGATTGGCATTCCAAGATATTTATTGGTGACAATGCTGTCAATTTTTTCAGATAATGGCACGACACCATCACGTTTGCTCGTTGTTTCAGCGATAATTTTTTCAATCGCTGCTTTTCTTTTCATATAAATAAAGTTTGGTAATGTTTTAACGTCATACAATTTCTTGATGGACTCTTCCAATTTAGCTGAAAGAGCTTCAAGTTTTGCGCCATCCACAATTCGCGTTACGTAATTTTTTACGTATTCATTTCCTTCAAAATACTGAATCGCCAAAAAGCGCTTTGAATGCTCCGTTTTCCCAGCCAGTTCCTGAGATAGGTCGGCAATTGCCTTTTCCACTTCCACACCATAGTTTACACGGTTCTTTTTCACCGGCGTAAATGATTTTGTGGAAATAGTATTAACCAATTGGTCACAGCCCTTACCGCTTCTGGCGACGACGGGTACAACCGGGACACCCAGTTTTTCCGAAAGTTTCTCGGCATCAATCATAATCCCGCGCTGACTAGCGACATCAATCATATTTAAACCAATTAAAATCGGCTTTTCAAACTCCAGCAGCTGCATGGTTAAATGTAGATTCCGTTCTAATTGAGATGCATCCAATATATTCAATAGCCGATCGACGGAATCATTTAGAAAAAAGGAGGTGACGACTCCCTCATCTCTTGAAAGCGGGTTTAGTGTGTAGACACCCGGCAAATCTATTAATCTGCCAATATTATTTTTGAAAACGCCAACTTTCTTTTCAACCGTTACTCCGCTCCAGTTGCCCACATACTCATAGGAACCTGTGAGGTTATTAAACAATGAAGTTTTTCCAGTATTCGGGTTTCCAATTAGAGCAATTTCCATTTATATTCTCTCCACTTCAATCTGGACGGCTTCCTTGCGGCGGATTCCGACGCATTGGCCGCAGGACTCAATCATAATCGGGCCGCCAAAAGGCATAACGCATTTCACACATATTTCCGATCCTTCGGTAATTCCTAAATCAAGCAGACGTCTTTTCACAAGGTTACCGACATGGGAAATATCAACAATTTTCCCCTTTTCCCCTGCTTTCAAAGATGTAAACATATATTATCACCCAATCCGTTGTAATTGAGAATGATTATCTTTCTATATTGTCATTTTACACCTAAATTTTTAAAAAAAATATAAAAATTTGTGACAAAAAAAGAAAAAAAGAAAAGCACTTGGCTTTTCTTCATTAAATGTTATTGATATTTAACAACCATTCTTTTCGGCATAGCCGCAAGGACTAAAACAACGATTATGGCACTGATGATAAAGTTTGGCAGCATATAGGTCCCATTATAAATCAAGGAATAAACGGCTACCGGCTGGCCTTTAGGAGCATACTCGCCAAAGAAAGCAATTCCGGAATAAACATGACAGATATACCGAAGCAGGCTTCCCAGGAACGTTCCTATCACGGAATAAACCATCCAGCTTCCTTTATTCCCCTCTTCAAGAGCGTTCTTAACCTGGCGGGCAAAAATTCCGGCAAAACCGAGAACCGTAAACGCAATAAAATAATCGATAATTCCCTGAATAATCGTGTAGATTTGCGCAAAACCAAGAATGAATTGCAATAATCCCAACAAGAAGCCAGTTAATAAGCCGCCCTTAATTCCCCAGCGATACGCCATAATAAAAACCGGAACCATTGCAATGGAGATTGATCCTCCTTGGGGCCAAATTTTCAAGGACAAAATACTTGCAGCTAAGTCTAATAAATATGCAAGTGCCGAAAAGACGGCAACCTCTGTGATAAAACGTGTACTGCTTCCTTTTTGATTCACACTATTTTCCCCCTTGTTTATAAAAAATAAAAAATAAAAAAGCAATGCAAGACGTAAGGATTGTCTGCATTGCTTTCTAATATCGGCAAAACCACATCCCTACGCTAGCGTTAACTAACAGGTTCATAGGGTCAGAACTCGAACGTTCACTCTCAGCCGCTTATGCGCAGCTCCCCCTGTGGACTATTTACTTGTTTACATAACGAATGATACTACGGTTTAAAAGGTTTGACAAGGAAAATATTACAAACGTGTTGCAAATCCGGACCTGTTTTTTCCCCAAAAAAACAGCATCACAGCCCAAACCCAATTTGCATAGTATATAGTAAAAAAATTCCAGGAGTTATGACCTATGTTTACTTTAAAGGCTGACCATGAAATTGAGCTTCTTGTCTTTCAACGCCAGCATGCCTTACAGCTTTATCAGCTTGTCGAGGATAACCGTGACCACTTGCGAACATGGCTTCCCTGGGTCGATAGCATGACCACTCCCTATCAATTCGAAACTGTGATCCCCCATTGGCTGAATCAATTGGCCGAGGGCACCGCCTGCAACCTTGGCATCCTCTACAAAGGAAGGCTTGTTGGATCAATCGGACTTCATCAAATTGACTGGTACAATAAAATGGCCAGCATCGGTTATTATTTAGCAAAGGATGCAGAAGGTCATGGGATTATGATCCGCTCTGTTCATGCCGTGCTTAATTATGCATTTTTAGATTTAGGCTTAAACCGGATTGAAATCCGCTGTGGCGTAAAGAACATCAGAAGCCGAGCTATTCCCGAAAAACTAAGATTTCGAAAAGAAGGTTTATTAAGGGACGGAGAAAATTTGAACGGTTATTTCCATGATATTATCGTGTACAGTATGCTTGCCCGCGAATGGCAGCAGCCCCTCTCATATTAAACCCCTTTTACCAGCTGCCAGATGGCAGCTTTTTTTTGGTTTGTTCATTAATTTGCTCAAGAAGCATTTTTTTGAAATAATAAAACTATACACAAATACGGGAAGGCCGTAAGAAGAATAAGATTATTTTGTAAGTGAGGTGGCACACCTTACGCATCGTAAGGTCCCCAATGATTTGGATAAATATCTTGATAATAGCTCTGCTCATACTGTTTACTGCATTTTTTGTCGCATCAGAATTTGCGATCGTCAGAGTACGGACAACCAGAATCGACCAATTGGTTGCCGAGGGCAATAAAAAAGCCGAAGCCGCCAAGAAAGTCATATCCAATTTGGATGGATATTTATCGGCCACTCAGGTCGGAATTACGATTATATCCTTAATCTTAGGGTGGCTCGGCGAACCAACAATTCGAATGCTGTTAAAACCTATCTTGGATTGGCTGGAAATTCCGGCTTCACTAGGGCACATAATATCCGTTATTTTTTCGTTTATTGTCATTACCTTTGTCCATGTGGTCATTGGTGAATTATCGCCAAAAACGTTTGCAATACAAAAATCGGAGGAAATTATCCTGCATGTTGCCAAGCCGATGATTTTGTTCTATAAGCTGATGTACCCGTTCATATGGGCGTTAAACCACTCAGCCCGTTTTGTTACGGGCCTGTTTGGAATTAGGCCTGCCTCGGAAAATGATATCGTCCTTTCCGAAGAAGAATTACGGCTAATTTTATCACAGAGCTATAAGAGCGGTGAAATTAACCAGTCGGAATATAGCTACATGAATCGGATCTTTGAATTTGATGATCGCATCGCCAAGGAAATTATGGTGCCACGGACAGAGGTCATCACCTTTTCCAAAGATGCCTCTCTTAATGAAATTATTGAAACTGTCCAGGAAGAAGGATACACCCGTTATCCCGTCATTGATGGGGATAAGGATAACATTTTAGGTGTCGTCAATATCAAGGAGGTGCTGACCGACTGCATCCAGCAGAAATGCAGCGGCGAAGAACCGCTTACTACTTACATAAAGCCTGTTATACATGTAATTGAAACTATCCCGATTCAGGAGCTTTTAGTAAAACTGCAAAAAAACCGCTCTCATATGGCGGTTCTATCCGATGAATATGGCGGTACAGCCGGGGTTGTCACGGTCGAGGATATCTTAGAGGAAATCGTCGGGGAAATCAGGGATGAATTTGATTTGGATGAAGTACCCCTTATTCAGAAAAAGGGGGAGAATCATTTTATTTTGGATGGTAAAGTCCTCATCAGTGAGGTCAACGATATTTTAGGCACGACCCTTGAGGACGATGATGTTGATACCATCGGCGGATGGTTTTTGACCCAAAAATTTGATGTCCAAAAAGATGATACACTCGAAAGAGATGGTTTCACCTTTCAAATCAAAGAAATCGACGGCCACCATATCGGCTATATAGAAGTAAAAAAATCACCTGCGTCTCCTGAATAAGGGGACGTTTTTTTATTTTTTTAATATTTTGACATTAATATTCATATTACCTATAATTCTCCATAAAATATAGTTAACAATGCCTATAATAACCGAAACGTTTGACTGTACGGTTTAAATTCTCTATAATATTGTTAATTTATATATATGTCGAGGTGGTATGATGGGGCTGTTTATCGAATTGGCGAATTAGCGGAAAGAGCAATGGTTTCCAAGCGAACAATTGATTACTATACGTCTATTGGACTGCTCAAAGCAGATCGATCTGAGTCCAATTACCGCATCTATACGGACGAGTCATTACATGATTTAAAGTTTATCGAAGAATGCAAAAGTCTGCATTATCCATTAGACGAGATTAAGAGAAAACTAGAAATACGGAAAGAAGGCAGCATTCAGGCTTCAGAAGTGGAAAAACATGTGTGTACGCTGACCCAGCAAATGCTCAAGCTACACAATGATTTATTTGACATCATCCCATTTATGGAAAAATTGGATGAAAAGCAAAAAGAGACGCTGACAAATAACCTAAGTCTGCTTAGAACAGCATTATTGAAATCGCTTTTAAAGGTTTCAAGTTAATCTTTGAAAATACCAGGAGGTGACTACCTTACTCGTCTAAACAACGAGTTAAGGGAACTTATTTGGACATATTTAATTTGGTTTTAATAGCCATTTTAATAGCATTAACTGCTTTTTTTGTAACTTCAGAGTTTGCGATTGTCAAGATTAGAAGTTCAAGAATCGATCAGTTAATCGAAGAAGGAAGTTCGAAGGCCGTTTCAGCCAAAAGAGTGATTTCAAATTTAGATGAATATCTTTCTGCCTGTCAGCTTGGAATTACCATCACGGCTCTTGGGTTAGGTTGGATTGGGGAATCAACGATTGAACATTTGCTTGGTCCTCTCTTCATTTCATTGAATCTTCCCGACAATGCTGTAAAAATATTATCCATTTCGATTGCATTTGGAACAATTACCTTTTTACACGTCGTAGTCGGAGAACTTGCGCCTAAAACATTGGCCATTCAAAAAGCAGAATGGATAACACTTAAGGTAGCTCGCCCGCTCATTCTCTTCTATAAAATAATGTACCCGTTTATTTGGGTATTGAACGGATCCGCTCGAATTATTTCGAGAATCTTTGGGCTTAAACCTGTTTCCGAAAATGAAATCGCTCATACGGAGGAAGAGCTTCGAATTATCTTATCGGAAAGCTATAAAAGTGGTGAAATTAACCAATCAGAGTTCAAGTATGTAAATAAAATATTTGATTTTGATAATCGAATCGCAAAAGAAATTATGGTACCGCGGACCGAAATCGTCTCATTGTCTAAGGATGACTCGCTTGATGCCTTTTTATCAACGATCCGGGAAGAAAAATTCACCAGATATCCTGTAATCGATGGGGATAAGGACCATATCGTTGGGATTGTCAATGCCAAGGAAGTCATGACTGATTTTATTGGAAACGAACAGCTTTCGGCACAAACTCTCGAAGGGTATATCCGTCCAATCATCCGTGTAATTGAAACGATTCCTATTCATGATTTGCTTGTAAAAATGCAAAAAGAGCGAATGCATATGGCGGTTTTAATGGATGAATACGGCGGAACTTCAGGTTTGGTAACGGTAGAAGATATCCTTGAAGAAATTGTCGGGGAAATTCGCGATGAATTTGATATGGATGAGATTCCTGAAATTCGCAAGATCAAGGAAAATCATTATATTATTGATTCAAAGGTTTTAGTGAGCGAAGTCAATGATTTATTGGGCGTCGAAATTAATGACGAAGATGTTGATACCATCGGCGGCTGGATTTTAACCGAGAATTACGATGCCAAAGAAGGCGACATTATTGCACATGAAACGTACACTTTTAAAATTATTGAAATGGAAGACCATCATATAAAATATATAGAAGTCATGAAAAGTATAAACGACGGTGAACCAACAAACCTCAAGCAAGTGTCTTTATCCAACTCGGAGGTTCTTTACTAACATAATTTAAACAAACCTGTAAAAGGTTTGTTTTTTTGTCCTTTAAATCAGGACAATTGACTCATTCCAACATTTGTCTTGCCTGCATATCCTGCTATCAAGGAGGGGATGAAATTGAACCAAACTGCTATTCTTTTCTTGGCCTGTATTTTGGCTGGCTTCGCCTTAGTTAAAATGCCGACCATTTCATTTTTAGCTAGCCTGTCATCATTATTTCATGTTATCGGTGCACTTGCCATTCTCATTTTCGCACTTGCAACACTTTACCTTGGTGCTAAAGCTTTCTTCAAAAAGCTGTAAGCGCATTCGCCTCTGGATAGGAAAAGACCAGGTGAGTCCTGGTCTTTTTTTATTTTGACTTTAAAATCAAAGTTTCTTCTTCTACTTTTGCAATTTTAATTAGGTGGGAATCAAGGCGGCGATTGATATGCTGGATATCATGTATTTGCGATTCCTCGATCCGTTCTAACACTTCTTTAATATCGGATAAGTCGATTTGGTTAACAGCGACGCGATGTTCTATACTATCCATTTTCTCTAATCTTGAAAGTCTTTGTTCAATGTTCTCTAAAGTTTTGTTAAATGTATTTATTAGTGACTTCATGTCGTTTACGTTCTCATTTAATTTCTCAAACTGCTTTTCCATCAACAACATCCCCTTTCATGTGGTTATCATATCACCATTTTCACCATTAAGATGTTACAAAAACAGTAACTCTATAATCAAATTGTTAAAAATGAACTTTTTATAACAATTAACCCCAAAAACAGCTTCATGTGAATATTATCATAGGCAATTTCCAAGAAAAAACGTAATCTTTTAGTAAATAAGGATAATTCTTTAGAATTGTCACCTCATAGAAAAGGTTGGTGTTTGAATATGTTAATTTCTATTGATGAAAAAGCAGTAACATGGTTTGCAGGAGAATTCGAATACACAAGGCCCTTTAGCGTTCGTCTGTTCCCGCAATATGCCGGCTTTGGCGAAAAGCACAAAGGCTATAGTCTTGCATTTTCAATTGAAACACCATCAAACTCTGGGTTCTCGCAAGAAGTAAATGGAATGAACTTCTATATAGAAGAAAATGATTTATGGTTTTTTGAGGATACTGAAACCTATTTATCCGTTGATGATTTCCTTAAAGAGTTACATGTGACATACAAGGATGTAAATTTCGTAAATTAATCCCCCTGGTGCATATTAAAAGGTATCCTGCTGGATACCTTTTTGTTTTTCGCCAATAACCGCTCGACATTTTCACCAAGAAATGGCAAAATTTTATATAGTGAAATATAATATTTTTAAAGAAATAATAATACATCCATATAAATAGGGGGGCATGGATATTATATTAATTTACACTATCTTAGGGATTGTAATAGGCGGAGCTGCAATATATTTATTCTTAAAACATATTAGTCATAAAAAGGAAGACAAGAAACAAAAGGTTCCAGTCAAAGGTACAGCCGAGGATAAACAACATCCGATTATAGATGCAACGTTAGAAGAAATAAAAAAAACCGTTCATAATTTTTCCAACAATCTGCCAAAAGGGGTATATAGAACCATTCTTGTTAAAGAGGATAACTCCATCGATTTTAAACAGCTTGCCCATCTTCTTGGCGGGATACCTGAAAGAAAATACTATATGTCGAAGGAAACCTATGACATATTTGAAGAACACGAAAAGCATATCCCAGGGGAAATGGACATTGTCCAAAAAGCAGTTGACCTATATGTCAAGGAGCACAATGAATATCCGATGCTGCCGTTTGACCCGGAGCGCAGAGTAAATTATTATCAGCTAATCCAGGACAAATATTTAAAATCAGCTCCAGAAATACAATTCTATATTACTGATTTAGACGGGCTGATTACCCACAAAAAGCCCGCGAAAAAAACCTCCTCTTAAGCCAACGAGAAGGTTTTTTTCTTTCTCAACAAGAATAGGATTTTTAGATAGGTTTTTTTTGCTTTTTTTTCTACAATATTGAGATAATAGCATTATGACTTTATCTTTATGAAAAATGAGGGGTACAATAATGGTTAATAAGAAAACAAATACACGACATCTGGCTACCATTTCATTAATTATTATGGCAGCTGGATTTCTTGCTACAATTCCCATGCCGCCATCCATTTGGAGAACAGTTCTCCAAGGTGGTTTTGAAGCAGGGCTGGTAGGTGGCCTTGCCGACTGGTTTGCCGTGACGGCCCTTTTTCGGCATCCGCTAGGGCTGCCAATCCCGCATACTGCTCTTTTGCCGAAAAATCGCAGTAAAATTATCGCAAAAATCATCTCGATGCTGGAAAATGATTGGCTGACGAAAGAAAGTATCCAGCAGAAAATAAACAATTTCCAGTTCACGGAGAAAATTTTTTCACTCGTCAATGAGGAAATACACGGAGACAATCTAAAAAAGAATAGCATAAAGGTTATTAAACATTTAATTAAGATGGTAAACCTGCAAAAAATGGCCCCGGTCATTGAAAAGGAGCTTAAATCTCAGCTTAATAGCTTAGATACAAAGCATTATCTCCCTCTCCTGATTGACCAGGTTACAGTCAGAAAATATGATGAAAAAGCACTTGATTTGGTACTTAAGGAAATTGATGTTTGGGCCAAAAAGGATAGCACTAAATATCGTCTCGGCGGAATTGCTGTGGAGATGATTGAAAATATTCCAGCCGACGGGATTATGCAGTTTGCAATCCGATCATTTAGCAATCTCGTGAATGAGGAAAAGCTGGGCAATATCATCCAGAATCTAATCATTAAGGGTGTCGATAGCTTCCGTGACCCCTTTAACCAAAACAGGCAAACCCTATTGATTCACATTCACCAGAAACTTGAGAGCCTGAAAAGTGACGAAAAAATGTATGAAGAATTGGAACGCTTTAAATCCCAATTGATTGCAAAATGGGAACCTGAAGAAAAAATCAACGAATTCCTGGCGAATGCTCAAGCTAAAGCACTGGATTTTGTGGAAGACCCTATTTTCTACGATGAATATCTTCTTCCTTTCATAAAGGACGGACTAAGTGAATTCGGGTCAAATCAGGAAAAGATGGGACAGCTTGAAGCTTGGATTAAAATGCAAATTGCCGGGTTTGTTGATAAAAACCATTCCAAAGTCGGCAAACTGGTCGAAGAAAATCTTGAAAAGCTGGATAATAAAACGCTCATCCACATGATTGAAACCAATGTAGGAAAAGACCTGCAATGGATTCGGGTTAATGGAGCATTGTGTGGTTTTCTCATCGGGCTGGCACTAGTTGGAATAAAAGCATTGTTTTAAATGTAAAGCACCTTTCGGGGTGCTTTATTTTTATTACTTTAGTATCAGAGTAAATCCGTTCTCGTCCTCGAAAATGATAGTTCTACAATGAAATAGCCCTACATATTTACTACTATAGTCATTATTTTTAAGGGAGGTAGGTAGGAAAATGGGTATTAAGTTTATTAAAGTTTCTGTTTGCTACTTTGTCATTGGAGTATGCCTTGGAATGTACATGTCGATGACGGAAAACTTTAATTTTACTCCAGTTCATGTCCATATTAATTTATTAGGATGGACAGCGATGACGCTTGCCGGTCTTATTTATGTTGCCTTTCCTCAAGCCGCGGAAACCACATTGGCAAAAGTTCACTTCTGGCTTCATAATATTGCCCTTCCTGTCATGATGATCTCACTGGCACTGCTGGTTTCAGGTAATGAGTCTGCCGGTCCAGGTGTTGCTGCTGGCGGAACATTAATGGTCCTCGGTATCATCCTTTTTGCCATCAATATCCTTAAGAATGTAAAAGCAAATTAATATTCTGGCAAACATAATAAATTTCCTGCATTTATTCTGATAGTCCTTCTAAAAATTCAATAAAAAGCGCTGCGGGCTTTTTTTTCCGCAGCGCTTTTTAAATGAAAATTATGGTTCAAAGCTTTGAAGGTTATCTTTTCTTATTTTCATATAGTCTGCAGGAGCCTTCTTCAAATCATAATCGTAAATGGCCCCTTCCCAATCCCCATACATTGGATTTGGAAAGACGATAAACTTACTGCCGAACTCGGCATTTATTCTGTCAACTGACTTCATCCTATCTGCAGCGGATAATTGATCAAATCCTTTAAAATCCCCGAGATTATCCCCAAATAACAGGACAATATCGTAATCTTTCGCTACCTGTTCCCGCCGTATTTCCTTGCCTATTTCTTTTTCCTGCTGTAATAAAACATGCTCCTTATCCGCTTTCGGAGCGCCAACCATTTGTAAATTTTTGATGGTCGCTTCCTTGTGTGCTTCCTTGCGGTTAGAAATATAGAAGATCTCCACTCCCCTTGATTCGGCATACTTCAGGAAATCCAGCGCACCTGGCAGCGGCTTTGCTTCCGCCCTGTTAAACCAATCACTCCAATCAATGGGGTCTCCTTTTCCGGTTTGAACCATCCAGGCATGATATGGACTGTTATCCAGTACCGTTTCGTCAATATCAAGCACGATCGCTGGTTTTAACCCATTCCTTTTAAGCTTTTTGGAAAGAATTTCATCCAGTCTTAGTTTGCCAAGGGAGTACCCTTGATAATATAATGCCTTTGCCTCACCAGACTTTTGAAACCATAAGACTGACATGGTATTCTGCTCATACAGGCTTTCAAGCGGACTTTTTTCAGTCTGCGCTAAGCCAAGTGAATTTGGGAAAATTAATAAATACAAAGCAGCAGCAAATAACATGGTCAGTTTCCTCAATGTACATACCTCCTTTACGCATATAATTTTAGTATGCGAAAAAATTAAGCATTCAACCTTATCTTGTAATTTTGTAAAATAAAACAAAGAGCATTATATAACAGAAAAGTTTTCCTACATAAATGGAGGTCAACAAATTGGAAGGTAATCGATATGACCCTTTTAAGGCTGCTTTTGATAGTTTAGATGAATTTGCCGACATGATCAGCCAGGTGCTTAAATGCCCGATTACGATTGAAGATGCGAACCATCGTCTGCTTGCCTATAGCACCCATGACGAGCGAACGGATCCGGCTCGAATTTCCACCATTATTGGCCGCCGAGTACCTGAAAAGGTTATTAATCAATTATGGAAAGAAGGAACCATTCCTGCCCTGCTTAAAACCAAGGAACCAATTCGGGTAAAAAACATGGAGGATATCGGTCTTGGCCATCGGGTCGCGATTTCAATTTGGAAGCAGGATGAGGTATTAGGATTCATTTGGGCCCTTGAAATCGATCGGTCATTAACAAACGAGGATTTTACCTTATTAAAAAATGCTGCGGACGCAGTCAAAAACAAACTGCTGCAGCTTCAGACAAGAAAAAATAAAAAGGAAGAACGTACCCAGGAATTCTTTTGGAAACTGTTAACCCGGCATTTGAACTCATCTAGGGAAATTATGGAGCACTTCCATTTTCTACAAATAACTCCCGCTAAATTCTTTGCCGTGCAGGTTTACAAACTGCCGCACAACATTACAACCAAAGAAGAACAGGCTATTTCCTATTTATTAAAGACAACTCAGCGGGTCAAAATTTTGCTTTATGCCATTGATTGCAACCAGCTTATCTTACTGGCCGCAGCTGATTATTTTGAAAACCCGATCCCAGAACTAGATCAATTTGCGAGAATGTTTGCTGCTAAATTAGATGACCGCTTCGGAATTAAAGAGATTACCCCCGCCTGCAGCGGCATTTATGAGGATTATTCAAAAATCAGCAAAGCTTACGATGAAGCAAATGCTGTATTAACGGTAAAAGACAAATTCCCTAAGGAAACAAAAGACATCATTAACTATCAAAAGCTGGGCATTTATCAGTTATTTGATTTGCTTTTAGAAAAAAGAAGAAATGAAGAATACGAGAACTATTCCTTAAAAAAGCTTCACGAATATGATCAAAAACATAACAGCAATCTTCTTGAAACATTGGAGAGTTTCTTAAACTTTGATGACAATATAAACGATGCAGCGAAGGATTTGAATGTCCATGCCAACACTTTGGCCTATCGCATAAAGCGAATCTCCGAAATTGGCGACATTAATTTTAAAGACCCTAATCAAAAAATGATGCTCTACCTTGATTTAAAGCTTAATAAATACAAGGGGATTTAAACAAAACTTTTTGTGAAAATCCCCAAAAAGTTAAAACATTATTTTTCTTTCCTGACAAAGAAATTCTTCCCTAAACCTTTTATACTTTATCCATAGGATTTTTGATTGAAGATTAGGGAGGAATTAACAAGATGATTATCGGGGTACCTAAAGAAATAAAGAATAATGAGAATCGAGTAGCACTTACTCCAGCAGGTGTTATTTCATTTATTAATGCCGGCCACACGGTTTTAATCGAAAAGGGCGCCGGAATTGGAAGCGGTTTCAATAATGAATCGTACGAAAAAGCCGGCGCCCAAATTATTAATAGCGCCGAACAGGTCTGGACAAAAGCGGATATGGTTATGAAAGTCAAAGAGCCGCTCGCTAGTGAATATCAATACTTCAGGCAAGGGCTGATTTTATTTACCTATCTACACCTTGCTGCTGAGCCTGCTTTGGCACAGGCACTTAAAGATAAGGGCGTCAGTGCGATTGCCTATGAAACCGTATCGGTAAACAATACACTTCCATTGCTAACGCCGATGAGTGAAGTGGCTGGCCGAATGGCTGCCCAAATCGGAGCCGCATTCCTGCAAAAAAATAACGGCGGCCAAGGGATTCTGCTTGCCGGTGTACCAGGAGTAAACCGCGGAAAAGTAACCATCATTGGCGGCGGTGTTGTCGGAACAAATGCAGCTAAAATGGCCATCGGCTTAGGTGCTGACGTAACGATTATTGACCTAAGTGCGGACCGCCTGCGCCAGCTTGATGATATTTTCGGAAATCAAATTAAAACATTAATGTCCAATCCATATAATATTGGGGAAGCGGTTGCTGAAGCTGATCTGTTAATTGGGGCAGTGTTAATTCCAGGTGCAAAAGCGCCTAGGCTTGTCAAAGAAGAAATGGTGAAAGCAATGAAGCCGGGGTCAGTTATTGTTGATGTGGCAATTGACCAAGGCGGCATCGTCGAAACAATTGATCACGTGACCACCCATGATAACCCAACCTTTGAGAAGCATGGAGTTATACACTACTCTGTTGCCAATATGCCAGGTGCGGTTCCTAGGACCTCTACTATTGCCTTAACGAATGTTACGGTTCCTTATGCCCTTCAAATTGCGGGTAAAGGCGTTTGTAAAGCGATTTCGGAGAACCCAGCATTGAAACTTGGCGTAAACGTGGCAAACGGAGAAATCACTTATGAGGCAGTTGCCCACGATTTGGGATATGCTTATGTACCTGTTGAAATCGCATTGGAAAAGGAACTTTCCTCAAAATAATCATACGCCTCCTTACAAAAAGGAAATCCCCTTTTAACTTACGGGATTTCCTTTTTTCATTTTTCCATATACACTGGGTCTGCCAATTGAGTGATATTCGATTGGATATTTTTCAACGATTTCAAGCTGAAAACAATTTCTTCCATCAAAAACAACCGGCTGTTTCATGAGCTCAGAAAAGCTGTTTAGTTCAATCGTTTTAATTTCCTCCCAATCCGTCACGATCAACGCCAAATCAGCCCCCTTAAGTGCCTCATGTAGTGAATTTGTATAGGAGATGAGCTCCCCTAATTCCAATTTGGCATTCTCTATTGACACAGGATCAAAGCCAATGATCGAGGCCTCCTCCTTCACCAGCTGCCTTGCCAGCTTGATTGCAGCACTCTCACGGACATCATCTGTATCAGGTTTATAGGCAAGTCCCAATATCGCTACTCTCTTCCCTTTTAAATTAGAAAATCTGGTTTGTGCCTTTTGGAATAGTCGTAATTCCTGCCTTCGATTAATCTGTAATGCTTCCTCCAGCAGTTTGTTTGGCTCTCCTGCCTTTTGTGCCATATTAACAAGTGCCTCGGTATCTTTCGGAAGACATGAGCCGCCAAAACCGATGCCGGCATTTAAGAACGACAGCCCAATCCGATTGTCCATCCCCATTCCCATTGCTACATCTTCAATATTTCCTCCGATTTGTTCGCAGTAATTGGACAGGGCGTTCACATAACTAATTTTCAAGGCCAAAAATGCATTTGCAGCAACCTTAATTAGTTCTGCACTGCTTGTATCTGTTTTCATAATTGGAATGCCAAATGGCTTATATAAATCCTCTAAGCAATTTAAGGCATACTCACTCTCCGAACCGATAATAATCCTGTCCCCATGAAACATATCATGAATAGCTGAACCTTGACGAAGAAACTCCGGGTTTGCCGCAATGTGGAAATTGAGCTTTTGGGGACTATTTAACTTAATCCATTCCTTAATCTTTTCACTAGTTCCGGCTGGTACGGTACTTTTCGTTACAATAATGACATCTGGACGAACAATGGATTGGCCGATTTCGATTGAGACTTGGTTAATATAGTGCAAATCTAACAATCCATCTTTTGTTTTTGGCGTTCCCACAGTAATGATGATGATTTCCGCATCTTTATAGCCCTCAGAAGAACTAGCTGTAAATGAAATCCTGCCCGCCTCTATATTTCTCTTTAGCATCTCTTCCAAGCCAGGTTCATAAATCGTTGATTTTCCTTTTTTGAGGATTTCAACTTTAGTAGATTCTTTATCAACACAAATGACCGAATGACCAATCTCCGCTAAACAAACCCCTGTGACTAGTCCAGCATATCCTGTTCCCGCGATCGCAATTTTTTTCAATGCTTAAGTCCTTTCTATTACAATCATTAATGGTCGATCCATTTATATAAGGTAATTTCATTATAAACTGGGTCATAAAGCTCTCGTGACTTGAAGCTCTTCAGCTTTTTTATCTTCCCCTTAACGGACCCCCCCTGTGAAACAAACCCTTTTACTACTTTGTCCGTCAGCAGCACCGTTCTTCCTTGATAATATTTTGTTTCCATTTGAAATAATTGGTACGTGTTAATCCTTTTGTGGGTGTACGGTGCATGTAAATATTGCAATACCCGTGTTTCCTCCCATGTGTAAAGAATAACCGGTTCATTCATTTTTTCAATATACGCATTCATTTGATAAACGGCAGGCTGTTCAGCCGCTTCCGCTTTTAATAACTCCACACTTTTTACAGTTTGAAATCCAAGCAAAATAACGGCCATGACGGTTATGAACCAGGGAATCCTTTTTGCGAAAAGCTGAAAACAAAGATAGAAAATAAGCAGAGCCGCAAGCGGGAGGATATGCCTTGGTTTCTCAATATTTTGTGCCAGCAGTGCCCATAAAAAATAACTGAAAAACAACAGATAAATTAAATTCACAAAAGGCTTTCTTGCTTCATACTCTATTTTGGGTCTACTGCTAACTCCTATCCTTATAAACAAGCAAAGATAAATAACAGCAATTATGTACTCTTTTGCGGCAATACCTGTCCAAAGAATATTATCCCATAAAAATATCGAACATCTCTTCAAAAAACTAATCTCAGATGTTTCGACTGCTCCGCCCCAATCTGTGAAATGGCCACTTGTAAAGGCTAAAGAAAGCTTAATAAAACCTGTCAGACTT
This sequence comes from Neobacillus citreus, assembly GCF_018343545.2. Taxonomy (GTDB): domain Bacteria; phylum Bacillota; class Bacilli; order Bacillales; family Cytobacillaceae; genus Neobacillus; species Neobacillus citreus. The sequence goes on along the minus strand of NZ_JAGYPE020000053.1, from coordinate 22,484 downwards.
CCTTCAGAGATGATCAGAGCGACAACCCAGCAGGCCTGAAAGACAAGCCCAAAGAGAGCATAATAACCGGCCTCTTTTAATGTTAGAAGCCCATTTTTCCATTTCCAATAAAACAAAAACAAGATGCCCAATGCAAACGGCAGATAGGAAAGACGGATACCTAGCATGATACTTAAAATGCCTAATGGCAATAAAATAAAGGAGGAATTGTGTCTTTCCATAGCTAATGTAAGACTCCAAACATACCACCAAAGGACTGCGAGCGCCGCCCCTTCTGACATCGGCTGATTGACCATGATCACAATATAGGTTTGCGAAAAAATGATGGCCGTTGCCAGCCATGAAAAGTGGACAGGCAGTAATTTTCGAAAGAGCCGATAAATCGGAAATAGCGAGCTTGCATAAGCCAGAATATTAAACATGGTCAGGGCCACTGCTGGATTTTCTAAAAAAGGATAAAGGATTTTTCCACCCAATATAAAGAAGGGATATCCAGGAAAATGGGGCTGCATAGCCATTAAATCAAAACGAATCACCGCCAGGGAAAAATCCACCTGATCCCATGTTGAGGCGAATGGATTTAAAAAATAAAGCTGAGAGGCACTCACAGTTATGATTGTTACCATGCTTAATGCCATTAGAAATCCACGCTTGAATCCTGCTAATTTCATATAATCACCTGCTTTTGGTAAGAGAAAAAGTACAAGGCGTCCGCCTTGTACTTTTAAGTTTCGCTGAACTATTTTGCCTGTGGTTTAAGCAGTTTGGCTGATTTGGCCGCTTCTTCCTTTTTTGCTTTTACCGGAGCATTTTTTGAGGAAGTAAGCAATAAAATAACGACAAAATAACCAATATAGGCAAGTACCTCTTCAATCGAAGGCATCGATGAATAGCCGAATAAGGCCTTTAAAAAGATGCCAATATCCCCTGAAATGAGCGGCGCAGTACCATGATCACGAAGATAATGGCTATAGTCAATCGGATGCTCAGGTAAAAACCAGGTAAGGTCATATACATGTGGAATGACACTACCGATAATGTTTAAATCCTGCATCATCGAAATCGCCTGTACCAATAACCCTGCGGAAATTAAAATAATAAATGCACCAGTCAGTTTAAAGAAAGTGCTTAATGGAATTCTCATTGTTCCTTTAAAGAAGAAATACGAGACGACAGCGGCGATGATCACCCCGGTTATTGCACCCCAGCCCTGCATTGCAGCGCCAATGTTACCGCCGGTTATTGCAGCAAAGAAAAATACCGTTTCAATTCCTTCTCGAAGGACGACCAGAAAGGAATGAATGACCATGCCAACAACGTTGCCGGTCGTAATAAACTTATTCATTTTCCCTTCCATGTTTCCTTTTAAATCACGAGCATGACTGGCCATCCAAAACACCATTTGCGTGAGGAGGACGGTTGAAACAAGCATAATCCCTATTTTCAGATACATCTCGCTTCCCATTGCCGCAAATCCAGTAAACACGACCTGGAATAACAAGGCCGCCCCGAAGCTCGCCAGGACGGCAAGGCCTGCTCCCAACCAGACATATTTTGTGTATTGCTTTTGGTTCACTCTTTTTAAATAGGTCGTAATAATCCCGACAATGAGCAATGCCTCTAAAACTTCCCGAAATGTTATCAGCAGCGCTTGAATTTCCACAGCCGCCTCTCCTCTCTCCAAAGGTGTCTTTTCGTTTTATTATTTCCTTCTTCTTCGAACAACAAATACGACAACTGCAATGATCACTGCAGCAATTAAGATCAGCGGAATCCAATTTCGAATATTCGAAACATCTGTCCAATCCTTTTTGCCACCGGCATTAGACTCTGTCGCACTCTCTGAAAAATGTCCTACATCAAGGCTTTTTATTTTAAATTCTGTTTTTAAAGTATCCAAAATGTCATCTTTATTTTGCTTAAAGGAATCTAGACTAGCTTCCTTTTTCCCTACGCCAAACAAACCAGGGTTCCCCAATGCTTGAAGTGCCTCATCAAAATCCGCTCGGATTTTTTTATCGTTTTCCGGATGCTCAGCTTCAACCTTTGGTGACAATGCTTCGTATGTAGCAAATCCTTTAGCAAGGAGTCTTTTCGTAGTCTCATATTCTGAAAAATTATTTTCAATACTATCAAGGCGTCTCGCGATATTTAAGACAAGAAGCTTCTCCATATTATCGGTTAGCGCCTGTTTATCTTCATCTGCCAAGTTTTTAAGAATAAGCTTGGATGGCTCAGGCCCCATGTGCATATCAATTTCTTCTTGAACAGATTCATAAGACTTTTTTGCAGCTGTAAAATTTGGAGGATTCTCATCAAGTTTTACGAGCATTTCTTTGTAAACTTGAGCAACTTTCTCTTCGTTGGGGTCACCGTAGGAATAAGCCTCCACCCCGTGAATGGAAAGGGCATTTATTATTAAAAAAGTAATGAAAAACAATACTGAAAATTTCTTCATTAAAAAATTTCCTCCTCCACTGATAATGATAATGATTATCATCTTCGCTGTCAATCCACCAAATTAGAAATTCACATAAATAACATATTTATAATACTTATTAATCCTTCTTATTATTCATTAACGGAAAAACGCTGCCTTGTTCAAGATAAACTCTTCTCTTTCTAACAGGCCTTGTCATCTCTTTGATAATGGCAGGCAGGACTGAGGTCATATAGGCCCTAAACTTAATAAATGATTCTCCAGCTTTTCGGACCTGATAATGAATAGGAATTTCTTTCATTCGGAACCCTTTTCTTATTAGATTTAATGTAAGCACTTGGGCATAGTTATAATCATGAATGATTTCTGCCTCCATCATTGCCTGTCTAGAAAAAGCCCGCATGCCGGATTGGCCATCATAGATCCATTTCCGCAGTAAGAGTGCTTGAAGCAGCGTAAAACAATAATTTCCGAGTCTCCGGTTCCACTTCATCCCTTTAATTGTTCCCATAAACCTTGACCCCATAACATAGTCGCTGGTTCCAGTTAGAATGGGTTCAATTAATTCAGGAATCTGCTCAGCAGGATACTCATTATCCGCATCAATCATGACACCAATATCAGCCTTTTTCTCTACACAAAGCTCCAATCCTTTTCGAACAGCTGCCCCTAATCCTTGATTCTTTTCAAATGTATAGATATAATCCGCTCCAGCCATTAGGGATTGTTCAACCGTTCGATCACTGGAGCCGTCATTGACAACTAAAACTTCTACTTGCACACGTGGATTAAAATCTCTAGGTATCTTTTTAATAACCTCCGCGATTGACTCTTCCTCATTATGAGCTGGAAGAAATACGATCACCTTTTGCTGCATCATTTATTAATACTTCCTTCCTAATTGCTTCGTTTAATACTGGCCCACGGGCTTTATTTGGAAACGGCGCCCCTAATAAATAGGAAATCGTTGAAGCAAGAGAAACCAAGCTATGCTTTTCTTCGACCACTTTGCCGCTCTCAATGGCCGGTCCGTACATAAAAAATGGTACGAACCGTTCACCTTCATCAAGGTGACCGTGACCGCCAATGCCATCCGCCTGGCCATGGTCCGCACAGACGATGAACGTGTAATTTTCCAGTCTTCCTTTTTCCTTTAGCCAATCATAATACTCCTTGACTAGCGTATCGGCTTCCTCAATCTTTTGAATATATTCGTCATATAAGACTCCTCGGCTGTGGCCGGTTTGATCGGTACTGATCAACTGGACGATTTGCAAATCGGGATTTTTTTCGTCCATAATCAACTTTGCCCTCTCGATAATTTTTCGATCGACAACATCGTTATGCATGACCGCCGTGAACGTATCAACATCACTGCCAAACGAATCCACCAGATGGGCCACTGCCAAAAGAGACCCCTTTTTACTAACCTTTCTTAAACTATCAAAGACGCTTTCGACCTTAATTCCGAGCTTCCACACCATATTGGATTTAATCCCATGTTCAAATGGATAGGTTCCGGTAAACATAGACGAAAAACAAACAACAGTCCGAGCAGGGTAGACCGTTTCCATCCGGGCATACTCAGTACCATTTTTTCTTAAGAAATCAAGAAACGGTGTATTCGCTTCCTCAAACCTTTCCTTTCTCATCCCGTCAATGACCATCACAATCACTTTTTGATTGATTTCCCTTGAGGTTGCCACAACATTAGAGGTGTAGGTTGGAATAACCTTTGGCTTCCAATCGAAGAGATTTTTGTGAAGAATCCATGAAAATAGAAAGACTCCTACATAAAACAGGATAAGCTGTCCGATTTCAGCCCCTGACCATGTATGTTCTGAAAGCGAAAAATTCCATAGTGATAATAATAAAAGAAACTTTGGCAGCTGTTCTTGGGCATTACCACTGGTCGAATCGCTGTTTTTCAAGACAAGCTTCCAAAAGCGGGTAAAATTAAGCCATGAGGTACCAATTCGTAAATGATAATAAAAGGTGCCCCAAAAAAAGACGGTAAAGAAGAAATATAATCCTACTGCCGTAAACAGTAATCCTAGATTCACGTTGTTCCAAATAATAAGATAGGCAACTAGCGGAATCCATAAATAATTTCTTAAAAATAACGGGAAATCAAATACGTAATAGATCACAAGCAATGGCAAAATGGCTAACAGGCCTAGCAAAAAATCGGCTAGGAAGCCGGACTTTCCGAAGTTTGCAACCGAGTAAATCACCATTGTCCCAACTGTAAAAATTGGTGTAAAGGGCTTCCCTTCATTCAAAAGATTCCAGCATCTTGCTGCTGCTTTTTCAAAAGATGATGCTTTTTTCATTCTTATAATCCTCTCCTTACTAGGATTTCTTTAATTTGTTTGATTTTTGACACAGGGGAATGGAGGAGCAGCAACATTCCAGCCAAATAAGAAAAGACAAATTTATAGCTGTGACTGATGATGGCCGCCATATAGCCGTCTTTAATAGAAAAATGAAAAGTCGTTAATGCAGCTGTCATGACAGATTCATATGTAGAGATGCCACCAGGTGTAATTTGAAAAATTTGTCCGCCAACGGTAATCGAGTTAACCCAAATAGCCTTATATATCGAAAGGCCACTGCCCATGGAAGAAGTAACTCCCCATATTACCGCGCCTTCTAATGCCCAGCTTACGGCAATCATAAGAAAAATAAGCAAGGCTTTCCTTCCTGATAGGTTGGTTTTAACTAATTGGATTTGCCTGTGAACAAACCTGGGAAGAAACCTCCACAACAGGATGCCTCCTACTAGACAAGCAATGGCTAAAATAACAATGAACAGGATTGAATACCGGAAAACAAACGCCTTTGCAAAAACAATCAAGCCAATAAAAGAAAATAACAAGAGCATAGCCATATCGATAGATCGAAGGACAACCACGGATTGGAGGGATTCCCCCGGGCTCACCTGTTTTTCTCTTATAGACAAAACGCTTATCCTGACAGCATCGCCAAGCTTGATTGGAGTAATATGGTTTATGAATAGGCTTAAGAGCACACCCTCCAGGCAGCTATAAAATCTGACTCTATTCCCAAAATACAACTTCCAAGCTTCGGCCCTGAGTATAAACGATAAACTATAGCAAATCGTCACCCCAATAATCAGATAGGGGCTCTCCCAAAAGAACCGTTTCGTTTCTTCTAAAAATTCTCCAACATGAAAATACAGTATGGACAAATAAATAAAGATTCCAAAAAGAATGACCCCTGCTATGTATTTAAATCTCTTTTGCATGCGCCTTTGCCCATTCAATTGTTCTGCTCAGTCCATCAGTAAATGACATAGACGGGTGAAAGCCAAGCTCGCCCTTAGCCTTCGAAATATCTGCCCATGTTGATTGGACATCACCCTGACGAAAGTCAGTATGTTTGACCCTCATTCCGGGAAAAAAACCGCGCAGCTGCTTGATTAACTCTTCAATCAGGATTGGACTGCCTGAACCGATATTAAAAATAGCGTATTGATCCTTTTGCTGAAACGCACTAATGATTCCTGAAACGCAATCATCAATATATGTATAGTCCCTGGCTGTTTTGCTCCCAAATACGACGATTTCCTGGTCAGCCATCAACTGTTTAATAAATTTCGTGATCGCCATATCCGGACGTCCCCATGGGCCATAAACCGTAAAAAAGCGAAGAATCGATACCTTATAATCATAAATGGTCGAGTAGGCATGACAAAACGCTTCTGCGCCGTACTTAGCCGCCGCATACGGGGAAACGACTGTTCCATTAGCCATGTCTTCTTTTAACGGGATGTTTTGCTGGTCACCGTAGACGGACGATGACGAAGCGAAAATAAACTGCTTGGCACCTGCTTCACCAGCGAATCTTAATGCGTTAATAGTTGCCTTGATGTCATAATCTACATATTCATTCGGAACCAAAATCGAGTTAGGGACTCCTGGAATGGCAGCTAGATGAATGACCGTATCAGGCTTAAATAAATGAAAAAGGTCTCTTACTTCCCCTTCATGATGAATCAGGCTCTTCTGATAAAAGGAAAATTCCCCGGCATGTTTGATCATTTCAAGCTGCCGCTTTTTCCTTTCAACAGAGTAATACGGGTGTAATTCATCAATAATGAGCACTTGGTGCCCTTCTTTTATCAACCTGCTTGATAGGTGAGAACCAATAAACCCTGCTCCACCAGTGACGATTATTTTCAAGTAAAAACACCTCTACAACAGAGTAATATTCCCATTTTCTCATAACCGGGAACAAAAGGAAAAACCTTGCGTCTTTAACCAAGGTTTCTCCTTCAAGATTATTTCGCTTTGTCTATAATGCTGTTAAGAGAAGCAATAAGTTCGTCAACCTGTGTTTCCCCGGCAGCTTTATCTTTCGCTTTTGCCGTTTCCACATATTTTTGCGCTTTTTCAGTTAAAGACTTATACTCAGCTTCGCCAATAAGACCTTTGATATCATCACCGATGACATCTATAAATAGAGCTCCCTCTAAACCAGTGATAACTCCTTTATCTTCACCAATGGCTTCTTTGCTTTCCTTGTATTCATCAATGGCAATTTTCGCAAAGCCTCGAACAAATGCTTTATTAACAGCGGCTGGATCAATGATTTTGGCATCTGTTTCAAGATTAAATTGCTTCTCAATAAAGGCAGTCTCGTCAGCAGCATGCTTGTTTAAGTAAGTATAAATGGATTGGAAGAAAGCCCATCCTTCAGCCTGTTCAACCTTTGCAAGAGCAGCATCCTTCTGTGCTTCAGCTGCTGCTTTTGTTGCATAGCCGTTTGGAAGCGCACCGGTTGCAAGATAGAAGGTCTTCATTAACGTCTTATCAATTACTTGCTTACCTAAGTTTACTGCCAATTGGTCATTATTCTTAATACCATTATCCACTTCGTTAAAGCCGCCCTCAATGGCGCTTACCATGTTTGTTCCATAGGCAGCATCACGCTTTTCAACAGTCGATTTGATAATGGCATAGAATTCTTTTGCTTCTTCAACCTCTTTATTCACTTCTTCTGTTTTGCCCCAGTTTTCACCAATTTCCGTGAATTCATGTTTGATTGTTGTATAGAATACCTTTTGCATTAATTTATCAAAAATTTGCCTTACAACCACTTTGTCCATGGAGCCGTCTTTACCTGCTGCTAAAGAGGCTGTAATTTTTTCATCAAGAGTATCTTGGAATTCCGCATCACGTTGTTTAACTAATTCTTGTAAATTAGCTTTATACAATTCTGTTACTTTATTAAAATCGACTTCTTTGCCTTCTTTGGCTTTATCAAGCTCAGCAATAGCCTCTTTATAGGCATCTGCATAGTTTGCTTCTTCTTTTTCTGCAGCTTCTTTCTTTTCAGCCTGCTTTTCTGTATTTTCAACCTTTGGCTTGTTTTCGGTCTCTTCCGCTTTTCCACATGCACCAAGAATAAGTGAAATGGCTGCAAGTGATGTAATAAGTTTCAATTTTAGTGACATGTTGTTACTCCCCCGATTAATTTGGTTATGTAAACCATTTATTTGATAATGATTATCATTCACATTTTTGATTATAGAGAGAATGATTCTCAATGTCAACGTTCATTTTTTAGTTTTCACAAAATATACACTTTTTATTACGTTTATAAAAAAGACTGCCCTAATCTAACTATTAAGGCAGTCAACTTTTTAAAAATTATATTTTGGATAACCAATGAACTTAAAATCTTTTCCGATTGGTGTAAAGGAACAGTCTGTTAATTCAACTGCATCACGCATTTTCTCAATGCCTGTTCCCTCAAGAAATGTCGGGGCATTATGGCCTCCGATTAACTTCGGAGCAAAATACAATACCACTTTATCAATCAGTTTTTTTTCAAGGAAAGAAGCATGAACCGCCCCTCCCCCTTCAATAAACACCGAGGAAATGAGATTTTCTCCCAAAATACGTACAACTTCTTCTGGGCAGACACGGTTTGACCCATTTGTTTGAAAAACTTTGATTCCCAAGTCCTCTAATCTTTTGCGCTTTTCCTGATCATATTGTTCACTGGTAAAAATCCAGGTTGGTGCAAGATTGTCCGTAACCACTTTAGCATCCAGCGGAATTTTTAAGGTGGAATCTAAAATAACCCGGAGCGGATTCCGTCCATTCGGAATGCGTGCCGTTAATTCCGGATCATCTTTTATTACAGTATTAATTCCCACAAGAATCGCCATATGTTCATTTCGTAACTGATGGACATCGAGTCTTGCTTCCTCGGAGGTAATCCACTTGCTGTCAGAGGTGTGTGTGGCAATTTTCCCGTCCAGGGTGGATCCAGCCTTCATGGTCACAAATGGCGTTTTTTGAACGATAAACTTATTAAAAACCTCATTCATTCGGTTGGATTCCGCTTCCCGAACGCCGATTATAACCTCAATTCCGGCATCTTTAAGAATTTTAACGCCATTGCCCGCTACCACCGGGTTCGGGTCGAGGGTTGCGATGACCACCTTTTTAATCCCTGCTTCCACTAAAGCAACAGCACAAGGGCCTGTCCTTCCGTAGTGGGAACATGGTTCAAGGGTTACATAAATGGTCCCGCCTTTTGCTTTCTCACCGGCCATCCTTAAGGCATGGATCTCGGCATGCGGTTCACCGGCCTTTAAGTGGGCGCCGATTCCGACCACCCGGTTATCATTAACAATCACCGCTCCCACTAATGGATTGGGGTCTGTCTGTCCCTTCATGGCCCCAGCATTTTTTAATGCTAAATCCATATAAAACTCGTGATTAGTCATTTGGACAAGTCCCCTCGTCCTTTAAATGGCCGGAACGGTTAATCTTTGTTTGCAGGTATTTTTCGTTATACTCGGATACATCTCCCCATAACGGCTTCCTTCCGGAAACAGGCAGACCAGCGTTTTTCAATGCATCTAATTTTTTTGGATTGTTAGTAATCAAGGTTACCGGTTTAGTGCGCAATGCTTTCAGGACCTGAATGGCATCGCTATAATTTCTGGCATCATCCACAAAGCCAAGCGCATGATTCGCCTCGACGGTGTCATAATTATTTTCTTGAAGGATATAGGCCATTGCCTTGCTAAATAAGCCAATTCCACGCCCTTCATGATTGGCCAAATAAAACAAGGCGCCTGTCCCATGTTCGACAATCATTTTCATGGACCGTTTCAATTGAAAGCCGCAGTCACATCTTTTGCTGCCAAAAATATCGCCTGTGTGGCAAATCGAATGCATTCGCATGATGGCATCCTCACCATATGTGAAATCACCATATACAAGAACACTGGATTGTTGAAGCTCCGCTAAATTAACCGAAGACAATTTATCAATAATCCGTTCAAAATCCTCTGTTACCTCATTACAATTCAGCCAACAATACCACTGAAATACAACGGTTTCACCGTATAAATTTACTGGAAGGCGAATCGGCCCAACTAAATAGATGGCACCCTTTTCTGTTTTAATTAATTGAATTTTATCTTGAAGCACATCAAGCACTTTAGAATCCAATTTGGTATCTTTCATTATTCAATCCCCCTTAAGATTAGTTTGGATTAAGGTATGTATTTTCATTTATGACACAAATAAAAAAGAGACTGAATTTTTCAGCCTCTAACATGATATCATGTTTGTCACTACGTGCATATTTATAAGTACTTGCGGTGAACTCCTTTACCATCATAGGAAAATAACATAGACCGATCTTCAATGGTTGTTTCCATATGAACCGGTCTGCCCCAAAGCTGATGAACATATGGCAGAACCTTCTCAAGATATTTGACATCAAGCTCTACACCCTCAAACCAATGCTTCAAATAGAGCTCGCCATTTTTCATATAGTCGCCATCATTTACCGTGATATACGGGAATCCGCCATTTACCCGCATATTCACTAATTGGTCGCGGACATGCTCCCATTCTTTGTCAACAATCTTATAATCGCGGCCTTGCTTTTGGAAAAGATACATATCTTCCCTATACACTAAATCCTTCGTTAAATAATTCCGCAGGAAGGAAATATCCGATTCAATTTCCCGAACCTCAAATATTTTTTCCCGTCCAGAATTTGGCTCAACACCTCGTCTTTTCATTTCCTCAGACGGATTATTATATCTTTCCTCGATGTCTTCGAAAATTTTCAAGCCAAGATAATAAGGGTTAATTCCCGTTTTCGACGGCTGAACGACCCCCGCATTTAATTTGGCAAACTCAATGGATTCTCCGCTTGTCAGATTCATTTCCCGCAGTATCCTTTGATGCCAGAAAGAGGCCCAGCCTTCGTTCATGATTTTTGTTTCTAACTGTGGCCAGAAATACAGCATTTCTTCCCGCATCATCGTAAGAATATCACGCTGCCAATCCTCCAGTTCGCGGCTATATGTTTCAATGAAGAGTAATATATCTTTCTCTGGTCTTGGCGGGAATTTCTTTCGACGTGGCGGCTTTGAATCCTTTTCGTCTTTTTTATCCAAGCCCCAAAGGTCATCATACGGTGAAACTGCCCGCTGTTCTTCCTCGTCCTCATCGTCCTCCAAAGACCATGCCAATTTTGGACGCATCAAGGAAGGGTCAATATGCTCATCAATAGACAATATTGCATCGAGGAAACTTTCCACTTCTTTTTTTCCATATTGAATTTCGTACTGATGAATTCTTTCCGCCGTAGCTGCCATGCTTTCGACCATATCCCGTTTTGTATTTTGGAACCGGACATTGTTTTTAAAGAAATCACAATGGGCCAAAACGTGGGCAACAATCAGTTTATTTTGGATTAACGAATTGGAATCCAGCAAAAATGCGTAACATGGGTCCGAATTAATGACGAGTTCATAAATCTTACTTAGACCTAAATCATAATGAAGCTTCATTTTGTGAAATTGCTTCCCGAAGCTCCAGTGTGAAAATCGGGTCGGCATCCCATAAGCTCCAAATGTATAAATGATTTCGGCAGGGCAAATTTCATAACGCATCGGATAAAAATCTAAGCCAAAACCGCTGGCGATTTCCGTTATTTCATCGATCGCATATTCGAGTGCTTTCTTATCTCCCTCATTCATCAGCCATTCCCCCTTTTCCTCTTACCACAATGTATGAAGAAACAGAAGGATTGATGAAACAAGATAATAACAATTACAAAATATACAGGTAAATGTTGAAAACGTTGTGAGGACAAGGTGTCCAAATTTTTGCGTGAAAGTTCAACGCAAAAATTCATAAAATAATCTCAACTCCTAGTAAGGAGGAGAGAAAACTAAATGAATAAATTGGATTATGACCGGGCGCTGTTTTATACACACCGGTCTGAATGGGATAATTTATTGATATTAATGGTAAGAACCACAGACCAGTTCTTATCTAAGAAGATTGAACATTTCCTGCACGCCTACAATTTTGAACGCGACTATTCCGTTATCGAGACCAAATTATACAGCCTGCTTCGCTACATTGACCATGCCAACGAAACATTTGAACAATCGCCAACTGAGATACCGATGTATAGTCTTTCCTGAAACATCAAGTGGATACTGATTTTATTAAAGAACCTTTTTCCAAATCAAACCAATGAATTCCACCAAAAAAAACACGGCTTCCAAAACGTTTTGGAAGCCGTGTTTTCATAAATAAAACTATACGTTTTGAACTTGCTTAACCTTTTGATCAACCAAATCCATGAAGTCCTTTTCAATGGTTTGCAATTTGCTTTTGCTGTCTGCAAGCGTCCCGCTATTTACACCAAAGTAAAATTTAACCTTTGGCTCAGTTCCCGATGGGCGTAAGCATACCCATGATCCATCCTCAAAAATATACTTCAGCACGTTGGATTTCGGAAGAGCAATTTTCTCTTCCCGGTTATCAATCGTTCTATTTCCTGTTAAATAGTCTTCTGTTACAGCCGTTTTTAAGGAACCAAGCCCCGTTAACGGTTCGCTGCGGAAGGAAGCCAAAATACGCTGAATCAATTCTGCTCCTTCTTTTCCCTTTAATGTTAAAGAGCGAAGTCCTTCCTGGTAATAGCCGTATTTTTCAAAAACCTGCATCATTCCTTCATATAAAGTCAATCCCTGTTTCTTATAATACGCGCAAACCTCTGTTGCCAAAAGGGCTGCTTGAACGGCATCTTTATCACGGGCAAAGTCGCCGATTAAATAGCCGTAAGATTCTTCATAGCCAAATAAATACGTATGTTCACCTGTTTCTTCATATTGCTTAATCTTTTCGGCAATGAATTTGAAGCCAGTTAGTACATCGACCGTTTCTAAATCATAGGCTGATGCAATTTTGCGTCCTAATTCAGAGGTGACAATGGTTTTTAACACGACACCGTTTTGCGGCAAAGTTCCTTTTTGCTGTTTCTGAGAAAGTAAGTAATCAAGCAATAATGCTCCGGTTTGGTTGCCGGTTAAGACTACGTACTCACCCTCTGGATTTTGCACAGCTATGCCCAGGCGGTCAGCATCTGGGTCTGTTGCAATTAACAGGTCCGCCCCCACTGCTTTGCCATCACGAATGGCTAATTCAAATGCGGCATGTTCTTCTGGGTTAGGGCTTTTCACGGTTGAAAACTCGGGATCAGGCAGCTCCTGCTCCTTTACCACCGTTACATTTTTATAGCCTAATGCCTGAAGCCCAGCCCGAACAGGTTTATTGGCCGTCCCATGCAAAGGTGTGAAGACAATTTGAAGATCTGTTTCTTCGGCAAGCTGCGGATTTTCGGAAATCGTCTTTAGCTTTTCGATATATGCTTGATCAATTTCTTCACCAATCGTTTTAATTAATCCGGCTGTTCTTAAAGTTTCTTCCTTATCGACCTTGATAACCAATTCATTGCCAATTTCATTTACTTTCGCAATAACCTGATCAGCAGCCTCCGGCGGCAGCTGGCCGCCGTCTGATCCGTATACTTTATAACCGTTATATTCCGGTGGATTATGACTGGCAGTAATAACAATCCCCGAAAATGCGTTTAAATAACGTAAGGCGAAGGAAAGCTCCGGAGTAGGGCGAAGCTCATCAAACACATAGGTTTGAATTCCACGCGTTGCCAAGGTTTTGGCAGCCTCCAGCGCGAATTCCGGTGATTTATGGCGAGAGTCAAACGCAAGGACAACGCCGCGTTGTTTTGCTGCTTCCCCTTGCTCTTCTATGTATGCAGCCAGGCCAGCTGATGCTTTGCGGACCGTATATATATTCATTCTATTTGTCCCGACACCAAGTTCTCCGCGCATTCCGCCTGTTCCAAACTCTAAATTTTTATAAAAAGCCTCCTCGAGCAGTTTTTCGTCTTGCTCAAGCGTTGCTAATTGGCTCTTTAATTCGGAATCCAATTCCTTAAATTCTAACCAGCTCTTAGCTGCAGTTCTCCAATCCATTTTTAGGTTCCCTCCAGTATGTTATCTATACCTAATATTGGTTCTAAGCGGGTGTTTGATACTCCTTTAAAACGCAGCGTCAAAATCCCGACAATTTTCGCAGACACAATATTTTCGGCAATCCAATACTTATATTACCTTAAAATGAGCGGTTTTTTTATAAAAAAAAGAAAAAGCCCCAAAACGGCTTTTTCCTCTATTAAATAAGCAGTTGGTTATCTGCCTTCGTGTATATGCTGAGAACAGTATTTTTCATGCTTTTTGCTTCGGCAAACTGTTCAAACTCAAACGGAAAAAACAAGCCAAATTCATGAAGGTTTGCTGCATTTTTATTAAAAATAGCTTCGTATTGGTCGTCAAGCTGAGGTGACTCCAGTATCGATATTAATGTTTGAATACTGACCATCACTTGAAACGCATCCTTTAACGTGCTGAATTCTTCAAAATGTTGTTTAGAGGTATGCAATATTTTTAATTTTTCAAAGCGGTTTATTTCTTCGTCCGTAAAATATAGCGGAAATATATTGGAATAAATATATCCCACGAGCTCACAAATTTTTTCTTCCTGACTTGGAGTCGAGGCAAAAACGATCTTCACTCCATAACCCACCTTTGCTCACGCGCTTATTTCTGTCGTATTATATATGATAAGAATAACATATCTTAGTTTGTATTTAGGGTGGTAATTACTGTTAGCTGCCCTACTGGAATAAGAAGGAGATATTATGCTGAAAACAATGCGGCTCGGGGAATGGTTTCAGATTATCGTTCCTAAAAAATGGGCAGGAAAGACAATCGAAGAAATCTTCCGTCATGAATGGGAAGCCCCTAAAAAGTTAACACATGCGTTTCGAATGGAGAAAAAGGTTCAGGTTGATGGCAAGGAATGCTCCTGGACGGCACCGCTCTCAGAGGGCTCGAAACTGCAAATTCAATTATTTACCGAAGAGGAACCGCATGCGATCCCCAACTATCTGGATATCGATGTCCTCTTTGAGGATGACCATTTATTGATTATGAATAAACCGCCGATTATGAACACTCATCCAAATGACCCTGAAAAAGATACCGAAACTTTAATCAATGCAGCGGCCTTTTATTTGCAGGCCAAAGGGGAAATCAGGGATGTCCGTCAGATTCACCGTTTGGACCGTGATACCTCCGGTGCCATCCTGCTGGCTAAACACGCACTTGCTGGAGCACTTCTGGACGGAAAGCTTGCAAAAAGAGAAATCAAAAGAACATATCTTGCCTTGGTCCATGGATTGTTGAAGCAAAAAAAAGGGACGATCAATGCCCCGATTGGCCGAGATCGGCATCACCCCACCAAAAGAAGGGTATCCCCCTCTGGGCAAGCCGCGATTACGCATTATCAAGTGGTGAAGGAAGACAGAAAGCGTAATTTATCCTACGTAAAATGCTGGCTTGATACGGGGCGAACGCACCAAATTCGCGTGCATTTAAGCCATCTAGGCCACCCTTTAGTTGGGGATGTTGTTTACGGTGGGAAACCGCTCGTCAACAGACAAGCCCTCCATGCCGGAAAACTGGCGTTAACCCATCCTTTAACAGAGGAAAAAATCGTTGTATATGGACCATTTACGGATGACCCGATTATTTTTAAAGAATTTGATATTTACTCACTATAAAAAGCCTCCCAAAATTCGGGAGGCTTTCCTCATAATGATTAATCAGCTTTCCTGAAGGACCTCATGATAAAGCTTAATAAAAGCACTAGGACTGCTGCACCAATGATCGCCGGTATGATGGCGAAATCAGCCACATGCGGGCCCCAGTTTCCCAATACCAGAGTCCCCAGCCATGCACCAACAAAACCAGCAATGATATTACCAATAATTCCCCCAGGTACGTCTCTTCCTACAATAAGGCCGGCTAACCAACCGATTATACCGCCAACAATTAATGCCCAAATAAAGCTCACATAGAACACTCCTTTTTTAGTATTCATTCGATTTTTTCTTGAGCCTGCCAAGCAAATCATCTAAGGATGTCTGCCTGTTACCTTATAAATTACCCTGTTTTGTTTTTTTTACTCATGGCTATGAAATAATTCATACATAAATTTTGGCATCATGGCAAAAGTAAACTAGGACATCCGCAAAATAATTGTCTGAAAATTCTTTTGTTAAGTTTTTGTAAATTTATTTTTAAATTATTTATTTTTTAGACAATCTTCATATAAAATTATTCCGTTGATGAACAACACGTACAATAATGGAGGGTATCTCTAATGGCATTTAAAAAAAATGACAAATTCTCAGTTTTGCTAAGCAATATTTCTTCCAACCTTAAAGAAGGGGCAAATTTTTTTACAGAATATAAACTGAAAAACGTCAGTGATTTAAAAATTTTCTCTGAAAAAATGAAGGAAATCGAAACGAAGGGAGATTCCTTTGTTCACGAAGTTATTAAAGAATTAAATGATGCTTTTATCACACCAATCGAACGGGAAGACATCCTTCACCTTGCGATGGTAATGGACGATGTATTAGATGGTCTTGAAGCAACTTCCGCATTATTTGAAATGTACTCCATCACTCAGGCAGATGATTTCATGCTTCAGTTTGTGGACGCTATTCGAGGCAGTGTTATTGAAATTGATAAAGCCGTAGAGCTTTTATCCAATAAAAAGCTTCCGCAAATCAGAGAACATGCAATTAAGATTAAGGATTTTGAATCCAAATGCGATAATATTTTACGACAATC
Source organism: Neobacillus citreus (assembly GCF_018343545.2). Taxonomy (GTDB): domain Bacteria; phylum Bacillota; class Bacilli; order Bacillales; family Cytobacillaceae; genus Neobacillus; species Neobacillus citreus. The sequence continues at coordinate 5,961 of NZ_JAGYPE020000053.1, read as the reverse complement.
CATTAAAAATTTGTTTAATGTGGAAAAGGATCCAATCCGTATTATTCAATATAAAGAAATTTATGAGAACCTTGAGGACGTTGCCGACAGCTGCCAGACCGTTGCCAATATTCTTGAAACCATTATCATGAAAAATGCGTAAGGAGTCATAATATGAGTGCTGTCTTAATACTTACAATTTTAATCGTCATCGGGGCTCTCGCATTTGACTTTATTAACGGTTTCCATGATACGGCAAATGCAATTGCTACCTCGGTTTCGACAAAAGCATTGAAACCACGACAAGCAATTTTGCTTGCCGCTGTCATGAATTTCGTCGGGGCCCTTACGTTCACAGGCGTTGCTAAAACAATTTCAAAGGATATCGTTGACCCATTTAATTTAGCACACGGTTCAATTGTTATCTTAGCTGCACTGCTTGCAGCAATTGCCTGGAATTTAATTACTTGGTATTTCGGAATTCCGAGCAGTTCTTCCCACGCACTAATTGGTTCCATCGCCGGTGCTGCTGTTGCTGCGGAAGGACTCAATGTTTTAAATTACACTGGATTTATAAAGATTCTAGAAGCTCTAATCATTTCACCTATCTTAGCTTTTGTTGTTGGTTTCATTATTTATAGTATTTTTAAAGTTGTTTTTAAAAATTTCAATTTAACAAAAACAAATCGAAATTTCCGTTTTATCCAAATCGCAACTGCGGCATTGCAATCTTATTCACATGGAACAAACGATGCCCAAAAATCGATGGGGATTATCACTATGGCACTAATTGCGAATCAGTATCTTCCACATAATGCCGAGGTACCTTTTTGGGTCCAATTATCCTGTGCCATAGCGATGGGACTTGGCACCTCTATTGGCGGATGGAAAATTATAAAAACCGTTGGCGGCAAAATCATGAAAATCCGTCCAATTAACGGGGTTGCCGCTGATTTAACCGGGGCAGCAATTATTTTTGGCGCTACTTACATTCATTTGCCAGTTAGTACAACACACGTAATTTCTTCCGGAATTTTAGGTGTTGGTGCTTCTCACAGACTTAAAGGCGTAAAATGGGATACAGCCCAACGTATGCTGATTACTTGGGTAATAACTCTGCCAATAACCGCACTATTAGCTGGGATTTTGTATTACGTTCTCAACCTTTTCTTTTAGTCACGAAAGAGGCTGTCCCTTAAAGGACAGCCTCTTTTCTTCATATTATTAGTAATTGCTGGAGGAAACTTCTCCTTTACAGATGGCCACACCTGAGCTCGCACCAATCCTTGTTGCCCCGGCTTCAACCATTGCAAGGGCATCTTCTCGGCTTCTTACGCCCCCGGATGCTTTAACACCGATATCCGGGCCGACTGTTTCGCGCATTAAGCTGATATCTTCAACCGTCGCCCCGCCGGTTGAGAATCCTGTAGAAGTTTTAACAAAATCAGCTCCAGCCTTGACGGAAAGCTCACATGCACGTTTCTTTTCCTCATCCGTCAACAGCGAAGTCTCAATAATAACCTTAACTAATGCTTTCCCCTTCGCCGCCTCCACAACACTGCGGATGTCCGATTCAACTAAATCATCCTGCTGAGCTTTAAGGGCACCAATGTTGATGACCATATCGATTTCATCTGCACCATTTTCAATCGCATTCTTTGTTTCAAATGCTTTCGTCTCTGAGGTCGTTGCCCCAAGCGGAAAGCCGATGACCGTACAAACTTTAACATCCGGTGAATCTTTAAGTATTTCAGCAGCTGTTTTTACCCAGGCAGGGTTTACACAAACGGAAGCAAATGAATATTCTTTTGCCTCTTCCGCTAATTTCACGATTTGCTCTTTTGTTGCTTCTGGTTTTAATAATGTATGGTCAATCAGTCTGGCTATGTTTTGGCTCATTGCTAATTCCCCCTATTTTTAACTCGTTATGTATCTTAGTTTGTCCAGAATTACTATAACAAAGCGGTGGAACATTTGTAAATATGTACATTTTCAACTGGTAAGAAGGGAAATCTTTATAAAAGGTTTTCTTTTTAAAAAGTCATAAAAAAGTCAAACGTTTATCCCTGTAATATTTTGTATACTTAATTTGATTGTTATTTTTTATTGGGGGTGATGGGGTGGAAAAGCTCGGTGGATTCATTTATCGGAATCGAAAAGGGGTGATGCTGGTTTGGGTTTTAGCCATTATCCTGTTTGGCTTTTTCGCTTTGAAACTGCCTGCTGTGTTAAGCGGAAACGGTTTTGAATATAAGGGGGAATATAACGAAACAAGGCGGATTTTGGAAAAAGACTTTGGACAAGCCAAGTCCTCGATCATCCTTGTTTTTCAAAAAGAAAAAGGCATCAGCGATGAAAAGTTTCGGGATTTTATGGAGGAAACCTTTGTAAGGCTAAAGGACTTTGACCATGCAGAGGACATCATTCCCCCCTTTGCCCGGGACGGTATGATAAAAGGGAATTACGCTTATGGCCTGCTTACCTTTAATAAAAAAGCGGAAAGCCTTGGGGCAGAAATAAGCGATTTAAAAAAGCTGCTGAGAAACAAAAATGGGTTAAAGGTAACGATGACGGGGGAACCAATCATTGTTAAAGATTTAAATACAGCCAGCCAAGAGGATTTGGCGAAAGCGGAGATGATTGGCCTGCCGATCGCCCTGCTAGTTCTCATCCTCGCATTCGGCAGTCTTGTCGCGTCAGCCCTTCCTCTAATTATTGGTGTGGTATCCATTTTAACCACCATGGGGACAGTTTATTTTTTCAGTTACAGCATCGACCTAACCATTTTTATCTTGAATATTGTACCGATGATTGGCCTTGCCTTGAGTATCGATTTTGCGCTGTTATTTATTAACCGTTATAAGGAAGAGCTAACCAGGAAATCTGTTGGCGAGGCCATCGCGATTACCGTTGCCACAGCTGGCAGGTCCATTATTTTTTCCGGCCTCTGCGTCTTTATCGGGTTATCAGGGCTTTGGTTTATCCAAATTGATATTTTTCAAAATGTCGCACTCGGCGGAATGACGGTCGTCCTTGTTTCTGCACTCTGTTCTTTAACGTTTCTGCCGGCGTTCTTGGCACTATTGGGACACAGAATCAATAAATTTAGCATTTTACGGATTTCGGACGATCGGGTAAGCGGCTGGTATTTATTTGCCAAGTTTGTCATGCGGCGGCCCGTTTTGATGGCAGTCTGCGCTCTTGCCATTTTGCTGGTCGGACTGATTCCCGTGAAGCAAATGGTTCTGACGATTCCAGGCACCGATTCCCTGCCGCCTAATTATCCGTCGCGTGTCGCTTTAGAAAAATTTAAAGAGCATTTTTTTGAAAAAGAAAAACGCGATGAAAAGAAGGTATCGATTATTCTGGAGACCAGCGGCGGTGTGCTGACGAGGGATAATCTCGAAAAGGTAAGTCTAGTGATCAATAAATTAGAGAAGGACCCACTGGTTTATACGGTCGATTCGCCATTTTCTGCTTTTGGCATTAAGAATGCAGCGCAATTCCAACAGCTGCTGCTTTATGGTGAAATGAGCAAGCTCACCCCAGTTTTCGATCACTTCGTCCGTGAAAATAAAATGCTTATTGAAGTCTACTTAAAGACCGGCGAGCATTCAGCTAAAGCCCGGCAATGGGTTAAGGATTGGTCCGCCAAAGATTTAGGTGTGAAGGCTTCGGTTGGCGGTCCCATTAAGTTCGAGCAGGAAATCTTTGATGAAATTATCAAGAAGGCTCCGTATGGTTTGCTGTTGATTATGATTTCAACTTTGGTAATTTTAATGGCTGCTTTTCAGTCGATTCTTATTCCGCTTAAAGCCATCTTGATGAATGCCTTGAGCCTTGGCTGCACATTTGGGATTGTAGTATGGGTTTTCCAAGAAGGACATCTCGGGGTTTCTCCCGTTAACATCGGATTGATTCTGCCCGTTTTCGTGTTTACGCTTGTATTTGGATTGTCCATGGATTACGAGGTATTTCTTATCTCCCGAATTCAGGAGTTTTATCTGAAAACGGGCGATAATACTGAAGCGACCATTTCCGGTTTAACGTACACGAGTAAAATTATTACCTCCGCTGCAGCGATTATGATTGTCGTGACAGGTGCTTTTGCTTTTACAGGCGTTATGCCAATCAAGCAATTGGGAGTCGGCATTGCGGTCGCCATCTTTATTGACGCTACCATTGTCCGCATGGTCCTTGTTCCTTCTTTAATGAAGCTGTTGGGTGATTGGAATTGGTGGTTCTTTGGGTTCAAGAATAAACGTGATGTATCGCATCGTAAAAAGCCAGCCTGATTGGGCTGGCTTTTGCTGTTAAATATTTTTAGCATATAGCTCGCTTGGAATTTTACTTAATACTACATATAAACTTACAGGTTCGCTGCCCGTATTTTTGAAGGCCATTTCCTCTTCGCTTTGAACATGGATGAGGTCTGCCTCAGATACTGCTGTCTCTGTTCCATCTATGATGATTGTGCCGCTGCCGGTTAGAACATACAGATAAACCTCTGTTCCCGGGTGTTTATGAGTTGGGAGGGTTTGATTTGGCAGAAAGTTTAAAACGAATGCTGTCGTTTCACCCTTCTTATAGATAATCCTTTTTGTGAACTTCTCTTCACTGTATTCCATATATGCTTTAACTGAATTTTTTTCCATTGTTGATGCCTCCTTTATGGCTTTATTATAGTTGATAATCATTTTCAGTTAAGTGAGTTGGGTCACTTCTATTTAATATATCTCTTTGAATATTCGATATCCGCGCCGGCAGGAAAATGTTAACAAATGTTTCATAGTTCGTGCCTCTGTGAAAGTTATTTTTTTAGTAAAATAAATCTGAGATTTTTAATAAAGGATGGTGACTATGCTTAAGAAACCGCGCACATTAAGAAAGGAATTAAGGAAAATTAGGTCATTGAATGCCCGCATGCTGTTGTTAGATGATGACAAATGGAATTATCTGAATGCGGAAAAGGGTTTTGCCGGTGAATTGGAGTTTGACAAGTTGACTGAAAAAGCTTCAGTGTCAGTGTCTTGTGATTAACGATGTGCAGCTCAAGCTCAACAAATCTTATTTTCAAATTGATACAGTGATTATCTATCAAAGAGAAATTTATCTGATTGATGTGAAAAATTTTGAAGGGGATTTTTATTACGATGCTGACGGGCATTTAAAGAAAGGCAATCGAGAGATAAAAAACCCTCTTAATCAGTTGGAGCGATGTGAAAACCTATTTAGGCAATTGCTTCAAAACTATGGATACAAATATCATGTTGAATCTTACCTAGTCCACATAAACCCCGAGTTTACCTTATACCAAGCGCCTCAAAATGACCATGTAATTTTCCCGACACAAATCAAGAAATTTATGAGGAAATTGGATAAACCATCTTCAAGACTGAATGAGAGTCATGAGAAACTGGCAGAGCTGCTCATTTCGCTTGATCAAGACGAATTTCCCTTTGCTGAATTTCCTTCATACGATTATACTCACTTGCAAAAAGGGATCCTTTCTCCTTCCTGCCATACACTTTCAACGTCTTTAGAGGGGAATAAAATTGTGTGCGGATTATGCAGGCATGAAGAGTACATTGATTCTGCGGTTTTGCGGAGTGTTCGGGAGTTGGTTATGCTGTTTCCGGGAATTAAGATTACTACCAATTTGGTTTCTGAGTGGTGTAATGAAATGGTATCAAAAAAGACTATTAGAAGAATTTTACTACAAAATTATATAGCTAAAGGGAATACATTAGGGCGTTATTTTGAATAAAAAGGGGAAAAAGCTCCTATTTTTTACCGTTAGCTTGTTTTTCTGGTATTCCTTGGCAATATAGATGCCTTATTTTTACCGTGGGCCCTTTTTTGGGTGGTCCACGGGCAATATAGGCGTCCTATTTTTACCGTTAACAGTCAAGTCCGATATATTGTGTAAAATTATCTACAATGAATCGACATACTAATAATGTAAAGTGGACTATACTATTT
>NZ_JAGYPE020000052.1:1703-40515 GCF_018343545.2 Neobacillus citreus | reverse complement strand
ATTCACCGGTCAGAGAGGGTGGAAATGGTCTTATAAAGGGTTCATAAGACCAAATTCATCAGTCGGAGAGGGCGGAATGATCTATAAAAGATTCATAAGCGCCCTAAAGTAAAAATTTGTAATAAAAACAAAAAAGTAATACGATTAACCACATAATTACTTTTGAAGAAATGGGTCGAATTCACACCAAATTATTCGTAATAAGAATATTTCACTTTCCCTCTAGTGGTAAAATGCTTCTGTAAAATCCTTCTAATTTTCCTTTTCTCAATCTTCTCCCCGCACCACTCAAACACCATATTAGTCGTAATCTTAAACTCCGGAAAAAGCAACCTTAACTCCCCAACACTGCGCAACACCGCAGACTCCAGTTTCTCCTCACACCCACACGTATTACAAACCATTTTCCTCTCCCCAACAGAAACCGAAAATGAGTTGCACTTCGAACAATAAGGACCCTTTTTCAGCTCCTCATAAGTATAAGTCGGCTTTGTGGCATTTGGATAATCACCTTGATCCAAAGAAATTAACAAGTCTGCCAATCTCTGATGGCCTCCATTCAGGTTTGATGGGATATTTTCTAATTTTCTTATGAAGCGATTGAGTTGTGTTGGGAGAATAACATGATTGTTTTGAGGAGCAATGTATAAGGTGAACGTGGGGTTAATATGAACCACGTAGGATTCAACCGGCAAATTAAATCTGTATTCGTCGAGAAGCTGCCGCAGCTTTGACTCGCTCCGAATTAATTGAAGGATAGGGTCGTCAATTTCGGTATCATTTTTACAAAAACGGTCGGGATCAGATTTATAAATATAGTCTCCTTCAAAATTTTTAACATCAATCAGGTAAATTGTTTTTTGAAAAATAATAATAGTATCGATTTGAAAGTATTTTCCTTTCAATTTAAAGAGCAAGTCATTTAATACGATGCAGTTATTCTTCATTCCTTCGGTAATAGCATCAAACATCACTTCTCCTTGATAGCCTTTTTCAAGAGAGTAATACTTTCTCCTGTCTATATCAGCAAGTGCCATACGCGGGTTTAGGGCCCGTAACATAAGCAACTCCTTTGGTACTCCGCGCGATTTTTTTGGTGTAGGCATAGTCCAAATCCTCTCAAATAATTATAAATACCCATATCCAATTTTACTCCAACTTACTAAAACGCAAATTAGAAAGTATGAATATTTTGTTAACTTTACGAGTATCTTGCATAGTGCGACATATTTCTCGGGAAATGTTAATATTTCCCCACCCGTCCGAAGATAATGTCGAGCAATTCATAAAGGAATAGGCAAATCGCTGCTGAATAGTAATTGGTATAGACAAGGATTTCGGAGTGATTAAAATGATAGAAGAGGTTAATAGCTTTTTAAAAACATTCAAAGACCAAGGACATATTCTTCCGCTAATTCAGCACGCAGAACTTAGGATTAGCCTAAGCACCACCGAACAGCAATCGGTTCAACTGGTTATTAAAAACGGGGAAATATTCGGCCTCTATGATTCACACCAGGAGCAGGCAAATTGTCAAATCTGTGGCGGCCTACAAGAACTAAAGCAACTTCTCGAGGGGCAAGAAAGATTAAGGGTACTGCAACGTAATGGCGCCCTGAACGTAAAAGGCGCACTAAGGGCTGTATTATTACTGGAATCACTATTTTATTTAACTAAAGCTCAGACAAATCTTGCCGAAATAATTTAATCAAAGGTATTGACTCGGAATTAAACTTCAGGTATTATTTTTTTAGAATATTCAAGCAACGAACAGCAAACTAAATATACATTCTTATCAAGAGCGGCGGAGGGACTGGCCCGTTGAAGCCCGGCAACCGGTGACCACACGGTGCTAAATCCAGCAGAGCAAACGGGCTCTGAAAGATAAGAAGAGCGGAGAACCCCCATCTTCTTATAGGAAGCATGGGTTTTATTTTTATATTGGGAGGGAATAAGAACTATGTCAGAAAAACAAAAGAAGTTAAGGTTTGAAACATTAAGTGTTCACGGTGGCCTCTCACCAGACCCTGTAACAGGAGCACGTGCGCTACCAATCTATCAAAATAACGCCTACCAATTCAAAAGCACAGAGCATGCCGCCAACCTATTCGCCTTAGCGGAACCTGGGTACATATATACACGGATTCATAATCCAACCACAACTGTTTTCGAAGAAAGAGTATCGCTCCTAGAAGGCGGCGTTGGCGCACTGGCAGTGGCAAGCGGTATGTCTGCCATCACATTGGCCATCTTAAACATTGCCGAAGCGGGTGATGAGATTGTTGCTGCATCCAATCTATATGGTGGAACGTATAATCTATTTGCAGTGACCCTGCCAAAATACGGGATTAATGTGAAGTTTGTAGACCCAGAGAATCCGGAAAACTTCCGTGCCGCCATTACGGAAAAAACAAAAGCTGTTTTCGCTGAAACGATCGGCAACCCAAGCTTAAGAATCCTGGATATTGAAAAAGTAGCCAATATTGCTCATGAAGCAGGGGTTCCTCTTATCGTGGACAATACCTTTGCAACACCATATTTGTGCCGTCCAATTGAGCATGGCGCTGATATCGTCGTTCACTCCGCAACCAAGTGGATATTAGGTAATGGAACAACTACAGGGGGCATCATTGTCGACGGAGGCAAGTTCGATTGGAATTCACCGAAATTCCCTGGCTTAACAACGCCAGACTCCAGCTATCATGACCTTGTTTATGCAGAGGCACTTGGACCGGTTGCTTATATTATTAAAGCACGCGTACAGCTTCTCCGCGACATGGGGCCTGCTTTAAGCCCGCAAAGCTCATTCCAGTTTGTTCTTGGGTTAGAAACGCTTCATGTACGGATGAAAGAGCATGTCGCCAACACCAAAAAGGTAGTGGAATACTTGCATAATCATCCTGCGGTTGAATGGGTTTCTTATCCGGGGCATCCATCACATCCTGACTATGAATTGGCGCAAAAATATTTACCTAAGGGCGCTGGTTCAATGGTTGTATTTGGCATTAAAGGCGGAAGAGAAGCCGGTGCGAAATTAATCGATGCGATCACCCTATGGGCGCACGTGGCTAATGTCGGCGATGCCAAGAGCTTAATTATCCACCCGGCAAGCACCACACATCAGCAGCTGGATGCGGAAGGATTAAAGTCAGCAGGTGTTTCCGAGGACTTGATCCGTCTTTCCATTGGAATCGAAAATGTTGAGGACTTAGTGGAAGATTTAGAGGACGCAATCGAAGCTGCAACAGGCTTAACATCTTTAAAAACAAATGCCTGAATTTTCCTTGAATAGTTTTTTGAAAATGTAGAATTTTGTCGTTGACACTACTATCTAACCGTGATACTATTACTTTCATAATAATAGTATTAATGCATGTATAATTAAATATAGGATAGCTTTTGCTCTTATCAAGAGAGGTGGAGGGATGTGCCCTATGAAGCCCGGCAACCGTCAATTTTATTGAAATGGTGCCAATTCACACAAAGCCGCGGCTTTGAAAGATGGGAGAAAGGATTCATTTGATAATGATGCCTTTCTGCCTTTGCGGAGAGGCTTTTTATTTTACTAAAATAGAATTCGTTCATGAAAATTATCAAATCCTATAATAAGGACAAGAAGTAGGTGATTCAATGATTTCCATTAAAAATGTACGAAAGATTTTTTCTACCAAGCAGGGACAGCTAAAAGCTGTTGATGAAGTAAACCTGGATATAAAAGAAGGAGAAATCTTTGGTGTGATCGGATATAGCGGGGCTGGTAAAAGTACCTTAATCCGCATGTTAAATGGCCTTGAGCTGCCTACGGGTGGAACTGTCAACGTGGCTGGCCGGGAGATTTCAAAAATAAAGGGTGCAGAGCTTAGAAAAGCCCGTCAGGAAATCAGCATGATTTTCCAGCACTTCAATCTACTTTGGTCAAGAACAGTCAGCGAAAATATCGCTTTTCCATTAGAGATTGCCGGAGTGAGCGCGCCGGAAAGGAAAAAACGAGTTGAAGAGTTGATCAAGTTAGTTGGCCTTGAAGGCAGAGGTGACGCCTACCCTTCACAGTTGAGCGGCGGGCAGAAGCAGCGGGTCGGGATTGCCCGGGCCCTTGCCAATAACCCAAAGGTGCTGTTATGTGACGAGGCAACATCAGCGCTCGACCCACAAACAACAGACTCTATTCTCGACCTTTTAGTGAATATCAATAAACAATTTGGCTTAACGATTGTGCTGATTACTCACGAAATGCATGTCATCCGGAAAATCTGTCATCGAGTGGCGGTCATGGAAAGTGGGCGGATTGTCGAGCTTGGTCCGGTGCTTGATGTATTTAAAAACCCTCAGCAGCCGATTACGAAACGGTTTGTCCAGCAGGTAACCGAACCGGAAAAAACAAAGGAAACAGCAGAGCATTTGCTAGAGCGCTATCCTCATGGAAAGGTCATTCAACTATCGTTTCTTGGGGAGGCAACAGAACAGCCATTAATCACACGTGTTATTCGTGATTTTGATGTCGTAGTAAATATTCTCCAAGGGAATATTTCTCATACGCACAACGGGTCTTATGGAACATTATTTATTCATTTGGATGGCCAAGCTAATGAAATTCAGAAAGCCATCGATTATATTCACTCGCAGCAAGTGGGCGTGGAGGTGATCAGTAATGGCTGACTTTATGGAATTAGTTAAGTGGGATGAGCTGTTACTGGCAACACGTGAAACGATCTATATGACCGCCATCTCGGTCCTTGCGACATTTATTTTGGGCTTGTTACTAGGCCTGCTGCTATTTCTAACGAGTAAAGGAAACATATGGCAAAGCCGTGGGGTAAACATTATTATTGCTGGCTTTGTAAATATTTTTAGATCCATTCCCTTTATTATCTTAATTGTTTTATTAATCCCTTTTACTAAAGTTCTCGTTGGGACAATGCTCGGTGCCAATGCTGCACTGCCGGCACTGATTATTGGAGCAGCTCCGTTTTATGCTCGAATGGTGGAAATCGCCCTTAGGGAGATTGATAAAGGTGTGATTGAAGCATCACAATCAATGGGTGCCACACACGGACATATTATTTTTAAGGTATTAATACCTGAATCCTTGCCAGCATTAATTTCCGGGATTACCGTTACGGCGATTTCACTTGTTGGCTTTACTGCAATGGCTGGGGTCATTGGAGCCGGTGGACTTGGCCATTTTGCCTATCTAGAAGGCTTTCAACGCAACAGGCCAATGGTTACATTAGTGGCAACGATTGCTATTTTAATCTTAGTTTTTATTATCCAATTTATTGGAGATTATTTTACAAAGAGAACAGATAAACGTTAACAGGAGGAGTAAAAATGAAAAAAGTTCTGGGTTTGATCTTCATTGCGTTTACCGTATTTGCCTTAGCGGCCTGCGGCGGTGCAAAAAATGATTCAGCAGATAAAGATGGGAACAAAAAATTAGTTGTTGGTGCAACTGCTGTACCACACGCAGAAGTACTTGAAGCTGCAAAGCCAATATTGAAGAAAAAAGGTATTGATTTGGAAATCCAAGTTTTCCAAGACTATATTCTGCCAAACGTAGCATTAAAGGATAAAGAAATAGATGCAAACTATTTCCAAACACCTGGATATTTAGATCTGCAGATGAAAGAAAATAAAGATTTTGATTTTGTCAGTGTGGGTGGGGTTCATAAAGAACCAATCGGCATTTACTCAAAAAAGTATAAAAGTCTAAAAGATCTTCCAAATGGTGCAACCATTATTATGAGTGATTCTTTAAGCGACCACGGCCGTATCCTGCCGATTTTTGAAAAGGCTGGATTAATCAAGCTTAAAGAAGGCGTTGGTGCAAACGCAAGAATAGATGATATCGTTGAAAATCCAAAGAACCTGAAGTTCCCTAAATTAATTGAAGCAAAATTATTAGCATCTTCTTTCGAAAACGGTGAAGGTGATGCGGTTGCCATTAATACCAACTATGCATTAGAAGGCGGCATTGATATTGGAAAATATGGTATTGCCTTTGAAGGCAGTGACGTGGTTCCAGCCAACCTTGTAGTAGTTCGTTCAGAAGACAAAGACCGTAAAGAAATCAAAACACTTGTAGAGGTTCTTCAATCGAAAGAAATTCAAGATTTTATTAAGGAAAAATACAAAGGTGCTGTTATCGCAGCAACTGAGTAATTACTAAATATGTAGGAATATTGCAGAAAAGTCAGTGAGGATTCACTGGCTTTTCTGCATTCATTACATGAAAGCCCATTAAGTAGTAAAAAATAGATGCCATAACCACCCATGGCATTTTAGCAAAAAATAAGGTATCATTTTATTCGGGCATGTATTACATAAAAAGTCTTTATCTGAATTTTCTTTAAAAACTTCCTGCTATTCTCATTTAGCATGTTCTTAGTGAAAATACATGCTAGTTATTACTATTAAAAAGTTGCTAACAAATTTCATTTGTTATAAGATTGTAATGAGAATAAAGTGAGAATGAATGTGGAAGATCTTAAAAAATCTGTCTGCAAAGATACAATACATTTTCGGAGGTATGAATATGGCTGGATCAACTTTAACAATCAAAGATCTGCACGTAGCAATTGATGGGAAAGAAATTTTAAAGGGTGTCAACCTTGAAATAAAAGGCGGCGAAATTCACGCCATTATGGGTCCTAACGGAACTGGTAAATCTACATTATCTTCTGCTATCATGGGTCACCCTAAATATGAAGTAACAAGTGGCAGCATTACGCTTGATGGGCAAGATGTTTTAGAAATGGAAGTAGATGAGCGCGCTCGTGCTGGACTATTTTTAGCCATGCAATACCCAAGCGAAATTAACGGTGTTACGAATGCTGACTTCTTGCGTTCTGCGATTAACAGCCGTCTTGGCGAAGGCAACGAAATTTCTTTAATGAAATTCATTCGTAAAATGGATAAGCAAATGGAATACCTTGAAATGGATCTAGATATGGCGCAGCGTTACCTTAATGAAGGCTTCTCCGGCGGTGAGAAAAAACGTAATGAAATCCTGCAATTAATGATGTTGGAGCCGAAAATTGCAATTCTCGACGAAATCGACTCCGGTCTTGATATTGATGCCTTAAAGGTAGTATCAAAAGGTGTCAACGAAATGCGCGGTGAGGATTTCGGATGCTTAATTATTACTCACTATCAACGTCTGTTAAACTATATCACTCCTGACCATGTGCACGTAATGATGCAAGGCCGTGTGGTAAAATCCGGCGGGGCAGAGCTTGCACAGCGCTTAGAAGCAGAAGGATATGACTGGATCAAGCAAGAGCTTGGTATTGAAGATGAAACAGTTGAGCAAGAAGCTTAAAAGCTTTTGTTAGGAGGGTTAGCAATGACAACAGAAACAACATTACCGTTTGATAAGGGTTTTGTGAGCTCTTTTTCAAAAGAAAAGAGTGAGCCTGCTTGGTTTGAAGAGCTTCGACTGAAGGCACTTGAGCATTTTCACGAACTGCCGATGCCTCGGCCAGATAAAACAAAAATAGATAAATGGAATTTTACACAGTTTGAGCAGCATACAGTTAAAAGTGCTCCATATACATCTTTGGCAGAACTGCCAGAAGAGGTTAAAGCATTAGTTGATTTGGATGCGGCACAACAAAATTTATATATTCAGCGCAACCAAACGCCAGCCTTTATTTCTCTTTCAGAAGACCTAAAGGCAAAGGGTGTTGTGTTTACCGATATTTTCACTGCTGCTAGAGAGCACGGCGATTTATTGAAAAAATATTATATGACACAGGCGATCAATGCTGATGAGCACCGTTTGACTGCTCTTCATGCTGCATTTGTCAATGGCGGAGCTTTCCTGTATGTTCCGAAGAACATCGAAATTGTGGAACCGATTCAAGCAGTGTTCGTTCATGACAATGCGGAGGCAAACCTGTTTAACCATGTTCTTGTCGTCGCAGAAGATAACAGCTCTTTAACATATGTGGAAAACTATATTTCCACAGTGGAAGAGTCCAATACCTTGGCAAACATCCTGACAGAGGTAATTGCCAATACAAATGCAAAGGTGCAGTACGGTGCTGTGGATACTTTGGCAAAAGGAATCACAACCTATGTGAACCGCCGCGGTGTCACCGGCCGCGATTCCCGAATCGAGTGGGCGCTTGGCATGATGAATGAAGGCAATACCATTTCTGAAAATACCACCAATCTTCTTGGTGACGGTTCTAATGGCGATACGAAAACTGTTGTGGTTGGACGTGGTGAGCAGACCCAGAACTTTACGACAAAGGTTGTTCATTTTGGCAGACATACAATAGGAAATATCTTGAATCATGGCGTTGTTAAGGATAACGCTACTTCTATCTTCAACGGAATTGGAAAAATTGAACATGGCGCCTCTAAATCTGACGCTGAGCAAACATCACGCGTGTTAATGTTGAGTGAAAAAGCTCGCGGCGATGCGAATCCAATTTTATTAATCGACGAAGATGATGTTATGGCTGGCCACGCTGCTTCTGTAGGACGCGTTGACCCAGTGCAATTATATTATTTGATGAGCCGCGGTATTCCGAAGAAGGAAGCGGAACGTTTAGTCATTCATGGCTTCCTTGCACCGGTGGTAAATCAGCTTCCAATTGAGAAAGTAAAAGAGCAATTAGTGGAAGTTATTGAAAGGAAAGTAAGATAATGAATATCCAAGATATTCGCAAACTGTTTCCTATTTTAGACCAGGAAGTTAACGGCAAGCCATTAGTTTATCTGGATAGCTCTGCGACATCGCAGAAGCCCGTTCAAGTTATTGAAACACTTGACAGATACTACCGCGAGTACAATTCAAATGTCCACCGCGGTGTGCATACATTAGGTACAAAAGCAACAGATGCTTACGAAGGTGCCCGTGAAAAGGTCCGTAAGTTCATCAATGCTAAATCCATTCAAGAAGTTATTTTTACAAGAGGAACAACGACCTCCCTTAACACGGTGGCGGCAAGCTACGGCGCCGCCAACCTGAAGGAAGGCGACGAAATCGTCATTACCTATATGGAGCACCACAGCAATATCATCCCATGGCAGCAGGTAGCTAAACGGACTGGTGCCCAGCTGAAATACATTCCTCTCCAAGCGGATGGAACGATTTCATTAGATGATGTTCGCTCGACGATCACACCAAACACAAAAATTGTGTCGGTGATGCAGGTATCAAACGTGCTTGGCGTCATCAATCCTGTTAAGGAAATCGCCAAGATTGCCCATGAAAATGGCGCTATTATGGTAGTTGACGGTGCACAAAGTGCACCGCATATGAAAATTGATGTTCAAGATTTAGATTGTGATTTCCTTGCTTTTTCCGGCCATAAGATGTGCGGACCAACCGGGATTGGTGTCCTTTACGGGAAAAAGCATCTGCTTGAAAAAATGGAGCCGGTTGAATTCGGCGGTGAAATGATTGATTTCGTGGAATTATATGAATCAACCTGGAAAGAGCTGCCGTGGAAGTTCGAGGGCGGAACACCAATTATTGCTGGTGCCATTGGTCTTGGTGCAGCGATTGACTTTTTAAATGAAGTCGGTTTAGACAATATTGTCGAGCATGAACATAAGCTTGCAGCCTATGCGCTGGAAAAAATGTCAACTGTTGAAGGCATCACGATTTATGGACCGCATGATCCGGCAAAACGCGCTGGTCTAGTGACTTTCAATTTAAGTGATGTTCACCCGCATGATGTAGCGACGGTTCTGGATGCGGAAGGAATCGCTGTCCGCGCCGGCCATCACTGCGCCCAACCGTTGATGAGATGGCTTAAGGCATCGGCAACAGCTCGTGCCAGCTTTTACCTATACAACACAGAAGAAGATATTGATAAACTCGTAGAAGGGCTTGTCAAAACGAAGGAGTATTTCAGCGATGTCTTCTAACTTAGATGCACTTTACCGAAGAGTAATTATGGACCATTACAAAAACCCGCGCAATCGCGGGGTTTTGGAGGATGGAAGCCATACGATCAATATGAATAACCCGACCTGCGGTGACCGCATTCAATTAACCTTGAAGGTGGAGGACGGCATTGTTGTTGATGCTAAGCAGGAAGGGGAAGGCTGTTCGATTTCCATGTCATCTGCATCGATGATGACGCAGGCCATTAAAGGTAAGAAAATCGAAGACGCATTAAAGCTGTCGAAGATTTTTTCGGATATGATGCAAGGTAAAGAAGTGGATGATGATATCGATTTAGGCGATATCGAAGCACTTCAAGGGGTTGCCAAGTTTCCAGCCAGAATTAAATGCGCAACATTGGCTTGGAAGGCAATGGAAAAAAGCTTGAAAGAAGAGAATCAAGATTAAAACGGTTCTGAAAGTATCCGGCCTCTTGCCTGGAGCTTTCACCTCTCGTAAAAAAAGGAGGAATACTTGCGATGGCGAAGAAAATGCCGGAGATCGGCGAGTATAAATATGGTTTTGCCGATAAAGACGTTTCCATATTCCGATCAAAACGTGGTTTAACACGTGAGATTGTTGAAGAGATTTCAAAAATGAAGGGTGAACCTCAGTGGATGCTTGACTTCCGCTTGAAATCACTTGAAATATTTTACAGTAAACCAATGCCGCAATGGGGCGGTGACTTAAACTCATTGAATTTCGATGAAATTACCTACTATGTAAAACCATCGGAGAAATCAGAAAAGTCATGGGATGAAGTACCGGAAGAAATTAAAGCGACATTTGACAAACTTGGAATTCCTGAAGCCGAGCAAAAGTATCTTGCAGGGGTTTCTGCGCAATATGAATCCGAGGTTGTTTACCATAACATGAAGGAAGACCTTGAGGCATTAGGAATCATCTTTAAGGATACCGATTCTGCGTTAAGGGAAAACGAAGATATTTTCCGCAAACACTGGGCAACGGTTATTCCGCCAACTGATAACAAGTTTTCTGCTTTAAACTCAGCTGTTTGGTCCGGCGGCTCTTTCATTTATGTACCGCCTGGTATTAAGGTGGATACACCGTTACAGGCCTATTTCCGGATTAACTCGGAAAACATGGGGCAGTTTGAAAGAACGCTGATCATTGTCGATGAAGGTGCATCTGTCCACTACGTTGAAGGCTGTACAGCACCTGTTTATACAACTAACTCCCTCCACAGTGCAGTTGTTGAAATCATCGTTAAAAAAGGCGGCTACTGCCGTTATACAACGATTCAAAACTGGGCAAACAACGTCTACAACCTTGTAACAAAGCGGACTGTCTGCGAAGAAAATGCGACAATGGAATGGATTGACGGTAACATCGGTTCTAAATTAACGATGAAATATCCTGCTGTTATATTAAAAGGCGAAGGCGCTCGCGGTATGACCTTATCGATTGCGATTGCTGGCAAAGGCCAAGTACAGGATACAGGGTCCAAGATGATTCACTTAGCACCAAATACTTCTTCAACGATTGTATCTAAGTCGATTTCTAAGCATGGCGGAAGTGTAAACTATCGCGGTATGGTCCATTTTGGACGTAAAGCAGACGGCGCTCGCTCTAATATCGAATGTGATACGTTGATAATGGATAATCAATCTACTTCAGATACGATTCCATACAACGAAGTGTTAAATAACAACATCTCACTTGAGCACGAAGCAAAGGTTTCTAAGGTTTCTGAAGAGCAATTATTCTACTTGATGAGCCGTGGTATCTCCGAGCAGGAAGCTACTGAAATGATCGTTATGGGCTTCATCGAGCCATTTACAAAGGAACTTCCAATGGAATATGCTGTTGAGATGAACCGCTTGATCAAGTTCGAGATGGAAGGCTCAATCGGTTAATATTTTTGGAAAATTAAACCCGCTTGCTGGGATAGGCAGGCGGGTTTTTGCTTTGGGAATGGGGTTACTCTCGGATGGGTACGGAATACTCTCAGAAAGGATGATTACTGTCGTATAGGTCCTTCCCACTGTCGGATAAGCCGTTCCAACTGTCATATAAAGTGCGCCAACTGTTGTATAAGCCAACACAACTGTCGTCCAACTATTCCCAACTAAAAAGGTTATGCTATTATAAAAAGCGGAGGTGAATCCATTGATATACATCGGTCTGACAGGCTGGGGCGACCATGACAGTTTGTATACAGGTCCAATCACGCCCAGAGACAAATTAAAGGAATACGCGGGCCATTTTCCAATCGTTGAAGTGGACACCGCTTTTTATGCGATACAGCCCCAAAGGAACGCCTTGAAATGGGTTAATGAAACACCTGCCAACTTTCAATTTATCGTCAAAGCCTATCAAGGCATGACAGGTCACAATCACGGTGAAATACCATTTGAAAATAAACAAGCAATGTTTCAAGCATTTATAGAATCATTGGACCCTTATATTGAGAAAAATAAACTTGCCATGGTTTTATTCCAATTTCCGCCGTGGTTTGATTGCAAACGGGAAAATGTCGATTACTTAAGATGGTGCAAACAGCAAATGGGAGAAATCCCATGTGCACTCGAGTTTAGGCACCAATTCTGGTTTGCGCCGCAATACCGCAAACAGACACTGGAGTTTATGAAACAGGAAAATTGGATTCACAGCATATGTGATGAACCGCAATCCGGGGAGGGTTCCGTTCCGACGGTTCTTGTATCCACAAACCAACATAAGGTTCTCGTCAGATTCCACGGCCGCAATGTCCATGGCTGGCAAAAGAAAAACGCCGAGAATTGGCGGGATATCCGCTACCTATACCGCTATAACGAGCAGGAGCTTAATGAATGGGCCGGACACATCCACAAGCTTGCCGAGGAATGCGCAGATGTGTACCTCCTTTTTAACAACAATTCTGGCGGCGACGCAGCAGATAACGCCAAGCAGATGATGGACATATTAAATATTGAATATGAAGGATTGGCTCCAAGACAGCTGGACTTATTTTAAAAGCAGACATAGAAAGAAAGTGAAATAATGGAATGGATTGTTCTTCTGATTATCGGAATTTGCGCAAGCTCATTGGGCTCGCTGATTGGCCTTGGCGGCGGAATCATTGTCGTGCCGGCGTTGCTCTATTTGGCGACAGTAAACGGGTTTGCCCACATCACGCCGCAGGTTGCCGTTGGGACATCTCTTTTTACGATGATTTTCACGGGGCTTTCCTCGGTGTTGGCCTATGCAAAACATAAAGTGGTTGATTATAAGAGCGGTCTTATTTTTCTAATCGGCAGCGGCCCGGGGAGTATTTTAGGGGCGTGGGTAACAGAAAGAATGAACCTCCATGCTTTTAATTTATATTTTGGTCTTTTTATTATTCTCGTCTCGATTATCCTGTTTATAAAAGATAAATTAAAGCCAATACCATATCGGAAGGACAGAGGCATTACCCGTACTTTTACGGATAACAGGGGTAAAACCTTTGAATATGGCTACAGCCCCGTTGTTGCTGTCATTGTTTCGTTTGTTGTCGGGTTTTTATCAGGTATTTTTGGTGTTGGCGGCGGCTCGCTGATGGTTCCAACGATGATTCTCGTCTTTTTCTTCCCGCCGCATGTGGCTACAGCAACATCGATGTTTATGATTTTACCAACCTCAATTTTAAGCTCCATAACGCATATCTCATTAGGAAACGTCAACTGGCTTTATGCTTTAGCACTTGTACCGGGGGCTTATATTGGGGCGAACATTGGCGTGTTTTTAAATACAAGATTAAAGAGCAAAACGATTGTCTGGATATTAAGAACGGTTCTTGTCATCGTCGGGGTTCGGCTAATCTATGAAGGAATAACAGGGTAGGTAGATGCAAATGGAAAGAATACATATATACCATACGAACGACATCCACAGCCACTTGGAAAATTGGCAGCGCATCGAGCAATTTTTGAAGCAGCAAAGGAAGCAGCACCAAGACGAAGACGAGGTCTTCCTATTTGACATTGGCGATTTTATTGACCGCTGGCATCCGTTGACAGAGGCGACCATGGGTAAAGCGAGTATTGACCTCTTAAACGAATGCCAATATACTGCAGTCACAATTGGCAATAACGAAGGAATCAACCTGCCGCACAACGGGCTTGATCAGCTTTATGATGATGCACAATTTGATGTGCTGGCAGCAAATCTTTTTCAAAAAAATAACCAGCGGCCAGGCTGGGTGAAGCCCTACCAAATTTATCGAACCAAATCGGGTACTCGCCTAGGTGTTATCGGCTTAACGGCCAACTTCGCGCATCTTTACGAATTACTAGGCTGGAAGCTGACCGAACCGATAAATGAGCTTAAAAAATGGATCAAAGCCGTAAAGGAACAATCGGACATGGTTATTCTGCTTTCCCACCTCGGCCTTCGTGATGATGAACGAATCGCAGCAGAATTTCCTGAGATTGACGTGATTCTGGGTGCTCATACTCATCATTTTTTGGAAAATGGAAAGCTTGTAGACAATACGCTTTTGGCGGCCGCCGGAAAATTTGGCTATTATGTGGGCCATGTTACGATTATGTTGGACAGCCAGAAAACCATTCAAGACAAACAAGCCATTCTTTATGATACAAAGGAGCTTCCGGCGGCTCAAAATGAGGCTCAGATAGCAGAGGCCTTTCTAGATAAAGGGAAAAAGCTGCTTAATGGAAGAGTCACGACTCTAACGAAGCCATTCTTAAGCGATCCGTTTAAAGAAACAGAGTTCTCGCTTTTCCTATGCAAAGCTTTACGGGATTGGTGCCAAACTGATTGTGCGATGATCAATGCCGGACTCCTTCTTGGTCCGTTATCCGGCGATGTGACAGAATTTGACCTTTTAAACATCTGCCCACACCCGATTAATCCATGTGTTGTCGAGGTTAACGGCGAAGAATTAAAAGATATATTAATCGAAACGATGGACGAAAGCCTTCATCAAAGGCAAATCAAAGGGCTTGGTTTTAGAGGAAACATGCTGGGAATCTTTGTTTATGACGGAATCACGTTTCATTCCGGAGAAATTTTTATTAATGGAGAAAAGCTAGAGCCGCAAAAAATCTATACACTTGCACTACCGGATATGTTTACGTTTGGGCATTTTTTTAAAGGAGTTCTGCCTCATAAGGATAAGCAATATTTTCTGCCGGAATTTTTGCGCGATATCCTTAAATGGAAACTAAAGACCCAGTCTTAATCCTGGGACACACGCTTTTTCCTTTTCCTACATAATGTGATAGTAGGGAAAGGAGTGTGGAATCCTGATGATTGATCTTTCACCAATTGAAATTGACGGCCATACGTTCCTGGCGGTCTCCGTTCTACTTCCGAAAACGACCTTGCTTGCTGTGACAAGCGATAAAGGATATATAATGTGCGGTGCGTTGGATGTCGGCTTATTAAATGATAAACTAAGGGACCGAAACATTATCGCAGGGAGAGCTGTCGGAGTAAGAACGATTGACCAGCTGTTGAACGCGCCGCTGGAATCCGTCACAATTGGCGCGGAGGAATTAGGAATCTCAAAAGGCATGATTGGCAAGGACGCTTTGCTGAAAATGATATAAAAGTCTGCTATCGTAGCAGGCTTTTTACCATTTATTTATTGGGCTAGTTCACCCCTTTTTCGCATACACATACGATGAAGGGGTGATTTTTGTTGGCAAAATTTCGCATGTACCGGCGGCGAAGAGGTCCGTTGCCTTTCCGATATGTCATGCTTTTAACTTTTGTCTTTTTCCTGTTGACATCAGCAATCAGTGTGTTGCTTGTGAACAAAGGGATTGAACCTACCTTAATGAGATATGCCGAATCCGAAACCCGAAATATTGCTTCGCTTGTGATAAATAGAGCTATTACGAAAAGGACCACCAATGTCGGAGAAAATAATCAGGTCGTGCAAATCATCCCAGGCAGCGATGGGGAGAAACAAAACTTTCAGTTAAATACGGATTTAATTAACAGGGTATTAGCTGAAACAACGGCACAAATTCAAAAGAATTTGAAGGCGGCAAAACAAGGTAATCTTGCCCAGTTAGAACAGATTACAGATGTAGAAATTGAGACAGAGAACACGAAGGATGAGAACTCGATCACCTGGTATGTTCCATTAGGGCAGGCAACCAATATTGCTTTGCTAGGGAACCTTGGTCCGAAAATCCCTGTCAAATTTCAAGCCATTGGGGAAGTGGAACCGGATGTGCATATCCAAACGAAAGAAATGGGGATTAATAATACATGGGTGGAAGTCTCGATTGAGATTGAGGTATCCGTTCAAATTATTACTCCATTTGCTACGAAAATTACGAAACTGAAGCAAAGTATTCCAGTCGGAAGTGCTCTTGTCGAGGGAACGGTTCCGCAGTTCTATAACGGCGGAGGAGGCATGAT
Source organism: Neobacillus citreus (assembly GCF_018343545.2). Lineage (GTDB taxonomy): Bacteria > Bacillota > Bacilli > Bacillales > Cytobacillaceae > Neobacillus > Neobacillus citreus. Next base: position 24,236 of record NZ_JAGYPE020000052.1, on the reverse strand, counting down.
TCCATCCATTCAGGTTCCCGAGAAAAAGCAGGATACCAAAAAATCAGGAAATTAGCAAAAGGACTATCCAAATCGGATAGTCCTTATTTTTTTCTAGCGTTTATTCGTTCAAGACGTTTCCACTTTGCCAAATACGGATAGGGGTCAAATGACCATTCGGTAATCCCATTATCTTTATACATGCCATAATGGAGATGCGGCGGGAATTTCCCTGATGTGCCTGGAGGGCCGTAGCCGGAGCTTCCTACTCCGCCAATTACCATCCCGGGTTCAACAATTTGCCCGACCTTTAAGTCTTTGGCAAACCCACTGAGATGGGCAAAGTAATGATATGTGTTATTGATATCCCGGATGCCTATTCTCCAACCGCCAAATTTATTCCAGCCCTTCATTTCCACAATCCCGTAACAAGTAGCCCTTACCGGTACACCATAGCCGGCAAAAATGTCAGTACCCTCATGAATTCTTCGGCCGCCCCAGCCCCGGGCATCTCCCCAGGTGCTGCGATAGCTGTGATTGCTTCTTAAAGGAACTGGGAAAACATTTGTATCCAAATTCAGCCGTCCAAAATGACGGTACATTTTGGCATAGCTGACGATGCTGCCAACCGATCGATCCCGGTGGTAATAATCCCATAAACCGATTTTAATATTATCTTCATCTACTCCATAAGAAAGCAGATAATGAGCAAAGGAATACAATACATCTTCATCATTTTTCAGGCTGGCATTTCCATCTCCATCCCCATCAACTCCGACTCCATTAAAAAACTGGATAATTGCAGGATTCTCTTCGGATGGATTAGGATTAGTCAGCCCGGCCCATTGTTCAGGGCGAAAATAAATGCTAATCAGGCTCTCTGGTCTTGGTAAATCGCGGCGTGCCAAGCGGACATTTCGTTCATATTGGTCAACCGCAGCTAAATAATACCAAGGAATTTGAGTGATGGTTTCAACCTTCTTATAAAGTTTCATTCGTTCTTGGTATGGATTGGCTTCCGCAGCTTTTGCCTCTATACTTGAGGTAAATAACAACAGGAAAGCTGCTATTATCAGCACAGCCCGCATAGGAATTCTCCCTTCCCATTTATAGTTCAAGGTTAGTTTATGAATTCTAGAACATTTCATTATGGTCAATAATTGGAAATCGGGAAAATCATTGGGGCAGATGCTGACTTCTTGTCGTTGTCGACCCAAGTATGTTAAAGTGACAACAGGAGTGTTTAAACATAGTCGGGGGTGCATGATGAGCAAGAAAGAGGAAGTCCTGAGAAAACCTGATTGGTTAAAAATAAAGCTTAATACAAATGAATCATATACAGGATTAAAGAAATTGATGCGGGAAAAGAATCTTCACACCGTTTGTGAAGAGGCGCGCTGTCCAAATATTCACGAATGCTGGGCAGTACGGCGAACGGCTACCTTTATGATTCTCGGTGATACATGTACCAGGGCCTGCCGCTTCTGTGCTGTAAAAACAGGTCTACCTACGGAACTTGACTGGCAGGAACCGGAAAGAGTCGCTGATTCCGTTCAGCTTATGAACCTGAAACATGTTGTCGTAACCGCAGTTGCCAGGGATGATTTAAAGGATGGCGGTGCAGCAGTATTCGCAGAAACCATCCGGGCCATCCGCCGGAAAAACCCGTTTACAAGCATTGAGGTCCTTCCGTCTGATATGGGCGGAAAAGAAGAGAACCTTCGAACATTGATGGATGCAAAGCCAGATATTTTAAACCATAATATCGAAACGGTGAGACGCCTGACACCAAGAGTCAGAGCGCGTGCAAAATATGATCGTTCCCTAGAATTCCTCCGCCGGGCAAAGGAAATGAATCCAAGTATTCCTACAAAATCAAGCTTAATGATTGGCCTTGGCGAAACAAAAGAAGAGATTATTGAGGTTATGGATGATTTGCGGGCAAATCATGTTGATATCATGACGATCGGCCAGTATTTGCAGCCGACCAAAAGCCACCTAAAGGTTATAAAATACTATAGCCCCGATGAGTTTAATGAATTACGTGACATTGCCATAAGTAAAGGGTTCAGCCATTGCGAAGCGGGACCACTTGTTCGTTCTTCTTATCACGCTGATGAACAAGTAAATGCTGCCGCAAAGCATAAGCAATTACTTGGTGAACAAAGTACGCAGGAAGCCCAATAACTTGAATTTAAAAAAGAGTTCAGCCCTTAGTTTAATTCGGGTCTGAACTCTTTTTATTAGCGTTTGTGATTATAATCCATATCGTCCTTTGTCAGGCCGTTTTCATCTTCACTATCGTTCAGTCTTGTTCCTTGTGGAGATGTTTTCATTTGCTTGATTACATAATTTACCTGGTCACGTGATTTGCCGCTGTGGGAATCCAAATTCGCCAAGTTTTGGATATCCTGGATATGGACCTTATTATCACTGACATATACATGGTAGTACCTTGGGACAACGGATAATGCTGTTTTCTTCACTTGGTCAGCCGTTAAATTTCGGTCCTTCGAATCGGTACGGTACGCCACTAAAACTTCTCTGTCCGTTACCAATGTAGCCACATCATGGACGTTTGGATTATTGGCGCTTAAGCGACTGATGACATGGGCTACTTGTTCACGGTCAAGGGCCGTGTAGCCATTATTTGTGTTATTATCGTTCATCAGTGGACTCTTTTGGTGACGTACAAAGCCATAGTCATTGCTGGCGTTACGGATATCCTTGCTCGCACCTTCACGGTAGAGCTCATGCCGTTTATTGTTCACATTAATGGTATTGCCGGATTCTTCATATATATCGTTTTTACCCATATCCTTAGAACAGCCTGTGACTGCAGTTAATGCACATAACCCAATGATTATGCCTAATCTTTTCAATATTAACACCTCCTTTTATTAGATTTTCCAAAGCGCTCATTTTTTTTCTTAGTAATTGATGGTGAATCGGTTATAATGGGATAAAGAATAGCTGGCAAAATTTGAGGTGAAAACCATGATTCTTATTAATAACACTACTTACGAACTTGTACAGGAATTTCGGAATGGTTTTAATGAGGAAGCCCTAAAGGCTAGATATAGTGACATCTTATCCAGATATGATTATATTGTGGGGGATTGGGGCTATGGCCAGCTCCGATTAAAAGGCTTCTTTGAGGACCAAAATCAAAAAGCAACCTTTGATACAAAAATCAGCACATTAAGTGAGTATCTGTATGAATACTGCAATTTTGGCTGTGCTTATTTTGTGTTAAAAAAGGTTAAAAAATAAACGAAGGGGCGATTTAATCCCCTTCGTTTATTTTTTAAGCTTCGTTATTGTTATACGGGGCCTGTTCATCGGTTTCTTTATCATCATGTGGAGGATGCGCTCCCGGGTATTCTCTTGGCAAATCCTGATGCAGGGCCTTAAACTCATAGTTAAATGCACTGTACCGGCGCTGCCCCTCTTTCCACGAGGTACTCTTCAGTTCTACAGGGTCTTCTTTACGAATCGGCGACCCTAAAGGGCCCTCGGGAAATTCTTCCGCAGTCAGATAGTTCCGCTGTACTTCCACATTCGAGAAATCCCCGTATTTATCGGAATCCTTTTCAGCCATGTTCCTCACTCCTTTTTCTTTTATTATTTCATCCTGAGTGAAAAACATGAGTCAACCTTTAGATAATCTCCTGTAAGAAGGATTTTAGCTCTTCTGCCTCTGCTTCATTAATATTAAAAGCATATTCTAAATAACCTTCCTCCTCGAGATCATCATGCCCAATGATGGCAAATCGATTTCCTTGCATATTCATTACTAGGGATTTGCCGTAGTGCCGGTCCGTTTTTACGACTGCTAAATCATAACGCTGATTTTCCCCGACAAAGCTGACAAACCTTGTTTTGGTATTTTCGGTATCATCATATAAGAAAAAACGCTCGCTCATTTCATATCTCCTTTTAAAAAATACTCTCACATTATCTATAGTAACAAATTCCTGCAGTGGATGGGAGAAGGATTAAATTTCCCAACCATTTGTTTAGGAATATTTTTCTTTGAAAAATACGAATAATGTAAAAATATGTTATAATATAACTAAATCTGTAAGATAAACTGGTTGTGAGGGATGAATGTATGGCTCGTCGCATCATGAATATGCTATTAGGGGTAATGGAATGGGGGAAGATTTTGCTTCCTGCTGGTTCCTTGCGCTTTTATCCGCCTCAATTTATATTGCGCAACCCTGTATTAGAGGGTGTAACAGCCGCCTTTCAATCAGGCTTGGAGGCAGCAGTTATTGTTTTTCACCTGCAAAATATGAATGAATTGTCGGTTTTAAAAGGCAAATCACAGCAAGGTTATTTCATGAAGCAGTTAAAAAAGTATTTTCGCCATGCTGTCCAAGAGGAACTGAAAGAAGAGGAGATCATCGCGCTGCATGACTTTTATGGCGATGTGGTGACCTTGATTATGAAGGTGGATGTTGATAAAAACACTTTGTCTGATATGGATCATGTCATAAACGGATTGCTTTATTATGTTGAGGGAAGTCTGCAAAAACATTATCCTTCACAGCAAATTCACTTTGAAACCGGATATATGTTTATTGACAAGAAACATTACTCCATTTCTGATTCCATCCAAAAAGCCCATCGACAGGCCATTGCGATGGCTGAAAAAAGACTGGCAGTAAAATATGATGATATAGATTATATGATCAATCAAATTATTACTAATAAAAATATCCGTCTGCTGGCCCAGCCCATTATTGATGTGGCAACAAATGAAATCCGTGCATGGGAGCTCTTGACACGGGGGCCTAAAGGTACGGCAGTAGAAAATCCTTTGCCGTTATTCTCGGTTGCAAGACAGACAGGGACATTATATGCACTCGAAATGCTGGTATTGGAAAAAGCGTTTGAACAAATTAAGAAAGCAAAATGCAGACAGGATATTTTTATCAATTGTACTCCGTTAACCCTTGGAAATATTCGTTTCACAAGGGATATAAAGAATTTATTGCAAAGATTCACTGGTATATCACCAAAACAAATAACAATTGAAATTACAGAAAACGATTCAATCGAAGGTTTAAAGAATTTCATTTATAATATAAAAATGTTACGATTAATGGGGTTTCGAATTGCCATTGATGATACAGGCGCGGGATACTCCAATTTAAGTACCATTAGTGAAATTATGCCGGATATTATAAAAATTGACCGATCTCTCATTCAAAATATCGATAAAAACTCGCTTAAGGAATCGATGTTAAAGGGGATTCTCCTAGTCGCGCGGGAGGCCGGTTCACTGGTTGTCGCGGAGGGAATCGAAAATGAGGATGAGGCATCTGTCCTCACAAGAAACAAGGTCGATTTGGCACAAGGCTATTTCTACGCTCCGCCTACTGTACTAAACATGGAAATGGCAACTTAGAACAGAAAATAGAAGGAAGTGGAGTTCATGTACTTTGTTGACCGGGATAAAATTGAAACGACATTAGTTTATTTGGAAACACAGATCACTCATTTCTCTACCCAGCAGGTATGGTCGACCCCCATTGAAAAGGCGGCATTAGAAAGGCTTACTCACATGATGCTCGAGTCGGTATTGGATGTCGGTAATGCCATGATTGACGGCTTTATCATGCGTGACCCAGGAAGCTACGAAGACATTATAGATATTTTAATGGATGAAAAGGTCGTTACTGAAGAAACAGGAAGCAGCCTGAAAGCTCTAATCAGTTTTCGGAAAAAACTGGTGCAGTTTTATACGGAAATTGACCATAGCGAATTAACCCGGGAATTTTCAAATCATTTGCCTGCACTGACTATTTTTTCAGTGAATGTACGGGACTATCTTACGAATGAATTGGGACCAGTTTCAGCATTTAAAAACTAAGACCGCCAATCGGTCTTTTTCTTTTTAAAGAGGAGGACAAGATCAATTAAGGAGTGGGATGATTGAAGAAATATAAAGGATATTTAATTGATTTAGATGGAACGATGTACAAAGGCACGGAGAGGATAGAAGCGGCTTCTGATTTTATTAAGAACCTTCAGAAAAAGGAAATACCCTATTTATTTGTGACAAATAATTCTACCAGGACCCCGGCACAGGTGGCGGAAAAATTAAACAGCTTTGATATTCCAACTACGGAAGATAGGGTCTTTACGACAAGTCAGGCAACCGCCAATTATATCGAAGAACTGAAAAAGGATGCCTCTGTCTATGTTATTGGTGAAGAAGGGATTCGCACAGCACTTGAGGAAAAGGGCTTTCGGTTTGCCGGGGAAGATGCCGATGTTGTCGTATTGGGTCTTGACCGCTCGATTGATTATGAAAAGCTGACAATTGCCTGTCTGGCTGTCCGAAACGGAGCCACATTTATTTCTACAAATGGCGATATCGCCCTGCCAACTGAAAGAGGGCTAGTACCGGGCAATGGCTCGATAACATCGGTTATAGCAGTATCAACGCAAACAAAGCCGATTTTTATCGGAAAGCCGGAAGCAATTATTATGGAGCAGGCGTTAAAGGTTTTAGGTGTGGCCAAAGAAGATACGCTGATGGTGGGCGATAATTATGATACCGATATTCTAGCGGGAATAAATGCAGGGATCGACACTTTGCTCGTTCATACGGGCGTCACCACGAAGGAACTGTTAAAAGGATATACTATTCATCCTACATATACTATCGATACACTGGACCATTGGGAACCATAAAAGGATGGCTGAAATAGCCATCCTTTATCATTTTTAATCTTATTCACAATTGGCTGCAGCGTGTGCCAGTCTGCTTGAGGCGGCAGCGGCAATGGCGCCAACGATATCATCTAAAAAGGTATGGCATTGACCAGTTGATTTATCATTTAAATGTGCCAAAATACCAGGCTTTTGCTTATCGATATAGCCGTAATTAGTAAAGCCGATTGAACCGTACACATTCACGATCGAAAAAGCCAAAATCTCATCCACCCCGTAGAGACTTTCGTCTGTTGCGATAATTGATTGCAGCGGCTCCTCAAGCATCCCTTTTTCAGCTAAGACATCAAGCTGGATTCCGGTAATAATGGCATTTTGAACTTCCCTTTTAGTAAGTACTTTTTCCACGTTCGCAATACAGTCTTCCATTTGCAGGTTTTTATGATATTTTTCCTGGAGATAAAAAACCAAATTGGCAATATCTTGGATTTCTACCCCTCTTTCTTTCAATAACCTGTGAGCCGTTTCCTGAACAACATTTGTCTTTTTTTGTTCTGCCATCCCTTATATCACCTTTTCTGTAAATTTTTCTATAATTGCTCTATTAACTTATGATATGCAATTATCCTTTCAAGAATCAAATAAAATAACTTTATGATTTGTTATTACTAAAAGGAAGACAACAAGTTTTCTTGGCTTTACTCATATATATGACGTAGAGGTGAAAAGAAGAAGGGGTGGAGAGATGCTGCGAAAAATGCTGGAGGATCAATATGGAATCAAGGCTGACGAACAGGTTAAAATAGATTCTTTTGATGCGCTAAGAGGAAATGGCTTGCTATATTTGATTGTAAGTCCTGGGGGAAGAGAGGAGGAGGATATGCAGGAACTGGCAAGCATTGCTGAGCATATGCGCCAAACAGGTGACAAAAATGTCCCTGCATTCATGCAGACTAAGGATGGCAGCTATATTACAAACTGGGAACAAAATAAATACTGCGTATTAGTAAACCGGCAGACGGACCGGCAGCAGCGAATATCCAAATTGGGGCGGAAACTGGCAAAATTTCATGAGCGGGGCAGAAGGGTGCCTTTTCAGATTCAGCGGTCGAGCAGAGTTGGACAATGGAAGGGGATTTGGGAAAAACGGCTGGAACAGATGGAAAAAGTGTGGAGTGGACTGCTTTTTCAAACACCTGAGGATGAATTTGAAAAATTGTTTATTGAGTCCTTTCCGTATTACATGGGATTAACAGAGAATGCGATCCAATATTTAGTGGATACGGAAATTGATGATTCCCCCTTGGAAACAGACAGCGGGACAGTTTGCTATGAACGTTTCACGAAAAAAACGTGGGGCGGCCAATATATGATCAGAAATCCATTTGAATGGGTATTCGACCACCGCAGCCGTGATTTGGCTGAGTGGACAAGGGAACAATATTTTCATAATATCCAGACATATGATATGGAATTAAAACAGTTTTACGATGAATATCAGGGGATATCCCCATTGTCCTCTTTTTCATGGCGGCTTTTATATGCCCGCTTAATTTTTCCGCTCCATTACTTCGAATGTGTGGAAAATTATTATATTACTCGCTCGGAACAGGAAAAAAAGCAGTTGGAGGATACTTTAGGGAAAATTTTGCGGCAGTCCTCCGAATACGAACGTTTTCTGGCAGGCTTTTTTCATATTTCAGGGGCGCCGGTGAAACACTTAAGCCTTCCGCAGCTGGATTGGTTATATTCTTAATGGGCTTTAACTGAATACAAAAAAGCGATTGCATCTTTAGGCAATCGCTTTATTATTATTATTATTATTATTTTTTAAAAAACTTGCTCGACTTCAACAACACCAGGTACTTCTTCTAGTAAAGCCCGTTCAATACCTGCTTTTAGTGTGATGGTAGAACTTGGGCAAGATCCGCAAGCGCCAAGTAAGCGAAGCTTAACAATGCCTTCCTCCACATCAACTAGTTCGCAGTCTCCGCCATCGCGAAGAAGAAATGGGCGTAATTTATCTAATACTTCTTGTACTTGTTCAAACATTTCCTGTTCTGACACTTTCATCGACTCCTTTCCTAACTATATTATACTGTCGCAGCAAGGAAAAATCCATTCTCAGAAACTGGAGAAATAAAGTCATTTTCTTAGGTTTTGAAGGGGCTATATTGTAAAATAAAAGAAAAATATAAGGAATGGTTTTATGGAATTTACGGAAGTGGAAATTATCCTATATGGAGCGGCAGTACTCTGCCCAAGCTGTGTGAATCTGCCATCCTCAAAGGAAACCTTTGAATGGCTGGAAGCAGCGATTGCGAGAAAATTCCCGGAGCAGCCTGTTAAAATGACCTATGTAGATATTTTTCAGCCGCCTGAAGATAGCGATAAATCGCAATTTGCCCAGAGGGTTATTGAAGAGGATATGTTTTATCCGGTTGTGGTGATAAAGGATAAAGTGGTTGGCGAGGGTAACCCTCGTCTTAAAACGATTTTTTCTGAATTGGAAAAGTACGGGTACAAGGCGATATAAGAAGGAAAGAGGCTGTCTCGAAAGACAGCCTCTGATCTTAATACAAAGTCTTAACACTCCTCAGGTGTTCCAGCTGCTGTTGCGGTACGGAAAGATGAACCACAGCCGCAAGACGCAATCGCGTTAGGGTTATCAATCGTAAACCCGCCGCCCATCATCGATTGCTTGTAATCGATTTTCGTTCCATTTAAGATTGGTGCACTCTCTTTATCGACAAGAACCTTTATGCCAAATTGTTCAAATTGATGGTCATCTTCTTTAACTTCGTGCTCAAAACCCATGCCGTAAGATAAGCCGCTGCAGCCGCCGCCTTTTACACTGACTCGCAAAAAAGCGCCTTCCTCTTCATTATGCTTCATCATATCTTTAATTTGCAGTGATGCTGCTTCTGTTAAAATAACGATATCTTTGCTCAAAAATGACCCCTCCTTAAAGATTTGAGGCTTATAAACTTAGTATATACACTAGATGAAAACTACTCAACTAATACGATTACTAGTAACAGGATATGCTGCCATTATAAAAAAGGGAGCGGCAAACCCCCTTTATATTTAGAACATAGGATTTTCTTCGAGATACTGATAAATATTATCCACCAAATCTTCAGGGGTTTTACCCGTAACAACTTCTCCATTCACAAGCGCATAGAGAGTGGATGCGCATTTACCACAATAGCCGAGACATCCATATTCAATGATATCCAAATTTGGATCTCTTTCTAATATTTCTAGTGCTTTCTGTGCCCCACTAGCAAGATTACTGACACAAAATTCAATGATCGGCTTAATCATTACCTTCACCTCTCCACAACTTCTAATCCTACCGCTTTTAGGCTGCTTCGTCAATTATCACGTTCTTGGCAAACCTGTCAAGATGTATTTTAAATGTGTTGTTATTTAGCCATATTTTCGTTATACTCATATTTGTGTGTTAAATGGACGGAATATCTATTTCAATAAAATCCCACTCGTAATTTCAATTGAAATACTGTCTTTCTGAACAAAATAAAAAAATAGAAAATCTATAGTACAGTTATGACAAAGGGGAAATAAGCATGAAAAAATTAGTCATTCTTGGAGGCGGTTATGGGGGCATGAAGATTCTCTCCGAACTTCTTCCCAATAACCTGCCGGAGGACGTGACCATCACACTTGTGGATCGTGTTCCTTACCATTGTTTAAAAACAGAATACTATGCTTTAGCTGCTGGGACGATTTCAGATAAAGAAATACGCGTTTCCTTTCCAGAGCATCCTAAACTTGAGGTAGTTTTTGGGGAAGTCATCGGGATTGACAGAGAAGAAAAAAATGTCCTGTTAAAAGACGCTCAGCCAATAAGCTATGATGACCTCGTTATCGGATTGGGCTGTGAAGATAAATACCATGGTGTGCCGGGTGCTGATCAATATACCTATAGCATTCAAAGTATAGGTAAATCAAGGGAAACCTATTCTGTCTTGAATAATTTACCTCCTGGTTCAGTCGTTGGGATTGTTGGGGCAGGCCTATCTGGAGTGGAGCTTGCCAGCGAATTAAGCGAAAGCCGCGATGATTTGCAAATAAAATTATTTGACCGCGGGAAGCATATTCTCTCTGCATTCCCTGACAGGTTGAGCAAATATGTAGAGAACTGGTTTGTAAAGCATAACGTTGAAATCATTAATAATTCTAATATCACCAAAGTAGAGGAAAACACCCTTTATAACCATGACAAGTCCATTTCTTGTGATGTTATTGTATGGACAGCAGGGATCCAGGCGAATAAAGTTATCCGTGAAATGGAAGGGGAAAAGGATAGCTCGGGACGAATGGTGTTAACTCCGCAGCACTTTTTGCCTCATGATGAGCATGTTTTTGTTCTCGGTGATTGTGCAAGCCTGCCGCATGCACCAAGTGCACAGCTAGCAGAAGGACAGGCCGAACAGATTGTCGAAGTTTTAAAAAAGCGCTGGAATGGCGAAGAACTGCCAGATTCTTTCCCGCCTATCAAATTAAAGGGAGTTCTTGGTTCATTAGGGAAAAAGCATGGCTTTGCGATGCTAGCAGATCGGCCTTTAACCGGCCGCGTTGCCCGTCTGCTAAAATCAGGTGTACTGTGGATGTACAAATTTCATAACGGATAGTACTAAAAAGGCGTCCTAATTTGGACGCCTTTCGTATTAGTTAATAATTATTTATCAAACATGGAAGAACTATGAAGTGGTTGGATTTTTGCTTTAGGGTCCATGTATGCCTTCGCATTATTTACGGCAGTAGGGGCTTCACCGAAACCGCAGGCAATTAATTTTACTTTTCCATCATAGGTGCAGATATCTCCGGCAGCGTAAATTCCAGGGATATTGGTTTCCATCTTGGAATTTACCTTAATGGAGTTCTTTTCAATTTCGAGGCCCCATTCTTTAATAGGTCCGAGGGAGGAAACGAAGCCATAGTTGCAAATAACGGCGTCAACGTCAACGGTTTCTTTTGTTTCTCCGTTTACGGTTTCAAGAACGACCTGTTTAATGCCAGTTTCATCACCGATTAATTCTGCAGGAACATATGGCGTTTTCACATCTACTTTGGAATTCATCAAGTTTTCTACGCTGTGTTCATGGGCGCGAAACTTGTCACGGCGGTGAACAATCGTTACTTTTTCGGCAATTGGCTCAAGCATTAGTGCCCAGTCGACCGCAGAGTCACCGCCGCCAAATACCACAACCTTTTGTCCGGCAAATTGATTCAAATCATCGATAAAGTAATAAAGGTTTTTTCCATCATACTGAGCAGCGCTTTCGAGCTCCAAACGACGAGGCTGGAATGCACCATTTCCAGCAGTGATAATAACGGTTTTAGAATAGTGGATCTCTTTGTTTGTTGTTAATTTAAAGGTTCCATCATCCTGCTTTTCAAGCTTTTCCACAGATTGCTCCAGAGCAACTGTAGGCTCAAACTTGGCCATTTGCTCCTTTAAGTTATTTATTAACTCCTGTGCACGGACTTTTGGGAATCCGGCAACATCATAAATATATTTTTCCGGATAAAGCGCAGATAATTGACCGCCCAACTGAGGCAAGCTTTCAATAATTCTAACGGATGCTTGTCTCATTCCCCCATAAAAGGCAGTAAAAAGACCAACGGGGCCTCCTCCAATGATGGTAATATCATAAACCTTTTGCTCTTGCACTCCGTATCCCCCCAACTAGTAGTTACGATTCCACTCATATCATAACATAAAATATGTAAATCCTCATATCTTTGTTGAGAAAATTATGACAATGAATAATAATTTGTGAAAATTTATACTATTTTTGCGATAAATATATTCGATAAATTGCTTGAATTTCGGATAGAAGTAGCATATGATGTATTGTGGATATATTGTTAAGATTTTGTGACAAAACAGGTACAATTTTTTATGAAATGTCTTGCTCTGTTTTTCACAAAATAGCATTTGTTTGGATTCCCAAACTTTATGTTTGCTAGGTTCTTTATTTTTATCCTCGTTCGTGAATTATATCACATACATTTTCCAGTGAACCAAAATAATAATCGACAAAGCTGTGGAAGATAAGAAAAAGAGGATTTATTAAAATATTTTATAAGGGTGGAAGTGATTGCGTTGAGAAAGCCTAAAATTGTTATTCTCGGAGCGGGCTACGGCGGACTGATGACGACTGTACGCTTGCAAAAGCACCTTGGTGTTAACGAAGCGGATATTGTCTTAGTGAACAAAAATGATTACCACTATGAAACCACTTGGCTGCATGAGGCTTCAGCCGGTACATTGCACCACGACAAGGTTCGTTATGATATTCGCGATGTCATTGATCGCAGCAAGGTTGACTTTGTTCAAAGTACCGTTGTTGAGATTAAGAAGGATGAAAAGAAAGTTATTTTAGAGAACGGCGAAGTGGAATATGATTATCTTGTGATTGCACTTGGCGGAGAGCCTGAAACCTTCGGCATTAAAGGCTTGAAGGAATATGCTTTCGGTATTACGAATGTAAATTCCTCCCGTTTGCTTCGTGAGCATATGGAATATCAATTTGCCACTTACAATATGGAAGAGGAAAAGGATGATACACGCTTGACAATTGTTGTCGGCGGCGCTGGTTTCACAGGAATCGAGTTTCTTGGAGAATTGACCAATCGTGTTCCGGAATTATGTCATGAATACGATGTGGATCAGCATAAAGTGAAAATTATCTGTGTTGAAGCTGCACCAACTGTACTGCCTGGATTTGATCCTGAATTAGTAAAGTATGCTGTATCACAATTGGAGCGTAAGGGTGTTGAATTCTTAATCGGAACGGCAATTAAGGAGTGCACGCCTGAAGGGATTTTTGTTGCAAAAGGTGAAGATGAGCCTCGTGAAATCAAAGCAGGTACTGTTGTTTGGGCGGCCGGTGTCCGCGGAAACTCCGTTATCGAAAAGTCCGGTTTTGAAGCAATGAGAGGGCGTGTCAAAGTTCAGCCTGATTTAAGAGTTCCTGGTTTCAATGATGTCTTCATTCTTGGCGACAGCTCGCTGGTTATTAATGAAGAAATCAACCGCCCATATCCGCCGACTGCGCAGATAGCGATGCAGCAGGGTGAAGTGTGTGCGCGTAATATTGCTGCACTTGTACGCAATAAGCAGGACCTTGAAGAGTTCAAGTTTGATAATAAAGGTACTGTCTGCTCTCTTGGTGAGGATGACGCAATTGGAGTTGTTTTTGGTAAGAAAATAACAGGGGCAAGTGCTTCTTTCATGAAGAAAGTAGTCGATAACCGTTCTCTTTACATGATTGGCGGAGCTGGTCTTGTATTGAAAAAAGGTAAATTTAATATCTTTTAATAAATCTCCGTAACAAAAAAAGGACAGGGCAGCCTGTCCTTTTTTGGCTAATAAGAAAGTATAAATTCAACTACGCCTCTGTCTTCGTCCTGTCGGACTAGCCAATCGGCGAGTTTCCATTTATTAGAATAGTTTTAAAAGCTACAGATAGGGGGAAAATTATGAGCAGTCGGGAAAAACGCGGGAAGGTCTGGCTGGCTGTTTCCGGATTAGTTCAATCCGATGCGGGGGAATGGCTGGTAGTTAAAAAAAGGTATGGTGGGTTAAAAGGCAAGTGGTCCCTCCCTGCAGGCTTTGTGGAAGAAGGTGAGACGGCAGATGAAGCCGTGCTTCGAGAGGTGAAGGAAGAAACGGGAATTGCTTGTACGGTTAAAGGACTGATTGGGCTACGTACGGGTGTTATTAAAAGTGAAATTAGTGATAACATGCTGGTGTTTTTACTAGAACCAGCCGGGAAAATGGAGATTACCCATCAGGAATATGAATTGTACGAAGCTAGATTTATGGCGCCGGAAGAACTGCTTAAGGAAAAGGAAGCATCGATTCTTTTAGAGTATCTGATTGAGCGAAAGGATTTACTTGAGAAGCCTGTTATCGACGGCGTAAATCCTGGTGACCAGTTTGGCTATACCGCTTATAAATTATTTTTTTAATTTTTTGAAAATTTACGTCACACTTAGAAAATGAAAGAAAACATTAGGTGTATCCGTTTTCTTCTGTCCAAATTGCTTGAATTTCGCTCTTTCTTTTTATTTAAATACTTGGTATATTATCAGAAAATTAAGTTAATGGGAAAGGGATGTTTATAATGACAGTTCAAAGTGTTGACACAAAAACCTGTGATTATTGTTCCGGAAACGGCTATTTTCAATTAGTTCTTGGCGGATCCGAAACCTGCGCAAGCTGCGGCGGCACTGGCAAGAAAGTTGAAAAATAACCGTTCCTCGGAAAAAAGGCAAACCCAGTTCTTCGAAGACTCGAAGGGCTATTTTTTTGCGTTAAAATGCTGTTAATATTGACTCCCACATGGACATTGAGTACACTATATGTTGATGCAAAGGGGGAGTTTCAATGCAGATGAGCATTGTTGTCTTGATTATTTCAATTTTACTGTTTTTTGTGTTGTTTTTTGGAATTGGCTTTATTCTGAATATGCTTTTAAGAATGTCGTGGATTATGGCTGTCATTTATCCGTTTGTCGCCATTTTTATCATAGATAAAGTCTCATTTTTTGAATATTTCACCAATAGCAAAGCAGCTTTTTTAGACTTAGGGCACAGACTTGGCTCCTTAGCAACTGCGGATGTCCTTATTTTATCTAGTGGTCTGGCAGGGGCAATTACCGCAGGTCTTACCATCAAATTCTTACGAAAAAATGGATATCAAATGTTTTAGACCTTCTCTAATATGAAGGTCTTTTTTAATATAAAATTTAATTGGTAATTTTTTTCACTTCTTTTTTGAATAATTCATTCCTACTTGGGAATGAATATTTTGGGAGGAGTGAAAAAGAGAATGAATAAAATGAAAAATTGGACGAAACGATTTGCTATGATTATTTTGTTCTTTTTGGCATTATTCGCGACGTTCCAATCTATTTCAGGTTTACCTGTGCAGACTCTGTTTTTTCATCTAGTTAAAGCAGTTTCGGTAAGCGAGGCAGTTACCGCGCCTGCCCAAACACTGGAGAATTCCATCGATTGGTCACAATACCCTAAACATACCGTGACAGCAACCGGCTATACGGCAGGGGCAGAATCCACCGGGAAAAATCAGGGCCACCCCGAATATGGAATCACTTATTCTGGTGTTAAAGTAAAACGTGATTTGTTTTCCACCATTGCAGCCGACCTAACTGTTTTTCCAATTGGAACCGTCCTTTTTATTCCGGGGTATGGGTATGGAGTGGTCGCTGATAAAGGCGGCGCTATTAAGGGAAATCGTTTGGACCTTTATTATGAAACTGTTGAGGATGTTTACAGCCATTGGGGCAAGAAAACGGTCGATGTATATATTGTTCAAAAAGGAAATGGCAAACTGACAGAGGAACAGCTGCAAGCATTAAATGAAGATAAATCCCTGCAGGTCTTCAGGCAGCAATATACAAGCTCAGAAAAAAAATAACAGGCCCTGTGCCTGTTTTTGTTTTTTAATGGAATTCTTAATGCCTATCTAATAGAATTGAATAAAAAGGTTTAATGGCAGGTGGTTTCATGGATTATCCAATCGAGTATTATGAGTTTTTTGTCAGTTTTAATGAAGGGGATTATTATACTTGCCACGACCTGCTCGAGGAAATGTGGCTGATTGATCGGGATAATCTTTTTTTAAAAGGATTATTGCAAATGAGTGTGGCCATTTATCACTATGAGTACGGAAATGTGAAGGGAGCCAGGCCTATGATGGCGACAGCCCACCGCTACCTGCAGGCATACCGTCCCAAGTTTTGGGGGCTGGACTTGGAAAAAGTCTATCCATTTATTGAACAATGCTTGGCTCTATTTCCTCAAGACATAGACAGTGTCCCGTTTGAACAGGTAGGGGAATTGCCAAAGCTGCCACAGTTGTTTTTGTATTTGGAGGATGTTTAGAGTATCGAAATAAATTGCCTGATTCGGTATAATGGATTCGAATCAAAAAGCGGAGGTCGATTAAAATGTTTGATGTAAAAAAAGAATTCGATTTATCAGCAGAGCATGAAAGCTTAGTTATAGGTCTATTGGATAAACCGGAGAAGTTTTCCGGACTGCTGGCCAACTTGGATGAGGCTTTTGATGGGCAGTTGACAGAACTCGTCAAAACAGGGGATATCTCGGCAAAGCTAAATAAAATTAACAAAGTACATAGCTTCGGCAAAATCGGTTCCAAGCGGCTTTGGATTGTCGGTCTTGGCAAAGAAAAGGAACTATCCTTTGATAAATTGCGGAAGGCTTTTGGACGTCTGTTCAAAGAGTTAAAGGCGGGCAAGCAGACAGAAGCGTCCGTATATTTGGATTCTTTCATAAGCGAAAAGGTAGATGGACCGGATGCTGCTCATGCGCTAAGTGAGGCATATGCTCTAGCCACTTATCAGTTCGATGGCTATAAGCAAAAATCAAATGAACCTGAGAAGAAGCTTGAACAGCTAACAATTTGT
This sequence comes from Neobacillus citreus, assembly GCF_018343545.2. GTDB lineage: Bacteria > Bacillota > Bacilli > Bacillales > Cytobacillaceae > Neobacillus > Neobacillus citreus. Next base: position 7,080 of record NZ_JAGYPE020000052.1, on the reverse strand, counting down.
TGTAACAGTGTTGATGAGGGGGAAATATTAGCCTCATTAACGGTTGGATATGCCTTTGGCAAGGGAACCAATTCAGCCCGCAAGCTCGTTAACACTCCAGGTAATATGCTGACTGCTACTGATATGGCTGATTATGCTGTAGAACTCGCTAAGAAGTACGATTTTGAGGCAGAAATCCTCGATAAAGCTGATATTGAAAAATTGGGTATGGGGGCTTTCCTCGCTGTCAATAAAGGGTCTGTAGAGCCGCCGAAAATGATTGTTTTAAAATATCAAGGTAAAGAAGAATGGAAGGATGTCATCGGCCTTGTTGGAAAAGGGATCACTTTTGATACCGGAGGCTACTCCATTAAAACGAAAGCAGGCATCGTTGGAATGAAATCTGACATGGGCGGTGCAGCCGCTGTTCTTGGTGCCATGGAAATTATCGGCGAACTTAGACCAGAGCAGAATGTTGTGGCTGTTATCCCATCAACGGACAATATGATTAGCGGAAATGCCTTTAAGCCGGATGATGTAATTACTTCTATGAGCGGGAAAACAATTGAAGTTTTAAATACAGATGCGGAAGGCCGGCTCGTCCTTGCTGATGCGGTAACCTATGCAAAGCATCATGGAGCCGAGTACTTGGTGGATGTTGCTACCCTGACAGGAGGTGTTATTACTGCCCTTGGTTTAAACACCACAGGCGCTATGACAAATCATGAGACGTTATATGAGCAGGTATTGGAAGCCTCGATGGAAGCAGGCGAGCAGATGTGGCAGCTGCCTCTGTTTGAAAGTGAAAAGGAACGGGTCAGGAACAGTAAAGTGGCTGACCTTAACAATTCTCCAGGCAGCGAAGGTCATGCCATTGTTGCCGGAGCGTTTATCGGCGAATTTGCTGAAAATACACCCTGGGTTCATTTGGACATTGCTGGGACAGCGACGACATCAAAATCTCATGACCTTGGCCCTGCCGGGGCAACAGGCGTCATGACCAGAACGCTCGCCCTTTTTGTTGAACGCTTTGAGCCTATTGAAAAATAGGAAAGGGGCTTGCCATAGACTAAGCCCGCCCACTCCAAACCAGTTATCCTTGCATATGAAATAGTATAGGCAAGTATAAAGGAAAAGGAGGAAAGGCCTTTATGTACCCATATTATCGAAGTCCATACCCGGTCCAGGATCAAAGGTTTATTGGAGGATGGGGATGGGGCTTGCCGTTGGCTATTGGCGGGCTTAGTTTTTTAGGAGGTTTGATTGGCGGTGGATTAGGGGCTTCTTGGGCTGTTAGACCGCCGTTCTATGGTGGTTTTGGATACCCTGGCATTGGCTATCCGGGCATTGGATACCCTGGCATTGGCTACCCTGGTTTTGGTGCACCTTATTATTAATATTTGAAAAAACAGCTCTGTGCGGGCTGTTTTTTCTTTTAAAAAAATATAAAGGAAATTGTTCAAAAAACGAGAATAGGTTAATGTGGACCAAATACATATCGGAGGGAAAATACATGATAGAAAATACATTATTACAAGCACTTGGAATTGAAGTCACCCACCTTGAAAAGGGAAAAGTTATTGCTACTATGCCGGTTGATGAACGCACTCGCCAGCCATTTGGAATTTTGCACGGCGGGGCATCGGTTGCTTTGGCGGAAACAGTGGCAAGTGTCGGTGCCTATGAGTTAGTTGACCAGGAGACTGAGGTTGTCGCTGGACTTGAAATTAATGCTAATCATGTCCGCTCCAAACATGAGGGAGTGGTTACGGCTGTCGGAACTGTCCTGCACCAAGGGAGAACGACACAGGTTTGGGATATTAAACTTACCGATGAACAGGACCGCCTCATTTGTGTATCAAGATGCACGATGGCCGTCATTAAAAAGAAATAGCCATAAGTGGGGATGGGAGATATTTTCCGTCCTTTTTTACTATATTGTACAAAAATTTAAAAAATTTACTTCAAATTCATGCTATAATGTAAGAAATGAGCACAATTTTTTGTACAGGTATCGCTATATAATGTAATAAGACGACTTAAATGGAAAGGTGGGTGAAAGTGATGAAGGCAGCGCGGCAGCATTTGTTTATTGATTTTGAATTTACAATGCCTGAACGGAATGTTCGAGTGAAGGACTTTTTTGCGGAAATTATTGAGGTTGGAATTGTTGCGGTAGTGGACGATCATATTACGGAGCAGTTTTCCTCTTTTGTTACACCGCTTAAATTTCCAAGATTAACCGAACGCTGCAAGTCCTTCTTACATATTACGCAGCAGCAAGTGGACACGGGGTTATCCTTTTTTGAGTTTATCCGAAAGCTCGAGGAGTTTAATAAAAATAAATTGGATACCACCATTGTTACATGGGGAAATATGGATATGAAGGTACTTCGCCAGAATTGTTTAGCGGCAGGCGTTGTGTTTCCATTCCATGCTGCAGAATTAGATTTATCGATGGAGTATAAACGATTCTTCGGTGACCAAAATCAAACCGGTCTTTGGAAAGCGGTCCAGGAATATGGGAAGGAAGGTACAGGCAGGCACCATCGAGCCCTGGATGATGCGTTGACTACCTATAATATATTCAAGTTGGTAGAAAAGGATAAACGTTATTTAGAGAAGCCAAAACCAACGACCATTGGTGATCGAATTGATTTTTCAAAGTTCTTAAATGAATTTGCATAAAAGGCCAAATCACTTTAATGGATTTGGCCTTTACTATTACTTAAAATAATCCTTTTCAAGGGAATCCAACATGTTCAGGCTCATTTCGGCCCATTTGGTTTGCATCTCCTCCAGTTCGTTTCTCATTTTTCCACATGCTTCCTTCAGTGATGATAAATATTCAGGTACGTCCCCTTCGAATGGTTTGACCATTTGTTTCGGAATATTCGCCTGTTCCCGATGTGCCAGTGCCCGTCTTTCATGAAAAATCATAACATCAGCATCCTTAGGATTATGTAAATCCCCTTGCATAGGGTGCTTGGCAACCGCCAAAACCCTAACCAAATAGGCTTGTGGTCTTACATCCGTGATTTCCCCGATATACTTTCCAGTCTTATAAATCCCCGTTACAATCGTTCCTAATTCTAATTCCGACACAATAAAACACTCCTAACTCTAAAATTCATTCTTTTGCTTCTTCCATTTTATTACGAAAAATAATAAATTAAAAACATGATGCAAAAAATTATAATCTCGTTTAAAGCGAGAGAATGGAGGGAAGCTAGTATGAGAAGGAATCTACATATCTTTATTTCTTTTATAATCATGGTTGTTCTATTGGCCGCATGTGGGACGAGCAGTAAGCCGGAAGAAAGTAAATCGGACACTGCCGCGACAAAAACTGAACAGAAGAAAGGAGAGCAGCAAGTGGGAAATACAGTTTATCCACAGCTTACAACAGAAGTAGCTGATAATGAACGGCTCGTGGAAATGGAAACTTCAATGGGGAATATCAAAATCAAATTATTTCCGGAGCAGGCTCCAAAAGCAGTCGAAAATTTTGTAAAACATAGCGAGGCTGGTTATTATGACGGCCTGATTTTTCACAGAGTCATTAAGGACTTCATGATTCAAGGCGGAGACCCGAACGGGAATGGGACAGGCGGCCAAAGTATTTGGGGTAAGCCGTTTGAGGATGAGTTCTCGAAAAACCTGTTTAACTTGCGCGGGGCGTTGTCAATGGCAAACGCAGGTGTCAATACGAATGGAAGCCAGTTTTTTATCGTTCAAAGTACTAAGCTTGATCCATCGATGAAGTCGCAAATGGAAAAGGCCGGTTATCCGAAAGAAATAATCGAGGCATATGCAGAGAATGGCGGGACTCCATGGCTAGACTTTAAGCACACTGTTTTTGGCCAAGTGGTCGAGGGAATGGATATCGTTGACAAAATTTCCGATTCAAAGGTTGATGCAAAGGACAAGCCTGAAACAGATGTTGTGATTAAGCATATCAAGGTCCTAAAATAGGAGAATAAAAAATTGGTCTGAAACATCATTTATTGTATAATTAAGCTTTAAACAGGTCTCTGTAGAAAGGGAGATTAATATGTTTCAGCCATTTATTCTATCCTTGTTTTTATACTTCCCGGAAGATAAATCAGAATATATCCCAGCTGTCATCAGCTTTGCGATTTTCTTTGTGGCAGCCATACTTACGTTTCGCTTTATCATAAAAATTTCAAAGCGGGAAGCGCTGAAGGCAAAAGAATTAGAGAAACAGCTTGAACAAAATAGCACTTCACAAAAGAACAGCTAAAATAGGCTGTTCTTTTTCTTTTTGGCACAGCGGGAATAGGACAATATTCGATTGTTCATACTAATCGCAAATTGTCTATTGTGGGGGGATCCATAAATATGAAAAAACTTTGCCTGTTCATTCCGCTCCTGTTTCTGTCGGGATGTATGGAAAAGACGATTACAAAGGTGAATGTGGAAATGTATAATGCTTCAGGAGATTCGCTTGGAACGCTTGAATTGGCTGAGCAGTCAAGCGGGGTGAAATTGACTGGAAGCCTAAAGGGCCTGACGCCGGGTGTACATGCTATTCATATCCATGAAAAAGGCACATGCAAAGCACCTGATTTTAAATCGGCAGGGAACCATTTTAACCCGGAAAGCAAAGAACATGGCCTCCTTCATCCCAAAGGTGCCCATGCCGGCGATTTGCCGAATTTAATTGTTGAGGATGACGGATCTGCGAAAGTAGACCTGATGGCCCCGAATGCGACGCTAAAGGATGGGAAGAAATCCTTGTTCACAAAGGAAGGTACCTCCATTGTCGTAACCCAGAAAAAAGATGATGGTATGACGCAGCCGGCAGGCAATTCCGGAAAAAGAGTGGCCTGCGGGGAGGTTTCCAATAATAAACAGAAACCGGGCCAAAAGAAAGCTCAGGATGAAAAACGATAACAATGGTTGTAATGTCCATTTCTCCTAAAACTAAAAAGATGCAAATCGGGGCTGTCATCATCCAATGAAGGAAGCCCTTTTTTCAAAGAATAGGTATCTATCTACGCTTATCCCACTAGTTGTACATACACTACCATGAAATAGTTTAGGAGGGATAAAGGATGAGCAAAAGACAAATGGGCGGATTTCCAGGTCAGTTTGGACCAATGGGGTCTCCGCAAATGACAGGATTTCCACAAATGGGCGGTTTTCCACAGCAAGGATTCCCACAAATGGGCGGCTATCCACAAATGGGCGGTTTTCCACAGCAATACCCGCATATGATGGGCGGTTACCATGGCTATCCGCAAATGGGCGGTTACCATGGCTATCCACAAATGGGCGGTGTTCCACAGCAAGGATTCCCACAAATGGGCGGTGTTCCACAGCAAGGATTCCCGCAAATGGGCGGTTTTCCACAGATGACCACTCCTACTGGCCC
>NZ_JAGYPE020000052.1:0-1603 GCF_018343545.2 Neobacillus citreus | reverse complement strand
CCACAAATGGGCGGTGTTCCACAGCAAGGATTCCCGCAAATGGGCGGTTTTCCACAGATGACCACTCCTACTGGCCCAAGAAAAGAAAAAAAATAATCCCTCAATGAAATTAATACGACTTTAATCAATTCTACCTGTTCCTTTCGAGGGAGCAGGTTTTTCTCTGGCTAATAGGAAAGTATAAATTCAACTACGCCTCATGAACCGTCCTATCGGATTCGCCAATCGGCGAGTTTTCATTTAACTTGATTAATTGATTATTTTTTTCCACAATGGGTATAGTGAAATACTTCGGAGGCGAGCATTTATGATGGAAAATAAATTGTACTATACTGACTCGTACATAAAATCCTTTACAGCGGAAGTTGTAAAGCAGGAACAGGATTCTTCAGGCAATTGGTTCGTTGTGTTATCGCAGACTTCCTTTTACCCGACCGGCGGCGGGCAGCCATTTGATAAAGGCTTGATAGAAGGAGTCAAAGTGGTTAATGTGGAGGAAGTCGATGGTGAAATTCGCCATTACCTTGAGATCCTATTACCCTTGGAGAAAAAAGAGGTATGCGGGGAACTTGATTGGGAGCGGCGGTTTGACCATATGCAGCAGCATGCCGGCCAACATATATTGTCCGCGGCGTTTGAGCATTTATTTGAGTATAAAACTGTTGGTTTTCACCTAGGTAATGAAACCGTCACGATTGACTTGGATACTGAACAATTAACCGTTATAGAAGCAGAAAAAGCCGAGGAATTGGCCAATCAAATTATTTTAGAAAATAGACCGATTGAAACAAAATGGGTGACCGAGAAGGAATTATCTCAATACCCTTTACGAAAAGAGACGAAGGTTAAGGAAGATATCCGCCTCGTTATCATTCCGGATTTTGATTATAACGGCTGCGGCGGGACGCATCCGAAAGGAACAGGTGAGGTAAGGGCAATTAAGATTTTAGATTGGGAAAGACAGAAGAAAAAGGTCCGCCTTCAATTTGTCTGTGGTGAACGTGTCCTGAAGCAGTTTTCTCAGAAACAAAAGGTGTTGTTGAGCTTAACAAACCTTCTTAATACACCAGAACCAGAGATGGAACAAGCAGCCATTCGGCTACTGGAAGGCAGGAAAGCAATGGAGAAGGAACTGGAGCAGCAGCAAGAGCTCCTACTAAAATATGAAGCGAAAGAGCTTCTGGGCAAGTCATCATCCGCTGGTGTTATTGGTGAAGTATTCCAAAACCGTTCGATTCAGGAACTGCAAAAGCTGGCAAGGCTTGTGACTGGCGAAAATGATGCAGTCGTGGTTGTGCTGGCAGCAGAAAATGAAGACCGGCTCCAGCTAGTATGTGCTAGAGGGGCGTCCCGAACCGAAAAGATGAATAAGTTGATTCAAAGCGGACTGGAAATCATTAACGGCAAAGGCGGGGGCAATGACTCCTTCGCCCAAGGCGGCGGTGCCCCTCAAGTTTCAAGCGAAGTGCTTTTGCAGCATATACTAGATTCGCTAAAAGTGGCTTCCACATAAATTTAAAAAATTGGATGAACATCCCTTCTCAGTGAATACTAAAATTGAATTTTCTAAATTAGTGTATTAGAGTTGTTTGAAATATTTTTT
>NZ_JAGYPE020000051.1 GCF_018343545.2 Neobacillus citreus | reverse complement strand
TTTTTTTTTTTTTTGAAAAACTATTTTTCTTTTAAGAGAGAATAATCAAAACGGAATGGGAAAAATAGAATGTAAACCACGTTGTCCAAGGCCACAATGCGTAGTTTATTAAGGTGTTGCAAGTGAAAGTTGATATTTTTCCATTCTTGTGTGGTGACTGTTGAAAAAATAAACAAAATCAATCTATTTTATCCTATTGACAAGATTATTCGTTACAGTATAAAATGATAACGTTCCCAATGTGATGCAAATACCAACGTTATTTTAATTTTGGTATTGTCCGAAACATTGAGTGGATACATGTGTTGCAAATATTATCTATTTACCATGATTTAGGTAAAATGCACCAAAGTTTAAAAAAGGCTTTCACAAACGACTCTAACAAGTCTTTATTTTTTCTTCTTATTTGTAAGCACTTGCATGTGTGATAAGAGAATTCGGTGAAAGTACAGAAACGTTGAAGGCATGACAATTCTAAAAGCATCATGTGTAAAATGAAAAGTTGCAGCATAAAAAATAAAAAAATACTACATGGGGGATGACATTATGCCTTTAGTCATAATTGCTATCGGGGTACTATTATTACTTCTTTTAATTATGCGATTCAAATTGAACACATTTGTATCCTTAATCATTGTGTCTTTTATCGTCGCGCTTTTACTGGGCATTCCAGTGAAAGATGTTGTTCATTCAATTGAAACCGGTTTAGGCGGAACGCTTGGACATATCGGTATCATTTTTGGTCTTGGCGCCATGCTTGGCCGATTAATCGCTGACGCTGGTGGTGCGCATCGTATCGCCTCAACGTTAATTGACAAATTTGGTGAAAAACGAATTCAATGGGCTGTTCTAATCGCTTCATTCATATGCGGAATTGCCCTATTCCTTGAGGTTACCATTGTATTATTAATTCCGATTATCTTCTCAATCGCAAAAGAAGCAAAAGTTTCGGTTGTCAAATTAGGTCTTCCGATGGTAACGGCTGCGTTGGCTGCACATGCTTTCTTGCCGCCGCATCCAGGCCCAATTGCTGTTGCTGCTGAATATCATGCAAATGTTGGTCTAATGTTACTGTACGGAATCATTGTTGCGATCCCAACTGTTATTATTGCAGGTATTTGGTATCCAAAATTGGCTCAAAAAATTGTTCCATCTGCATTCAATAGAGAAGTCAGTTCGTCCTTTGGTGTGGCGAAATCATTTAAATTAGAAGAAACACCTGGTTTTGGAATCAGCGTTTTCACTGCCTTATTCCCTGTTATCTTAATGGCGATTGGTGCGATTGTCGATATTATGGGATTAAAAGAAAATGCGTTCATCACCGTTATTCGCTTTATCACGAACTCTGACACCGCTATGATTCTTTCCGTTCTGTTCGCTGTTTACACAATGGGCATAGCAAGAAAAATTCCAATGAGCAAGTTGATGGATTCTTGCGGTTCCGCTGTAAATGCTCTAGGTATGCTGCTATTAATCATCGGCGGCGGCGGTGCCTTAAAGCAGGTTATTGTTGATGGCGGCGTTGGTGACTATGTTGCTAAATTATTCGAAGGATCCCATATGTCACCAGTTCTGTTTGCCTGGATTGTCGCAGCATTACTACGTGTCTGCCTAGGATCCGGAACTGTTGCAACCTTAACAACTCCTGGCTTGGTTCTTCCGTTACTTGCAACTATGCCGAATGTTAACTTGGAATTAGTTGCACTTGCAACTGGTGCTGGTAGTGCCATGGCATCACACGTTAACGACGCGGGATTCTGGATGGTTAAAGAATCTATGGGCATGACTTTGAAAGAAGCATTCGGAACCTATACCGTACTTTCCACTATTGTGGCTGTATCCGGATTAGTATTTACCTTAATATTAGATATGTTCTTGTAAAAAACAAAAGGGGGCCATTTTATAGAGATTCTATAAAATGGCTCTTTTTTTGGCTAATAGGAAATTATAAATTTTTTTCAAAATTTATAATTCCCTAACGCATAAATTCAACTAGCGCCTCTGTCTTCGTCCTATCGGACTCGCCAATCGGCGAGTTTTCATTTAAAAAATATATTCTTGAAATCGCTTTAGTAATTACTTTTACTTTAGGAGAAATTCGCTTATAATTAAAATGTGTTGCAAAATGCAAAGGAACAGAACGTTTTTAAAAAATGGTTTGTTATGCATCAATAAAATAGATATAAAAATATAGATAGGTGGAAATCTGTATGAACGAGAAATACGAGCGTTTGAAAGATATCTTAAAAGAGATGGGCAATGTGGTTGTTGCTTTTTCCGGAGGTGTCGACAGTACGTTTTTATTAAAAGTGGCGGTTGATGTTTTAGGAGTGGAAAACGTTTTGGCTGTGACGGCTGATTCTGAAACATATCCATCCAGTGAATTGGAAGAAGCGAAAAAGCTCGCTAAGCTGATTGGTGCCACACACCAAGTGATTGAAACCTCTGAACTGAGTATTCCGGGCTACGCGGAAAATGACCGGAACCGCTGTTATTTTTGCAAAAACGGACTGTTCGAAGAAATTGTTCCCATCATGCGCGAGAAAGGATTCCAAAACGTGGTCTATGGCTTAATTGCTGATGATATGAGTGAACATCGTCCCGGCGTCCGCGCAGCGAGAGAGCATGGTGTCCGCGGGCCGCTACAGGAGGCAAATCTTTTTAAAGAAGAAATTCGTGAGCTTTCCAAGCAATTAAATCTGCCTACCTGGGAAAAACCATCGTTGGCCTGTTTATCCTCCCGCATTGCTTACGGTGAAAGGATCACGCAGGAAAAATTAACAAAGGTAGAAAAGTCTGAAGCATATCTAAAATTACTAGGTATCCGGCAGGTGCGCGTTAGGACACATGACGAGATTGCTCGGATTGAAGTGGAGCCTCAAGATTTGCAGTTAGTGTTAGCAAACCATCAAGAGATTCAAGAAAACCTGCAGCGCTTCGGCTATAAATATGTCACCCTTGATCTTCAAGGCTATATGAGCGGGAGCATGAATAAAGTGTTAACACCAAGCTTTACTAAAGCTGAGTCCTAATGGAAAATAGAAGAATAGAGGATGTTTAGTAGGTGAGGGGAAAATGATTAAAGCATTGGTTATTGTTCCTTATGAGGGACTATATGAAATGATGAAAGATATCCAACAAGAGGTGGAGGATTTTCAATTCGATATCGAGTTAGGGAATCTTTATGAAGGTGTGGCCATTGCCAAGGAAGCCGAAAATAATGGCTATCATGTTATCATCAGCCGCGGCGGTACAGCGTCCTTGATTCAGGAAGCGGTATCCATACCGGTAATAGATATTCAAGTGTCCGGTTATGATGTATTACGCATCATCACCCTCGTAAAGGGATTTTCGCGTAAAGCGGCAATCGTTGGCTTCTCGAATATTACGCAAGGTGCAGGGACAATCTGCAAGATTCTTGATTTGGATATTAAAACTTTAACCATTACAAAAGATACCGAAGTTAAAGAAATCTTAACGAATTTAAAAAAGCATGGCTATGAAGTGATTATCGGAGACGTGGTCACGGTTCAGACAGCCAAGCAATTGGGGCTAACAGGCGTTCTGATCACTTCAGGTAAGGAAGCGATTATGGATGCATTGGAGGAAGCGAAAAGATCCTATCGTATCTTCTCGCAGCTGCAGCAGGATGTTTCGTTATTTCAATCCATTCTCGATTGTAACGAACAACCAATCGGTGTTTTTAATAAAGAAGAGAAACTTGTATATGGGAATGAACGTTTTAATCACGAATTTCATTGGATGATTGTTGAAAATTCCAACGATATAAAAAAGCTGATTCAAGAAACAGCGTTTACAAAGGAAAAGCAAACAAGAGCCGTTCACATCAATCAGTCAATCTGGAATATTGCTGCTTGTCCTCAAGACGGTGCGATTGCTTTATTTTTCGAAAAAAATCTTTCGAACCAATCCGTTGTACAGGTTGGGGAGAGAGAAGCGAAAAATGCTATCGAATTCCGTACATCCACTTCGTATGTCTCTCTTTCTGGAAAAAGTGAATCGATTCAGAAAGTGTTAAAACAGATTGATCAATACAGTGTAAGTGACGAAGCTGTGTGGATTTCCGGAGAAAAGGGAAATGGAAAAGAATTAGCGGCCCACGCGATTTATGTGAAAAGAAATAACCTATATGACCCCTTTATTGTGTTGCAAAGTGATTTATTAAGGGCAGGGCAGCTGAAGGATTTCATGGTCGAAGACTTTTTTCAAAAACACGCTAATGGCGTCATTTATGTAAAAAACATTGATCATTTAAGCGCTGATATACAAAAGGAGTTATATCACATCGTCCAGAATGATCATCACAAAAAGATAAAGTGGCTGGTGTCTTCCGAGGACAATATGGAAGAAAAGGTCAAGAGCGGCATTTTTGATCGTGAACTGTACCAAACCTTAGGGCAGCAAAAAATTTACATCCCGCCGCTCCGGGAACGCAGGGAAGATATTGAGGATTTAATTCATGTCTTTATTTCTGATCTTCATCCCAAATACGGCAATGGGGTCGTTGGGATTCGGCCTGACGCTTTGGCGAAACTTGTCAGCTATGATTGGCCGAGCAATGTAGAACAGCTCAAACAAGTCATCGAGCAATTGTTTAAACAGACAAGTTCTTATTATATTGAGATGGAAGATGTGGCGGCGGTTTTAGCGCAATGCGAGCAGCCTGAGAAAAGGGCTGAGGCCTTAACTTCTATTGATTTAAACGGCACACTAGAAGAAATCGAAAAACAAGTTATCACCAAAGTCCTTGAGGAAGAAGGCTTAAACCAATCGAAAGCAGCCAAACGTCTAGGCATTAACCGTTCTACGCTGTGGCGCAAGCTAAAATAATAGCTTGCGTTTTTTTATGACAAAAATGATGCAAAAAGCAACAAAATGAATTTTTTTGTGATATTTTTTCTAGATATATTGCCAAATGCAACATTTTGTTTTAATATTAATATTACTGAAAGCGTTTTTAGGTGAAAAATAAAACAGCATCTAAAAACTTTATAATAAATCAATTGGTTTGTTGCAGAGCTTATCATGCCAATGTGAATAGGCGATTTAAAACCGATGAAAAATAATAAAACTCGATACAAGACAAACTAGAAATAGCATAGAAGGGGGTCGGGATGCAGGTGAAACTTGCGGTAATAGCAGATGATTTAACAGGTGCCAATGATACGGGTGTTCAATTTGCCAAACAAGGGTTAAACACGACAGTGCTATTTGCTGAGACACAATTACAGCCAGCACATTTAAGTGCAGATGTGATTGTCTTAAATTCAGATAGCCGTGCCTTAAGCGCAGAAAAGGCTTATGAAGCAGTGTTTAATCTAGCGGCACAATTGAATAAATTGTCTGTTTCAAAAGTTTTCAAGAAGATTGATTCTACCATGAGGGGAAATATTGGCCCAGAGATTGATGCCGTCATGGATGCATATAAGTTAAAAACCTCGTTTGTGGTTCCGGCTTTTCCGAAAAGCAATCGAGTGACCACGAATGGGTATCATTATGTGAATGGTGTTCTTTTAGAGGAAACGCCTATTGCTCAGGATCCTGTCTGCCCAGTAACAGAAAGCTACTTGCCTAAATTGTTGCAGGAGCAAAGTAAGCGGGAAGTCACCTTCATTTCCATTTCGGATGTGCAAAAAGGTAAAAGTCATCTATCAGAAAAAATAAAAGATCTATCCTCGGGTGATAGCTCAAAAATTATCGTCGTCGATGCAACGACTGATGAAGATTTAAAAATGATTGTCGAAGCGGCGGAAATTTTAGAAGAGAATTTCCTTTGGGTAGGTTCAGCCGGAATTGCTTATCATCTTTTCAACACAGGCAAGCGCGAAGAGGTATTGCGTCATCAACAGTCGGATGACCGGCTTCCGGTGTTGGTCGTAGCGGGTAGTGTGAATCCTGTCATTGACCGGCAAATTCAAGTTCTGAAAGACAAATATCATGTCGAAGAAATTGTCATTTCTCCGGAAGAATTCTTTTATGAAGACAGGAGAAAACGTGAAATTGAACGGGTTGTGAAGGCTGGTCAGGCATTGCTGGATAAGGGCGATTTAGTGGTCACGACCAATCGTGAGCGCGAGACCATCAATCGAGTGAAGGGTCTGCAACAGAAACTAGGAATATCGAATTTTGATGTAGGTTATACCATTGCCGAATCAATGGGCGTGATCGCCGGCCAATTAATTGATAGCAAGTTTATCTGTGGGGCGATTTTAACAGGCGGGGATATTGCTGGAGCCACCTGTAAGGTATTGAATGGCGAAGGAATTCGCGTCATTGGTGAAGTGGAGGCCGGGATTCCGTACGGGAAATTGTTCGGCGGCTTCTTTGACGGTTTGCCGCTTGTGACAAAAGCGGGTGCCTTTGGAACGGACCAAGCCCTCGCCAATGCTTTACAAACCATTACGGATGTAAATGCTCATGTTAAAGACCGCGATTGGCGTCATACTGGCACTCCGTATGTATGCAGCTAATTTTTAGATGAGCTGAAGAAATAGTGTTAAATAGGACAACCGCCAAGCATATGTCGTAATGCACCATTGATGTGTTATTCAACATATGCTTGGCGTAATAAGATGTTATAACGGGAGGAAACGAAGATGGCAGCAAATAAACCAGTTATTGCAATTACAATGGGAGACCCTTCAGGTGTAGGACCTGAAATTATTGTGAAGTCCTTGAATGACAAAAACGTCTACGAAAATTGCCGTCCCTTTGTAGTCGGCGATTTGAAAATTTTAAAAAGAGCTTTAGGTGTTACGAATGTTGATCTTCAATTAAACAGCATTGCAAATCCTGAAGAAGCTAAGTATGAATACGGAACTATTGATATTATCGATTTAGATTTAGTTTCCGAAGACCTGCCTTGGGGCCAAGTTTCTTCAGATGCAGGAAATGCAGCATTCCGCTATTTGGAAAAGTCCATTTCTTTTGCGAATGAACAAAGAATTCACGGCATTTGTACCGCTCCTTTAAACAAAGAAGCGCTGCACAAAGCAGGTCATATGTATCCTGGCCACACTGAAATTTTGGCAGAATTAACAGGCACAAAAGATTTCGCGATGATGCTTTCTGCACCAAACCTACGAGTAATCCATGTGACTACCCACATCGGACTTCTTGACGCCATTCATAAAATTAATGCTGAGCGCCAATATACAGTAATCAAGCTTGCGCATGATACACTGCAAAAAGCAGGGATCAAGTCACCAAGAATTGCAGTCTGCGGCATCAACCCGCATGCAGGCGAAAATGGCTTGTTTGGACATGGTGAAGAAGAAGAGAAAATTGTTCCAGCTATAGAAAAAGCTCAAGCAGAAGGCATTAATGTACAAGGTCCGCTTCCTGCTGATACATTATTCTTCAGAGCAAGACGCGGTGATTTTGATATTGTCGTGGCACAATATCATGATCAAGGCCATGGACCAATTAAAGTATTGGGCCTTGAAGCTGGCGTGAACATTACGGTTGGTCTGCCAACAATCCGTACCAGCGTTGACCACGGAACTGCTTTTGATATCGCTGGAAAAAATATTGCGGATGAGCAATCATTAAAAGAAGCGATTCGCATGGCGATTGAATTGGCTCCTGAGAACTTGGCAATATAATTATGATGAAATTGAAGCAAGAGGTCATTATCCGATCTCTTGCTGCCTTTGTATGTGTGAAATTCTTTTATGAATAAGGTGTTTATTTTTGAAAGGGGAGTAGTACTATGTCTTTTCCTAAAATGGCGAAAATAAGACAAAAATTTCAAGTCGAAAGTTTACAGGATATCCCTGGAACGATTGCGGAGCAATTCCAGCAAGTCAATGCCGATGAAAAAATCAAGCCGGGCATGGAGATTGCTATTACCGTAGGCAGCCGGGGGATTAACAATATCCCTTTAATCGTGAAAAGTGTGGCAGATGAAATTAGGAAGAGAGGCGCAACTCCGTTTGTTTTTCCGGCAATGGGAAGTCACGGCGGCGCTACAGCTGAAGGGCAAAAAGAGATGGTGGAAAGCTTAGGTGTAACCGAAGAATTCACTGGCTGCGAGATCCGTTCCTCCATGGACGTCGAGGAAGTTGGCGTCACATCAGAGGGAATCCCAGTTTATGTTGATAAGATTGCTTACAATGCAGATGGCATCATCGTGATGGGCCGCATCAAGCCGCATACAGATTTTAAAAATAAAATTGAAAGCGGCGTCTTAAAAATGGCGTCCATCGGAATGGGTAAGCATAAACAAGCCCTGGCATTACATACTTATGGCATTAAAGGAATCAGTGAAATGATGCCTGAAGTAGGGAAAGTGGCAATTGCCAAGTCCAACACTCTATTTGGAATTGGCATTGTGGAAAATGCTCATGAAGAAACGGCGATCATTGAAGCTATAGAACCGGACCAGATCGAAGAACGTGAAAGAGAATTATTGAAAAAAGCCTTTACCTTAATGCCAAGCCTGCCAGTCGACGAAATGGATATTTTGCTAGTGGATGAAATCGGCAAAAACTATAGCGGGACCGGCTTTGATACGAACATTATCGGCCGAATCCGGGTGTTGGGCGTTGAAGAGCCGAAAAAGCCAAGCATCAAATATGTCATTGCCTCCAATTTAAGCGAGGTCAGCCACGGCAACGCTTTAGGAATCGGCTTAGCGGATTTAACTACCAAGCGTTTATTTGAAAAAATCGATATCAAAACCATGAACGAAAATGTCGTCACCAGTACCTTCTTGGCACGTGCAAGTATTCCGATTGTCCTGGACAACGACCAAGAAGCATTGAAAGCAGCACTGCGCGCTACCTGGGGAGTGGCACCGGAACAAGCAAGAATCGTACGGATTCCAAACACCCTCCACATCGGCGAACTATACGTATCAGAAGTCATCTTCAACGAACTAAAAGACAAAGAAAACATTGAAGTATTAGAAGACCTCCAAGAAATGAAATTCGATGCAGACGGATATTTCTTACCGATGCATTGATGCATGGGGACGGTTCTTGTGCATCGTTAGAATAAACGGCTTCCCAGAGTGGGAAGCTGTTTTTTATTTTTTTATGAGAAACTGGAGTTAAGCGAATATCCACCACTCAACTTCATTTTTTAAAGGATTATTTTGTCAGTAAATAGAAATGATGATTGTATACTGTAGAGGAGGAGTTTCTTCATGGCTCATAATAGACAAATTACTTCCAAGCTAGGGTTGGATGCGGAGAATCAGATTAGGGAAATATGCAAGGCGCTGCCTGAAGTTGTGGAGCAAGTGGATGGTTTCGGCCATACATCGTTTCGGGTGAAGGATAAACCTTTTGTCATGATGGGAGAGAATGAGGGCGTAGTATCGATTTCAATCAAGACATTGCCGACTACGCAAGAGTTTCTCCTGCAGCAGCCGGGCTATTCTAAAACACCCTATATTGGACAACATGGCTGGACCTCCTTTCAGGCCAAACAAGACCTAAACTGGGAAGAAATCCTCGGATATCTTTTTGAAGGTTATTTAAGAGCTGCACCTATGAGTTTGGCAAAATTAGTCTCAAATGCCGAACGCTAAAGATGGATGAGCCAAATAAGTAATGAAAGTAGAGGTGATTTCTATTCTTGACATCGTATTATGGATTCTGATCATTGCCTGTTTTATCTTCAGCTTTATAGGGCTGGTATATCCAATCATCCCATCGGTTTTGGTTATTTGGGTTGGCGTTATGCTATACCATTTTGGGATAAATTCGAATGAACTATCTTGGATTTCGTGGACCATGCTTGCATTATTGACAATTGTTTTATTTTTGGCGGATTATTTGGCGAATCTTCACTTTGTTGACAAGGCCGGCGGTTCTAAATGGGGGATGCGGGCGGCAACAATTGGATTGATTGTAGGAAGCTTTGTGATTCCGCCATTTGGCGTCATTATTGTCCCGTTTGTATTGGTATTAATCGTTGAAATGCTGCAAAAAAAATCATTTGCGGAATCCACGAAAGTGGCGTTTGCTACCTTAATCGCCTTTTTAAGTGGAACGGTTGCAAAAGGAGTTATTCAGTTAATCATGATTGGCGTGTTTGTTTTTGATGTGATTTTATAAAAAAGCAGGCTTATTCGCTGTTTGAAAGGTCTGATTTCTTTTAGTCCCTTGAAATTCGTCGGTAATCCCTTTCCGTTACATCCCACTTTTTCATCGGAAGCAAATTAGTATTTTCATCCTATGAAACTATTCCAATTTTATTTATTTTTTATTTTGTTCCATTATCAATTTTTAAACATAAGGATATGGATAAGGAGTGGAATGTGATGAAAAATGAACGGGAACAGTTTGACGCTGAAACGCTTCAGCTTATTCAAAATAGACTTGATTATATTTACTCCATCGCCAAGAGGTATAACAATGATAACCCTGAATTAATGGACACGATTGAAAGTTTAGCTAATGTGGCAAACATGTTTGCAAAGATTAAATATGAAGAGTTGAAGGGTAAGGAAGTAACAGCAAGCCCACAAGGGTACATTGTAAAAAGACTGGGAAACTCATACTCAAGAATGAGAGAGTATGAAAAACAAAAAGAGAAGGAATTTCCGGAGTGGAAGCTCTGAGTATGAAACACAGGGACGGTTCTCGTGATTCTTTTTGCATTTTGAGGCAAAAGAACCGTCCCCGTGCATCGCTCTTTTTTTTTTGCAGAAATCGGGGTAATTTATTGCTAAGTTATTTACGATATTTGTAGATAGAATGATTATTTCTTGGGGAATAATAAGTGAATTTGTCGAGAGGTGTGATTTTTAGATCGATTCGTGACTTTGTCTATTTGCCACAATGAGGCATAAGAACCTTCCCCATGCCTCACTTACATATAATTTCCTGCCGCGGGGATAATAAAGCCAACTTATCCTCAAAATGGAGA
The DNA here is from genome assembly GCF_018343545.2 of Neobacillus citreus. Taxonomy (GTDB): domain Bacteria; phylum Bacillota; class Bacilli; order Bacillales; family Cytobacillaceae; genus Neobacillus; species Neobacillus citreus. The sequence goes on along the minus strand of NZ_JAGYPE020000051.1, from coordinate 29,743 downwards.
TTTGTATGCAGAGCTTAGTAAAAATCTTGATTCCCAGACAGTTGTTTATGTTGCTGATTCTTTCGACTGGATTGCTTAACCATGTGATTCTTATCCCGAATTTATTGACTGCTGCTGGACGGGATAGTTGGTTAAGTGTTATTTTGGTTTACCCCATTGCCATCTTCTTTACATGGCTGATTTACTTTATTGTCAAGAAAAGTCCGAATGAGGGCTTCTTTTCATTGATGAAACAGCGTTTAGGAAGGGTGTTCTCGACAATCCTGTTCATTCCAATGATGCTCTTTTTGTTGACAAGCTGCTATGTCACCTTAAGGGACTTAATGATTTGGTTAAGTGCCTATTTTCTTGCTGATGCTCCAATTTTTATGATTAATATTATTTTAATTTCTGTATGTTTTCTTGTCACGCTCAGCGGGATAAAATCAATGGCGATAGCGAGCGGGTTTCTATTACCAATTGTGATGCTGCTAGGGTTCTTTATTGCATTTACAAACATTCATCATAAGGATCCTAGTTTATTGTTTCCGGTTTTCGCCGAGGGTTATGCCCCTCTTATGAAAGGGGCCATTTATGGACTGGCCGGTCTCCTCGAGATATACGTGGTCATTTTATTACAGCCATATTCCCAGGAACCCATTAAATTTAGACAAATGTTCGTTTTATTATCAATTTTAACGGGTTTAATATTGGGACCTCTGTCCGCAGCCATCATGGAGTTTGGCCCAACAGACGCAGTCAATTTTCGCTATCCTGCCTATGAGCAATGGCGTATTTTAAGTATCGGCGAGTATATCTCTAATTTGGACTTTTTCGCTTTATACCAATGGCTGAGTGGAGGATTAATCCGGGTAGGATTATTCATGTATCTGCTTTGTACATTTTTTACTTCGAAGAAGCAACCCTACAGGCTGAACCCAAAGCTTGTTGTCGTTATGTATCTCCTTTTATTCGGTCTCATGATGATAAAAGTCGAGACTTTTTATTTCTATAAGGCTGTTTATCATTACTTTTTACCGGCATGCATGGTGTTTTTTCTAGTACAAATCCTGTTATCTGTTGTGCTTGTATTAGTTTTTAATAAAAAGGGTGATCATCATGGCAAGGACACGCAGCTCGACTCCATTTCATAAAACAGGTACAGATGAAAAAGCCGAAGAGCTAAAAAATCAATTTGCGAGGAGTCAGGATTTCCAATGTAAAGTGCATCATATAGGACAGGAAAGCTTTGAAATGATTTATTTTGAGAGCATAATCGATGGGTATTATTTAGATCAATACATCCTGCCTAAGCTTGGTTTTCATAATGAAATTCCTCTAAAAAACAAATTTAAATCCCTTTTTCAAGCAGAAGATATGACTTTGAAATCGATTGAAGATTTATCCGATTTGCTTTTTGAAGGAGAAGTCCTATTCAAAATCGATGATGTCCTTTTAAGTATTCTAGCATGCGACTTTCCAAAACGAATCCCTGAAGAATCAGCGCTTGAGACTTCGATAAGAGGCCCAAAGGACGGATTTGTTGAGGATATAAAGACAAATATATCCCTTGTCAGAAGAAGGTTGAATAGCTCATCATTATGTCTAGAAAAATACACCATTGGAAAAAGAAGCAAAACAAAAGTGGCTCTCATGTATTTAGAAGATGTCATTGATCAGAGAGTCCTTGATGAGGTTCACAAAAGGCTGGATAAAATCGAAACTGATATTTTATTGAGTATTCATGAACTTGAGTCATTTGTTCGGGATCGGCCGTATTCTGTATTTCCTACTATGGATTATACAGGGAGACCGGACTTTATTGTTCAGGCATTGAATCAAGGTCGATTTGCTCTGCTAGTGGACGGGAATCCTACTGTATCTGTCGCCCCCACTAGTTTACTGGTACAGACCAAATCTCCTGAGGACAATTACATCAGTTATGCTTATGTTTCAATCGAAAGGATCATCAGACTGATAGGGTTAATGATATCTGGCTTTTTACCCGGTTTGTGGATCGCCTTATCATCCTTTAACATTGAACAGATTCCATATACACTGGTAGCGACCGTAGCAGTCTCCCGTTTCGGTCTTCCTTTGTCTTCGCCCATTGAAATGGTGATCATTCTCTTTTTATTTGAGCTATTTAATGAAGCTGGGGTACGCTTGCCGCGGGCGATCGGGCAAACCGTAGCGGTATTAGGAGGCTTAATTGTAGGGGATGCAGCCATAAGGGCAGGCTTGACATCTCCCACTATGCTGGTCATTACTGCAATCACCTATATTTCGTCTTTTACGTTAGTGAATCAAACATTAAGTACAGGAATCACGGTTATCAGGTTTTCTGTTATTTTACTTAGTACTTTTTTCGGATTATTTGGAGTGGTGAGCGGCTTTATTTTAACGATATTTTATTTTTCAACGCTTTCTTCCTTTGGGGTTCCTTACCTTGCATCGGTAGCACCTATAAGCCTAAAAGGAATATTGAAGTCATTTTTAAGATTTCCTAATAGCTTATACAAATCAAGAACCGCCTCAACGAGCCCAGATGACCCAACAAGGGGCGGTAATCCGTCATGAGAATAATGAAAATCGTATTGGTTCTCTCATGTTGTCTAATCTTTACCGGCTGTACGGGAATAAAAAATATTCAAGATGTAACTTATATCGTGGCAATTGGTATGGATTATGATGTGAAAAAGAAGGAATATACTGCGTATATTCAAGGTTTGAATTTTGCCAATGTAGCAAAGACAGAGGGCGGCCGGCCTGTAGAACCGATTCCGACTTTTGTGGCATCAGCCACTGGTGAAACACTAAATTTGGCAGTAAGTAAATTATATAAAAAGTCCGAACCGCCTTTATTTTTTGGACACGTTAAGACGCTGGTGTTAAGCCAACGTTTAATCCAACACAAAGCGAAAGAAGTCATTGAAGAAGTAGGCAGAAATCGTTCGCTTCGCCCAACACTTAGAGTCGTAACGACAGAGGAGGATATCCAAAAGGTTTTTAATGTAAAAGCATTATTTGACTATCCGGCGGTGTATACGGTGATTTTTAAAAAAGATGGCAGTGACCTGGCCGAGGATGAAATAAGGCCCACCACGCTCATGCGTTTTTTAAGAGACTATTATGAACCGATGGGGGCGGCCAAACTGCCTTTAGTCAAAATTGATAAAAATAGTTGGAAGACTAAAAAGAATTTCCCCATTTTATTTTTTAATGGATATGCTGTGTTTCAGCACAAAAAATTTATCAAAGTTCTTCCTTTTAATGATGCAGTTTATATTAATTGGCTGCTCGAAAACAGGGTTGCATTAGACCGAAAAGTGCTGGATAACGGAAAGCTGGTAGCTGCTGTCAGGCTGACTACGCCAAAAATGAAAATTAAATACGAAAAGGGCACAGCTTCACCAAAGTTTTCAATAGAGCTTTTTGCGCATGCTGACTTACTGGAAAAAATAGAGGATATCCCCATGAAAAAGTTACATGAATTAATTGAAAAAGATATAAAAATGAACATTGAAGCACTTTATAAAAAAGGGGTAGACGACCAGATTGATGTCCTAAATGCCGGGGAAAAATGGTATCGGGCCCACCCTAAACAATACCAACAATTAAAAAAATCAAAGAACTTTTATTTAGATAAGAAGTCCTTAAGTAAAGTTAACGTTAAGGTACAAGTCTTTCATTATAATGCCTATAAATATGACCTACGAGGCAACGGGGATTTCTGAGGCATGGGGACGGTTCCTGTGCATCAATTTAGTGAGGCACAAGAACCGTCCCCATGCGCCATTTCCAGTAAAAACCAGAGGACAAAATGTAACCGTTTCCATTATAATAGAGATAGAAAGAGGAAAGGGGATGCAGCAATGGAACTATTAATGGAACTACTAGTCAACAACCCGTCGGAGGAGCCTTGTGAAGAAAATTCCCCAGCAATAGATGAAGAGAATTACGATGTGTCTGACTATGATTATAATAAGAGGATATGGTTTTAATAGATGGAATGTGGGGACGGTTCTCGTGCGTCAATGATGCACGAGAACCGTCCCCTTGCTTCACCCTCAGTGAATAAAATGGTCGGTATTTTTATCAATATATAAAGTGCCATCCTTTTGCAGTTCTGCGTAAAAGACTTCTGACAGGTCTGTTCCTGCTTGGGCTAATTGTTCGTGGACCCAGGCCATATTTAGGTTCAATGGCTGAAGGTTCTCATCAATGATTTTCCCGTCCGCTATCACCTGAATAGGAATCGGGATCTGCGCAGCTTGAGGCCCCCCCACGCCATTTGCCTGTGCCGGCAATGGTAAATCCCCGCGCTTCAATGGCTGCTTTTGTTCCTTCAGCAAAACAGACAATTCTCCATTTGTCTCCAAAATCGCATAATCCACCTCCTCGATCGAAAAAACATCCTTATTCCTTAACAGGACCTGCAGTTCATCCATGTCGAGGCGCTGTTTTTTCAAGACATGCTCGAGTATTTTCCCCTGCTTGATAACGATGACCGGTTCCCCTTCAATAACCTTGCGGAAGGATCTTGATTTGACATCGAAAAACGCCACGAGCAAGGTCAGTCCGCACCATGTTAAAAGGCTGACAAAGCCTGAGGAAACCTTTAAGGTTGGGTCAACCGACAACGCCCCGGCAATCGCTCCAATGGAAATGCCGGTGATATAATTAAAAAAGGTTAGCTGTGAAACCTGCTTCCGGCCCATTAGTCTGGTTAATAGAAAAAGCACCACAAAGGCACCGACTGCCCTCGCGAAAATCTCTACCACGAATCTCTCACCACCTAAATTGTTTATAAGCAATAGATTTTTTTTTATTTTCACCGAAAACTATCAAAAATATGCGAGAAAACCTAGCAGGAACGCGGTGGCGTTTCTTGTCTAAATGATGCATAAGAACCGTCCCCGTGCCTCACTCCTTCCTAGCTATGACCTTTTTCCTATGTTTCTTCCATTTCTCTTTATTGGCAGAAATAGTATAATGAGAGGAGAGTATTTTGAATATTTGGCAATAAATGTATTTTATTGGAATCTACTAAGGGATATGTCTTGAAGGAGCGGGGTTTTACATATGAAGGTCATGTCGATTGCTGCCCTTTTTGATGAGCATATGGGGATGAATGAAGCGTTAGGAAAATTAGTTGAGAGTCCGGAATTAACGATATGGTACAGGGATTTGGCGAAGGATACGTTATGGGTTTCGAAGGGAAACGCCGCCATCTATGGTTATACACAGGATGATTTCATGAATAACCCAACTCTGTGGCAGAAAGCTGTTTACCAGGACGACCGCTGGATTCTTGACGATGCGATCGCCCGGCAGCTGGAGGGCAGCCCGACGACCGTGGAATATCGCATTATTCGTTCGGATGGCGAGGTAATATGGATCGAGAATCGCTCCCATTCGATTTTGGACTCGAATGGAAAGGTCATTGCTATTAGCGGGTCGACCTATGACATTACCGAGCAAAAGAGAGAGTCCTTACAATTGCAGGAACAGCTCATCATGAACGAAAAAAGATATAAGTCACTCTTTAACTACAACCATGATTTAGTGTGTTCCCTGGATCTGAATGGGAAAGTGACGAGTGTTAATAAAAGCTGTGAAGCTTTAACTGGATATAGTGAAACAGAATTGATGAGTAAGTTTTTTAAAGATTGGGTTTATGAAGCTGACCTGCCTAAAACCTATCGGGCTTATAAACTTGCCAAAAATGGGCATTCCGAGCGGATGGAATTAAGAATCGTCCATAAAAGCGGAGACATTCTCTTCACTAGTACAACCACCATTCCGATTATGATTGATGACAAAATGGTCGGTGTGTATTGTATTGTCAAAGACATTACCAAACATAAAAAACTGCAGGAGGAATTAGAAGGCAATAACCTGCGTTACAAATCGCTGTTTGAACATAATGCTAACTGTGTCTACTCTTTTGATTTACATGGATATTTTACAAGCTGTAATTCCGTGTGTGAACAACTTACGGGCGATCGAAAAGAAGAATTACTTAAGCCGGTCTCTTTTCACTCGTTTATTGTTCCGGAAAAACTGCCAGATACCATCTATCATTTTGAGCAATGTAAAAAGGGCACACCGCAAAATTTCCGAACGTCAATCAAGAATCGAAAGGGTTCCATTATCCATTTAAACGTGACGATTGTTCCGTTAATCGTAAACGGACAAATTAATGGCGTCTTTGGCATTGCACAGGACATTACGAAACAGGTGAAAATTGAAGAAACCAATGAGCATATGGCCTACCATGATTATTTAACTGGCCTGCCCAATCGAAATAAGTTAAATACTACCCTTTCGAAGGAATTGGCTCTTGCCCAAAATCGAAGCCAGCAGGTAGCTATTCTCTTTTTAGACCTTGATCGCTTCAAACTGATCAACGATACACTTGGTCATACAACAGGAGATCAATTGTTAAAGGAAGTAGCCGAACGGATGAAATCTTCCCTCTATGATAAAGACATTGTTTTCAGACAGGGTGGGGACGAATTTATCATTATATTAAAAAATGCCGATCGCGATGTCGCTTCCATCGTATCGAGAAGAATACTCGATATTCTGAGTGAGCCTTTCCAAATCGAAAACTATGATATTTTTACATCTCCGAGCATTGGAATCAGCATGTACCCGGAGGATGGCGAAAACGTGGAAATCCTCATCAAAAAGGCCGATTTCGCCATGTACCATGCCAAGAATGACGGAAAAAATAATTTTAAATTTTATTCCCAAAAAGAACGTAAATCCAACATGAATCCATTAAAAATCGAGATGGACCTCCATAAGGCGCTGGAAAAAGAAGAGCTGCTTCTTCATTACCAGCCAAAGGTTAATTTAAAAACAGGGAAAATAACCGGGGTGGAGGCGTTAATCCGCTGGAACCATTCGGAATTCGGGATGATTGCTCCCGGTACCTTTATCCCGATTGCGGAAGAAACTGGGTTGATCACTCCGATTGGCGAGTGGGCCTTATATACCGCCTGCAAGCAATGCAAGGACTGGCAGCGCAAAGGTTTTTCCACCACGGTCTCAGTCAATCTCTCGGCCCGTCAGTTTACGCAATCCAATTTGCATGAAACCGTTGCAATCGTCTTGTACGAGACGGAGTTAGAGCCTCGATTTTTAGAGCTTGAGATCACGGAAAGCATGACGGCCAGCATTGAACGGACTATTTATACGTTACAGAAGCTAAAAAAGCTTGGTGTACGGATTAGTATCGATGATTTTGGAAAGGGATTTAGTTCGTTAAATTACCTGCAAAAATTCCCGGTAGATACATTAAAAATTGATCAGGCATTTGTTCAGAGCCTGCACAAAAACCCTAATGACGAGACGATTGTGAAAACCATCATATCGATGGCGCATAATTTAAATTTAAGTGTGGTGGCGGAAGGAATCGAGACAAAGGAACAGCTATTGTTCCTGCAGCAGCACCTTTGTGATGAAGGGCAGGGTTACTTTTTTACAAAACCTGTACCGGCTGAAGAAGTTGAAAACAATTGGTTTGACATTCAGCAGATGGTGAAGGAATTCGGCTTATCGCAGGACGTCAACGAACGCAAGTGGGCGGAAGAATTTGTCCGGATTGCGAGGAAAGAATTAAATGAAACCATCCGCCTCCAACAAGGGATGACCTTTAAGTATAAAAAAATTAATGGTCGTTTCATTCATACCCTGTGTGATGGGGAGTTGCTGTATCGGCTTGGCCTTATCCCTAGTCTTGTGGTAGGAAAGAGTTTAGCAGAGTTTTTACCTAAGGAGTATGCGGAAGACAAGGAAGTTTATTATCAAAGGGCTTGGGACGGGGAAGAACATGTTTCCTACGAAGGGGAAGTCAATGGGGTCACCTATCTGGCGGCGTTAAGTCCGATAAAGCGGGGCGGCGAAGTGGTCGAGGTCATCGCTTCGTGTGTGGATATTACGGAAAGAAGAAAAGTGGAAAAAGCCTTGCATGATAGTGAAAATAAGTACCGGTTGATTACGGAAAACATGACCGATTTGATTACTTTATTCAATCAGGATGGAACCTGCGTCTACGCCACTCCGTCCCATCAAACCGTTCTTGGCTACACACCCGAATTTTTCATAGGACACAACAATGAACACCTGACTCATCCGGAAGATGCTCCCCTTATGAAGAAGACATTCGTCGAGGTGTTGGAGACGAAAACACCTTGTAAAGTGGAGCTGCGCTTGTTACATGCGAATGGGGATTGGAGGCTGCTGGAATGTACCGGTACGCCAGTTATTGGTGAAAATGGCGAAGTGGAACATATCATGGTGGCCAGCAATGATATTACGGAGAAAAGAAGAGCAGAGGAGCTGCTATCGAAATCGGAAAAATTATCATTGGTGGGCGAGCTGGCGGCCGGTGTTGCCCATGAAATCAGAAATCCGATGACATCGATTAAAGGATTTATTCAGCTATTCCAGCAGGGCATCATCAGGGACGAATACTTTGATGTGGTACTTGGCGAGTTCGACCGGGTGGAGGACATTATTAAGGAGTTTCTTTCCCTGGCAAGGCCACAAGAAATCCAGCTGAAGCAAGTGAATATTCCAGTTTTGTTAAAAGAGGTGGAGACCTTAATCAAATCGGAGGCGCACCTGAAGGATGTGGAAATTCTGCTGGAAATAGAGCCAGATCTCCCAGCGATTATGTGCGATACCAACCAAATCAAACAGGTGCTGTTGAATCTCTGCAAAAATAGTATGGATGCGCTGGATACCAAACGAAAAGGTCTCATTAAAATCACGGTAGGGGTTGAGTGTGACCAGCTGCTGCTTCAGGTCATCGATAACGGAATTGGAATCAGTGAGGAGCGTATCAAAAGACTTGGTGAGCCTTTTTACAGCAACAAGGAAAAGGGGACAGGCCTCGGCCTGATGATCTGCTTTAGAATCATCAAACAGCACAACGGAACGATCACCTTCCAAAGTAAAGGAAACTGCGGCACCACCGCGCAGGTAAGGCTGCCGTTATAGGAGATAACGCGTATGACAACATTGCAAAATCAAAAACTATCAGAACGATTCGAAGTGGCCTTTAACCAAATACATGCCTGGCTGCAGCGGAATATAGTGGAGGAACGATCCGATAAGTTTACCGACTTGCTTCGGTCAGGGTTTCCGCGCCACTCGATTATTCGAAAGTACTACCATGACTTGAAAATGTTTGCCCGCCTCCGGAACTCCATTGTCCATGACAAGGTGGAATTAGGGTTTTATATAGCGGAGCCGCATGAGACTGTCGTCGATAAAATCGAACTGATTGCCGAGTTGCTCGTAGAGCCAAAGGCGGCATATTCGATCGCTTCTAAACCAGTATTCTACTATTATGAAAATGCAAAACTGAAGGATATCTTAACCGTCATCCAAAAGAAATCCGTTTCGCTTTTTCCTATTTATGATGAGACCGGTTTTAAGTGGCTGTTAACGGCGGAGGAAATCATCGGTTGGTTTGCCAATCATCTAACCGGCAACAGTATCGTGATAGACGAAGTAGAAGTAAAAGAGCTGTTTTCTGAAAAAAGAAATCGCCGTGTCGAGTTTGTTGGCAAAGATATTGATATCTTCGAGGTAGAAGAGATTTTTGAACAATATCACTTGAAAAATCAAAAGCTTGAGGCCGTCATCATTACGGAAACCGGAGAGCAGCAGCAAAAACCGCTCGCCATTGTCACCTCTTGGGATTTGGTAGAAATTGATGCGATAGAGTAATGGTATTTTGATGGGGTCATGTTCGAACACGATAACAAGCCGAATTTTGCCGGGAAAATATATAATAAAAAGGCCCTTATCCATTAAGGGCCTTTTGTTTGTGCGCCCGGCTGTTCAGGCTCTGCTTTAGCCTTCGAGTCTTCCTCATAATTGGTCAGCCCTGCACTCGTATGGGCAAAGTTGTTGCGGTCGCCGTGAATGTTGCCTAGGCCCTGATTGTGTTTTTTATTGCTTTTAAAATCCTCGATGAAGTTGTTGCCGATACTGAACACGGAGGCGGCCTGAATGCTGCCAATCTTGATGTTACCGATATGAAAGGTCGGCGATAAAATGGGGGATGCCACGGATTACTCATCCTTCCTGCCTTTGGTTTTGATCCAATAGCCGTGAGTTAGTGTGTTCTCATTTCCTGATAAAGTCCCGATTACTTCGTTTATCGTCGTGTCGCTGCGAAACTGTTTATGGGTATTCTTTTTTCCAAAGAACACCCCCGATGTATCGCTGATATTGGTAATGTTGATCTTTCCCAACGAAAGTTTCATCCGAATTCAGCCCATTTCTTTTTTCGTTATCATATTCAGGGCGTGGGCGAATGACACAACTTTTCCGGGGGTTGGGCGAAATTCACCCATACATGCACTGTTCATTTGAATTCAAATTTAATGGAAGTATAACCGTCAAAACGAATAACCTGCAGGCCGAGATTTTCGTGGGGGAAGTGGGGAACCTGCCTTTAGCCGCCATTGCGGAAACGGAAGCCTTTAGAGGTTTTGGTAATGTTTTCGTTTGAGGGCGCGGCCTCTTCTTCAGACATGGCCTCTTGTTTTAGCTCCTGCTTGTCAATCTTTTGGATAATCGAAGCGGCGAAATCATCAGAGCTGGTAATATTCGTGCCAATCAGCAGCTTCCCGCTTAGCTCATCAATTTCGATGTTATCTAATTGAAAGGTGATGTTCTCCAGATAATCGATTTGTACTTTATCGATATGGATGCTCTTTCCGTTTGGTTCCTGCTGCTGCTTTTCAAGGAGCTCAATCATCCGGTCCAGCTTATCTAAAAGAAGGGAGTTTATTCCGTCATCGCTTTTCGTCTGCTTCTTCTTCCGAGAAAAAAACTTGAACATAAACTCCCCCCTTTGTTACGAATTTAAAAGGCTCGCCCAAATACTGCCTACTTCTAACTATATGACTTTGTTGGAGCGGTTATTCAGTGGTCTGGCTCGAGTGGTTGGGAAAGGATTGGGGAGATTTCACGGCAATTTTTGGCTGTTACTGTCCATATCAGCGGGTCCTACGGACATTTTAAGTTAATATTTTGCTGATTTTGTCCGAAGAAGTGGTACATTCGGACAATTTTTGTTAATTTGCCTCCGATTTTGTCCGAAGGGCTCGGTACTTCGGACAATTTTTGTTGAAATTCCCCTAGTTTTGTCCGAAGAGACCAGTACTTCGGACAATTCGAGTTAATATTTTGCTAGTTTTGTCCGAAGAAGCCCGTCATTCGGACATTTTGCATTCCTTTGCCCCTAGTTTTGTCCGAAGTAACACCTCCTCCGCCAAAAGACCCATTCCTCCCCCCAGCCCTTCTCCCCCTTAACGGTCTTGTGGTAAAATAAACCTGAATTTTCCTTTTAAGTGGGTGATGGCAATGCCTGTGTTAAGGCTGTCGAGAATAGAAAAAAGAACGAAGGTGGAGGGCCCTGGCTTAAGATACTGCATTTGGGTTCAAGGTTGCCCAATTCACTGCGAGGGCTGTTTTAACCCGCATACGTGGGACCCTAACGGCGGCCGCTTAATGGATATTGACGAAATCTACGAAGATATCAAACGTACTCTTGAAGCATCACCTGAACTAGAAGGCGTCACCTTTTTAGGAGGAGAGCCGTTTAGCCAAGCCCAGGCGCTCACCACCCTTGCGCAAAAAATAAAAGAGTTGAACCTATCAATTGTGACGTTTACAGGCTATGAATATGAAGCAATTTTGAAGTCGCCCAATTCAAGCTGGCACAGCCTATTAAAGGAAACGGATCTATTAATAGACGGTCCTTATATCCAAAGCCAGCATGACCTCGGCCGTCCATGGATTGGTTCGAAAAACCAGCAGTACCGCTTTTTGACGGATGTATATAAGCATCTCGAAGCAAAGCTGAGTGAGATTCCCAACAAACTAGAAATACGGCTCCATCCCGACGGCACGATATCCGCCAACGGAATGGCGGAGCCTATCGATTTACATATGTTGCTAGAACTAGATTACGAAAGAAGGAGATAACGAAATGAGTCTTGAAATTGTACTGGTTCCGTTGGCGATTGCGGTTACAAAAGAGGTTGTCGAAGGAATCGCCAACCGTTCGCAAAAAAACGATCAGGACTATACCGTCCTTCCGACTAGAATGAAGGATGAGTCCCTTCTCCAGCAAGCGCTCGAGGAGTGGAGCTGCTCGTTCCGAAAAGCAGAGACACTCGATTCACTAAAAACAAACAATGAAAACGAAGTGACGTTTATCGTCAACGAAGAGGGCAGCTACTCGCTTGTCCTCCCGAAATCAGCCGATATCAAGGCATTCGAGGAATGGATTGAGAAGGTGGAGGGCTCCTACACCCACTACCTGCAGCAACGAGTCTATCAACATTTACTGGAAAAGGCAAAGGAACAGGGAATGATTTTAGAAAAAGAAGAACTGCTAGAGGATCATTCCATTCAGCTCACCTATTTGGTGAATCGATAAAAGGGGGAGCAAGACTTGGCGAAAGTATATACAGACAGGGGCAGGAAATGGGAGATGTTGAACAGCTGGTGGATCATCTTCACGTTTCTGCCGATCGGCATGACCAGTTATATTGCATTTTTCTATGCCGGCACCAAAGTGAAAAACAAACGCTGGCGAATCTATGGGCTTGTTTATCTGGCAATCTTCCTTCTGGCATTTATCCCAACCTACACTGAATTCGAAGCGATGATTTTTCTGGCCTTGTGGATTGTTCCGATTATCCACGCCTTTAAAATCCGCCCAGCCTATTTGGTTCAGTTAGATGTGTTAAAGGCCAATGAAAAATTGTATCTGGACCAAGAGGTTTCGAAGCTTAGGCGGGAGGCGGAAGCGAAGTTTGGCAAGACGCAAAAGCCACCGCAGCCGAAAAGTGAGGCCCGCGCGAACCAGCAGGAGGCAAGCGCTGCACCAATGACCCCGCCCATCCAGCCGCTTTTTTCCAATGACCAAGGAATCAGGAAGATTAATATTAATCTAGCATCGGAAAAAGAAATTGCCGCTATCCCTGAAGTTGGGATTATTTTAGCAAAAAAAGCCGTCGTCAAACGCGAGGAATTGGGCGGTTTCCAATCTTTTGAACAGTTCGCGCAAATCATGGGATTGAAGGAGCACACGCTGGAAAAAATGAAGCAGCGTCTGATTTTCTCCGAAACTGACCATACTGATACACATATCCATTCTGGAAGAGTCATTGATTATTAAATAACTAGGGTAAGCCGGGGTGAGTTCCGGCTTTCTGTTTATACATAAGTAAAAGAAGGAGGAGAACCATGGCTATCGTCAAACAAAAAGGAACGAGAACACTTCTGGCAAACCTACTGAAGGCCAGATTTCCTTATTTATATATCCAAACCTGGGAGGAAGACCGCGTCCTATCCCTAATTCGCTCGGTAGCACAGGATTCGGAACTGATTAAAACACCACGCGAAGTATTTACCTGGAGCATCACAAAGGGGATTCAGGACCATAACCGGCAGTCGGTCGGCATCGGTGACAGCAAACAGCCGATGAAGGTGCTCGAGTTTATTGAAAAGCATGATAAACCGAGTATCATTGTGCTTCAGGACTTTCATATCTATTTCGGCGGACAGGGGCGGCATGCCGACTTTCAGGTGATCCGGAAGCTAAGAGATATTTTATTAAAAATAAAGCAAAGCCCGAGCCCAATTAATGTCATCTTTACGTCCCCGTTTCTCGTGATTCCAGATGATTTGCAAAAAGACATCACGATTGTCGATTTTGACCTGCCAAACTTCCAAGAAATTCAGGCAGTACTCGACGAGATGATTCGCGTCAATCAGCAAACGGGCCGGATTCAAATCTCCTTAACCACCGAAGAAAAAGAGCGACTTGCAAAAGCCGCACTAGGGCTGACCTTGTCAGAGGCAGAAAACGCTTTTGCCCGCGCAATGGTTGAGGATGGCCGGCTGGACATCAATGATGTAAATGTCATCTTGCAAGAGAAGGAACAAATCATCAAGAAAACAGGTATTCTCGAATTCATCGCCAGCGATTTAAAAATCGAAGACGTCGGCGGACTAGAAAACCTCAAACGCTGGCTTTCAAAGCGGAATAAGTCGTGGCTCGATTCGGCCCGCAAATATGGCTTGCCTGCGCCAAAAGGGGTGCTGATTACTGGTGTTCCCGGCTGTGGAAAAAGCTTAATCAGTAAAGCGATCAGTTCCATGTGGCAGCTCCCACTTTTAAGGCTCGATATGGGAAAAATCTTCAGTGGACTCGTCGGCAGCAGTGAAGAAAATATGCGCAAGGCGATAAAAACCGCCGAAGCAATTTCCCCGTCCATCCTCTGGATTGACGAAATTGAAAAGGGATTCAGCGGCATCACAAGCGGCGGGGACAGTGGGACCTCATCACGGATCTTCGGACAGTTTTTAACATGGATGCAGGAAAAAACAAGCCCTGTATTTGTCATCGCCACCGCCAATAATATTTCCGGCCTGCCGCCGGAATTGATGAGGAAAGGGCGCTTCGATGAAATCTTCTTTGTCGACCTGCCGACGCTTAGGGAGCGAAAAGAAATTCTTAAGGTGCATATCCAGAAGCGCATCAAGGATGAGGAAGTAAAGGGCGATTTCCAGTTAACGGATAACGTGCTGGACACCTTGGCAAGAAACTGCGACGGCTTTGTCGGCGCCGAAATCGAACATCTGGTCATTGATGCCTTGTTTGAGGCTTATTCTAATGACCGGCCGATTCGCCTCGAGGATTTCGAACGGGCGATTGCCAATACGGTGCCATTGTCAGTTACCCAGGCTGAGCAAATCCGCGGAATCCGCGAGTGGGCTAACGTCCGTGCCGTTGCAGCCACACCGCGGGAGGATCTCAAGGAGTATGGAAAAGACTCTGTGCTTATACCAGGCGGCGGATTGGAAAAGGCAGACAGCCAGGGTTATGCAGATGATGTCCGCTTTAACCGCGGCGGCAGGACAATCGATTTCTAAAAAGGGAGTGAAGAGGGTAGATGGAGGAAAAACTTCAAATCCGCATTTTTCCCGATGGCCGGATTGAGGCGGAAACATTGGGCATTAAAGGGGAAAAATGTACGGATTATATATTGATATTAGAAAACATTCTTAACGCCCAGGCCGTCCAAGCGGAATATACGAAGGAATTCTACGAAACCGAACAAGTAAACCTAGAGCAAACCCAGCAGAATACCTTAAAATAAACCAACTAGTTGGCTTTATCATAACCTGAACTCGCCCTTGTATGGGCGAGTTTTCTTTGTGCAGGGATTCTAAATACTTCTTTATCTATGGAGCAACAAAAATGTCTTTAAACTATAAATATCCATGCTCTAACATATCAAGTATTTTTTTGGCAAATAATAAACTTGTTAACAATAAATCGAGGAGGCCTAGTATGCAGCAGAATCAACAAGCTAAACCAAATACAGCATCTGTTATGAAACCAGAATTTGCCGGAACGGATGCTCAACAAGTTAAACAACAAATTCAAAAGGATGTAAGCGCAGGACAAGGTGCCATGACTTCCCGTGAGGCAGGAGCAATGCGCGATTAAAAAACCACTCTAAGTGGTTTTTTATTTTTATTCAGCTTACCCACGTGAAACTCCTTCCTATAAAATGGTAATTTAGTCTCTTTTTGTAGGACATTAGTTATGTGAGAATAAGATTATGGATAATTATGGAGAATCCCAAGCTGGTTTTGCAGCGTCAGAGATAGCATGCAAGGAGAAGAATGATGAATGTTACGTTAATTAATAAGGAGAGAATTCACTCGATATCCTTGCCGGAAAAGGTGCGGGGACAGTATTGGATCTACGATTCCAATGGCAAATCCTCCCGAAAACTGATCGGCATTGAAGGGGTCAATGGAGAGTGGATTTTAAAATCGAATAAGGATGTGAAGGTTCTCGACAATACCGGGAAGCCGATCCGAAATACGGTCTTGCAGCCGTTAAGCATATATAATTTAGGGCTTTCTACCCAGGACCAAAAAACGATCATTTTCACAGAGCCCACCACGGACGACCGACAAATTTTTACAAAATACTTGGTTGACCGAGATATCGAGATAACCATCGGCCGGACCGAGCAGAACGACATTGTGCTGGCCAATCGTTTTGTCTCGGCATCCCATGCGAAGCTGTCCTTTCATAACGGCCAGTGGCGCATCGAGGATCAAAACAGTTCAAACGGAACCTTCGTCGATGGCGAAAGAGTGAAAAGCAAAGCCCTAAAGATTGGCGACACTATATACATAATGGGTTATAAAATGATCCTCGGCAGCTATTTTGTTGCTTTTAATAATCCGGACGGAACGCTAACCATCAAGACCCATGCGTTAAAGCCGTTCATACCGCAACCGGTTGAAACCCCGGATGAGGAAGAAGAGTACGAAGTGCCGGAAGTTGACTACTTTTACCGTTCGCCGCGTTTTAAGCGCGATGTCGAAAAAGCGGTTATCAAGATCGATTCCCCGCCGCCGAACGCGATTGGCGAAGAGATGCCGATGATGCTGGTAATTGGCCCGTCGATGACGATGGGGATGGCCTCAATGGCGACTGCGCTTTTTGCTGTCAACAACGCGATGGCGACCGGCGATATTTCAAGGGCGATTCCGTCGATCGTCATGTCGTGCAGCATGCTGCTTGGAACCATCCTCTGGCCAATTCTAACCAAAAAGTTCGATATGCGGCGCAGACGGAAAAAAGAGAAAATTCGCCAGGAAAAATACAAGGATTATCTCGACCGAATCGCTGTCGTCTTTAATGAGGAAGCGGAAAAGCAGGAGGAAATTCTCCGGGAAAATCATGTTCCCATCAGCGATTGCATCAACCGGATTGAAAATGTCCAGCGCAATCTGTGGGAGCGCGGCCCCGGCCAAAACGACTTTCTGAAATTGCGGGTCGGCACAGGCAGCGGCCTGCTTGCAGCAGACCTTACCTATTCGGAGAAAAAATTCTCGATTGACGATGATAACCTGCAGGAAGAATTGTACACCTTGGTGGAATCGCCAAAGGTTTTGAAAAATATTCCAATCACTCTATCTTTATATGAAAATCATATTTCTGGCGTCATCGGCACCCGCAAGCAGACAATCGAGTTTGCCAAAGGGTTGATTTTTCAATTGGCTGCTTTATATAGCTACGATGAAGTGAAAATGATTTTCGTCTATGACCAGGAGGAGGAAGCACAATTCGGCTTTACAAAATGGCTCCCTCATGTGTGGAGCAACGATAATAAATTCCGCTTCATTGCCACCAACAACAATGAGGTGAAGGAAGTTTCGGCGTATATCGAAAAAGAAATCGAAATCCGTGCGGATACCAATGACAGCGAGATGGAGGATGTCAAGCCGTACTACATCGTGTTTGCCCTAAGCAAAGAGCTCGCCTTCAAAGCCGAGATGCTGAAGCAGGTGTATGCGAAGAAAGAAAACCTGCATATCAGCGTCGTCACTTTTTATGATGAACTGAAGAACCTGCCAAAAGAGTGCTCGATGGTGGTGGAGCTGGAAGAAAACAGCGGGAAGCTGTTCGACAAAAACGATATTACTGGGAAGACGACTTCTTTTACACCGGATATCTTCCTAAACGGTGCCGACCCTTACCAGTTGAGCGTGAAGCTGGCCAATGTTCCGCTTGATGAGCTGGCCAATTCCTTTAACCTGCCGCAAATGGTCACGTTCCTGGAATTATACGGTGTGGGCAAGGTGGAGCACTTAAACGCTTTGACCCGCTGGAAGGACAACGACCCGACGAAGTCACTGGAAGCGCCGGTTGGCGTCGACACTCTCGGCGAATTGTTCAAGCTTGACCTGCATGAAAAATTCCACGGCCCGCACGGCCTAGTCGCCGGTATGACGGGTTCGGGTAAAAGTGAATTTATCATTTCCTATATCCTGTCGCTGGCGGTAAATTACCACCCGCATGAGGTGGCGTTTATTCTAATCGACTACAAAGGCGGCGGGATGGCGAAATCGTTTGAAAAATTGCCGCACACAGCCGGCATCATCACGAACCTGGACGGCGCGGCGATCAAACGCTCGCTGGTGTCCATCGAAAGTGAATTGAAGCGCCGCCAGGCTATTTTTGCCGAGGCCAGCAAGCTGGTTGGCGAGAGCAATATCGATATCTATAAATATCAAAAACTATATCGCGAAGGAGTCGTCCGCGAGCCGCTTCAGCATTTGTTTATCATTTCCGATGAGTTTGCCGAACTGAAAACGCAGCAGCCGGAGTTCATGACGCAGTTAGTCAGCGCCGCTCGGATTGGCCGGAGCCTGGGCGTCCACTTGATTTTGGCTACACAGAAGCCGAGCGGTGTCGTCGATGACCAAATCTGGAGTAACAGTAAATTCCGGGTCAGCCTGAAGGTACAGGAGCGGGCCGACAGTATGGATATGCTGAAGCGTCCGGATGCAGCCGAGCTTACCGATACAGGGCGATTTTACCTGCAGGTCGGATATAACGAATTGTTTGAAATGGGGCAGTCCGCTTGGGCCGGAGCGCCATACTATCCGTCCGATAAGGTGGTTGTGGAAAAAGATAACAGCGTTGTCGTCATCGACCGAAACGGCCGCCCGATGAAACAGGCGAAAATCGATAAACGGAAGAGCTTGTTTGCGAAACCGAAAAAGCAGCTTGATGTGATTACTGAATATTTAAGTAATATCGCGGATGAGGAACAAATCAAAATCCGCCCGCTCTGGCTTGAGCCAATTCCAGCGCTAATCCTCTTGGATGATATTCGGAAAAAATACAAAGCGGATCATGGTAAGTGGCTGCCGCCAGAAAATAAGCCAGCTGATCTCCAAGAGGCCGTCAGTGAAATTGCGGCAGCATCGGAAACCGTTCAGGCTGACTTACGGAAAACGGCCCAGGCCGTTAGCCGAGCGGAGTCCTATAAGCTTAATCCGGTCATCGGCGAATACGACGATCCGGTCCACCAGCAGCAATGCCTGCTTCGCCTGCCGCTCACCGACGAAGGCAACACGATCATTTACGGAGCAGCCGGTACCGGCAAGACGACCTTCTTAAATACGATGGTTTATTCGCTCATTCATGAGCATACCCCGGACGAAGTCAATCTCTATCTATTAGACTTTGCTTCGGAAACATTGAGGGCTTTTTCAAAAGCGCCACATGTCGGCGATGTCATCCTTTCGTATGAAAGCGAAAAAGTCAGCAACCTGTTTAAAATGCTGCAGGGCGAAGTGGAAAAGCGGAAGAAGCTGTTTGCCGATTACGGCGGGGATCACCGGTCCTATGCCGAGGCAACGGGCCAGAAAGTTCCGGCGATTGTCGTTGCTATCCATAATTTCTCTGCATTCACTGAGATTTATGATGAAAAGGAAGATGCAGTCTCCTACTTGTCGCGTGAAGGCACAAAGTATGGAATCTATTTCGTCCTCACCGCACTTGGAACCGGCGCTGTCCGCTTCAGGCTGCTGCAGAACTTTAAGCAGCTAGTAACCTTGCAATTAAATGATGAGGCCGATTATGCAACGGTCGTTGGCAAGACGGATGGCTTATTCCCATCGAAATTCAAAGGCCGCGGCCTCGTCAAGCGGGATGCTATTTATGAATTTCAGGTCGCGCAAATTACCGCCGAACCCGTGCCATATCCAACTATTCAAGCAGAATGCGAGAAGCTGCAGGAAGCCTGGAAAGGAACAGCCGCTAAGAGGATTCCGATTTTGCCAGAAAAAGTGGACCACGAATTCCTGGCTGAATATTGCGGTTCAAAGGGAAGTCTGAGCATTCCAATTGGCGTGGAAAAGAACTCGCTGCAAATTCACTATTATCCGTTCGGCAAATCCTATATCCATATGATTCTATCATCCGGAAGGGAACACGAGTTGTTCGTCCATGATTTATCCCAGTTCATGGTGCAACAGGCAGGCTTAGATATAACTGTGATTGACGCTGAGCAAAGTTTTATTGAGAAAAACAATGCCGGTTTCAAATATTATTCAACAACCAAAGAGTTTGAGGAGATAATGGCAGATCTTTTTGATCTCGTCGTTTACCGCAACAACACCTTCAAAGAGGCACTGGAAGAGGGCCGGGAAGTGGCGCAATTTGAGCAAAAGGTGATTATCATCAATTCGGTTGCTGCTTTAAAAAATGCTCTTTCGAATCTGGGGGCTGAGAAACTTGGCTTAATTCTGGAAAAGGGCGACGAAAAGTATAACGTGACTGTTATTTTTGCTGAACAATCCAAGAATCTTTCCGGGCTTACCTTTGACAAATGGTACAAACAACATATTCACAGTGGAAATGGTATCTGGATTGGCAGCGGCATTACCGAGCAATTCCAGCTCAAGCCGGCCAAAACCACTTCCGAAATGCGCGAGGAGATGCCGGCAGAATTTGCTTACTCCCTTCAAAACGGGAAGGCCGTCAAGGTCAAGCTATTAAACTCGCAAAAGGAGAATGATTACAGCGATGAATAAAGTACTCGTGGAGATTTTCCTTCCTGCTGCCGCTCAAAGCTACGAAGTGTATATTCCGTTGGAAAGCCAAATGAGCGAGGTTCTCACTCTGGTGTCATCCCTTCTGGGCGACCTGTCTGATGGCAAGTACAAAGCGACAGGCAGCGAGGTCTTATGTGATGCTGAAACAGGAATTATTTTCAATATTAACATGCCAGTTGCCGAACTAGGCATCAAGAACGGTTCGAAACTCATGTTGATATAAATTTTTACAAAAAGAGAAAGGAGAATGACAAATGGCGAAAAGAATTAGAGTCACACCTCAAGAGCTTGAGGCGGCATCCAAAAAATTAGCCGAACTATCCGAAACCTATACAGGTATCTATACCCAGCTTATGCAGGCAGCAAACACAATGGGTGAAGCATGGGAGGGCGAGGATAACCTTGCTTTCGTTGATCAGATCAACGGCTTCAACCAGGATTTAAAACAAATGGCCGATAAGCTTCAAACAGCAAGCCGCACGCTTGATACGCAGCGCGCCAACTACGCTGCTACTCAAGAAAACAATATGGTTCAAGTTAGAAAACTAACAAACTAGGAAGGAGTGACTAAACAATGGCAGGTTCCATTAAAGTAAGCACGGCCCAGGTGGCTGATATTGCGAATACGATTGAAAGACTGAACCAACAACTGATGGAAGAATTAAAAAACAGCCAAAGCACGATTAAAAATCTTACCAATACATGGGAAGGGGAAGCAGCACAAGCAACTGTTTCCGCTTACGACGAGTTTTCTGCGAAGTACTTCCAAACCTATTACGACATTCTTGATAACTATGTAAAGTTCTTACGTGTCAATGTTGACCAAGGCTACTTTGAAACAGAAACAGCCAACGTTAACTTGGCTGACGCTTTTAAATAAACGAATTTTCGGAAAAAAATATGACGCTAAAGGTGATGGCATGCCAATCGCCTTTAGCTTGACTTTGAAAATAATTCCGCCCGGATGAAATAGATACTGATACTTGGTTTTTCTCAAAGAAAGTGGGTATTAATATGCTGAAAAAAATATTGAAAAAGGTGAGTGTCATCGCAATGGGACTATCAATTTTTAGCTTGATTGGCTGTAGCGAAATGGATAAAGAGCAGGCCGCCGATGTCGAAAAGCTGCTCCAAAAAAAGTATCACCAGGAATTTGAAGTGACCCATATTGGCGGCCGATATGGGACAGCGACGAATGATACGGTTACCACTTATGTCCACCCAAAGGACCAGAAGGACTTGGTATTTAAGGCGGTTACGACAAAGGATGGAGAGCTCGTGAGTGATGGCTATATTCCAAGTCTGATTAGCAAGTCCTTCAATCAAATTATCACTCGGGAGCTTTCTTCTGCAGGAATTGAGAGTGAAACACACACAGTAGCGATGGAAGCAGACAGTTCGGCGGAGACCAATCCGGATATTTCTTTGGAAGAATACGTTAAGGCTTATAAACCAGGCTATTTTTCAGGAGATATCATTGTCAAGGAAAAGCCTGATCTATCACCGGAACAGTTTGAAAAGGCACTGACTGCGGCGTATCAAGCCGGGGTAAACACCGCCTATCAAGTGACTGTTCATGTGATTGCGGAAGATGAATATGACAAATGCGTAAAGAAATTTAAAGAGGTTCCTTATGTCACCAGTTCATGGTTTATTGACTACAACGTTGTAAAAGAATTTGACGCAGTTGCGGATGCCAATGGCTATCATTTTGCCGATGCTTCGGCAACAGCTAAGGACGGTGAATAACATTGGCAGATAAGACTGCTTTAACAGAGCAAGAATTGAAGTTTGCCACCGATATCGCTTATCTGGATCTGGAACTCCTAAAAGACAAATCGCGCAAAAACATTCCTGGTTCTGTTGGTGCAGGACAAAGCCCGGACAATACTGTCGGGGGGCTTTTGAAAATGAAGGCGGACGGTAGCTCAAACTATTCACAGGGCCATTTTGATCAGTTGACTAAAGGCAAAGACGTGGGTAAAGATCAAAGTGTCAGTCTAGATGCAGGTAAAATCAATCAACTGCCTAGTGAAGCGATGGATTGGAAAATTGTCAAAACGTTTGACCAAAATAACCCTGGGCAA
The DNA here is from genome assembly GCF_018343545.2 of Neobacillus citreus. Lineage (GTDB taxonomy): Bacteria > Bacillota > Bacilli > Bacillales > Cytobacillaceae > Neobacillus > Neobacillus citreus. The sequence continues at coordinate 7,193 of NZ_JAGYPE020000051.1, read as the reverse complement.
TCAGGTTTCTATGGTGTCGTTATAGAGACCGATAAAGGCTTAATCGTCTCCTTCCGCGGCAGCGAATCGCCCTCAGAGTATCAAAATATTCAGCAGGACTGGCTCAAGGCTGATGCTGCTTTAATCTCTGGCAGGCTTACAGACCAACAAAGAGATGCGCAGCGATTTATCGATGAGCTTAAAAAAGACGGCTATTTTGACAAGTATGACAATATTTCGTTTGCCGGGCATTCGTTAGGGGGAAATCTTGCGGAACACGCGACCTTCTACGCGGCAAAGCTTGGCTTGGCCGACCGGATTGATAGAACGATCAGCTATGATGGACCGGGCCACTCCAACGACTATTTGGAAGCGCACAAAGAGGAAATTGCTTTGGCAACGAGTACGGTACAAATGGATCATGTTCTGCAATCTCTGGTAGGCGGCATACTGCAGCATGCCGATGGGGTGAACTATTTTTATGCCGATTTAGTCGGAGAAGGTGCGGTTCAGCATGGTACGGAAAATGTACACTTTGATGAAAATGGCAATATTGTGCGAACCGACCAGCCTAATGCTTTATCCACCATCATCTCAAAGTATATTACATCGCCATTTACGCAAGGCTTGGACCGCCTTATTAGTCCTGCGGTAGGTTCTTTTTTAACTACTGCTTTGGTTGCCATAACTGACGCCGGCTGGAAACTAAAAAATGCCTTATATCAAGATGGAAAAATGACCACTGCCGGAAAAATTCTAGCGGTAACCGTGACAGTCGCTCTCGTTGTCACAGCCATCGTTGCGGGCCCTGCTCTGTTGGCGGCAACCGTTGCCCTGGTGGAATTTGCGTTTGTTGCGATTGGATATGTGGCACTGTTTGTTGCTTCGGTGATTGCATTTGAGGTTCTAAGTGATGTTGCCGATGCAGTTGCGGCGTTTGCGGCCTATGTGTTCACGGACTTGATTCCGGAAATTATTGACCGGGTGGCCGAAGGGGTGGCCCAATTTGCGAACTGGACCAAGAAACAGCTGACAGAATTCCGGGATATGCTGGCAGAGAAATTTAATCATTTTCTTGGCGACTTGAAAAATCTATTTGGTTCCGGTCCGAAAGCTGTTCCGACGCCGCATATTCGGATTGACACCTATAAACTCAGGGCTTACGCGAATCGGCTGGATTCGGTGAAAGCGCGGATTTCCGAAGTCGATTCGAAATTGAATTATCTCTATCTATCAGAAGGCCTGCTTGACATCATCCATTTGGCGATTGCAGAAAATCTGCCGACAAAAAGGCAGATGAATAAAGTCATAGATTACTTGCGGGATACGGCCGCCGACTTTGACGAAGCAGAAAATCGGATCATGAGTATTTAAGGGCAGGGGGAGAAAGAATGAGCGGTTTAAGCAGTGCAAAAGCAGAATTAAGCAGTATTATTTCCGAGCTTGAGTCCATCGAAGCGGGGCTCCGCCATGATTTTAAAGGGATTGGCAGCGAAGTCGCCGCGGCCCGCATCCGTGATTTTATTGAGGAATGTGAAAGGGCAAAGCGAAGTTTAAGCAGGGTAAATCCATCTAATCTATCAGAAGCCTTTTTAGCGAAATTAGGGATAGGCAAAGGCTGATAAGGGGGCAGTGAAGCGATGAGTCAAATAAAAATTGATACGGCGAAGGTCGTAAACACGGCCAGCCGGATTACCACGATCAATCAGCAAATCGATGCTGAGTTTGCACGAATGGAGAAGGCCATCGCGCATTTGAACGGCAGCTGGCAAAGCAGAGCTTCGGATCATGTCATCGGCCGTTTCCATTCTATTAAACATGCTTTTAAAGACAGCCGGTTTCAGGTGATGCAGAACTATTCCAAATTCCTTGTGCAGCAGGTATCGGACGGCTACAACAAGACGGAGACCGTCAATACAAATTTGGCAGACTCTTTTAAATAGGAGGAACGGAAAATGAGCTCTTTCATCGATGTCGATTACCGGGAGTTTGAAAAGGCGGCTTCCGCTGTGGAGGACTATGTGGATAGGCAAAAACAAAAGATGTCCCAGGCGAATCAAGAGGTAGCCTCCCTTGGGGCAGGCTGGCAGGGCCAGGATTTTGAACGGCTTCAGTCCAAATGGAATGAGCTGGATAACACCGGTTCCACAGCCGTAAACCTGCAAAAGAGCCTCAAGGATTACGCGGATGTGCTCCGGTATGTGGCCGATCAATATAAAAAAGCGCAGAAAAAGGCGATTGATCGAGTGAATAGTTTATAAGTTTAGTATTTTAAAGCAGGAGATAGCTATGGGAAAAACAACTGTTGAACAGCAGGCAAATAAATATTTGGTCGTGAACAAGCTGATTGTACCCGAGGCCATTAATGAACGGGAACTGAAGGGCATTGCAGCGGGACTGTCTGGCAGTCTTTTGCCGGTTACGGCCGAGAAGACGAAAAAGGGACTCGTTCTAAGGTGTTATGTCGAGGGGATGATGACGCTGCAATCCTATTTCAGCGGGATTGTCAGTAAGAAAATGTTCTTGGGGACGATGGCCAGAATTGCGGCGGTTGCCAAGGAATGTGAGAAAAACTTGCTAAATGTAAGCAATCTCATGTTGAATTGGGAAACGATTTTTCTCGACCCGCGGACGAAAGAGGTCAAATGCATTTACTGGCCGATTGTCAACAACCAAAACGCGAGTGTAGTGCCTGACTTTTTTAACGATATTACCTTTCGGGTAGTGTTTAATAAACACGAAGACAATGGCTATGTGACCTCCTATTTGCAATATTTCCGCAGCCATAGCCCATTTTCAATTAATGGTTTTGAAAAATTATTGTTTGAATTGCTGGGGAAAACAGTCGACAACAAGGGGTACCTGCCGTCCGGTTCGACGGGCAGTGTGGGCGAAGGTCCGCGGGAATCCGGGAGGATTGGGTATGGGACCGGAGCTGGGAAAACCGGGAATGCGGCCAGCGAAAAAGCTCGCCCCTCGAGCATTGCCTATAATCCGTTTGGCAATCAATATGATTTTTCAAAAAAATTAAAGGCATGTCCGCAGTGCGGGGCCAACAGTATGGAAGATGCCAAATTTTGCTCGGCGTGCGGGGCGCCCTTGGAGGGGCTGGCGGGCAGGCTTAAGGCTGCTGCGGAAACAAAAGAGCCTTTTGCGGCAGTGCCATCCGAAACGGAACATTTCAGTGGAACGACGGTTTTGGGTGTTGAGGATATTGGCGGGACAACGGTACTTGAGGCTGATGTGTACGAAGAACCCCGCTTCCCTTATCTGGTCAGGGAGAAGACGCAGGAAGAAATCAGCGTCGACAAACCCGCCTTTCGGATTGGCAAGGAGCGCAGCTTTTGCGATTATTTCGTTTCCAGCAATAATGCCATCAGCCGCAGTCATGCAGATATTATCACAAAGGGCGGCCGCTATTATATCATCGACAATAATTCTACCAACAAGACTTATGTCGATGGCCGGGTGATTCCGGTTATGAAGGAGATTGAAATCTTTTCAGGTACAAAGCTGCGCCTAGCTAATGAGGACTTTACTTTTTATATATAGACTGTTTGGCGTCTACGGACAAAACCAATGGGAAAAGTAGAGGAAGTGTCCGTAGGAATTGCGTCTACGGACAAAACCGTTGGAAAAATCAGAGGAAATGTCCGAAGGCAAGGCACCGATTATTTAGGCGAGGAGTTTAGACAATGGAAGTGTTATCCACGGCAGTTACAGATAAGGGGATTAAGAAACCGACGAATCAGGACAGCCTGCTTATAAAGGTTGCCGAAACATCGATGGGAGAGGTCGTTTTAGCTGTCATTTGCGATGGGATGGGCGGACTCTCCAAAGGGGAAGTGGCCAGTGCCAGTGTCGTTCGTGCGTTTTCAGAGTGGTTTGAAACTGAACTTCCGGAACAGCTTGCCCGGAAGGATTGGGACGATATCCAGTATCGCTGGGAGCGGATCATCAAAGAGCAAAACCAACGGATTGCCGAGTATGGGCGCAGGGTGAGAATCCAGCTAGGCACGACGATTACTGCGCTGCTTCTCATCGACACCACGTTCATGCTGATTGGCCATGTCGGAGACTCGCGCGTCTATCGAATCGGGGAGAGGCAGCTTGAAATCCTGACAGAGGACCAGACGGTGGTCGCTAGAGACCTGAAGCGGGGTACGATTACGCCGGAGCAGGCTAAAACTGACCCTCGGCGAAATGTCCTCCTACAGTGCATCGGGGCATCAAAGCTGGTTGAGCCTGAATTTATCCATGGCCGCGCAACCCCTGGCGAAGTCTATATGCTTTGTTCCGACGGGTTCCGCCACATGCTTACCGAGGAGGAAATTTTCCAAGCATTCTCCCCGCAGGTATTGACGGACGAAGCGGTAATGGAAACACACGCAATCACTTTAGTGGAGCTTAATAAGCAAAGACAGGAAACAGACAATATCACTGTGCTGCTTGTAAAAATTCAGTAGGGATGGGGATTTCACGTGGCAGCAATTGGATCCGTTATAGATGGAAAATATGAAATACTGAAGCAGATCGGCCAAGGCGGGATGTCCAAGGTGTACCTGGCCATGGACAAACGCCTCAACAAGCAGTGGGCCGTGAAAGAGATTGAAAAAAGAGGCAGGGACAAAAACAACGAGGTCATTATCCAGAGTGCCATCGCCGAAGCGAACATGATTAAACGCCTCGACCACCCTTCTTTGCCTCGGATTGTCGACATCATCGACAACGGCAAAGTTATTTTTGTCATCATGGATTATATCGAAGGGGAGCCTCTGAGCAAGATTATGGAGGAGTATGGCGCCCAGCCCCAGGATCTGGTGATTGAATGGGCGAAGCAGCTTTGTGAGGTGCTCGATTATTTACATACCTGCAATCCGCCGATTATTTATCGGGATATGAAGCCTGCAAACGTGATGCTGAAGCCGGACGGCAATCTGAAGCTGATTGACTTTGGGATTGCCCGTGAGTACAAGGAGCAGAATCTTGCAGATACGGTGAGTTTAGGGACAAAGGGGTACGCAGCACCGGAGCAGTTCGGCGGGAAAGGACAGACCGACCCCCGTACAGACGTTTACTGCTTAGGCGTAACACTCTATCATCTGGTGACCGGGCACAACCCATCCGAGCCTCCTTATGAGCTTTACCCCATCCGCCAATGGAACCCCTCGTTGTCGGGCGGTTTGGAACGGATTATTGAAAAATGCACCCAGCTGAATCCGGATGATCGTTATCAATCGTGTGCCGAGCTGATGTATGCGCTGAACCATTACGAAGAGGCTGATGACCTTTATCGCGCCAAGCAAAAGAAGAAGCTGCGCGGTTTTTATGCGCTGGCGGGGGCTGCTGTGTTGAGCCTGGGCATTGGCATTCTTGGACAGGTGATGAATATTCAAACGAATAATGCCGATTACAATAAAACGGTTCAGATGGCGGAGAAGGCTGCAACCGATAAGGCGAAGATTGATTATTTTTTAAAAGCAATCGATATTAAGCCGGTTGAAACGAAGGCCTATTTGGGATTGCTCGGCGCATTTAAGGGGGATGCTGCCTTTTCAGTCGAGGAGGAGGAGCAGTTTAAGAAAAAAATCAACGCCCACCTTATCGAGTTTCGCGACAATCCAGAGTATCCGGACCTCGCTTTTGAAGTCGGAAAAATGTATTGGTATTACTACGACTATGGAAAAAGTGAAAATAGCGACAATCAGATTACGAGAATGAAAAGCTCCATCCAATGGTTCGAGGATGCCGTCCAGTACGGCTCGAAAAAAAACGATTATTACGAGATGGCCGTCATTTACCGCGATATCGGCCGTTTTAACCAGAATATCACCCTCCACATCGAAGAGGCTTCGGACAAAGGCAAATACAAGCCGTATTGGGAAAACATCAAGGGGCTGATTAAAATGGTTGATAAAAGCCCAGAAGAGAGTGAAATTGTAAAACTTGAACTCTATAAATTGACGATGTATTCGATTGAAACCTATGCCCGAAAGTTTAAATTGGATGGCGTGAAGGAAAGCGACCTTCGTGCGGTGACAGAGGCCGTCAAGCAGAGTACCAAGGATGTCGAGGTCACCGCAGAGAAGACGGAAACAATTAAGAATGACGTTGTCGACCGCTTTGCCCTCACCGAAAAAGCTGTTGATAACGCTTTTCGGAAGGAATAGGGGGTGAGGAACATGGGAGCAACAGCATGGCAAATCATTTCCATCGTCGGATATTCCCTCGCCGCCGTATTGTTCATTGTGACCGTGTTTTTATTTTTCAAAATGAACATTTTGGCCATTATCGGCGATTTGTCTGGTCGAACCGCCGCCAGGCAGATTGAGGAAATCCGCGAACGAAACAAGATGACAGGCAGCAAGCGCCACCAGCCGGATGCCTTTAATCTCGACCGCGGGTCGTTGACGGAGCCGGTCGGGGTTCGCAGGCTGTGGACGGGGCGGACTGGGAATACAGGCAGGACCGGAAATACGGGAAATACGGTCATGAACGGGAACACGTCTGGTGGTACGGCGAGGCCGGGGGATACTGTTAGCCCTGGATTTACTGGGATGGCTAGAGGGAATACGGTAAGTACTGGCACCGAGTTTAATACTATAAACACGGGTTTTACTGGAAAAGTAGATCCTAGAGTTTTCGAGAGTGGCTCCTCTGAAGCAACCGAAGTGCTGGCGAATGCCGGGACGGAGGTGCTTTTCCAGGCAGATGAACATCTACCAGAAGGTACGGCTGTCCTTTTAAATGAAACCGAGGTCCTTCTTGAGAGCAGTACGGAGGTGCTGTACGAAAGTACAGAGGCATTTGAGCCTGGTGTAGTGTTGCTGGATTCAGGAACCGAAGTATTGGATTCAGGGACCGAAGTCTTGGAAAGCGGCACGGAGGTTTTAATAGAAACAAATGAAACAACCGTATTAAACCCTGCCGTTGAATTGGAAGATGAAGAAAATGCCCCAATTGTAAAGGTAGAATTTAGGATAATTAGAGATATCAAGATTACGCATACGGATGAAGTGATTTAGAAAGATTCATAGGACCACAACCCGTACAAAGGGAAGCTCAAATGGTCTTATAAAAGGTTCATAAGACCAAAACCCATGTGGAAAAGGGGCCAATTGGTCTTATAAAAGGTTTATAAGACCAAAACCCGTGTAAAAAAAGGGGCCAATTGAGGTTAGTCTAAAAAGTGGACACGTAAAAATGAGATTTAG